>NZ_NEKA01000008.1:0-314194 GCF_002113205.1 Pseudomonas sp. B16(2017)
TGTCGTAGCGCTTGCCTAAATTGGACATTGTTATGCACCTTCACCCTCTTGAATGAACGAGTCAATCAACAAGGGCGACAGGTAGCCTGACACAGAGGGAGCGCCTAAAAAAGTAAGCAAAAAACGCTCGCCCCGGCGTTCGGCCCTCGCAGGCTCGGGTTCCTTCGCTCCGGCGTCCTTCCGGGGGCATCGACTTCGTCGATGAGTTCGGCTTCGCCAAACGGCACTGCGTGCCAATCCCCGGATGAACACCTCCACTCAGCCTTCCGAAGGGGCGGGTGGATCAAGATCAAGAGCTTTGTCGAGCTAACGCTCATCCTGGTTTTGGATTACCTCAAGTCGCCACATTCAAATACTTGCCCACCGACGCGGTGCTTTCGAGCGAGTACTGCTTGCTCAGATTGGCAATCATCCGGTTCAGCGCTTCGGTGGTGGTTTGAGTATTGCTGGCGGTCTGTTCGTCATCCGGGCGTTCGCGACCTGCATGCAGTGCAGCTTTCAGTTCGTCGCTGCTGACGCCTGCGCTGCTGTCGCTGTCCAGAACCTTGAGCAGAGCGGCGGCGGTGTCGGTGTTGTTCGATGAGTTGCTGTCGCTGGCTTGCAACGCACTGCTCAACTCGGTGGCGGTGACGCTGCCGTCGCCGTCTGCATCGAGTTGGCTGAAGAGTTCGTCGCTGGAGGCTTGTGGGGGCGGGGGTGGCGGTGGGGTGAGGCTGGCGGCGAGTTCGTCCTGGCTGACGACGCCGTCTTCGTTTTTGTCCAGGGCCGAGAAGATTTTGCTGCTGTCGGCGGTGCTGCCGGCGCTGGTCAGGCCGTTGCTCAGTTCGTCGCTGCTGATGGCGCCGTCGCCGTCGGCGTCCAGGGCGCTGATCAGGGCGTCGGCCAGTTCGGTGTTGGGGGCCTGGTCGCCTGGGGGGGGTGGCGGTGGGGCCATGGCGGTCATTTCTTCGGCGCTGAGGCTGCCGCTGGCGTCGCTGTCCAGATCGCCGAATTGTTTGCTCAGACTGACCAGCAGGCCGTCGTTGGACTTTTGCGACAGGGCGCTGCCCAGTTCGTCCTGATCCACCGCGCCGTCGCCGTTGCTGTCGAGCTTGGCGAACAGTTCCTTTTGCAGCTGCTGGCTGCGGGCGTTCTGGGTGGAGGTGCTGCTGGTGCTGGTATAGCTCGTGTAGTTGCTGACGCTACCGATCATCGGGCTCACTCCTTGGACTGGAAAACCGGTGGGTGTACCGGCTTATGCAGCCTCAAGGTGCAAGGTGTCGTGGGTATGTGAGGTTTGTACCGGCCGGTACACAGTCAAACTCAGTGGCGAGGCAGTTGGATCACGGCGGTCAGGCCGCCGCCGGGGGTTTCTGCCAGGGTCAGTTGTCCGCCCTGGCGCTGCGCCGCTTCCCGGGCGATGGTCATGCCCAGGCCGACGCCGCCGGAGTTGCGGTTACGTGAGCCTTCGAGGCGGAAGAACGGTTCGAACACGGCTTCACGCTTGTCCGCCGCGATGCCCGGGCCGTGGTCGATGACGCGGATCAGCAGTTGTTCGCGCTGGTCTTGCAGTTCGATGTGCGCTTGGCCGGCGTAGCGCAGGGCGTTGTCCATCAGGTTGTTGATGCACGAGCGCAGGGCCATCGGTTGTACCTGCAACGGGGCGCAGTGGCCGCTGACCTGAACGTCGGCGCCTTGATCTTGGGCGTTTTCGCACAGTGATTCGACCAGCGCCTGCACGTCCATCAACTGCAAGGCCTCGCTGGTGCGCTGTTCGTGCAGGTAGGTGAGGGTGGCGTCGAGCATGCCGATCATGTCGTCCAGATCCTGGCGCATCTGGCCCTGCAGTTTGTCGTCGCTGATATTTTCCAGACGCAGTTTCAGTCGCGACAGCGGGGTGCGCAGGTCGTGGGAGACGGCGCCGAGCATCCGCGCCCGTTGCTGCACCTGTTCGCGGATGCGCTGCTGCATCAGGTTGAAGGTGTACGCAGCCTGCCGTGCTTCCCGGGGGCCGGTTTCGTCCAGTGGCGGGCTGTCGAGGTCTTCGCTCAGGCGCTCGGCCGCATCGCTCAGACGCTGGATCGGTCGGGTCAGCAGCTTGGCGCCGTACCAGGCGGCGATGATCAGCGAGATGAACTGGAAGGTCAGCGGCACGATCGGCCCGCCGAACCAGGGGCGCGGTGGACGGGGCGGGTAGCGTGGATCCTGAGCCGGCTGTTGACCGTCGAGGTTTTGCGAGAACTCCGGCGGCGGTGGCGGGGGCGGTGGGCCGTAGAGGCGGAACCAGGCGAAGGCCAGCAGGTGCGCCAGGACGATCGCCACCAACAGCATGCCAAACAGGCGGCCGAACAGCGTGTCGAAGCGCGCCCGCATCAGCCGATGTCCCGGGCGTCGAACAGGTAGCCTTCACCACGTACGGTCTTGATCAGTTGCGGGGCTTTCGGGTCGTCGCCGAGTTTTTGCCGCAGACGCGAGACCAGCAGGTCGATGCTACGGTCGAAGGCTTCGATCGAGCGGCCACGGGCGGCGTCCAGCAACTGTTCGCGGCTGAGCACCCGGCGCGGGCGTTCGATGAACACCCAGAGCAGGCGGAATTCAGCGTTGGACAGCGGCACCACCAGACCATCGTCGGCGATCAACTGGCGCAGGACGCTGTTCAGGCGCCAGTTGTCGAAGCGAATGTTCGCACGCTGTTCGCTGCGGTCGTCGCGCACCCGACGCAGAATCGTCTGGATCCGCGCCACCAGTTCCCGGGGTTCGAACGGTTTGGCCATGTAATCATCGGCGCCCAGTTCCAGGCCGATGATCCGGTCGGTGGGTTCGCAGCGGGCGGTGAGCATCAGGATCGGGATGTCCGATTCAGCGCGCAGCCAGCGGCACAGCGACAGACCGTCTTCGCCGGGCAGCATCAGGTCGAGCACCACCACGTCGAAATGTTCGGCCTGCATCGCCTGGCGCATGGCCGCGCCGTCGGTGACGCCGCTGGCGTGAATGTTGAAGCGGGCCAGGTAGTCGATCATCAATTCACGGATCGGCACGTCATCGTCGACGATCAGCGCGCGGATGTTCCAGCGCTTGTCGTCTTTCTGTTCGTCGTTCACGGAGGCTTGGGAGTTGTGCATGAGGCTGTTCATCTGCCAGTAGGCCGCCAACCACAAAGATAGGCTGCGAGGTTGTGGTTTCAGCATAGGCGTCCGGCCGTGAGGCGGGAAGGGCTGCTGTAAGGACTTGTTGCGGCTGGCGAGGCTAGCGCGGGCGCATGTTGTCGGCGTGTCGGTTGTGTATCGGGTTCGACACAATACCCTGCAAGGCTATGCTGATCACGGTTGGCGCGACGATTTACCGATCATCGGGTGCCGCGCCGCCGCCGGTTCCGCTACAATGCGCGCCGATTTCGACTTGCCTGAGAGCCCATCCATGTCCGCCTGCCAGACTCCTATCATCGTCGCCCTGGATTTCCCTACCCGTGACGCCGCACTGAAGCTGGCCGACCAGTTGGACCCGAAACTGTGCCGGGTCAAAGTGGGCAAGGAACTGTTCACCAGTTGCGCCGCGGAAATCGTCGGCACTCTGCGTGACAAGGGTTTTGAAGTATTCCTGGACCTGAAATTCCACGACATTCCCAACACCACGGCGATGGCGGTCAAGGCCGCGGCCGAGATGGGCGTGTGGATGGTCAACGTTCACTGCTCCGGCGGCCTGCGCATGATGGCGGCCTGCCGCGAAGAGCTGGACAAGCGCAGCGGTCCGCAGCCGTTGCTGATCGGCGTGACCGTGCTGACCAGCATGGAGCGTGAGGATCTGGCGGGTATCGGTCTGGACATCGAGCCGCAGGAGCAGGTGCTGCGTCTGGCGGCGTTGGCCGAAAAGGCCGGGATGGACGGTCTGGTGTGCTCGGCGCTGGAAGCCACTGCGCTGAAAACCGCGCATCCATCGCTGCAACTGGTGACCCCGGGAATTCGTCCGGCGGGCAGCGCCCAGGACGACCAGCGTCGCATCCTGACCCCGCGTCAGGCGCTGGATGCCGGTTCCGACTATCTGGTGATCGGCCGTCCGATCAGCCAGGCGGCGGATCCGGCCAAGGCACTGGCCTCGGTGGTTGCCGAACTGGCCTGAGCGAACAGCTGAAGAAACAATGAAGGGAGCCCGATGGCTCCCTTCATTGTTTTCAGACCTTCAACACCAGCTTGCCGAAGTTCTCGCCGCTGAACAGTTTGCCCAGGGTCTCGGGGAATGTTTCCAGGCCTTCAACGATGTCTTCCTTGCTCTTGAGTTGACCTTTGGCCATCCACCCGGCCATCTCCTGGGCGGCACTGGCGTACTGCGCGGCGTAATCCATCACCACGAAGCCTTCCATCCGCGCGCGGTTGACCAGCAGCGACAGGTAGTTGGCCGGGCCTTTGACCGCTTCCTTGTTGTTGTACTGGCTGATCGCGCCGCAGATCACCACGCGTGCTTTCAGGTTGATACGGCTGAGTACGGCGTCGAGGATGTCGCCGCCGACGTTGTCGAAATACACGTCCACGCCTTTCGGGCATTCGCGTTTGAGACCGGCCAGCACGTCTTCGCTCTTGTAGTCGATGGCACCGTCGAAGCCCAGTTCATCGACCAGGAATTTGCACTTGTCCGCGCCGCCGGCGATGCCGATCACCCGGCAGCCTTTGATTTTGGCGATCTGCCCGGCGATGCTGCCGACCGCGCCCGCGGCACCGGACAGCACCACGGTGTCCCCGGCCTTCGGCGCGCCGACATCGAGCAGGGCAAAGTAGGCGGTCATGCCGGTCATGCCCAGTGCGGACAGATAAACCGGCAGCGGTGCCAGTTTCGGATCGACCTTGTAGAAACCTCTTGGCTCGCCGAGGAAATAATCCTGCACGCCAATGGCACCGTTGACGTAGTCGCCGACGGCAAACCCCGGATTGTTCGACGCGACGACTTTACCTACGCCCAACGCGCGCATGACTTCGCCCAGACCCACCGGCGGAATGTAGGACTTGCCTTCGTTCATCCAGCCGCGCATGGCCGGGTCGAGGGACAGGTATTCGTTCTTGACCAGAATCTGCCCTGCCGCCGGCTCGCCGACCGGTACTTCCTGATAGGTGAAGGTCTCGCGGGTGGCGGCGCCCACTGGGCGTTTGGCGAGCAGGAACTGGCGATTGGTCTGGTTGGTCATGACAGGCACTCGAATTGAATGAAGCCTTGTTGATAGACCTTCATGAGCGATGCCGCAAGGTTGGCTCACGGGGCGAATGCAGGCTGATCCAGTACGGTGATAGTGCAGGCCTGGGTTTCATCACTGCGATTCATGCAAGCCTAACCGGCCTTCTGATAGTGCTGACGTCACTCAGGCCCCTGTGGCTATGCTGCCTTCATCCATTCCCCCGCATTCGAGGACATAACAATGAGCATGACGTTTTCCGGTCAGGTAGCCGTCGTCACTGGCGCGGCCAACGGCATCGGCCGCGCGACGGCCCAGGCATTCGCCGCCGAAGGTCTGAAAGTGGTGGTGGCTGATCTGGATGCGGCCGGGGGCGAGGGCACCGTGGCGCTGATTCGTACAGCCGGTGGCGAAGCGACCTTCGTGCGCTGCAACGTGACCGTCGAAAGCGAAGTGAAAAATCTGATGGACGAGGTGATCAATACCTACGGCCGTCTCGACTATGCCTTCAACAACGCCGGGATCGAAATCGAGAAGGGCAAACTGGCCGAAGGCTCGATGGACGAGTTCGACGCGATCATGGGCGTCAACGTCAAGGGTGTCTGGCTTTGCATGAAGTATCAGTTGCCGTTGCTGCTGGCGCAGGGCGGCGGGGCGATCGTCAACACCGCGTCGGTGGCTGGATTGGGTGCCGCGCCGAAGATGAGCATCTATGCCGCCTCCAAGCACGCGGTGATCGGTCTGACCAAGTCGGCTGCGATCGAATACGCCAAGAAGAAAATCCGCGTCAACGCCGTCTGCCCGGCGGTGATCGACACTGACATGTTCCGTCGCGCCTATGAAGCGGACCCGAAAAAAGGTGAATTCGCCAACGCGATGCACCCGGTCGGGCGCATTGGCAAGGTCGAGGAAATCGCCAGCGCCGTGCTGTATCTGTGCAGCGACGGAGCGGCTTTTACCACCGGCCATTCGCTGGCCGTGGATGGCGGCGTGACCGCCTTCTAAGGTGGCGTCGACCGAGACAAAAAATGACCCGCCCACCGGCGGGTTTTTTTTCGCCTCGGGAGCGGTTCCGTGAGTCCGCTAAACAATGTGTTTCAAATGGTGAGAACGGAGGCTTTTGGCGGTTTTGTCGCACAGCCTCAAGGGCGTGGCTGTGATTTACTGCCGCCAGCAAAAACGGACAGGAGTTTGCGTGCTCATGGAATTGAGAATTGACCGACAGGCAATGGTGCCGGTCGTACAGCAGATTGTTGACGGGTTGACCGAGTGGATCATGCAGGGGCAGGTGCCGCCGACGACGCGTCTGCCCTCCGTGCGCGAGATCGCACGGTGCAATCTGCTCAGCCAGTCCTGCGTCATGGAGGCTTGCGAGCGGCTGGTGGCGCAAGGGGTTCTGGCCTCGCGTCAGGGCTCGGGATTCATGGTGGCGGCTTCGTCGCCTGGTTGCTGCAAGGCGATCGATGGCTCCGGGTGTGAGGGGGATCGCACCGGGGGCGATCCGGCCCTCCGATGGCGCGGCGGTTTGACGCTGGGGAGTGGCGTCCTGCCAGAGAGTTGGCGCGAGCCCGATGATCTCGGCTATGCGATCCGCGAGGTGACGCGCGCCGACATGGCCAGCCTGTTCAACTACAGCACGCCTCTTGGGCTGCCGGCGTTGCGCGAACAGATTGTCAGGCGCCTCGGATTGCTGAATATCAAGGCTGCTGACGAGCAGGTGATGACCACCGCCGGCGCCAGCCACGCACTCGACCTGATCGTGCGGACCTTGTTCAAGGCCGGTGATTGCGTCGTGGTAGAAACCCCCGGTTATGCGCCGCTGTTCGATCTCCTGCGCTTGCATGGCGTGCGCATGCTGGAGGTTCGCCGCATGGCGGGCGGGCCGGATGTCGAGGCCCTCGAGGCGTTGCTGCAGCAGTTCCGACCCTCGGCGCTGTTCATCAACAGTCATCATCACAATCCCACGGGCAGTTGCCTGGTGCCGGCGGTCGCCCGACGCATCCTGCAGCTGAGCAGGATCTACGACCTGCGGCTGATCGAAGATGATGTCTACGCTGACTTGCACAACGGCAGCGGCACTCGCCTGGCAGCGCTGGATGACGAGGGGCGGGTCATTTACGTCGGCAGTTTTTCCAAGACCCTGAGCAGCTCGCTACGGGTGGGTTTCGTGCTGGCCGATGGCGAGCTGGTCGAGCGGATGGCGCGGGTCAAGATGATCAGTTGCATGGGGACCCCAAGGTTCTGCGAGGCGGTGCTGGCGGGGATGCTTGCCAGTGGTGCCTATCGAAAACTGGTACAGCGTCAGCGTCAGCGGCTTTCCACTGATCGTGCGGCCGCTCTTCAGGCGCTGGAAGACGCTGACTGGGAGGTGTTCGGCAAACCCACGGGCGGCCTGTTCATCTGGGCACGTTCGCCAGTGGCCGATGAGGCGCGCCTGCGCAGGCATGCTCTGCGATGCGGTGTGCAGTTGTCCTGCGCAACGTCGTTCAGTCCCAGTGGCGAAGCCTGCGACTGGCAGCGGATCAACGTGGCTTACGCCTGCGATCCCCGGGCACGGCAGTTTTTTCGCGATACAGCCATGGATCGACCTCGAACGTTCTGAAAACGACGCGTGCGTAGCTTTTTGCCATTATTCCGACGCCAGAGACTTGTGCTGGTTCAAGGCCGTTGCGAATCTTCGACAACAGACTATGGCAGGGGACTACGCGCAATGATTTCGGCCGTGCAAGGACGTTTTGCCAACCTCGGTATGGCAAAAAAACTGGGTATCGGGTTTGTGCTGGTGTTGCTGCTGACCGCACTGGTAGCTGCCATTGGCGTCTGGTCCCTGCAAACCATCAGCCAGCGCTTCGATGGCCTCAAGCAGATGTCATCGCTCAACAGTGGCCTGCTAAAGGTGCGGCTGCTGGAGCAGGACTACGCCTTGCACGGCAACCCGAAAACCGTCGAGGCCTTGCACGAAGGTGTCGACGGTCTGATCGCCATGGCCAATGGGCTCAAGGCGCAATCGGCGGCGAACGTGCCGGTGATGAGCGACGTCGAACAATCACTGATTGCCTATCGCAAGGCGTTCGATGAGTTCGTCTCGTTGTCCCAGGCCAAGGACCTGGCGCTGGAAATGGCCAGTTGGTCGGTGTCCAGCGTTGCCAACAATCTCGATGTGTTGCAGGCCGGTCTGGCCGACGACGGCGCGTACACCCTGAAAGACAGCGAGGGCAAAGACGGGGCGCAATTCATCGAGCAGGCCGGCCAGGTCAGTCAGGTCTCACGGTTGATGTTGCAGGCGATGAACGAGGCGCGGGTACGCCTGGATCAAAGCCGCAAGGGCGATGACAGCGCAGGTCAGGGCAATATCGAGCAGGCTGCGCAAGCCCAGGCGCAAGCCGAGCAGCTCAAGTCCACGGTCAAGGACGAAGGCTATCTGACGGTGCTCAATGAAGTGTCCGGGCACATTGCCGGTTTCAGCGACAAGCTGGCCGAGTACACCGGGTTGCTGGCCCAGGAAAAGACCGTCTATCAACAGCTGCACCAACGGGCCGACGAAGTCGTGGCGCGGGTCCAACAGGCCTATGTTGCGCAAGACGGCGCCATGCAGAGCGAACTGAAAAAGAATTCGGTGCTGATCATCGGCTCATCGGCGCTGGCGTTGCTCGTCGGGCTGATTGCGGCGTGGGTGATCACCCGGTTGATCGTTGCACCGTTGCGCAGCGTGATTCACGTGGCGCAACAGATTGCGGCCGGTGATTTGAGCGCAACGATCGAGGTATCGCGCCGTGATGAAATCGGTCAATTGATGCTGGCCATGCAGCAGATGGGCGCGGGCTTGAGCACGATTGTCAGCGGGTTGCAGGCGGGTATCGAACAGTTGGCCAGTTCGGCGCAATCGCTGTCGGCGGTGACCGAGCAGACCAACCTGGAGGTCAGCAGCCAAAAAGAGGAAACCGAACAGGTGGCGACGGCGATGAACCAGATGACCGCCACCGTTCACGATGTGGCGCGTAATGCCGAAGAAGCGGCGCTCGCGGCGCAGACCGCTGATGGCAAGGTCGAAAGCGGCCAGCAGGTGGTGCGCCAGAGCATGGCGCGGATCGAGCAACTGGCGGATTCGGCGACCTCGGCCAGTTCGAGCATCGAAAGTCTCAGTGCGGAAATCCAGAACATCGGCACGGTGCTGGAAGTGATCAAGAGTGTCGCCGAGCAGACCAATCTGCTGGCGCTCAACGCGGCGATCGAAGCGGCGCGGGCGGGCGAGCAGGGCAGGGGCTTTGCGGTGGTCGCCGATGAGGTGCGGGCGCTGGCGCGGCGCACGCAGCAGTCGACCGAGGAAATCGAGCGGCTGGTCAGTGCCTTGCGTTCGGCGGCGCATTCGTCGGTGCAGCAGATTCAGAGCAGTGGCGAACTGGTGAAACTGGCGGTGAGCGATGCGTTGCAGACCGAAAGCGCCCTGGGGAGTATTGCGGCGGCGGTTTCGTTGATTCAGCAGATGAACCAGCAGATTGCGGCGGCGGCCGAGGAGCAGAGTTCGGTGGCCGAGGAGATCAATCGCAGTGTGACGAGTATTCGGGCGAGTGCGGATCAGTCTTCGATTGCCATGCGCGGGAATGCGGCTTCCAGTGTTGAGCTGGCGCAGTTGGGGAGTGAGCTTCGGGGGATGGTGGGGCACTTTCGGCTTTGACCTTGGCGGCCTTTGGGCCGACCAGGTTCCCGTTTTATTGCGTTCATATCCGTTTCTGCGGGTGCTGCCGCTGGCGGTTTCGCCCTTACGGCGACTCCCTTTGGCAAACGCCCCAAAGGAAGCAAAGGTCTAGGCCCCGGCGTTCGGCACCTCGCTGTGGCTCGGCGTTCCTTCGTTCCGGGATTCATCCGGGGGCATCGCCTACGGTTTGCTTCGCTGCACCTCCTCTCGATGCATGCGGCTTCGCCGCACGGTCGCTGCGCTCCCACCCCCGGATGGATCCCTCCACTCAGCCTTCCGATGGGGCCGGCACGTCAAAAGCCTTACTCGAGCTAACGCTCATCGTGTTGAGTGGTGGGAAGCCAAAGCCAAAGCAGAAGCAAGAGTAGAAGAAGCATAGGATTCAGAAGGTGCAGCAGGTGCAGCAGGTGCAGTAGAGTGAGTTGAGTTGCATGCGTTTCAACCTGAGTGCGACTCGGTATTTCACGTCGGCGTATCTCCCCCAATCACCTCGGTCAGTCCGCTCTCACTCCGGGCGGTCCGACGTTTCGGGAGGGCTAGGGTGAGGGCGCTTTTGATTTTGATCTTCTCCGCGGGCAATAAAAAAGCCACCTCCCGGTGGCTTCTCTCTCCGACTGCACTCAGTCGTAAATCACTTTCTTCTTCCAGTCCGCATCAGCCTCGACATCTTTGAGGCCGGCAGTCAGTTGGTTTTCTTCGCCTTCGACCGGGGCGATCTTGTCCATGACCTGGGCGTTGGCGCGGGCCAGGAGTTTTTCCAGGTATTGGAGTTGTTCGGCGTAGATTTGCGGGTCCTGCTGTTTGCGCAGGTATTGCACGCCGCGTTCGAAGGCGAGGCGGGCCTGGCCTGGCTGGTTTTGCTGGAGGGCGTGTTGGCCGAGGTTGTTGAAGAACTCGATGTGCAGCAGCACGAGGATGTGGCGTACTTCGCGGATCCAGTGTTTGGCTTCGTTCGGTGGCAGGAAGCCGTCCTGCGCGGCGCGGGTGATCTGGCCGTGGAGGGCTTCGAGGAGGAAGCGGACGTCCTTGGCCTTGGCTTCGGTCTGGATCGGTGCCGGCGGGTTGTTGACCGGGATCGATTCGCCCTGGGCGACCAGGGCGCTCAGTTCGGTGATGCGGGCCTTGGTGGTGGCGCTGGTCTTTTCCAGGTTCAGCAGGCGCTGGCAGACGTTCAGCTCGAGGCGAGTCAGCAGCAGTTTGAGGGCCGGGGTCATGAACTGGCCGGGGAAGGTTTCGGTCAGTTCGCCGCAACGGCGCAGGCGGTCGTTGAGTTCGACCTTGGTGCGGGCCTTCTCCAGTTTGGTGTTTTCCACCACATGGTTCATGTAGCCAATGGCGATCAAGATTGCGATCCCGGCTATGACTAGCAGGGTGATCATGAGTGGTGTCACCGGTAAGACCTCTTTATAGGGTTCGCGTGCGAGTGTAGTGGCTTGGCATACAGGAGCCTAGCGCCGCTCGACGGGTTTGGATCGGCGAAGCTGAATCTGTATCGGCCAGGAACCGGCTTATATAAATGCTGGCCCTTGGGGTGCAGATTGCCATCACCTGTGCCGTGGACTATAACGCCTTGGCGAGTGTCGGAATATAGGCGTCAATCGCCGGGCGATGCAAAAGCCGGAAACGGTGCGTAAAGCAGGTCGAAGTCATTGATTTAAATAAATTTATATCTGGGGGTTGACGACCTTTCAATCCATCCATAGAATGCGCGCCACTTGCAGCGTAAAGCACACAGCGAAACGCGGCAGGGAGTGAATGTTGTAGTGTGTCCCCTTCGTCTAGTGGCCTAGGACACCGCCCTTTCACGGCGGTAACAGGGGTTCGAGTCCCCTAGGGGACGCCAATGCGGGAATAGCTCAGTTGGTAGAGCACGACCTTGCCAAGGTCGGGGTCGCGAGTTCGAGTCTCGTTTCCCGCTCCAATTTTAAACAGCAACGCTTTCGGGCGGTGCTGAGTGAAACCAGAACCCAATCTTCGGAGGCGGATCTGGACACCGAAACACACACCATGTGTTCCGGGTAGCGTGTCCCCTTCGTCTAGTGGCCTAGGACACCGCCCTTTCACGGCGGTAACAGGGGTTCGAGTCCCCTAGGGGACGCCATTTGCGGGAATAGCTCAGTTGGTAGAGCACGACCTTGCCAAGGTCGGGGTCGCGAGTTCGAGTCTCGTTTCCCGCTCCAAATTCAAAAAGCGCCGCTTTGCAAAGAGCGGCGTTTTTATTAGTGAAAGTTGTAGCCTGTGTCCCCTTCGTCTAGTGGCCTAGGACACCGCCCTTTCACGGCGGTAACAGGGGTTCGAGTCCCCTAGGGGACGCCATTGCGGGAATAGCTCAGTTGGTAGAGCACGACCTTGCCAAGGTCGGGGTCGCGAGTTCGAGTCTCGTTTCCCGCTCCAAATTCACAAAAACGCCGCTCAGTGATGAGCGGCGTTTTTGTTTGTGCGGTTTTTGTCAGGCAATAGAAAAGGACCTCGCGGTCCTTTTTTGTGGGCCCGCCAATGTGGCGAGCCCGGTACGCGATCAGAGCTTCGGCAATTGCCCGATGCGTCCCATCATTTCGGTGACGATCTGCAGGTCCAGCAGGAACTGGTCAACGGTCTTGAATTCGCCATCGGTGTGACCGGTGTACTTGACCTCAGGTCGCGCCAGGCCGAATTGCACGCCGTTCGGCAGTTCATGCACCGAGGTGGCGCCGGCCGAAGTGCCGAATTCGTGTTTCATGCCCAGGTTTTCGGTGGCCACGGCCAGCAGCGCCTTGACCCACTCACCTTCTGGATTGCGGTACATCGGTTCGGCGATCGAATAGTCGAAGTTGACCGCGACATGGGTCTTCTTGCTCCAGGCCGCCAGTTTGTCGGCGATTTCGCGCTTGAGCACTTCCGGCGACTTGCCCTTCGGCACGCGTAGGTTGACCGCGAGTTTGAAGGTTTTGTCGTCCATGCCGACGTAGGTCAGGGACGTGGTCAGCGGGCCCATGAAGTCATCGGCGAAGCCGACGCCCAGCTTGCCACCCTTGTAATCCAGGCCCCAGTTGTCGGCGGCGTAGTGGGCAGCGTCGGTGATGTGGTTGTGCTTGAAGGCGATCTTGCCGTCCACGCTGTGGATGAAGTCGAGCATGCGCGCGACCGGATTAACGCCGGATTCTGGCTCGGACGAGTGCGCGGAAACACCGGTCACGGTGAGTTTGACGTCTTTGCCATCGACGTTGGCGTTCACTTCGAAATCGCCGCCATTGCGCTTGGCGTATTCAGTGCCGGCCTTTTGCAGGCTGGCCGCCAGCTCGGCGGGTTTGTCAGTCACCAGCGTGACGACCGAAACCGATGGAATCTGGTTGGTCGCCAGGCCTCCGGTCATCGAGGCGATTTCCGCGCCTTTACCCTCGGCCTTGCGCTTGGCGAACTTGGCCATGACGGTGCCGTAGCCTTTTTCCGCAATCACTACGGGATAGCCGCCATCCAGTGCCAGGTTGTACTCGGGCGTCGGGTTGCGTTCGAAGTAGTAGGGAATCGCGTCACCGGTAGTTTCTTCGGTGGTGTCCACCAGCAGTTTGAAATTGCGCGCCAGTGGCAGCTTCTCTTCCTTGATCACCTTCATGGCATACAGCGTCACGACGATGCCGTTTTTATCGTCCTCGGTGCCGCGGCCGTACATGCGGTCGCCGATCAACGTGACCTTGAACGGGTCGAGTTTGGTGCCGTCCTTCAGCACCCAGTTTTCCGGCGTTACCGGCACCACGTCGGCGTGAGCATGAATGCCGACGACGTCCTTGCCGCTGCCGTCCAGGGAGATTTCGTAGACGCGGTTGTCGATGTTGCGGTAGTTCAGGCCGAAAGACTCAGCCAGATCCTTGATCTTGGCGGCGATCTTGATGAATTCGGGGTTGTCGTGCTGATCGACACCGTCCTTGCGGAAGGTCGGGATTTCCACCAGTTCGCGCAGGGTTTCCAGCGCAGCTTTGCCGTACTTCACGCGGGTGTACAGACCGAGCAGGCGATGGATTTCGTTTTGCTGTTCGGCGGTCAGCGTCTTGTTGTCGAGGAAGGCGCTGATGGCAGGGCGCAGATCGTCGGTCTTGCTCAGGTCGTTCTTGGCCAGATCACCGAGAAATGCTCTGAAGTCACTGACCTTTGCCTCATTGAAGGTCTTGAGAATGGTCGCGCTCTGCTGCTCGGTTAGGTTGGCTTGGGCTGGCAGCGTGACGGACGAAAGGCTGGCCAGAATCAGCGTCGACGCGGCCAGTTGCTTGAGTGAAAAATCCATTGCTAAGGGCATTCCTTTGCAGGCGATGAGAAGGAGTTGTCTGACCGATGCGTCAGACGGTCTCGCAAACTACCACCACACGAGCGTGCCCGGGAGCCCCCGGAGTGGGACGCGTCGCACAGAAATGCAAAAGCGGCGCAGAATCGAAAAAGCCCGTCCAATCTGTCTGAATCGGGCTTCTCCGATCAGCATGCTTACATCGACAGCACCAGACGCCCGGCAAACAGGATCAGAATCACCCCCATGCTGCGCTCGAACCAGTGGCCCATGCGCATGAACAGCACGCGCACTTTGCTGCTGGAAAAGAACAGCGCGACGATCACGAACCACAACGCATTCACCCCGCACATCCACAACCCGTACAGGGCCTGGATTTGCAGCGGCGTGCTGGCGCTGATGATCGTGGTGAAGATCGCCAGGAAAAACAGCGTGGCCTTGGGGTTGGTGGCGTTGGTCAGGAAACCGGTGGAAAACGCCTTGAACAGCGATTGCTCGACCAGTGGTTCGTCACTGGTCTTTTCGCCTTCCATTGTCGTCTTGGGTTTGCTGCGGATCAGGCTGACGCCCAGATAAAGAATGTAAGCACCGCCGACCACTTTGGCGACGGTCAGCAACCACGGCGTGGTGTGCATCAAGGCGCCGACGCCCAGCAGGGTGTACAGCACGTGCACGGAAATCCCCGCGCCGATGCCCAGTGCCGTGCAGATGCCGACCAAACGACCGAAGCGCACACTCTGGCGGATGGTCACGGCGAAGTCCGGGCCGGGAGCGACCACGGCCAGAAAGTGGATGGTGGCCAGCGCCAGAAACTCGCCCAGATAATTCGATGTCATTTCAGCTCCAGAAAGTCAGGGGTGAGGCATTGCCGCGATAGCCGACAAAAAACGAAAGGCTCAAGCGCGGATCGGCCACGCCCGGCGTTACCGAGTGCATGCGACGCGAATTGAACATGATGAAATCCCCCGGTTCCGGGCGAACTTCGAGGGCGGGCGGGCCGAGCAGTGCCGGGTCGATGCCGTAGCTGTCGCCGCGCATTTCGTCGAAGCGGTCCGGGGAAATGTCGTCTTCCCACATCTGCAACGCGCCGCCTTCGGTCGGCATGTTGAGGTAGACGTTGCAGGCAAACTGCGCCTCCAGGCTGCGGGCCTGAAAACTGTCCGGGGCGTCCTTGGCGAAGATGTCGTGGTGGGCCAGAAAGCACACTCCCGGTTTCACCACGCGGGACAGGCCGACGTACATCTTGCGACCGTAGAGGTTTTCCAGGTGGGCACCCGCCGGCCAGGATTCGTCGAGCATGCAGCGCAAGGTATCGACCGGCGACGAGTAGGGTGCGCAACGGTTACGTAGTTCGGCGATGTTGCTGGTGGCGCGCTCGAAATAATCTTCGATCAGCAGCGGCTGGTTTTCCGCCTCGTAGAACGCCATGCCGATGCGGCCGATGCTCGGCGCGTTGATGTAGCCCTCGAAGCCGGGGGCGAGGATCTTGTCGCCAATCTGGATTGCCTGCGCCTGGGGCAGAAAGCCTTTGAAGCGGATGGCGAGGACTTCTTCGTTGGCCAGTTTTTTTATGCACGTCTCATCGAGACGCTCGACGTCAAGCATCATGGTTTCAGGTCCATCTATCGAATAGTCAACGGAACCGGCGAACGCGGTTCCCCCGGCGTCGGACGCTGCATCTGGCAGCGTCCGAAATCCTCAATCCACGCTGTAGTGGACGGACAACGTGCCTTTCTTCTGCGAAAGGGACGCGATCGTGACTGTGCCCAAATCCTTCAGGCTGCGTACATGGGTGCCACCGCAGCCATAGGCTGGCAGTTCACCGAAACCGATTTCCCGCGCGCCTTCGCGCAGGGACGTCAGGCGTGGCAGGTCGTGTTCGATCCATTGCCCGATGCCGTATTGAACGGTTTGCGCATCGACTTCCTGGGCCGAATCTCCGGGTTTGAATTGAACCCGGCCCTCGTCCGGCCAGTGGTGCGCCTTGATCGGCATCCAGCCCATGGCCTGGACGAAGTGGCCGATCAAATGTCCGGCAGAGTGCATGCGGGTGTTGAAGCGGCGGCGTTCTTCGTCGACGCGAATCTGGGTCATGCCCAGTGGCACCGGCTGATCGACAAAATGAATGATCCGGTCCGGTTCCTGGACGACGCGCAGAACCTTGCTTTCGCCAATCCAACCGGTATCGCAGGGTTGGCCACCGCCCTGGGGATGGAAAAGCGTGGCGCGCAACACAACGGCGAACTCGTTCTGGTGGGGCGTGCAGTCGAGGACTTCCACATTGGCCTTGAGGTCATCACTATGGAAAAAGAGGCGAAGCGTCATATTCCATGCCCTTATTAAAGTTTCTTTTTTAATTATATGAATCGTGCAATAACGTGATAATCCGTTCAAACATCAAAGGACTGTTGCGCTGTGAGCATAAATCTTCCCCTGCCGCTGCTTGGTGAGATGGCGATTTTCGTCAAAGTCGTCGAGACCGGCAGTTTCTCCGAAGCCGCTCGCCAGTTGGGCTCATCGCCCTCGGCAGTCAGTCGCAGTATTTCCCGGCTGGAGAAAGCGCTGGCCACGCGGCTGCTGCAACGCACCACGCGCAAACTGCGCTTGAGCGATGGCGGGGAAGAGGTGTTCAAGCGCTGCCAGGAAATGGTCAGCGCCGCCAAGTCGGTGATGGAGATCAGCGGCCAGTTCACCCACGAAGCCGAAGGTCTGGTGCGGGTCAGCGTGCCGAAAGCGGTTGGGCGCTTCGTGATTCATCCGCACATGCCGGAATTTCTGCGGCGCTATCCGAAGGTCGACGTGGAGCTGTTGCTGGAGGACCGCCAGGTCGATCTGATCGATGACCATGTCGACCTGGCCATTCGCATCACGGATCGTCCACCGGCCGGACTGGTGGGACGACAACTGCTGACCATCGACCATTTGCTCTGCGCGACGCCGCAATATCTGGCTGAACACGGGACGCCGACTCATCCCCACGACTTGCTCAACCACAGTTGCATTTACCTGGGCGAGACCCCGAGTGATGCGCGCTGGAAATTCAAAAAGGGCACCAAAGCCGTTACCGTCGGCGTACGCGGCCGGTATGCCGCCAATCACACCGGCGTGCGTCTGGGGGCCGTGTTGCAGCACATCGGCATTGGCAGCCTGCCGTATTTCACCGCCCGTTATGCGCTGGAGCAGGGGCTGATCGTGCAGGTGTTGCCGGACTGGACGTTCCTGGCCTCGTACCACGGAGGATTGTGGTTGCTGCACTCGCCGACACGTTATCTGCCGCCGAAGCTGCGGGTGTTCATCGACTATCTGGTGGAATGCCTGGAGAAAGAGCCGACCCTGAGCAAGCCGGGGAAGTCTGGCGGTGCGAAACCGTTGGCCGAGTACGAATTGCCCGAGAGTGAAGGGTTGCTTTGATTCCATAAAAAAGGCCCGCATGGATCACCATGCGGGCCTTTTCATTACCGGGGAAAATCAGTGCTTGCTGTCCTGGGCGGACATCGCCAGCAGCTGTTTTTCCTGGTTCCAGTCGAACGGTTCGTCGTTCTGTTCGGCTTCGTAGCGGCGTTCTTCCAGCGCCTGATACATGTCGATTTCTTCGTCGGACAGGTAATGCAGGCAGTCGCCGGCGAAGAACCACAGCAGATCCCGCGGGATCAGGTGGGCAATTTGCGGGTAACGGGTAATCACTTGAGTCAGGATGTCCTGGCCCAGGTATTGGCTTTCGATTGGCTCGATCGGCAGTGACGCCAGCAGTTCGTCGAAACGCTCCAGGAACAGGGCATGGCTTTCTTCGGGAACCTGATCGGCCTCACCTACGGCGACCAGGATACTGCGCAGATGGTCGAGCAAAACCAGATGATCGGCAACGACGTTGGACACGAGATAAGTCCTCAAGAGCAAAACGGGCGCGGGAGTATAAAGCGCCCGCGCCCGTTTTTCACTGATTGAAGGGATCAGCGGATTTTGCCTTCCGCGGGTTTGAGTTGCTCCTTGTCGAAATCATCGACATCGATCACCTTGCGCCGCGCCGCTTCGGCATCACGCAGGGTCTGGGCTTCCACGGCCTGCAACACCCCGGCTTTCAGTGCCGCATCGATGGCGTGTTCACCAGCTACCGGTTTGACCTGACCGCTCTTGAGCGACGAGTGCAATTTCTTGTGCAGCGGTTGCGCAGCGTTCAGTTGATCGCAGGCGTGTTGCAGCGCACCGACTGCATCATCGGTCGATTGCGGGCGATAGCAGCCGGCAAGCAGTTCTTCCAGCGCTGGATCGCCCTTGGCCCGGCCGATGACTGCAGCCACCTCGGCACCGAGTTTGTCCGAAGGCCCTTTGTGACGGCGGCCGAACGGGAACACGATCACGCGCAACAGGCAGCCAAAGACTCGGTTCGGGAAGTTGGTCAGCAGTTCATCCAGCGCCTTTTCCGACTGGCCGAGGCTTTCCTCCATGGCCCATCTGAACAGCGGTTCCATGTACGCCGGGGAATCGAGGTCGTGATAACGCTTGAGCGCCGCCGACGCCAGATACAGGTTGCTCAGCACATCGCCCAATCGTGCTGACAATCGCTCGCGGCGTTTCAGTTCGCCGCCCAGCAACATCATGCTCAGATCGGCAAGCATGGCAAAAGCGGCAGCCTGACGGTTGAGCGCACGGAAATAGCCCTGGCTGAGCTTGTCGCCCGGTGCATGTTCGAAATGGCCGAAGCCAAGGTTCAACACCAGGGTGCTGGCGGCGTTGCTCACGGCAAAGCCGATGTGCTTGAGCAGCAGGCCATCGAATTCCTTGAGTGCCTGATCCTTGTCCTCGCGCCCGGCGAGGGCCATTTCCTTGAGGACGAACGGATGGCAGCGGATGGCGCCCTGGCCGAAGATCATCAGGTTGCGCGAAAGAATGTTCGCGCCTTCCACGGTGATGAAGATCGGCGCGCCGTTCCAGCTGCGACCCAGGTAGTTGTTCGGGCCCATGATGATCGCCTTGCCGCCGTGTACGTCCATGGCGTGGCTGATGCACTCGCGACCGCGTTCGGTGAGGTGGTACTTGAGGATCGCCGACAGCACGGAAGGTTTCTCGCCCAGATCCACCGCGTTGGCGGTCAGCATCCGCGCGGCGTCCATCATCCAGGCGTTGCCGCCGATCCGCGCCATGGCTTCCTGAATGCCTTCGAATGCTGACAGCGGCACGTTGAACTGCTCGCGAATCTGCGCGTACTGCCCGGTCACCAGACTGGTGAACTTGGCCGCGCCGGTGCCCACTGCCGGCAGCGAGATCGAGCGCCCGACCGACAGGCAGTTCATCAGCATCATCCAGCCTTTGCCGAGCATGTCCTGGCCGCCGATGAGGAAGTCCAGCGGGATGAATACGTCCTTGCCGGAGTTCGGGCCGTTCATGAACGCAGCGCCCAGCGGCAGGTGGCGACGACCGATTTCCACGCCGGGAGTGTCGGTCGGGATCAGCGCGAGGCTGATGCCGAGGTCTTCCTTGTCGCCGAGCAGGTGATCCGGGTCATAGGCCTTGAAGGCCAGGCCAAGCAATGTCGCGACCGGGCCGAGGGTGATGTAGCGTTTTTCCCAGTTTAGGCGCAGGCCGAGGGTTTCCTGACCTTCCCATTCGCCTTTGCAGATGATCCCGGTGTCGGGCATGGCGCCGGCGTCGGAGCCGGCAAGCGGGCCGGTCAGCGCAAAACACGGAATGTCGTCGCCCCGGGCCAGCCGTGGCAGGTAATGATTGCGTTGTTCGTCTGTGCCGTAATGCAGCAGCAGTTCGGCCGGGCCGAGGGAGTTGGGCACCATCACAGTGGAGGCGAGGTCGCCGCTGCGGGTCGCCAGTTTCATTGCCACCTGGGAGTGGGCGTAGGCGGAGAAACCCTTGCCGCCGAATTCCTTGGGGATGATCAGGGCAAAGAAACCGTGTTCCTTGATGTGAGTCCAGGCTTCCGGCGGCAGGTCCATCGACTGGCCGATCTGCCAGTCGGTGACCATGGCGCAGAGCTCTTCGGTCGGACCGTCGATGAACGCCTGTTCTTCTTCACTCAGTTGCACTTTGGGATAGGACAGCAGCTTGTCCCAGTCCGGACGGCCGCTGAACAGTTCGCCGTCCCACCACACCGTGCCGGCGTCGATCGCGTCGCGCTCGGTCTGCGACATCGGTGGCAGGGTTTTCTGGAACCAGCCGAACAGCGGCGCGGTGAAGTGTTTGCGGCGCAGGTCAGGCAACAGCAGCGGGGCGGCGACCAGGGCCAGCACCACCCAGAAAATCAGCAGCAACCAGCCCGGTGCGTGGCTGAAAATTCCCATCGCCAGCAGGTAAGCGGCAACGATGCCCAGTGCCGGCAGCGGGGCGATGCGCCGGTGGGCCAGATACGCCACGCCGACGATCAGAACCAGTATCCACAACAACAGCATATTTAATCCTCCGTGAACCAGGGCGAACCGACCCTCCAGAGCTTAGACGGCATCTGCAAAACGGGGCGGTCAGAGCAAGGTGATTGAAATCGTGGGAAACCCCGGATGTCTTTTGTAGGTTCGGTGGGCAACACGCGTGGGAAATCGTTCGCCGCTTCCGCGTCTTTACGTGCATGTTTGGCCGAAACGTCGTTATCTCTGTGCTGAACCTCTCGCTAGACTCGGGGCTCAATCAGGAGAATGTCGTCATGCACGAGTATCTGAGCCCCGGCCGCTTCATCGATAGTGACCACCCCTCGGTGGTGGAGTTCGCCGAGCAGCACCGTGGTGCCAGTCGCGATCCGCTCGCGCAGGCGATCAGTCTTTATTACGCCGTGCGCGAGGCGGTGCGTTACAACATGTACACCTTCAGCCGCGACCCGCAGACCTTGCGCGGCAGCTACGCGCTGGCGGCAGGTGAAAGTTATTGCGTGCCCAAGGCCACGTTGCTCGCCGGTTGCGCGCGCCATTGCGGGATCCCCGCACGCATTGGTCTGGCGGATGTGAAAAATCATCTGTCGACGCCGCGTCTGCTTGAACTGCTGAGAAGCGAAGTGTTCGCCATGCATGGTTATACCGAGCTGTTTCTCAATGATCGCTGGGTCAAAGCCACACCCGCGTTCAACCAGAAACTCTGCGAAATGTTCAACGTTGCGCCGCTGGAATTCGACGGCATGAACGACAGCGTTTTTCACTCGTACAACAGCGATGGCGCGCTGCTGATGGAGTACCTGGTCGATCACGGCCAGTTCGCCGATGTACCGGAATCTTTTTTCTTCGAACATCTGCAGAAATGTTATCCGCACCTGTTCAACGATCAGCAGACGCCACTGTCCAGTGACATGCGCGGTGATGTCGGCAGTCTCTGATCCGGCGTATGCTGCCTGCCCATTCACTGGAAAAGAGGCGGTCATGCTGAAGATCTGGGGTCGCAAGAATTCGTCGAATGTCAGAAAGCCGTTGTGGGCTGCCGAGGAGCTCGGGCTTGCCTACGAGGCCATCGATGCCGGTGGCGCGTTTGGTGTGGTCGACACGCCGGAGTACCGGGATATGAACCCGAACGGGCGGGTGCCGGTGATTCAGGACGATGGTTTCGTGTTGTGGGAATCGAATGCCATCGTGCGTTATCTGCTGGCAAAACATGCGGCCGATACTTCGTGGTATCCGACGGATCCGCAGACCCGCGCCACCGCTGACAAGTGGATGGACTGGACGACTTCCAGTTTTGCCGGACCGTTTCGCACAGTGTTCTGGGGCGTTCTGCGTACCCCGGCAGACAAGCAGGACTGGCCGGCCATCCACGCGGCGATCAAGGAATGTGACGGCTTGCTGGCGATGGCCGATCAGGCACTGAAGCACCAGCCGTATCTGTCCGGGAGTGAAATCGGCATGGGCGATATCCCGCTCGGCAGTTTCATTTATGCCTGGTTCGAGATGCCGATCGAGCGCGCGCCACAACCGAATCTTGAAGCCTGGTACGCACGGTTGAAGCAGCGTCCGGCGTATCAGAAAGCTGTCATGACCGCGTTGACTTAATACCTACTATCGACACACTTGACTGTACTTGTGCGGCGACGGCAAGCACCATTGCGCTCGAGCGCTGCGGTTGTCTTCCTCGCCGCCGGCCTTTTATCAGTCCTTTTTTCTTCACTGGGTGCGTAAATCCGATATGAGTTCCGCTCTGTCCATCCGGCAGCTAACCAAAACCTACGGCAACGGGTTCCAGGCCTTGAGTGGTATCGATCTGGACGTCGCCGAAGGTGACTTCTTCGCCTTGCTCGGCCCCAACGGCGCCGGCAAATCCACGACCATCGGCATTCTCTCGACCCTGGTCAACAAGACCAGCGGCACCGTGAATATCTTCGGCCACGACCTGGACAAGAACCCGGCGGCGCTCAAGCGCTCGATCGGCGTGGTGCCCCAGGAGTTCAACTTCAACCAGTTCGAAAAGACGTTCGACATCGTCGTGACCCAGGCCGGTTACTACGGCATTCCGGCGAAGATCGCCAAGGAACGCGCCGAGCAGTACCTGACCCAACTCGGCCTGTGGGACAAACGCGATGTGCCGTCACGTTCGCTGTCCGGCGGCATGAAGCGGCGTCTGATGATCGCCCGGGCGTTGGTGCATGAACCGCGTCTGCTGATCCTCGACGAGCCGACTGCCGGCGTCGACATCGAACTGCGCCGCTCGATGTGGACGTTCCTCACCGAACTGAACCAGAAAGGTATCACCATCATCCTCACCACCCACTACCTGGAAGAGGCTGAGCAGTTGTGCCGCAACATCGGCATCATCGACCACGGCACCATCGTCGAGAACACCAGCATGCGTCAGTTGCTCGGACAGCTGCATGTGGAAACCTTCCTGCTCGACCTGAAGAGCGATCTGGCGGTTGCGCCGCAACTGGTCGGCTATCCGGCCCGGCTGGTGGACGCTCATACGCTGGAAGTCCAGGTCGACAAGTCCATGGGCATCACCGCGCTGTTCGGCCAACTGGCCCTGCAGAACATCGAAGTGCTGAGCCTGCGCAATAAAACCAATCGCCTCGAGGAGCTGTTCGTGTCCCTGGTGGAGAAAAATCTGTCGAAGGTGGCGGTATGAGTTCCGAGCTGCGCCCCAACCTCGTTGCCCTTAACACCATCGTTTACCGCGAAGTCAGACGCTTCACCCGGATCTGGCCGCAGACCCTGCTGCCGCCGGCGATCACCATGGTTCTGTATTTCGTGATCTTCGGTAACCTGATCGGCCGGCAGATCGGTGACATGGGTGGCTTCACCTACATGGAGTACATCGTGCCGGGTCTGATCATGATGTCGGTGATCACCAACTCCTACGGCAACGTGGTGTCGAGCTTCTTCGGCAGCAAGTTCCAGCGTTCCATCGAAGAGTTGATGGTGTCGCCGGTTTCACCGCATACGATCCTGATCGGCTACACCCTTGGCGGCGTACTGCGTGGCTTGATGGTGGGCGTCATCGTGACGATTCTGTCGTTGTTCTTTACCAGTCTGCAGGTGCATCACCTGGGCGTGACCGTTCTGGTGGTGGTGCTGACGGCGACGATCTTCTCGCTGCTGGGCTTCATCAACGCGGTGTTTGCGCGCAACTTCGATGACATCTCGATCATCCCGACCTTCGTGCTGACCCCGCTGACCTACCTCGGTGGCGTGTTCTACTCGATCACCTTGCTGCCGCCGTTCTGGCAGACCGTGTCGCTGGCCAACCCGGTGCTGCACATGGTCAACGCCTTCCGTTACGGCATCCTCGGTGTGTCGGACATCCGCATCGGTATCGCGATCACTTTCATGCTGGTGGCGACCGTGGCGCTGTATTTCGGTTGCGCACGGCTGCTGGTGAGCGGGCGCGGAATGCGTACCTGATTTCTTCAATGCTGCAATGAAAAACGGCCTCCCACAGTGGAGGCCGTTTTGCATTCAGCGCATGCGACTTTTCTTGCGCCGCGCCCATTGCCGGGCCACCCACCAGCGCCAGTACAGCATTACCAGACAGTAGGCGAGGGCGCCCAGTGCCAGCCCGACCACCACCGAACCCAGCAGGAACGGTTGCCACAGGGTCGAAAGCTCGCCGCTGATCCATTCCCAGGTCAATTCGTCTGGAAGTGTGCGGGCGGGAACATCCATCAGCCAGGCCCCGACTTGATAGGTGCAGAAGAACACCGCCGGCATGGTGATCGGATTGGTCAGCCAGACCAGGCTGACGGCAATCGGCATGTTGCCGCGCACCATGATCGCAAGGACGGCGGCCACCAGCATTTGCGCGGGAATCGGCAGGAACGCGGCGAACAAGCCGACGGCCATGGCGCGGGCCACCGAGTGTCGGTTGAGGTGCCAGAGGTTCGGGTCATGCAGCAACGTGCCGAGAAAGCGTAAGGATTTGTGTTCCCTGATGCTCGTCGGATCGGGCATGTAACGTTTGAATAAGCGCCGGGGCATAAGGCTTCTCGGTCGGTTAAGGCGGCAAGTATGTCTGGATTCTACGAACCGCCCATTCAGACTTTGTGACAATTGATAACGACGCCCGTGCCCCGCAACCGCTATGCCTGAAGGTGGGACTCTCAAGGACGGGCTTATGCGCACAGGGATGATGGCGCTGGCGGTCGGTCTGCTGGCAGCGGTTTTTTTACCGGCCTTGCCGCCGGTCGGGTTATTGCTGGTGTTGCCGTGGGTGGCGCTGATGCTGCTGCCGTTTCGCAGCTATCCACTGGCGTTTTTACTGCTTGGATTCGCATGGGCGGGATTCAACGCGCAACTGGCGTTGAATGATCGACTGCCGTCCCGGCTGGATGGCGAAACGCGCTGGATGGAGGGCCGGGTCGTCGGCTTGCCGCAGAGTGCCGAGGGCGTCGTGCGGTTTGAGCTGGCCGATGCGCGCTCGCGTCACGAGAAGCTGCCGTCGCTGATGCGCCTGGCCTGGTACGCCGGGCCTGAGGTCAAAAGCGGCGAACGCTGGCGATTGGCGGTCAAGCTCAAGCGCCCCGGTGGCTTGCTCAATCCGGATGCGTTCGATTACGAGGCCTGGCTGCTGGCGCAACGCATTGGTGCTACCGGGACGGTGAAGGATGGCCAGCGTCTGGCGCCAGCGCAGTGGGCCTGGCGCGACAGTATTCGCCAGCGCCTGCTTGCCGTTGACGCCCAGGGTCGTAACGGCGCCTTGGCCGCGTTGGTGCTCGGCGATGGTTCCGGCCTCAGTCGCGAAGACTGGCAGATCTTGCAGGACACCGGCACCGTGCATCTGCTGGTGATTTCCGGCCAGCACATCGGGCTGTTGGCAGCGTTGATGTACGCGCTGGTCGCCGGGTTGGCCCGATTCGGATTTTGGCCGCTGCGTTGGCCCTGGCTGCCCTGGGCGTGCGGTCTGGCATTCACGGCGGCGCTGGGTTACGGCTTGCTGGCCGGATTCGATGTACCGGTGCGGCGGGCCTGCGTGATGGTTGCGCTGGTGCTGCTGTGGCGTTTGCGCTTCCGCCACCTCGGTGCATGGTGGCCATTGCTGCTGGCCTTCAATGGCGTGTTGTTGATGGATCCGCTGGCCAGCTTGCGTCCGGGGTTGTGGCTGTCTTTCGCGGCGGTGGCTGTGTTGATCTTCACCTTCGGCGGCCGTCTGGGGCCGTGGCGCTGGTGGCAAACCTGGACGCGCGCGCAGTGGTTGATCGCGATCGGCCTGTGCCCGGTGCTGCTGGCGCTGAGTCTGCCGATCAGTCTTAGCGGGCCGCTGGCCAATTTGCTGGCGGTGCCGTGGGTCAGTTTTGCGGTGCTGCCGCCGGCGTTGCTCGGGACTTTGTTGCTGTCAATTCCTCATGTCGGCGAAGGGTTGCTGTGGCTGGCCGGCGGACTGATCGATGGATTGTTCCGGGCGCTGGCCCTGATTGCCGGACGCTGGCCGGCGTGGGTTGCAGAATCGATGCCGGGCTGGATCGTGGCGCTGGGTTGCATCGGTGCAGTGCTGTTATTGCTGCCTCGAGGCGTTCCTTTGCGCCCGCTGGGCTGGCCGTTGCTGCTGGTGCTGGCATTTCCGCCCCGGGAGCGACTGGCCGAAGGCGTGGCGGATGTCTGGCAGCTTGATGTTGGCCAAGGGCTGGCGATTCTGATCCGCACGCGCCATCACGCCTTGCTGTACGACAGCGGCCCGCGCTTCGGCGATTTCGATGTCGGCGAGCGGGTGGTGTTGCCAGCCCTGCACAAGCTGGGCGTCGAGCGACTCGACCTGATGCTGCTCAGCCATGCCGATGCCGATCACGCGGGTGGTGCACTCGCCGTGGCGAAAGGACTGGCCGTCAGTCGGGTCATCAGTGGCGACCCGCCGGGTCTGCCCGAGGCGCTGAACGCCGAGGCCTGTGAAAGCGGTCGGCAATGGCAGTGGGACGGCGTTGCCTTTCATCTATGGCAATGGGCAGAAGCCCACGACAGCAACCAGCGTTCCTGCGTGTTGCAGATCGAAGCCAACGGCGAGCGGTTGCTGCTGACCGGTGACATCGACAGCGCTGCCGAACGGGATTTGCTTTACAGCGCACTGGCGGTTCCGACCCAGTGGCTGCAAGCCCCGCACCATGGCAGCCGCAGTTCCTCATCGATGGCCTTGCTCAAGGTTTTGCAGCCCCAGGCCGTGCTGATCTCCCGGGGGCAGGGCAACTCGTTCGGCCATCCACACCCGACGGTCATCGCCCGCTACCGCAAACAGGGAATACACATCCACGACAGCGCCGAACAGGGCGCCATTCATCTGCAACTGGGGCGGTTTCAGCCGGCCCGGTCGATGCGTCAACAACGCCGGTTCTGGCGCGCGCCGCCGTTGCCGGGGACGGAGTACCGTTGAGCACGGTCGTCGGGGCGACGGGTCTTTATCACGAACCGGTATGGTAAAGTGGCGCACTTTTTCGAGGGGGCTGTCACTGTGTGGGAATTGGTCAAATCCGGCGGCTGGATGATGTTGCCGATCATTCTGAGTTCCATCGCCGCCATGGCGATCGTCGCCGAGCGCCTGTGGACCCTGCGCGCCAGTCGCGTCACCCCTGAGCATCTGCTGGGTCAGGTCTGGGTCTGGATCAAGGACAAGCAGCTCAACAAGGAAAAACTCAAGGAATTGCGCGCCAACTCGCCGCTGGGGGAAATCCTCGCCGCAGGCCTGGCCAACTCCAAGCATGGTCGCGAGATCATGAAAGAGTGCATTGAAGAAGCGGCCGCCCGGGTCATCCACGAGCTGGAACGCTACGTCAACGCGCTGGGCACCATTGCCGCCATGTCGCCGTTGCTGGGTCTGCTGGGCACGGTGCTGGGCATGATCGATATTTTCAGTGCCTTCACCGGCTCCGGCATGACCACCAATGCTGCGGTGCTGGCCGGCGGTATTTCCAAGGCGCTGATCACTACCGCTGCGGGCCTGATGGTCGGTATTCCGGCAGTGTTCTTCCACCGTTTCCTGCAACGCCGCATCGATGAACTGGTGGTGGGCATGGAACAGGAAGCGATCAAACTGGTGGAAGTGGTGCAGGGCGACCGTGACGTCGATCTGGCCGGGGGCAAAGCGTGAAATTCCGTCGCAAGCCCCGGGAAACCATCGACATCAACCTCGCGTCGCTGATCGACGTGGTGTTCATCCTGTTGCTGTTTTTCGTCGTGACCACCACCTTCACCCGCGAAACCCAGCTGCGTGTCGACCTGCCGGAAGCGGTCAGCGGCTCGCCGGCCGAGGATCAGCAGGTCAAGCAACTGGACGTGGCCATCAGCGCCGAAGGCGTGTTCTCGGTGAACAACAGGATTCTGCCGAAAAACGATCTGGCGACGTTGATGGAAGCCATGCAGAAAGAAGCCAACGGCGACACCAATATGCCGCTGTCGATCAGTGCTGACGGCAAGGCTCAGCATCAATCCGTGATCACCGCCATGGATGCGGCCGGCAAGCTCGGTTTCAGCCATCTGCGCATGACCACGGTCGAGGCGGCGCCCAAATCCTGATGGCCATGTCCGATCGTCTGCTCGCCGCGTGGTATCAGGGGCACCCGGCCCTGACGCTGTTGCGGCCGCTGGAGTGGCTGTACCGCCGCGTGGTGGCGGGCAAACGTCAGCGTTTTCTCGATGGCGAAGGTGAGATCTACCAGTCGCCGGTGCCGGTGATCGTGGTCGGCAACATCACGGTCGGCGGCACCGGCAAGACACCGATGATCCTGTGGCTGATCGAGCACTGCCGACGCCACGGGCTGCGGGTCGGCGTGGTCAGCCGTGGTTACGGCGCCAAACCGGCGCAACTGCCGTGGCGGGTCGACGCTGAGCAGACTGCCGACATCGCCGGCGACGAGCCGTTGCTGATCGTGCAGCGCACCGGCGTACCGCTGATGATCGATCCCGATCGCAGCGCCGCCGTCAGAGCCCTGCTGGACAGCGAGCCGCTGGACCTGATCCTGTCCGATGACGGTATGCAACATTACCGCCTCGCGCGGGATCTGGAACTGGTGCTGATCGACGCTGCCCGTGGGCTTGGCAACCAGCGCTGCCTGCCCGCCGGCCCCCTGCGCGAACCGGTCGAGCGCCTGCAAAGCGTTGACGGTGTGCTGTTCAACGGCGCCCTTGAGGATCGCGACGGCGGTTTCGCTTTCCGTCTCAAGCCCTCGGCGCTGGTCAACCTGCGCAGCGGTGAACGCCGGCCGCTCGATCATTTTTCGCCCGGTCAGGCCGTGCACGCGGTGGCCGGGATCGGCAACCCGCAACGTTTCTTCAATACCCTCGAAGCGCTAGACTGGCGGCCTGTGCCCCACGCCTTCGCCGACCACGCCGAATACAGCGTGCAGGCCTTGAGTTTCACGCCGTCATTGCCAGTGGTGATGACTGAAAAGGACGCGGTGAAGTGCCGTGCCTTCGCTGCCGATGATTGGTGGTACCTGGCGGTCGATGCTGTGCCGTCGCCGGCCTTCGTGGCCTGGTTCGACACGCAGTTGATGCGCCTGTTGCCGGATCGTCTTTTGCCTTAATCCGTTTTTATCCAGGGAATGTTCATGGACACCAAATTGCTCGACATCCTCGCCTGCCCGGTCTGCAAAGGCCCGCTCAAGCTCAGCGCCGACAAGACCGAACTGATCAGCAAGGGCGCCGGTCTGGCGTACCCGATCCGCGACGGCATCCCGGTCATGCTGGAAAGCGAAGCCCGCACCCTGACCACCGACGAGCGTCTGGATAAATGACCACCGCCTTCACCGTTGTCATCCCGTCGCGTTACGCCTCGACCCGTCTGCCGGGCAAACCGCTGCTGGACATCGCCGGCAAGCCGATGATCCAGCACGTCTGGGAACAGGCGAGCAAAAGCAGCGCCAGCCGTGTGGTCGTGGCGACCGACGATGCGCGTATCGTCGAGGCCTGCAAGGCTTTCGGCGCTGAAGTGGTGCTGACCCGTGAAGATCACAACTCCGGTACCGATCGTCTGGCTGAAGTGGCGGCGAAGCTGGGTCTGGAGCCGGATGCCATCGTGGTCAACGTGCAGGGTGACGAGCCGCTGATCCCACCGAGCGTGATCGATCAGGTCGCCGCCAACCTTGCAGCCCACACCGAGGCGCGCATGGCCACCCTGGCCGAGCCGATCGAAGACGTGGAAACCCTGTTCAACCCGAACGTGGTCAAGGTCGTCAGCGACCTCAACGGTCTGGCGCTGACCTTCAGTCGAGCGACCCTGCCATGGGCCCGCGATTCGTTTGCCAAGAGCCGCGACGTGCTGCCGGAAGGCGTGCCGTATCGTCGTCACATCGGCATTTATGCCTACCGCGCAGGCTTCCTTCAGGACTTCGTGAGCTGGGGTCCGTGCTGGCTGGAAAACACCGAATCCCTCGAGCAATTGCGTGCCCTGTGGCACGGCGTGCGGATTCATGTGGCTGACGCGTTGATCGCGCCGCCGACCGGGGTCGACACCGCCGAAGACCTCGAGCGCGTCCGTCGCCTGCTGGAGGCCTGATGCGCGTTCTGTTCGTGTGCCTGGGCAACATCTGCCGTTCGCCCACCGCCGAAGGCGTGTTGCGCCACAAATTGCGCGAAGCGGGGCTGGCGAATCAGGTCGAAGTGGCCTCTGCCGGCACTGGCGACTGGCACGTCGGCAATCCGCCGGACAAGCGCAGCCAGGCGGCGGCCAAGCTGCGCGGTTATGACCTGTCGGCGCAACGCGCGCAGCAGGTCAGCCGCGCCGATTTCGCCAGCTACGACCTGATCCTCGCGATGGACAACAGCAACCTGCGCAATCTCAAGGCGCTGCAACCGTCCACCGGCAAGGCCGAGCTGGACTTGTTCCTGCGCCGCTACGAAGGTGAAGTCGACGAGGTGCCGGATCCGTATTACGACGGCGATCAGGGCTTCGAGCAGGTGCTGGATCTGATCGAGCGTGCCTGCGATCAGTTGTTGATTGAAGTGAAGGGGCGGTTATGAGTTTGCAGGTGCAACCGCAGGTTTCCCTGAAACCCTTCAATACCTTCGGCGTTGATGTGCGCGCACAGCTGTTTGCCGAAGCCCACAGTGACGCCGATGTGCGCGAAGCCCTGGCTTACGCGACTTCTCACAACCTGCCGTTGCTGGTGATCGGCGGCGGCAGCAACCTGTTGCTCACCGCGGACATCCCGGCACTGGTGCTGCGCATGGCCAGCCGTGGCATCCGTGTCATCAGCGACGACGGCAATCGTGTGGTGATTGAAGCCGAAGCCGGTGAGCCGTGGCACCCGTTCGTGCAGCACACGCTGGCGCAGGGTTTTTCCGGGCTGGAGAATCTCAGCCTGATCCCCGGCACTGTCGGCGCCGCGCCGATGCAGAACATCGGTGCTTACGGCGTCGAGATCAAGGATGTGTTCGCCGGCCTGACGGCGCTGGATCGCCAGACCGGCGAGCTGCGCGACTTCAGCCTGGAGGAATGCCGGTTCGCCTATCGCGACAGCGTGTTCAAGCAGCAGCCGGGGCGTTGGCTGATTCTGCGGGTGCGCTTCGCACTGGACCGAGTCGCGCATTTGCATCTGGAATACGGTCCGGTGCGTCAGCGTCTGACCGAGCAGGGCATCGAGCAACCGACGCCGACAGACGTCAGTCGAGCGATCTGCAGCATCCGCAGCGAAAAACTGCCGGACCCGGCGGTGCTCGGCAATGCCGGCAGCTTCTTCAAGAACCCGCTGGTGTCGGCGGCTGTGGTTGCACAGATCAAGGCGCAGCATCCGGATCTGGTGGCCTACGCGCAACCGGACGGGCAGATGAAACTGGCGGCCGGCTGGTTGATCGAGCGTGCCGGCTGGAAAGGTTTCCGCGAGGCCGATGCCGGCGTGCATAAATTGCAGGCGCTGGTGCTGGTCAACTACGGTGCGGCGACCGGGCTGCAATTGCTCGATCTGGCGCAGCGCATCCAGAAAGACATTTCAGAACGTTTCAATGTCGAGCTGGAAATGGAGCCCAACAGGTATTGAGGCTACGCTTTCAAGGCTGAACCCAAAGCCCTGCACTTATTTAAAAAGTGCAGGGCTTTTTTGTTAATCGCGGGTTAACGTAGCCAGCTAACGATACCAACCATTTGCTCCACCAAAGGCCCGGTGCAGACATTCCCGTCGGCACAAGAGAGCCTGATTAGCCTGAGCCGATCTGCGCGAACCACTACCGTCCCTGCGGTGGCAGATGGCTCGACCCCATAACCTCCAAGAATATGCGGGCGTGCCCATGATTACCCTGAAACTCAATGGTCAAGATCATCCACTCGATGTCACCGAGGACATGCCGCTGTTGTGGGCGATCCGCGACGTCGCCGGTTACAACGGCACCAAGTTCGGCTGCGGCATGGGGCTGTGCGGTGCATGCACCATTCATATCGACGGCGCGCCGGCGCGCAGTTGCATCACCCCGATCGGTTCGGTGGTCGGGCAGAACGTGACCACCATCGACAACCTGCATGCCGACCCGGTCGGTCAGATCGTCCAGCAAGCCTGGCTCGACACCGCTGTGGCCCAATGCGGTTACTGCCAGGGCGGGCAGATCATGTCCGCCACCGCGTTGCTCAAGACCAACCCGAACCCGAGCGACGAGCAGATCGAAGAAGCGATGGTCGGCAACATCTGCCGCTGCGGCACCTACAACCGGATCAAGACCGCGATCCGCCAGGCATCCACTCACCTGAAGGAGGCCAAGGCATGAGCCGTCTACCGAACGATTTCGCCCTGAGCAACCTGAGTCGCCGGGGCTTCCTCAAGGGCGTCGGCGCCACGGGTGCGCTGGTGCTGGCGGCGAGCTGGGGCTGGCAGGATGCGCTGGCCGAAGACAAGCCCAAGCAGTTCGGCGCCGATGGCATGCCCAACGGCTGGATCGACGATCCGAAGGTCTACGTCAGCATTGCCGCCGACGGCACGGTAACCGTGGTCTGCAACCGTTCGGAGATGGGCCAGGGTGTGCGTACCAGCCTGACCATGGTGGTCGCCGATGAACTGGAAGCCGACTGGGCGCACGTCAAGGTTCAGCAGGCGCCGGGTGATGAGGTGCGCTTCGGCAACCAGGACACCGACGGCTCGCGCAGCATGCGTCACTGGTACGAACCAATGCGCCGTTGCGGCGCCGCCGCCCGTACCATGCTGGAACAAGCGGCCGCCGCCCAGTGGAAGGTGCCAGTCGGCGAATGCCGCGCGCAACTGCATAAAGTCATTCACACGCCGTCCGGACGCGAGCTGGGTTACGGTGAACTGGCCGCTGCGGCCAGTGCGCTGACGGTGCCGGCCCGTGACAGCCTGCGGCTCAAGCAACCGTCGGAATTCCGCTACATCGGCAAGGAAGGCACCAAAGCCATCGACGGTGCCGACATCGTCAATGGCCGCGCGGTGTACGGGGCCGACGTGCATTTCGACGGCATGCTGTTCGCGGTCATTGCGCGTCCGGCGGTGTACGGCGGCAAGGTCAAGTCGGTGGACGACAGCGCCGCGCTGAAGGTGCCGGGCGTGCTGAAAGTCATCCAGATCGAACCCCGGCCATTGCCTTCGGAATTTCAGCCGTTGGGTGGCGTGGCTGTGGTGGCCAGCAATACCTGGGCGGCATTGAAGGGCCGTGAAGCGCTGAAAATCGAGTGGGATGACGGCCCGAACGCCACTTATGACTCGGTCGCCTATCGCAAGGAGATCGAAGCCGCTTCGCTGAAACCGGGCAAAGTGGTACGCAATACCGGCGACATCGACAAAGCCATCGCCGGTGCCGCCAGCACGCTGGAAGCCTCTTATTACTTGCCGCATCTGGCACAGGCGCCGATGGAACCGATGGTGGCCATCGCCCGTTACAAGGATGGCACTTGCGAAGCCTGGGCACCGAGCCAGGCGCCGCAGGTCACCCGTGAGCGGATCGCCGAACGCCTGGGGCTGCCATTCGATAACGTCACCTTCAACGTCACGCTGTTGGGCGGTGGTTTCGGCCGCAAGTCCAAACCGGACTTCGTCGTTGAAGCGGCCGTACTCGCCAAGGAGTTTCCTGGCAAAGCCTTGCGCGTGCAGTGGACCCGGGAAGACGACATCCACAATTCGTATTTCCACACGGTGTCCGCCGAATACCTCAAGGCCGGCGTGGGCAAGGACGGTTTGCCGTCCGCCTGGCTGCACCGCACGGTAGCGCCGAGCATTACCGCGCTGTTTGCGCCGGGCATGAATCACGAAGCTGCGTTCGAGCTGGGCATGGGTTTCACCAACATGGCCTACGCGATTCCCAACGTGCGCCTGGAAAACCCTGAAGCCACGGTTCATACGCGGGTCGGCTGGTATCGCTCGGTGTCGAACATTCCCCATGGCTTCGCAATTCAGAGCTTCGTCGACGAACTGGCGCACAAGGCCAAGGAAGATCCGCTCAAGTACCAGATCAAGTTGCTCGGCCCGGATCGGCAGATTGATCCGCGCACGCTCAGTGAAGAATGGAACTACGGCGAATCCCCCGAGCGTTATCCGATCGACACCGGGCGCATGCGCACCGTGCTCGAGACTGCGGCCAAGGCGGCGGGTTGGGGTCGTCAACTGCCCAAGGGTCGTGGCCTCGGATTGGCGGTGCATTACAGCTTCGTCACCTACGTGGCGGCGGTGATCGAAGTCGAGGTCAAGGACGACGGCACGCTGATCGTGCACAAGGCGGATATCGCCGTGGATTGCGGCCCGCAGATCAACCCCGAGCGCATCCGTTCGCAGTTCGAAGGCGCCTGCGTGATGGGCCTGGGCAACGCCGTGTGGGGCGAAATCAGCTTCAAGGACGGCAAGGTGCAGCAGGACAACTTCCATATGTATGAAGTGGCGCGCATGTCGTTGGCGCCGAAGGAAGTCGCGGTGCATCTGGTAACGCCGCCGGGCGAGGTGCCGCTGGGTGGCGTCGGCGAACCGGGCGTGCCGCCGATTGCGCCGGCGCTGTGCAACGCGATCTTCGCCGCCACCGGTCAGCGCATCCGTAACCTGCCGGTGCGTTACCAGTTGCAGGGCTGGCAGAAGGCGCAAGCGTGATGGACAGCGCCGATCTGAATGTCCTGCGCAGTGTGCTCGAATGGCGTCGCGCCGGGCAGCGAGTGATGTTGTTCAGTGTCGTGCAGACTTGGGGCACCGCGCCCCGGGCGCCCGGCGCAATGCTGGCGTTGCGCGAAGATGGCGTGGTGATCGGTTCGGTGTCCGGCGGTTGCGTCGAGGATGATCTGATCGCTCGGCTGCACGACGGGCGGATTCCCGCCAACGGGCCGCCGGTGCAGTTGATCACCTACGGCGTGACGCAGGAAGAAGCGGCGCGCTTCGGCCTGCCTTGCGGCGGCACCCTGCGCCTCACCGAGGAGCGGGTCGGCGATCCGGCGTGGGTCGCCGAGTTGCTGGAACGTTGCGAGGCTCACGAAATCGTCGCTCGTGAGCTGAACATCGGCACTGGCGAGGTGGTGTTGCGACCGGCCGGCAAGGCTGACACCTTGAGCTTCGACGGCCAGACCCTGCGTGCCATTTACGGTCCGCGCTGGCGCCTGCTGTTGATCGGCGCCGGGCAGTTGTCACGGTATGTGGCCGAGATGGCGCGGCTGCTGGATTTCGAAGTGCTGATCTGTGATCCGCGCACCGAGTTCGTCTATGGCTGGGAAGAGCAGCATGGACGTTTTGTCCCCGGCATGCCGGACGAAGCAGTGCTGAATATCCAGACCGATGAACGCACGGCGATTGTCGCGCTGACTCACGACCCACGGCTGGATGACATGGCGCTGCTCACGGCGCTCGACTCCAAGGCGTTCTACGTCGGCGCACTCGGTTCACGGGTCAACAGCCGCAAGCGTCGGGAAAATCTGGCTGAGCTAGGCTTGTCGGAAGCGGCCATCGCCCGTTTGCACGGGCCGATCGGTTTGCACATCGGCAGCCATTCACCGGCGGAAATCGCCCTGTCGCTGTTGGCGGAAATCGTCGCGATCAAGAATGGTGTCGAGCTCAAACAGAAGAAGACACTGGAGAGCGTATGAGCCGATCCATCGGAGTGATTGTGCTGGCGGCGGGCGAGGGCAGCCGCTTTCGCGAAGTGGCGGGTTCCGACAAGGACAAGCTGCTGGCCGATTGCACCGGGCGCGACGGTGCGGTGCGTTCGGTGATCGAGCAGGTGTTGGTCAACCTGCCGGCGAGTCTCGATCAGCGAGTGCTGGTGACGACCGAGGCGCGCCCGCAGGCGATGCGCATGGCGCAGGCTTATGGGTGTGACATTGTCTCGATCGAGTCCACGGGAATGGGCGACAGCATCGCGGCGGGTGTGGCGGCTTGCCCGGAGGCCGATGGCTGGCTGATTGTGCTGGGCGACATGCCGTTCATCCTGCCGTCGAGCATTGAGCGGGTCGTGGCGGCGATTGCCGAGGATTCCGTCAGCGTACCGACGTTGAATGGTGACTATGGGCATCCGGTCGGGTTTGGCCGCTCGTTCGCCGCAGGGCTGATGGCTTTGTCCGGTGACCGGGGCGCCAGACCGCTGTTTGCCCAAGGTCGGGTGATTGAAGTCGCGGTGGATGACCCGGGGGTGTTGTGGGATATCGATGTGCCGGATGCGCTGGTGTTCCCGCCCTCCTGATAAAACCTTGAGATATAAAAAAGCCCCGCCTGGATCACCAGGCGGGGCTTTTTAGTGGCTTTTGGAATCAGACGAGGGGTTTAGGCTCGTGTTCTTTTTCCTGGGCCTCTTCGTGTTGCTCGACCGCTTCCTGAACGGAGCGTGGTGCTTCGGCAATCACGGCTTCAACGGCCACTTCCTCGGCGACCGGGGCAGGAGCCGCCTCGACCACTTCGGCAGCTGGAGCAGCAGCGGCGGCAGCGGCAGCCAGCTCGGCTTCCTTCTGCAGACGCTCTTCTTCACGCTTGCGACGACGCACTTCACGCGGGTCGTTCGGCGCGCGGCCGCTTGGGGTCAGGGCGCTGACCGGAGCTGCTTCAACCACTGGCGCTGGTGCTTCGGCTACAACTGGCGCTTCAACCACAGGGGCTTCAACGACCGGTGCCGGTTCAGCAACAACTACTGGCTCGGCAGCCTTGGCTTCTTCAACAACAACATGCGCTTCAACCACTGGCGCTGGTGTTTCAGTGGCAGCCGGCTCGGCGACCCAGTTGAACGCGGTCTGTTCTTCGCGAACTTCACGCACGGTTTCGGTCACGGTTTCAGCGACGGTTTCGACAACCGACTGTTCAGCGACGGCTGGCGCTTCAAAGGACACAGCTGGTTCGGCAGCGACTTCAACCTGAGGCTGAGCTTCGCGAGCCGGAGCTACTTCGACTTCCGGAGCAGCAGGCGCTACGACCGGAGTGGTGGCTTCAACAACCGGCGCTTCTACTGGAGCAGTTTCCAGTGTTGCAGCGGTAGCGCGTTCAGCTTGCTCGTGGGCCTGAGCTTCAGCCGGAGCGCTGATCACGGTGCTGGCAACAGCAGCGGTAACAGCCAGACCAGCAGCCAGATCGGCAGTGCTTGGCGCCTGGGCGTTTTCGCCGGACTCGGACTCTTCCGAACCTTCGATCACGTTGCCATTGGCATCACGCTGACGCTCGCGACGGTTGCTGCGACGACGCTGACCACGGGAGCGGCGGCGTGGACGATCGCCTTCGGCGTTCTCCGAACCTTCTTCCGGCAGCTGCTCTTCGTTGGTGGTGATTTCTTCTTCAGCGATGGCAGCAGCGGCCTGTTCGGCGCGCGGCTGACGCTCTTCACGCGGAGGACGTGGCGCACGTTCTTCACGTGGCTGACGGGCCGGACGCTCTTCAGCGGTGGCGGCGGCAGCAACGGCCGGAGCGGCATCCAGAGGCTCGCGCAGTTCACGTACGCGTTCTTCACGCTCGCCACGTGGCTTGCGATCTTCACGCGGAGCACGTGGTGCACGTTCTTCACGAGGCGCGCGTGGTGCGCGTTCTTCGCGGGCTACCGGTGCTTCGTCACGGGATTCGCGTGGCTCGCGGACTTCACGTGGTTCGCGCGGTTGACGCTCTTCACGCGGCTCACGTGGGGCGCGCTCTTCACGCGGTGCACGCTCTTCGCGCGGCTTGCGCTCTTCATCGCGGCGACCATTACGGTTGCGGCTCTGCTGACGACCGTTGCGACGCTCTTCGTTGCGGGCCGGACGCTCGGTGGCTGGTTTTTCAACCACGACCGGAGCAACCGGCTCTTCCTTGGTGGCGAACAGGCTGACCAGCGACTTCACCAGGCCTTTGAACAGGCTTGGCTCTGGCGCGGCAACTGGAGCAGGTGCCGGGGCCGGAGCGGCGACTTCGGTCGGAACCGGAGCGTTGGCGCGGGCCGGAGCCGTCTTGACCGCGGCTTCCTGGCGAACCAGGGTGCGGGTCGCGGCGGCTGGCTGGACGTCTTCGACATCGGCGGCAGCGGCAGCGATTTCGTAGCTGGACTGGTTGGTCGCGGCTTCCGGGCTGTCGTCACGCAGACGCTGAACTTCGAAATGCGGGGTTTCGAGGTGATCGTTCGGCAGGATGACGATGCGGGCGCGGGTGCGCAGTTCGATCTTGGTGATCGAGTTGCGTTTTTCGTTGAGCAGGAACGCGGCCACCGGGATCGGTACTTGAGCGCGAACTTCGGCGGTGCGGTCTTTCAGGGCTTCTTCTTCGATCAGGCGCAGGATCGCCAGGGACAGCGATTCGACGTCACGGATGATGCCGGTGCCGCTGCAGCGCGGGCAGACGATGCCGCTGCTTTCACCGAGCGAAGGACGCAGGCGCTGACGGGACATTTCCAGCAGGCCGAAGCGCGAGATGCGGCCGATCTGCACGCGGGCGCGGTCGGCTTCCAGGCATTCGCGGACTTTCTCTTCCACGGCGCGCTGGTTCTTGGCAGGGGTCATGTCGATGAAGTCGATGACGATCAGGCCGCCGATGTCGCGCAGGCGCAACTGACGGGCGATTTCTTCGGCGGCTTCAAGGTTGGTCTGCAGGGCGGTTTCTTCGATGTCGCTGCCTTTGGTGGCGCGCGCCGAGTTGATGTCGATGGACACCAGGGCTTCGGTCGGATCGATGACGATGGAGCCGCCGGACGGCAGTTCGACGACGCGCTGGAAAGCGGTCTCGATCTGGCTTTCGATCTGGAAACGGTTGAACAGCGGAACGCTGTCTTCGTACAGCTTGATCTTGCTGGCGTACTGCGGCATCACCTGGCGGATGAAGGTCAGGGCTTCGTCCTGGGCTTCAACGCTGTCGATCAGCACTTCGCCGATGTCCTGGCGCAGGTAATCGCGGATCGCGCGGATGATCACGTTGCTTTCCTGGTAGATCAGGAATGGCGCGGAACGATCCAGCGAGGCTTCTTTGATGGCGGTCCAGAGTTGCAGCAGGTAATCGAGGTCCCACTGCATTTCTTCGCTGCTGCGGCCCAGGCCGGCAGTGCGCACGATCAGACCCATGTCGGCTGGAGCGACCAGACCGTTCAGCGCTTCACGCAGTTCGTTGCGCTCTTCGCCTTCGATGCGACGGGAGATGCCGCCGGCACGAGGGTTGTTCGGCATCAGAACGAGGTAACGACCGGCCAGGCTGATGAAGGTGGTCAGGGCTGCGCCCTTGTTGCCACGTTCTTCTTTTTCGACCTGAACGATGACTTCCTGGCCTTCGCTCAGGACGTCCTTGATGTTGACGCGGCCTTCAGGGGCTTTCTTGAAGTATTCGCGGGAGATTTCTTTGAGGGGCAGGAAGCCGTGGCGCTCGGAGCCGAAATCGACAAAGGCAGCCTCAAGGCTTGGTTCGATGCGAGTGATGCGGCCTTTATAGATGTTGGCCTTCTTCTGCTCGCGTGCACCGGATTCGATGTCCAGGTCGTAGAGGCGCTGGCCATCTACCAGTGCAACACGCAACTCTTCGGGTTGAGTTGCGTTAATCAGCATTCTTTTCATGTAGTACCGTCGGTTTCCGGGCTGCCGGAAACGGCGTTCGGCACACACGACTTCTCACGGTCGGTGTCAGGTGCGTCGGGAGTGGTTGGCCATTCCCGTGTCCAGCGATGTCCGGCCAATTGGGCCGTTATCGCGACGTACGCGTCCTGCTTGCTGTGGCTACTTAAGCACTCAGTCAGGAGGAGGAATCAACCGGTGGCTGTGGACGAGATGAAGCGTCTTGATAAAACCTGTTGCTACACAGTCCAGCGGTTGTGCATCTCCACCCTACACGTATCCCTGATAATTCGGGTGCTGCCGCGCGCAGAATCCGCAGCGGGTTGGCATTTACCGTGAGCTCCGAAAGGGGAGGTCACGCATCATGGCTAATTCAGGCGGTGTTTCCGGAGTCTTCGCTCGGGGTCATCCGCGGCTGACTGCACTTTGTGAACTGGCCGTGAATATGGCTCGCGTGGCGAGTGAAAACTCTGCTTTGCGGCGTGATTCAGGCCTCATGTCACCTGCGCTTGTTACAGCTGCAAACTCCACCGTTACGTAGCAAAAGCCCCGTAGGACGGCCTCGCGTCCTGGTGAATTGCGTTGGTCAGGGCCGGTTTTTGACCGTGGTTCCGCTGTCCAGGCCGCTTTTGGCGGCGTTCGCGACTATAGCAGCAATGATTAAGTGCTTCAATTCCATAAAAAATTGTTATTATCCGCGCCATGACGACTACTGCCCCTACGACTCCAGGCGTTCAACTGCTTGAGGTCTCGCCGGAATATGCCGGCCAACGAATCGACAATTTCCTCCTCGCCCGGCTCAAAGGCGTGCCCAAGACCTTGATTTACCGCATTTTGCGCAAAGGCGAAGTGCGCGTGAACAAAGGTCGGATCAAGCCCGAATACAAGCTGCAGGCCGGCGACATTGTGCGCGTGCCGCCGGTGCGCGTGCCTGAGCGTGACGAGCCGGTCCCTTTGGCTCAAGGCCTGTTGCAGCGCCTGGAAGCCTCGATTGTCTACGAAGACAAAGCCCTGATCGTGATCAACAAGCCCGCCGGCATTGCGGTTCACGGTGGCAGCGGCCTGAATTACGGCGTTATCGAAGCCTTTCGTCAGTTGCGCCCCGATGCCAAGGAGCTCGAGCTGGTTCACCGTCTCGATCGCGACACCTCCGGCCTGCTGATGATCGCCAAGAAACGCAGCATGTTGCGTCACTTGCATGCCGCGTTGCGCGGTGACGGTGTCGACAAGCGCTACATGGCACTGGTTCGCGGCAACTGGGCGACCTCGATCAAGCAGGTCCGTGCGGCGCTCGGCAAGAGCAATCTGCGCTCCGGTGAGCGCATGGTCGAGGTCGACGAGGAGGAGGGCAAGGAGTCTGTGACCGTGTTCAAGGTCCTGCGTCGCTTCGGCGATTTTGCCACTTTGATCGAGGCCAAACCGATCACCGGGCGCACGCACCAGATCCGCGTCCACACGTTGCACGCCGGACACTGCATTGCCGGTGACACCAAATACGGCGATGACGGTTTCAGTAAGGAAATCCGTGATCTGGGCGGCAAGCGCCTGTTCCTGCACGCCTACATGCTGACCGTGCCGCTGCCCGATGGCGGTGAACTCAAGTTGCAGGCACCGGTCGATGAAATGTGGGCCAAGACTGTGGAGCGATTGAGTGCGCCCATCTGATTACAAGCTGCTGATTTTCGATTGGGACGGCACCCTGGCCGATTCCATTCATCGGATTGTCGAGGCGATGCACTCGGCGTCCGGGCGTTCAGGTTTCGAGTTGCGTGATGATTTTGCCGTCAAAGGCATCATCGGTCTGGGCTTACCCGAGGCGATCCGCACGCTGTATCCGGAAATCAGCGATACCGAAATGACCTTGTTTCGCGAGTATTACGCCGATCACTACATCGCTGCAGAAGCCGTGCCTTCGCCGTTGTTCGAAGGCGTAGTCGAGTCGATGGCGTCCTTTCGCGAGCAGGGCTATCACCTGGCTGTCGCGACCGGCAAGAATCGTCGCGGGCTGGATCGGGTGCTCAAGGCCAATGGCTGGGAAGATTATTTCGATATCACCCGCGCAGCCGATGAAACTGCAAGCAAGCCGCACCCTCTGATGCTGGAGCAGATCCTTGCGCATTGCGGTGTGCGTGCCGAGCAAGCGCTGATGGTCGGTGATTCGTCCTTCGATCTGCTGATGGCGAGCAATGCGGGGATGGATTCGGTGGCGGTCAGTTATGGCGCGCAATCGATCGAATCACTGCAGCAGTTTGAGCCGCGACTGTCGATCGACCATTTTTCCGAATTGCACGCCTGGCTGGGGCAGCAGGCTTAATACGTTTTTGCTGGGGTGGATGGCATGACCGACGAATGGAAAGCACCGGCCAAGGCAACTGCCGACGACGGTGATGCGAAAAGCTGGAAGCTGCTGGAAAAGACTCTGCTGGCCGGCGTGCAGGAGCAGCGTCGTTCGCGGCGCTGGGGCATCTTCTTCAAGTTGCTGACCTTTGTTTATCTGTTTGTTGCGCTGATCCTGTTCACGCCGTTGATGGACATGGAAAAAAGCGCCACCCGCAGCGGCAACTACACCGCGCTGATCGACGTCACCGGCATGATTGCCGACAAGGAGCCGGCCAGCGCCGACAATATCGTCGGCAGCCTGCGCGCGGCGTTCGAGGACAAGAAGGTCAAGGGCGTAATCCTGCGCATCAACAGTCCGGGCGGCAGTCCGGTGCAGTCGGGTTATGTGTATGACGAGATCAAGCGCCTGCGCGGCCTGCATCCCGACACCAAGCTGTACGCGGTGATTTCCGATCTGGGAGCTTCCGGTGCCTATTACATTGCCAGTGCGGCGGATCAGATTTATGCCGACAAGGCCAGTCTGGTCGGTTCCATTGGTGTGACGGCGGCCGGTTACGGGTTTGTCGGGACCATGGAGAAGCTCGGTGTCGAGCGTCGCACTTACACCTCCGGCGAGCACAAGGCGTTCCTCGATCCGTTCCAGCCGCAGAAGCCGGAAGAAACGGCGTTCTGGCAGAGTGTGCTGGATACCACGCACAAGCAGTTCATCAACAGCGTCAAGCAGGGGCGTGGCGATCGCCTGAAGGACAAGGAGCATCCGGAGCTGTTCTCCGGGCTGGTCTGGTCTGGCGAGCAGGCGCTGCCATTGGGGCTGATCGATGGGCTGGGCAATGCCAGTTCGGTGGCGCGTGAGGTGATTGGCGAAAAGGAACTGGTGGACTTCACCGTTCAGGAATCGCCGTTCGACCGCTTCTCGAAGAAGCTCGGTGCCAGCGTTGCCGAGAAGCTGGCAATGTGGATGGGTTTCAACGGCCCGTCGTTGCGTTGATCGAATGCTGCAAGAAAGGCCGGCCTGAGGGCCGGTTTTTTGTGGGTCAGGGAATCTGTACGCCTTCGACCAGCAGCATGTCGATCAGGCGAATCAGCGGCAGGCCGATCAGGCTGGTGGCGTCCGGGCCTTCGGTGGACTGAAACAGGCTTACTCCCAGTCCTTCGGCCTTGAAGCTGCCGGCGCAGTCATAGGGCTGCTCGGCGTGCAGGTAGCGCTCGACGCAGGCCTGATCCAGTACGCGCATGTGCACGGCGAAGGGCACGCAGTCGACCTGGCAGTGGCCGGTCTGGCTGTTGAGCAGGGCCAGGCCGGTGAGGAAGGTCACGCTGGCGCCGCTGGCGGCCATCAGTTGTTCGCGGGCGTTTTCGAAGGTGTGCGGCTTGCCGATGATGCGCTCGCCGAGTACGGCAACTTGGTCGGAGCCGATGATCAGGTGGGCAGGGTGGCTGTCGGCCAAGGCTCGGGCCTTTTGTTCGGCGAGGCGCTTGACCAGCTCGATTGCCGACTCGTCCGGGCGATGGCTTTCATCGATATTCGGTGAGCTGCAGACGAACGGCAGGCGCAGGCGGCTGAGCAATTCTCGACGATAGGTCGAGCTTGAAGCGAGTAATAAAGGCAGCATTCGCATCTCCAGAGGCAGGCGACAGATTCTAGCGGAGCCGCGCAAGTGACGGACAGGGCACAATTTCCTTTGACATGGGTGGGTGCATCCCTATAATGCTGCGCCTATGTTGAATGACCCGATTCCACCTCACGTTGACCCGCGCAAATTGGCTGACCGTGGCACCACCCTTCAAGGTGAACTGCTGCTGGCCGATTTGAAGAGACTCTGCGACCCGCTTTCCGACGATGTCGGTACGGTGCAGGCAAAATTCGTTTTTGAACGAGATGAACGTAAATCTGTGGTGATCCACAGCTTTATCGACACCGAAGTCAAAATGGTTTGCCAGCGTTGTCTTGAGCTGGTCACCCTGCCGATCCACAGCGAATGCAGTTACGCTGTTGTGAAGGAGGGTGCGAATACCCAGTCGTTACCGAAAGGTTATGACGTGCTGGAACTGGGCGAAGATCCATTGGATCTGCAGTCACTGATCGAGGAGGAGCTTCTGCTCGCCTTGCCCATTGTGCCTGCTCATCATCCGGAAGAATGCCAGCAGCCGGCGGGAGCAGATGAGCCCGAACCGAGCGAGGACGAGGTAACGCGGTCCAACCCGTTCAGTGTATTGGCGCAGTTAAAGCGTGACCCAAACGTTTAGGAGTTAATCAATTATGGCTGTTCAGCAGAACAAAAAATCCCGCTCTGCCCGTGACATGCGCCGTTCGCACGACGCTCTCGAGGCTAGCACCCTGTCTGTAGAAAAAACCACTGGTGAAGTTCACCTGCGTCACCACGTATCGCCAGAAGGCGTATACCGTGGCCGTAAAGTGATCGACAAGGGCGCTGACGAGTAATCACTTGTCCGCTCAAGTCATCGCGATTGACGCAATGGGCGGGGACTTCGGTCCCCGCAGCATTGTTCAGGCCAGCCTTGCTTGCCTTTCTGCTACACCCTCGCTGCACCTGACCCTCGTCGGTCAACCTTCCCTTCTTGAAGAACTGATCACCGGCCAATCGGCTGCCGATCGCGCGCGCCTGACGATTGTCCCGGCGTCCGAAGTCATCACCATGGACGAAAAACCTGCCCAGGCCCTGCGTGGCAAGCCGGACTCGTCGATGCGTGTCGCCCTCGAGTTGCTGCGTGATGGCAAGGTCCAGGCCTGTGTCAGTGCCGGCAATACCGGGGCACTGATGGCCCTGTCGCGATTCGTGCTCAAGACCCTGCCGGGGATTGATCGTCCGGCCATGGTTGCCGCCATCCCCACCCAAAAAGGCTACTGCCAGTTGCTTGATCTCGGCGCCAACGTCGATTGCAGTGCCGAGCACTTGTTGCAGTTCGCCGTGATGGGGTCCGTGGCCGCGCAAACCCTTGGCATTGCCCGTCCGCGTGTTGCGCTGCTGAATATCGGCACCGAAGACATCAAGGGCAATCAGCAGGTCAAACTGGCTGCGACGTTGCTGCAGGCTGCACGGGGCATTAACTACATCGGTTTCATCGAAGGTGACGGCTTGTATCGCGGCGAGGCGGATGTGGTGGTTTGCGACGGTTTTGTCGGCAATATACTGCTCAAGTCCAGCGAAGGCCTGGCGACGATGATCGCTGCGCGTATCGAGGCCTTGTTCAAGAAAAACTTCGCTTCCCGTGCTGTCGGCGCTCTGGCGCTGCCATTGATGAAGCGTCTGCAGGCTGATCTGGCGCCGGCGCGACATAACGGCGCAAGCTTCCTCGGCTTGCAGGGGATTGTCGTGAAAAGTCACGGTTCGGCCGGGGTTCAGGGGTTTCAGAGTGCGATTCAGCGAGCGCTGATCGAGATTCAGGAGAATCTTCCCGAGCGCCTGCACGGCCGACTGGAGGATTTGTTGTCTTAGGCGTTTTCGTCGGACAATGCTTAAATGTGACCGCCCGGTTCAAAGGGCCATCCAACTGTCAGTTTCTTGCGTCCCTCTAGCGGGATGCCATTTTTCCGACGACAAGATCATTAGGGGCTTGTTACATGTCTGCTTCCCTCGCATTCGTCTTTCCAGGACAGGGTTCGCAGTCCCTCGGCATGCTGGCCGAGCTGGGCGCGCAACATCCACTGATCCTCGAAACTTTCAAAGAAGCATCCGATGCTCTGGGCTATGACCTGTGGGCACTGACCCAGCAGGGCCCGGAAGAGCTGCTCAATCAAACCGACAAAACCCAACCGGCCATTCTGACCGCTTCGATCGCCCTGTGGCGTCTGTGGCTGGCGGAAGGTGGCGCGCGTCCGGCCTTCGTTGCCGGTCACAGCCTGGGTGAATACAGCGCGCTGGTCGCTGCCGGCAGCCTGAGCCTGGCCGACGCGGTAAAGCTCGTCGAGCGCCGTGGCCAGTTGATGCAGGAAGCCGTACCGGCCGGGCAGGGCGGCATGGCTGCCATCCTCGGTCTGGAAGATGCTGACGTTCTCGCTGCCTGTGCCGAAGCGGCACAAGGCGAAGTGGTCAGCGCGGTGAACTTCAACTCCCCGGGCCAGGTAGTGATCGCCGGTGCCAAGGCTGCCGTTGAGCGTGCCATCGAAGGCTGCAAGGCCCGTGGCGCCAAGCGTGCCATGCCGCTGCCGGTCAGCGTGCCGTCGCACTGTGAACTGATGCGCCCGGCTGCCGAGCGCTTCGCCGAGTCCATCGCTGCCATCGACTGGCAGGCACCGCAGATCCCTGTGGTGCAGAACGTCAGCGCCCAGGTGCCGGCGGATCTGGAAACCCTCAAGCGTGATCTGCTGGAGCAACTCTACAAGCCGGTTCGCTGGGTTGAATCGGTCCAGACCCTGGCCGCCAAAGGCGCGACCAACCTGGTCGAATGTGGCCCTGGCAAAGTGCTGGCCGGTCTGAACAAACGTTGCGCCGAAGGCGTTTCGACTTCCAACCTCAATACCCCAGACGCTTTCGCTGCTGCTCGCGCAGCGGCTGTCTGAATCAGGAGAAGCTTGCATGAGTCTGCAAGGTAAAGTTGCACTGGTCACCGGCGCAAGCCGTGGCATCGGCCAGGCTATCGCACTGGAACTGGGTCGTCAGGGCGCCATCGTTGTCGGCACCGCGACTTCCGCTTCGGGCGCCGAGCGTATTGCTGCGACCCTGAAGGAAAACGGCATTCAGGGCGCAGGTTTCGAACTGAACGTCACCAGCGATGAATCGGTTACCAAGGTACTGGCGAGCATCCAGGAGCAATTCGGTGCTCCGGTGGCGATTCTGGTCAACAATGCCGGCATCACCCGCGATAACCTGATGATGCGCATGAAAGACGACGAGTGGTACGACGTGATCGATACCAACCTGAACAGTCTGTATCGCCTGTCCAAGGGCGTTTTGCGCGGCATGACCAAGGCGCGTTGGGGCCGAATTATCAGTATTGGCTCGGTGGTGGGTGCCATGGGCAACGCTGGCCAAGTAAACTATGCAGCCGCCAAGGCCGGGCTGGAAGGTTTCAGCCGTGCCATGGCGCGTGAAGTCGGTTCGCGTTCGATTACGGTCAACTCGGTAACCCCAGGGTTCATCGACACCGATATGACGCGCGAGCTGCCTGAAGCACAGCGTGAAGCCTTGCAGACGCAGATTCCGCTGGGCCGTCTGGGACAAGCTCAAGAGATCGCGTCCGTGGTCGCTTTTCTTGCATCCGACGGTGCGGCATACGTGACCGGGGCTACAATCCCGGTTAACGGCGGGATGTACATGTAATTCAAATGTGACGGATTGCTTCAAAAAAATGTCATACGAGCTGTCTAAAATCCGTTATAAAGCTGCAATCTATTTATAGGCAGAGGGGCGCAGGGTTTGAGGAGTGAAGCTTTCAGTTGAAAAGCTGAAAAGTCTTTCTATACACTTACCCACTGGCCAGCTGCCTGAATTTGTCCATTAGGAGTGAAAACAAGGTATGAGCACCATCGAAGAGCGCGTCAAGAAAATCGTTGCCGAGCAACTGGGTGTTAAAGAAGAAGAAGTGGTCAACACCGCTTCCTTCGTAGAAGACCTGGGTGCCGACTCCCTTGACACCGTTGAGCTGGTGATGGCTCTGGAAGAGGAATTCGAGACCGAAATCCCTGACGAAGAAGCTGAGAAGATCACTACTGTACAAGCTGCAATCGACTACGTTACTAGCCACCAGGCGTAATAGTTTGTAATCGTTGCTTGCTGTCATGGAAAAACCGCACTGCCATCATGGCGTGCGGTTTTTTCTTTAGGCCTGATGCAAAGTCGTCATTTGAAAAAGGAGAGTGCTGTGTCGCGTAGACGCGTCGTAGTCACCGGTATGGGTATGTTGTCGCCACTGGGCACGGATGTGCCGAGCAGTTGGCAGGGCATTCTGGCTGGCCGCAGTGGCATTGGTCTGATCGAACACACCGACCTTTCTGCCTATTCCACCCGCTTTGGCGGCTCGGTAAAGGGCTTCAATGTCGAGGAATACCTGTCGGTCAAGGAAGCGCGCAAGCTCGACCTGTTCATTCAGTACGGTCTGGCGGCCGGCTTTCAAGCCGTACGCAATGCCGGTCTGGAAGTCACCGATGCCAACCGTGAACGCATTGGCGTGGCCATGGGTTCGGGTATCGGCGGTCTGACCAACATCGAAGAAACCAGCCGCACCCTGCACGAGACCGGCCCGCGCCGGATTTCTCCGTTCTTTGTGCCTGGCTCGATCATCAATATGATTTCCGGTTTCCTGTCCATCCACCTGGGTGCACAGGGGCCTAACTACGCCATCGCCACGGCGTGTACCACCGGTACGCACTGCATCGGCATGGCGGCGCGCAACATCATGTACGACGAAGCCGACGTGATGATTGCCGGCGGTGCCGAGATGGCCGCGTGCGGTCTGGGCATGGGCGGCTTTGGTGCTTCCCGTGCGCTGTCGACCCGCAACGACGAGCCGACCCGCGCCAGCCGTCCGTGGGACAAGGGCCGTGACGGCTTCGTGCTGTCCGACGGCGCCGGTGCCCTGGTGCTCGAAGAGCTCGAACACGCCAAGGCCCGTGGCGCGACCATCTATGCCGAGCTGATTGGTTTCGGCACCAGTGGCGACGCCTTCCACATGACTTCGCCACCCGCCGACGGCGCCGGTGCGGCACGTTGCATCACCAACGCGCTGCGCGATGCGAAGATTAACGTCGATCAAGTGCAATACATCAACGCCCACGGCACTTCGACCCCGGCCGGCGACCTCGCTGAAGCCAACGCGATCAAGTCGGTGTTCGGTGATCACGCCTACAAGCTGGCGGTCAGCTCCACCAAGTCCATGACCGGTCACCTGCTCGGTGCGGCGGGCGCGGTCGAGGCGATCTTCAGCGTGCTGGCGATCAACAGCCAGGTGGCGCCACCGACCATCAACCTCGAAGAGCCGGACGAAGGCTGCGACCTCGATTTCGTGCCGCACACCGCGCGCAACATGGACATCGATGTCGTGCTGTCCAACTCGTTCGGATTTGGCGGTACCAACGGCACGTTGGCGTTCCGTCGGTTCGCCGGCTGATGGACTGCTGGGTCGACGGTCTGCCGGCTGACGCTCTGTCGCTGAAAGATCGCGGCCTGGCTTACGGCGACGGTCTGTTCGAGACCATCGCCGTGCGTGGCGGCCAGCCGTTGCTGCTGGATCGGCATCTGACGCGTCTGGCCGACGGCTGTGCGCGTCTGGCCATCGCAGCCGACATCGAGCGGGTTCGCCATGAGCTGCAATCCTATGCCGCCGCGATGGGCGAGGGCGTGCTCAAGCTCATCCTCACCCGTGGCGACGGATTGCGCGGTTATGCGCCGGATCCTTCGGCGCAGGGCCGACGCATTCTGCAAGGCAATCCTCCCGCCGCTTATCCAGCGGCCCACGCCGAACAGGGCGTTCGCCTGTTTCCTTGCAGCACGCGTTTGTCCAGACAGCCGTTGCTCGCCGGGCTCAAACACCTCAATCGACTGGAGCAGGTCATTGCCCGCGCCGAATGGCGGGACAGTGAGCACGCCGAAGGTTTGATGCTCGATCAGGCAGGTCGCGTGATCGAGGGAGTCTTCAGCAACCTGTTCCTGGTGCGTGACGGTGTGCTGATCACGGCGGACCTGAAACGTTGCGGCGTGGCCGGCGTGATGCGCGCAGAAATATTGTTTCAGGCCGAGTCCCTGGGCATTCCCGTGCAAATCACCGACATCCCCCTCGAACAGCTGCAATGGGCTGATGAAGTCTTTGTCTGCAACAGCGTGTATGGCGTCTGGCCGGTACGCGCCTGTGCTGCTCTGAGCTGGCCGGTTGGCCCGCTCACCCGTAAACTGCAAACCATTGCCCGCGCGCTACTGGATGCCTGATTCGTGAGACGTAAACTTTTGCTGCTGCTGGAAACCGGACTGGTTCTGGCAGGGCTGCTGTTGGGCGCCAGCGCCTGGAAGATTCATTCGGCACTGGAACAGCCCCTGAACATCACGCAGGAAGAACTGCTGGATGTGCCCAAGGGATCCACCCCGACCCGTACTTTTCTTGGACTCGAAGCCGATGGCGTCATCAAGGACGCGTTCTGGCTGCGGGTCTATTGGCGTTTCAACCTCGCCGGCACGCCGATTCACAGCGGTGAATACCGCATGCAGCCGGGCATGACCGTCAACGGCCTGATCGACCTGTGGAAGCGTGGCGATGTGGTTCAGTACAGCCTGACTCTGGTCGAAGGCTGGAATTTCCATCAAGTGCGCGCCGCGCTGGCCAAGGATGAAAAGATCGAACAGACCCTCAATGGTCTGAGTGACAGCGAGGTCATGGCCAAAATCGGTCACAAGGGTCTGTTCCCTGAAGGCCGCTTCTTCCCCGACACCTACCGCTTCGTGCGCGGTGTGACTGATACCGAACTGCTGAAAAAGGCCTTCGACCGCCTCGACGAAGTGCTGGCCAAGGAGTGGGAAAAGCGCTCCGCCGACGTGCCTTACACCGAGCCCTATCAAGCGCTGATCATGGCGTCGCTGGTGGAAAAGGAAACGGGCGTGCCTCAGGAACGTGGCCAGATTGCCGGAGTCTTTGTGCGTCGCATGGCGCTGGGCATGCAGCTGCAGACCGACCCGACGGTGATCTACGGCCTGGGCGACCGCTACAACGGCAAACTGACTCGCGCCCACCTCAAGGAAGCCACGCCGTACAACACGTACATGATTCCCGGCCTGCCGCCGACGCCGATTGCCATGGTCGGACGTGAAGCCATTCACGCGGCTCTCAACCCGGTGGATGGCACCAGCCTCTACTTCGTTGCCCGTGGCGATGGCAGCCACGTGTTCTCCGATGACCTGGACGCGCACAACAACGCGGTGCGCGAGTATCAGCTCAAGCGGCGCGCGGATTACCGCTCCAGCCCGGCGCCGACGACAGCGCCCGAGGCCGCTCCGGCAGCCGAGGAGGCGATACCTGCCGCCTCACCCGATACTGCACCGGAATCGTTGCCGCAGCCGCCTGCTCAAGCGCCTGCACCGACGCCGGAACCAGAAGCGTCCGCTCCCCAAAACACGCAATGACTTTGATTAAGGACTGCCTGTGACTGGCTTGTTTATTACCCTGGAAGGCCCGGAAGGCGCCGGCAAAAGCACCAACCGCGAATACCTCGCCGAGCGCCTGCGCGCCGCCGGTATCGAAGTGGTGCTGACCCGCGAGCCCGGCGGTACGCCGCTGGCCGAGCGCATTCGTGAGGTGTTGCTGGCCCCGGTCGACGAAGTGATGAACCCGGACACCGAGCTGCTGCTGGTGTTCGCCGCCCGTGCCCAGCATCTGGCTGAAGTCATTCGCCCGGCACTGGCCCGTGGTGCGGTGGTGCTGTGTGATCGTTTCACCGATTCGACTTACGCCTATCAGGGTGGCGGCCGCGGCTTGTCGCTGGAGCGCATCGCGGCGCTGGAGACTTTCGTGCAGGGCGATCTGCGTCCCGACCTGACGCTGATATTCGATCTGCCGGTGGAAATCGGCCTGGCCCGGGCCAGCGCCCGAGGTCGTCTGGATCGTTTCGAGCTGGAAGGCCGTGAGTTTTTTGAAGCCGTACGCAGTGCGTTCCTCAAGCGCGCGGAAGCCGATCCGGCGCGTTACGTGCGGATCGATGCCGGTCAGCCGTTGGCCAAGGTTCAACAATCGCTGGATACCCTGATTCCGAACTTGCTGGAGCTGAGCCGTGGCTGAGGCCTATCCGTGGCAGGACAGCCTCTGGCAGCAACTGGCCGGGCGCACTCAGCACGCTCACGCGTATCTGCTGCACGGGCCGGCCGGGATCGGCAAGCGTGCGCTGGCCGAGCGGCTGATGGCCAGCCTGTTGTGCCAGCGTCCGACGCCTGAAGCCTGCGGCGAGTGCAAATCCTGCCTGCTGCTCAAGGCCGGCAGCCACCCGGACAATTACATCCTCGAACCGGAGGAAGCGGACAAGGCGATCAAGGTCGACCAGGTGCGCGATCTGGTCAGTTTCGTGGTGCAAACCGCGCAACTGGGCGGGCGCAAGGTGGTGCTGATCGAGCCGGTGGAGTCGATGAACATCAACGCCGCCAACGCCTTGCTCAAGAGCCTTGAGGAGCCGTCCGGCGATACCGTGCTGTTACTGGTCAGCCACCAGCCGAGCCGGTTGTTGCCGACCATCAAGAGCCGCTGCGTGCAGCAGGCCTGCCCGCTGCCGAGCGAATCCATGAGCCTGCAATGGCTGGCTCAGGCACTGCCGGAATGTTCCGAAGACGAACGGGTCGAACTGTTGACCCTGGCCGCCGGCTCGCCGTTGGCCGCCGTCACTTTGCAGGGGCAGGGCGTACGTGAACAGCGCGCGCAGGTGGTGGAAGGCGTGAAGAAGCTGCTCAAGCAGCAGCAATCGCCGACGCAATTGGCCGAGGAGTGGAAAAACATTCCGATGCTGCGGCTGTTCGATTGGTTCTGCGACTGGTCGAGCCTGATCCTGCGCTATCAATTGACCCAGGACGAAGCGGGCCTCGGCCTGACCGACATGCGCAAGGTCGTGCAGTATCTGGCGCAGAAAAGTGCCCAGGCTAAAGTGCTGGATATTCAGGACTGGATTCTCGCCCAGCGCCAGAAAGTCCTGAGCAAGGCCAACCTCAACGCGGCGTTGCTGCTGGAAGCGTTGCTGGTGCAATGGGCGAGCTTGCCTGGCCAAAGATAAGAATGTGTACCTAGACTCTGAACATCAGCAGTGGAGGTCAACATGAATGAACCCGTCAGTCCGGGGCCGCGCAACGGCATCTTGTCCCTGACCATCAAGGACAAGTCGGTCCTCTACGCCGCCTACATGCCGTTCATCAAGAACGGCGGCCTGTTCATCCCGACCAACAAGAACTACAAGTTGGGCGACGAGGTGTTCATGCTGCTGAACCTGATGGACGAGGCGGAGAAGATTCCGGTGGCCGGCAAAGTCGCCTGGATCACCCCCAAAGGCGCGCAGGGCAACCGCGCGGCCGGCGTCGGTGTGCAATTCAACGATGGCGACAACACCGCCCGCAGTCGCATCGAAACTCATCTGGCCGGAGCCCTGAAATCCGACCGTCCCACTCATACGATGTAAGTTGCAGTCCTTTTTATGCTCGTAGATTCCCATTGTCACCTTGATCGCCTCGACCTCGCCGCTCACGACGGTTCCCTGGATGCCGCACTGGATGCGGCCCGCGAACGCGGCGTCGGGCATTTCCTGTGCATCGGCGTCAGCGCCGACAACGCGGCCGACGTTAAAGCCCTCGCCGAGCGTTACGACGATGTCGATTGTTCGGTCGGCGTGCATCCGCTGGATGTGCAGCCGGGCGCGGCGCCGGCGCTGGGCTGGCTGTTGCACGAGCTCAATCACCCGAAAGTGGTGGCGATCGGCGAAACCGGTCTGGACTACCACTACGAGCCGGAAGCCGCCGAGCTTCAGCAGGAGTCGTTCCGTCTGCACCTGCAAGCCGCGCAGCAGACCGGCAAGCCGGTGATCATCCACACCCGCGGCGCCCGCGCCGACACGCTCGAGTTGTTGCGCGAAGCCGCGTTGCCCCAGGCCGGTGTGCTGCATTGTTTCACCGAAGACTGGGACATGGCCAAGGCAGCGCTGGACATGGGTTATTACATTTCCCTGTCGGGCATCGTCACCTTCCGTAATGCCGATGCGCTGCGCGATGTAGCGAGCAAGGTTCCGGCCGATCGCCTGCTGGTGGAAACCGATTCACCGTACCTGGCGCCGATCCCGTATCGCGGCAAGCCGAACCTGCCGCAATACGTGCGGGAAGTGGCAGAGTTTCTGGCGATGCTGCGCGGCGAGAACTATGAGCGTTTTGCCGAGCAGACCACCGAGAACTTCAAGCGACTGTTTCCGCTGGCGAATGTAAAAGCCTGAATCGCAGGCAAAAAAAACCCGGGTTCTGGGGGGTGAATCCGGGTTAAGACCATTAGGAGTAAAACAAAGGCACGCGGTCCCTTGGTACCTTTACCGGCACGACACTTGGGGGAGATGTCGCCCGACAGTTCAAGTATTGATCAGTCTGGCGCCGAGTCCAGTTGGCTGGCCGGGGTTTTTAAACAAATTTGGAATACGTTCGCTTCGGTTATGTTCTCATTCCCCTCGAAACGTTCGTGAAATGAACAAGAAACACAGATATGGTCGGATGATCCGTGCATTTTTGCGCAAGTTAGGCATAATACGCGGCTTCGAATTTTGACCCCTACAGACCTTTTCTTATGCACAAAGAACCTCGTAAGGTCCGTGAGTTTCGTCGCCGCGAGCAAGAAATTCTCGATACCGCGCTCAAGCTGTTCCTCGAACAAGGTGAAGACAGTGTCACCGTCGAGATGATTGCTGATGCCGTGGGTATCGGCAAAGGCACGATTTACAAGCACTTCAAGTCCAAGGCCGAGATCTACCTGCGCCTGATGCTCGATTACGAGCGCGACTTGAACGAGCTGTTGCACTCGGCCGATGTCGACAAGGACAAGGAAGCGCTGTCCCGTGCCTACTTTGAATTCCGCATGCGCGACCCGCAGCGCTATCGCCTGTTCGATCGCCTGGAAGAGAAGGTGGTCAAGGGCAATCAGGTCCCCGAGATGGTCGAGGAGCTGCACAAGATCCGTGCCTCGAACTTCGAACGCCTGACGCTGCTCATCAAGGGCCGCATCAGCGAAGGCAAGCTCGAAGACGTGCCGCCGTACTTCCATTACTGCGCATCCTGGGCGCTGGTGCACGGCGCGGTGGCGCTGTATCACTCGCCGTTCTGGAGCAATGTGCTGGAAGATCAGGAAGGTTTCTTCCAGTTCCTGATGGATATCGGCGTGCGTATGGGCAACAAGCGCAAGCGCGACCCTGAAACGCCAAGCAGCTGAATCATTCAGTTGCCTTATGCGCCGTGTTTTTCGCTACATGGCGCAGTACCGCAGGAATATACTCAGGCATAGGGCTTGCTAAAACTTGAATTGTGAGTCAAGTTTTAGCCGCTCGATTTTCCATCGCCGGAGTGCTTCATGATCGTTGACCGTCAAGGCAGGCGTTTTCGCAATTTGCGGATCAGTCTGACTTCAGCCTGCAATTACGCCTGTACCTACTGCGTGCCCAACGGCAAGCGGCTGGTGGCTGCGCAGGATGAACTGTCGGCCGAGGCCATGGCACGTGGCGTAGCCTATCTGATCGAAGCCGCGGGCATCGAGCGCCTGCGCATCACCGGCGGCGAGCCGCTGGTCAGCCCCAAACTCGAATCTTTCATGAGCGCCGTCGGCAGGATGGGCCTGGAAGACATCAGCCTGACCACCAACGGCCAGCTCCTGGCGAAAAAACTTCCGTTGCTGGTCGATGCCGGCCTGCGGCGCATCAACGTTTCCCTCGATACTCTGGACGCCGGCGCGTTCCGCAGCATCGCCCGTGGCGGCGACCTGGCCACCGTGCTGGATGGCATGGATCAGGCCGCAGCGGCGGGGATGAAGATCAAGGTCAACATGGTGCCGTTGCGCGGGCAGAACCTCGACCAGGTGCTGCCGCTGCTCGATTACTGCCTCGAGCGTGGCTTTGAACTGCGTTTCATCGAGCTGATGCGCATGGGCCACCTGGCCACTGATTCCAACGCCTTCCTGCAGCAGTTCGTCAGCTTGCAACAGCTGCTGAGCCTGATCGGCGAACATTACGAGTACGCGCAAACCGACGCGCCGGTGGATGCCACGGCAGTTCGCTATGCGATTCCCGGTCTGGGCAATTTCGGCGTGATCGCCAACGAAAGCGTGCCGTTCTGCCGAACCTGTTCGCGCCTGCGCCTGTCGTCCACCGGATGGCTGCATGGCTGCCTGTCGTCGAGCAACCGCCACTACGTCGGTGACCTGCTCGACAAGCCGCGCCACGAGGCGCTGCCGGCGTTGCAACGACTGCTGGTCAAGGCGTTGGGCGACAAGCAGGAAGTCGCGTTCTCCGGTGGCGCCACCGTCATGAAGATCATCGGCGGCTAAGCATCCCGCCACAAAAAGTCCTGTTTCAAAGCGGATACCTGCACATTTCCAAGGACTGGCGCAAAAGCTGCATCCTACGGCCATTCGCCGGTTTTCCGTCACCGGCTTCTGGAGGATTAGGATGCGTAGCCTGGTTTTGCTGCTGGCCGTTTTTGCGCTGGGCGGCTGTATGACTGTCAGTGACATGGCCGAAGGGACTCGCTACCAGATGAGCGACGCGGGTCTGCTGGACCACAGCGACAGCCGTCGCGTAAACAATTTCCGCATTCAGCCGGATTCGTTCATCTACATCGCGCAAGGCTCGTTCGCGCCGCCGGGTGGTTCTTACCCGCGTCCCAACGTAGTGGCCGAAGAGGCCTTCAAGGGTTTCGTCGAATATTTCCCGATGGTCCGCCGCGCCCGTGCGCCGGAAGGCCTCGACCAGGCGATGGGCGAAGCCCGCGACGCCGGTGCGCACTACCTGCTGTACACCCGTTTCGCCAAGGCCGACGACCGCATCGGCAACTCCGATGAATGGCTCGATCAGGAAGCTGTGGATCGTCTCGGTATCGACGGTGGCGTGATTCAGATCATGTTGATCGAGACCAGCACCCAGTATTTGATTGATACTGCACGGATCAAGAGTCGTGGCGGTTTACTGACGTTCCACGACAACAAGCCCGAAGACCTGATCGGCCCACCGCTTGCGCAATACGCGCGTAGCCTGCTGGGCCTCGGGGACCAGTAATTCAAGGAGTGCGCCATGAGTGGACCGCAAAAAGCCAATGATCTGCTGGGGCAAATCCCCAAAACCAAAGGCTTGCCGCCGGTGCACTTGTGGAACCCGGATTTCTGCGGCGACATCGACATGCGCATCGCCCGTGACGGCACCTGGTACTACATGGGTACGCCGATCGGGCGCAAGCCGATGGTCAAGCTGTTCTCCACCATCATCCGCCGCGACGGCGATGATTATTTCCTGATTACTCCGGTTGAGAAGGTCGGGATCAAGGTCGATGACGCGCCATTTGTGGCGATTGCCGTCGAGGTGGAAGGCGAGGGTGAAGCGCAAGTGCTGCGCTTTACCACCAACGTCGATGAAACAACGGAAGCCGGCCCGGAGCATCCTATCCGGGTCGAGATCGATCCAGCGACGCAAGAACCTGCGCCTTACGTGCATGTCCGCACCAATCTCGAAGCGCTGATCCACCGCAACGTTTTCTACCAATTGGTCGAGATGGCAGTCAGCCGTGAAATCGATGGCCAGCGCTGGCTCGGCGTCTGGAGCGGCGGCGAGTTCTTCCGCATCGGCCTCGAACCTTAAAAAAACCGCAGTCTGTGAAAGCAGGCTGCGGTTTTTTGTCGTTGACTCTCAATCGTATGATGATTAGCGTAGGCACCCACAGCGAACGGCTTCGGGGTGTCCATGTCGAGCAGTTTTCACGCATCAACGGTTGACTGGCTGGGCGCCTGGATTGCTGCCGGCCAAGTGAAACCGGGGCAGGCGATCAAGGTCGAGGCCGATCTGGGCGAGCAACTCGGGGTCAGCCGCACCGTGATCCGCGAAGCCATCAAGACCCTGGTTGCCAAAGGCATGCTCGAAGTCGGGCCGAAGGTCGGCACGCGGGTGCTGCCGATCAAGCGCTGGAACCTGTTCGATCCGCAAGTGGTGGGCTGGCTGTCACGCAGCGGCTTGCCGGAAAATTTCGTCGATGACCTGCTCGACCTGCGCCGTACCATCGAACCGATGGCGGTGCGCTGGGCCTGCGAGCGGGCGACCGTCGAACAGGTGCAAGCGGTGCAGCAGGCTTACAACGCGCTGGAACGGGCGGTCGACAGCGGCATCGATTACAACCGCGCCGACCAGTTCTTCCACGAATGCATTCTCGCCGCCAGCCACAATCAATTCATCGAACAAATGGTGCCGGCCCTCGGTGCACTGCTTGCCGTGTCTTTCGAAGTCTCGGCGGCCGACCCTGACGAATTGCGCCGCACACTGCCCATCCACAAGGACATGGCCGACGCCATTGCCGCCCGGGATGCCGCGCGGGGGGTGTGGGCCTGCATGACCCTGATCGACAATGCCGACCTGGCCATCAAGCGGTTTTACCCGCAGGTGATGGCCGACAAAAAAGCCAGCTGACAAAAACAACAAGACAGGAGGTTGCATGACGTGGACTGCGGTGACAGAACATCGGGCGCAACTGGGCGAAGGCCCGTTCTGGGACGCACCAACCCAGGCGCTGTATTGGGTGGACATCGCCGGCCAGCAGGCGCTGCGGCTGATCGGGCAGAACGTGCAGATCTGGCAGATGCCGGAGCACGTCTCGGCGTTCATTCCCTGCGCCAGCGGCGACGCGCTGGTGACCCTGAGCAGCGGCGTCTATCGGCTCGATCTGGATTCCCCCGGACTTGAGCCGCGACTGACGCTGTTCTGCGTCGCCGACCCGCAACCGGGCAACCGCGCCAACGAGGCACGTTGCGACGGCCAGGGCCGCTTGTGGCTCGGCACCATGCAAAACAACATTGGCGAGCAGGGCGAGGATCTGCCGATCACCCGTCGTTCCGGCGGGCTGTTCCGCGTTGATCCGGATAAAAGGGTCACGCCATTGCTGCGCGGCCTGGGCATTCCCAACACGCTGCTCTGGAGCGACGACGGCACCACGCTGCTGTTCGGCGACAGCCTCGACAGCACCTTGTATCGTTATTTTATTCACACCGACGGCAACCTCGACACCGCCCAGCCCTGGTACAGCGCCGATCAGCACGGCTGCCCGGACGGTTCGGCGATGGACGCCGAAGGCTACGTGTGGAACGCCCGCTGGGACGGCAGCTGCCTGCTGCGCCTGACGCCGGATGGCCAGATTGATCGCAAGATCGACCTGCCGATCAGTCGCCCCACCAGTTGCGTGTTCGGCGGCGCTGACCTGAAAACCCTGTACATCACCAGCGCCAAAAGTCCGTTGAATCATCCGCTGGACGGCGCCGTACTGTCGCTGCAAGTGGATGTCGCCGGAAAGCTCTGCACGCGATTTGCCAGTTAAATCCCAAAATATGGGATGCAAAATTATATATTGAGATTATTTGGCGGTCGGGTTTATAGTCGGTCCCAGCAGTAACACGCACTCACACTTAAAAAGAACAAAACAGGTGAAGTGATGCAGCGAATTTCCATCGCACTCCATAGCGGAGTCAGCGCTTCGGGCCGTCTCGGTGCCGCGGCGTGCGCTCGCCTGTCTTGTTCCACAAGCCTTCCAGACCGGACATCGTCAGATGCCCGGTTTTTTTATGCTTTCGAACAGGAGTCCTGATTCATGGCTGAACCACTATCCTTGCCACCGGTGCCCGAGCCACCGAAAGGTGAGCGCCTGAAAAACAAGGTCGTGCTGCTGACCGGCGCCGCCCAAGGCATCGGCGAAGCAATCGTCGCGACCTTCGCCTCGCAGCAGGCCAAACTGGTGATCAGCGATATCCAGGCTGAAAAGGTCGAGAAAGTCGCCGCGCACTGGCGCGAGCAGGGCGCCGATGTGCAGGCGATCAAGGCCGACGTCTCGCGTCAGCAGGATCTGCACGCCATGGCCAAACTGGCCATCGAGCTGCACGGCCGCATCGACGTGCTGGTGAATTGCGCCGGGGTCAATGTGTTCCGCGATCCGCTGGAAATGACCGAAGAAGACTGGAAACGCTGCTTCGCCATCGACCTCGACGGCGCCTGGTATGGCTGCAAGGCCGTATTGCCGCAGATGATCGAGCAAGGCATCGGCAGCATCATCAACATTGCGTCGACCCATTCCACGAACATAATTCCCGGCTGCTTTCCGTACCCGGTGGCCAAGCACGGCTTGCTCGGGCTGACCCGAGCGCTGGGCATCGAGTACGCGCCGAAGGGTATTCGGGTCAACGCGATTGCACCGGGCTACATCGAAACCCAACTCAACGTCGATTACTGGAACGGCTTTGCCGACCCGCACGCCGAACGTCAACGGGCTTTCGATCTGCATCCGCCGAAACGCATCGGCCAGCCGATTGAAGTGGCGATGACCGCCGTGTTTCTGGCCAGCGATGAAGCGCCGTTCATCAATGCCTCGTGCATCACCATCGATGGTGGTCGCTCGGTGATGTACCACGACTGAGAAAAGCGGATTTCAGGCGGAAAGGTCCGCCTGAAATTCAATCATCATACGATATGACTATTGTCGTCATGATTCGCAGGAAACGCTTCGACCGCTTTAACGTTTTTCAAATAACGCTCAAGAAAAATAACAAGGAGTCTGCTTATGAAACGTCGTTTCGGGATTCGTACCCTGTGCAGTACCGCGCTGGCGGTTACTGCGTTCAGCCTGAGCAGTTCGCTGCTGGCCGCCGATCCGGTAAAGATCGGTTTCCTGGTCAAGCAGGCCGAAGAGCCGTGGTTCCAGACTGAATGGGCCTTCGCCGAGAAAGCTGCCAAGGACAAAGGCTTCGAGCTGATCAAGATCGCGGTGCCAGACGGCGAGAAAACCCTCTCGGCCATCGACAGCCTCGCGGCCAACGGTGCTAAGGGTTTTGTCATTTGCCCGCCGGACGTCTCCCTCGGCCCTGCGATCATGGCCAAGGCCAAGCTCAATGACCTGAAAGTGATCGCCGTCGACGACCGCTTCGTCGATGCCAATGGCAAATTCATGGAGGACGTGCCGTACCTCGGCATGGCCGCCTTCGAAGTCGGCCAGAAGCAGGGCGCCGCCATGGCCGCCGAAGCGAAAAAGCGTAACTGGGACTGGAAAGACACCTACGCGGTGGTCAACACCTACAACGAACTCGATACCGGCAAGAAGCGCACCGACGGCTCGATGAAGGCCCTCGAAGATGCCGGCATGCCGAAAGATCACATTTTGACTGCCGCCCTGAAAACCCTCGACGTGCCGGGCAGCATGGACGCCACCAACTCGGCGCTGGTCAAGCTGCCGAGTGCGGCGAAGAACCTGATCATCGGCGGCATGAACGACAACACCGTGCTCGGCGGCGTACGCGCCACCGAAGCCGCCGGGTTTGCCGCGGCCAATGTGATCGGCATCGGCATCAACGGCACCGACGCCATCGGCGAATTGAAAAAGCCTAACAGCGGCTTCTACGGTTCGATGCTGCCGAGCCCGCACATCGAAGGCTACAAGACTGCCGAGATGATGTACGAGTGGGTCACCACCGGCAAGGAACCGCCGAAGTACACCGCGATGGACGACGTCACCCTGATCACCCGCGACAACTTCAAGCAGGAGCTGGAGAAGATCGGCCTGTGGAACTGACGGCAGCGGCGGCCCGGGCAGCCGGGCCGCTTGAACGGTGTGATGAGGTGGCTTAAATGCACGCGCAAGTACAGACACAAGAACACAGTGCCAGCGGTAGCCTGCGTTTCAACGGGATCGGCAAGACCTTCCCGGGCGTGAAGGCGCTGGACGGCATCAGTTTCGTCGCTCACCCCGGGCAGGTTCACGCCTTGATGGGCGAGAACGGCGCTGGCAAATCGACCCTGCTGAAAATCCTCGGCGGCGCCTATATCCCGAGCAGCGGCGAGCTGCAGATCGGCGAGCGGACGATGGCGTTCAAGTCCACCGCCGACAGCATCGGCAGCGGCGTGGCGGTGATTCACCAGGAGCTGCATCTGGTGCCGGAAATGACCGTGGCCGAGAACCTGTTCCTCGGTCACCTGCCGGCCAGCTTCGGCCTGATCAATCGCGGCGCGCTGCGCCAGCAGGCATTGACCTGCCTCAAAGGCCTGGCCGATGAAATCGATCCGCAGACCAAGGTCGGACGCCTGTCCCTCGGACAGCGGCAACTGGTGGAAATCGCCAAGGCGTTGTCCCGAGGCGCGCATGTGATTGCTTTTGACGAACCGACCAGCAGCCTCTCGGCGCGGGAAATCGACCGCTTGATGGCGATCATCGGCCGGCTGCGCGACGAGGGCAAAGTGGTGCTCTACGTCTCCCATCGCATGGAAGAAGTATTCCGCATCTGCGACGCGGTGACGGTGTTCAAGGATGGCCGCTACGTGCGCACTTTCGAGGACATGAGCCAGCTGACCCACGATCAACTGGTGACCTGCATGGTCGGGCGCGACATTCAGGACATCTACGATTATCGCGGTCGCCCGCGCGGCGCCGTGGCGCTGAGAGTCGATGGCTTGCTCGGCCCGGGCCTGCGCGAGCCGATCAGTTTCGATGCGCACAAAGGCGAGATTCTGGGCCTGTTCGGACTGGTCGGGGCCGGGCGCACCGAGCTGTTTCGGCTGCTCAGCGGTCTTGAGCGCAACACCGCCGGACGCCTGGAATTGCGCGGCCATGAACTGAAGCTGCGTTCGCCCCGCGATGCGATTGCCGCCGGGATTCTGCTGTGCCCGGAGGATCGCAAGAAGGAAGGCATCATCCCGCTGGCCAGCGTCGCCGAGAACATCAACATCAGTGCGCGCGGTGCGCATTCGGGGCTCGGCTGCCTGCTGCGCGGGATCTGGGAGAAGGGCAACGCCGAGAAACAGATCAAGGCCCTGAAAGTGAAAACGCCCCACGCCGGGCAACAGATCAAGTTCCTGTCCGGCGGCAATCAGCAGAAAGCCATTCTCGGCCGCTGGCTGTCGATGCCGATGAAAGTCCTGCTGCTCGACGAGCCGACCCGGGGCATCGACATCGGTGCCAAGGCCGAGATCTACCAGATCATCCATAACCTGGCCGCCGACGGTATTTCGGTGATCGTGGTGTCCAGCGATCTGATGGAAGTCATGGGTATTTCCGACCGCATTCTGGTGCTGTGCGAGGGCGCCCTGCGTGGCGAAGTCAGCCGCGACCAGGCCAACGAATCCAACCTGCTGCAACTGGCTTTGCCGCGCCAACGCGCTGACGGCGTGGCGAACTGAGAGGTGACTATGATGACAACCCAAAACGAAACCCTGCCGACCGAGCGCAAACCTCTGGATATGCGGCGCTTCCTCGATGACTGGGTGATGCTGCTGGCGGCGGTGGGCATTTTTGTCGCCTGCACCCTGCTGATCGACAACTTCCTTTCGCCGCTGAACATGCGTGGCCTGGGTCTGGCGATTTCCACCACCGGGATCGCCGCATGCACCATGTTGTATTGCCTGGCGTCGGGGCATTTCGACTTGTCGGTGGGCTCGGTAATCGCCTGCGCCGGGGTGGTGGCGGCGGTGGTGATGCGTGACACCAACAGCGTGTTTCTCGGCGTCAGCGCGGCGCTGGTGATGGGCCTGATCGTCGGCTTGATCAACGGCATCGTGATCGCCAAGTTGCGGGTCAACGCGTTGATCACGACGCTGGCGACCATGCAGATCGTCCGTGGCCTGGCTTACATCTTTGCCAACGGCAAAGCGGTGGGCGTTTCGCAGGAATCGTTCTTCGTGTTCGGCAACGGTCAGTTGTTCGGTGTGCCGGTGCCGATCCTGATCACCATCGTCTGCTTCCTGTTTTTCGGCTGGTTGCTGAACTACACGACCTACGGGCGCAACACCATGGCCATCGGCGGCAACCAGGAAGCAGCGTTGCTGGCGGGGGTGAATGTTGACCGGACGAAGATCATCATCTTCGCGGTGCATGGCGTGATTGGTGCGTTGGCGGGGGTGATTCTGGCATCGCGGATGACTTCGGGTCAGCCGATGATTGGCCAGGGGTTTGAGCTGACGGTGATTTCGGCTTGCGTGCTGGGCGGGGTGTCGCTGAGTGGCGGGATCGGGATGATCCGGCACGTGATTGCCGGGGTGCTGATTCTGGCGATTATCGAGAATGCGATGAATCTGAAAAATATCGACACTTTTTATCAGTATGTGATTCGTGGGTCGATTTTGCTGTTGGCTGTGGTTATCGACCGTCTGAAACAGCGTTGAGATCAAAGTTCTTCTGACCCTCTCCTTCGGGGGAGGGTGCTTTCAACGCCACGCCTTCTGTCTCCTTCCCCAAAATATCCCTTGCCCGCCGCAACCCGTTTCGGTTATCACTTTGTACATGATTAGACAGGTACGATTTGACAAGAAACAACGGGTGGTCGACGAGCTCGTTCGACGCATCGAAAGCGGCCTCATGGAGGACGGTTTTCTGTTGCCCGGCGAGCATCAGTTGGCTCAGGAATTCAACGTCAGCCGTGGCACGTTGCGCGAAGCGCTGGCTGAACTGAAGCGGCGCAATTACATCGCCACGCAAAGCGGGGTCGGTTCCATCGTCACGTTTGACGGGGTAGTGCTCGACCAGCGCAGCGGCTGGGCCCAGGCCCTGGCTGACAGCGGGGCGATGATCAATACCGACGTGCTGCGTCTGGAAGCCGTGACGCGTGCGAATCTGCTTGCGCGTTTCGGCTCCGATCAATTCATTCTTCTCGAACGTCGCCGCCGTTCCAACGACGGCACGGCGGTGTCCCTTGAACGCTCTCTGATGCCCGCCAGCGGAGGCCTGGAAAGCCTGCCGCGAGTGGGCCTGATCGATAACTCCCTGACCATCACCCTGGCCGCCTACGGTTACATCGGCGAGCGCGGCGATCAGTGGATCGGTGCTGAACCGCTCAACGCCGTGGACGCCGAACTGCTCGGTCGTCCCGAAGGCACGGTGTTCCTCAAGGCATTGCGCACCACGTACGACCGGCAAAACCGTTTCATGGAACAGGTCGAAAGCCTGCTCGACCCGGTGCATTTCCGTCTGCACCTGCAATTTGGAGAATCGAAATGACCGCCCTCGACCGTGCCTTGGGCGCGTTTTATGGCCTTGCCCTGGGCGACGCGCTGGGCATGCCGACTCAATCCCTGAACCGCGAAACCATCAAGCAGCGCTTCGGCCAGATCACCGATCTGCAGGACGCCGGCCCCTTGCAACCGATTGCCGCGAACATGCCCAAGGGCTCGATCACCGATGACACCGAACAGGCGATTCTGGTCGGCGAGTTGCTGGTCGAAGGCAAGGGCCGGATCGAACCGGCGGTGCTCGCGCAACGGCTGATCGAATGGGAAGCCGAGATGCAGGCCAAGGGCTCGCAGGACTTGCTCGGCCCGTCGACCAAGCGTGCGATTGAAATGATCCTCGCCGGCCACTCGCCGGAAGAGGCCGGGCGCTACGGCACCACCAACGGCGCCGCGATGCGCATCACCCCGGTGGGCATCGCGGCGGATGTCGCCGACCCCGAGCGCTTCATTGCGGCGGTGGTGCAGGCCTGTCAGGTCACTCACAACACCACGCTGGGGATTTCCAGCGCGGCGGCGGTGGCGGCGGTGGTCTCGGCCGGCATCAACGGTCTGGATCTGGGTGAGGCGCTGAACCTCGGTCAGCAGATCGCCCAGCAAGCGGAATCGCACGGACACTGGGTGGCCGGCGGGCGCATCGCCTCGCGGATCAGTTGGGCGCGCAGCATCAGTGTCGAGAGCGACCCGGTGTTGCTCGCGGATCTGCTGTACGACGTGATCGGCACCTCGGTGGCCTCGCAGGAGTCGGTAGTGGTGTCATTCGCCCTCGCGCAGCAAGTCGCGGTCGGCGAAATGACACCGTTCGATGCGCTGTGCATGGCCGCGAGCCTCGGTGGTGACACCGACACCATCGCCGCGATTCTCGGTGCCATGCTCGGGGCCTGCCTGGGCTTGCAGAACTGGCCGGCACCGATGATCGAGACGGTGAAGGCCGTCAATGGTCTGGAGCTGGAACCGTTGGTGACAGGGCTGTTGGCCTTGCGCTGATTGAACTGACGCCATCGTCGGATCGCCGCCCGGAGCAAGCTCGCTCCCACAAGTACGGCGTTATCCCTGTGGGAGCGAGCCTGCTCGCGATGGACGCACCACAAGTCTTGAATATTCACCCGCAATGGATCGCGCAGACAGGCCCAGGAAGGGGCGGGATGTCTTGTCGTTCTGCGTCATTGCCACAACCACAATAAAGGCAAACAGGAGCATTTTTCATGAGTTCATCGAACGCCGGACAAAGCGCCGGGCAACTGGAAACCCGGGGCATCGAACCGGTGCCGGAGGGCGAGTGCAACGGCCATCCGCTGCAACTGTTCTGGGTCTGGTTCGCTGCCAACATTTCCATCCTCGGTCTGCCGCTGGGCGCCACGCTGGTGGCGTTTCGCGGCCTGGCGATCTGGCAGGCGATCATCGTCGCGATCCTCGGCGCTGCCGGTTCGTTCGCGGTGGTGGGGATCATCTCGATTGCCGGCCGTCGCGGTCGTGCGCCGAGCCTGACGCTGTCGCGGGCGATCTTCGGTGTGCGCGGCAATATCGGCCCGACGCTGGTGTCGCTGATGTCGCGCCTGGGGTGGGAAACCGTCAACACCACCACCGCCGCATTCGTGCTGCTGTCGTTGTGCTCGATCCTGTTCGGCTCGCCGGTGGAAGCCAAAAGCGCGCCGGTGCTGACCCTGATCTTCATCGCGATTTTCGTGCTGCTGACCCTGTCGGTATCCGGCCTCGGCCACGCCACGTTGCTGGTGATCCAGAAATGGGCGACCTACGTGTTCGGCGCCCTGAACATTCTGGTCGGCGGCTTCCTCTGCGCGACCATCGACTGGAGCGCGGTGTTCAACGCCACGCCGGCGCCGGTCAGCGCGATGATCATCGGCATCGGCACCATGGCCGCCGGCACCGGGATCGGCTGGGCGAATGCCGGCGCCGACATGTCGCGCTATCAGCATCGCAGCGTCAAAGCCGTGCGTCTGGTCGCGTCGGCGGCGTTCGGCGCGGGGATTCCGCTGGTGCTGCTGATCACCCTCGGTGGCCTGTTGTCTGTGGGCAACAACGACCTTGCTTCGGCGACTGACCCGATCGTAGCGATCCGCGACATGCTGCCGACCTGGATGGCCGTGCCGTACCTGATCACCGCATTCGGTGGCCTGCTGCTGTCGAACAACCTGTCGGTGTACTCCGCCGGCCTGACCACGCTGACCCTCGGCCTGAAGGTCAAGCGCGTGTACGCGGTGGTGGTCGACATCGTGGCGATCTTCGCCGGTTCGATCTACTTCATGCTGATCGCCGACAGTTTCTATGGTCCGTTCATTACCTTCATTTCCCTGCTGGCAGTGCCGATCACTGCGTGGGTCGGGATCTTCGTGGTCGACCTGATTCACCGTCACTACTACAGCCCGAAAGACCTGCTCGACGTCAGCCCGAGCAGCGCCTACTGGTACAGCGGCGGCATCGAGTGGCGTGCATTCGGCGCGTGGGCGATTGCCATCGTGCTGGGCTTCAGTTTCACCACCATCGGCACCACGGCTGAAAATGTTTGGTTCAAGGGCTTCCTGTCCGACTCCTGGCTGGGCCATAACGGCCTCGGCTGGATCGTGACGTTCGTGGTCGCCGGCGGCATTTACTTCGTACTCGGCGGGGCAAGAGATCGCCGCGCTGCGCAATCCGAGAATGCTCATGCCTAAGATGTTGCACACCGGCCAGGTCATCATCGACCTGGTCATGGCCGTGGAAGCGCTGCCGCAAATCGGCGGTGACGTGCTGGCGCAGTCCGCCAGTTTCGAAGCCGGCGGCGGCTTCAATGTGATGGCCGCTGCTGTGCGCAACGGCTTGCCGGTGGTCTATCTGGGTCGCCACGGCAACGGGCGTTTCGGAGATCTGGCGCGGCAGGCGATGAACGCCGAAGGCATCCGCATCGGCATCGACCAGCCTGCAGAGCGTGACACCGGGATCTGCGTGGCGCTGACCGATGCGTCGGCCGAGCGCAGTTTCATTTCCTACATCGGCGCTGAAGGCGAGGTCACGGCGGCGGAGCTGAACAGCGTTGCCGCCGAGTCGGGAGATTACGTCTACGTCAGCGGCTACAGCCTGCTGCACAGCGGCAAGGCCCAGGCGTTGCTGGACTGGACGCTGGCGCTGCCGAGGACAATCAACGTGGTGTTCGATCCGGGCCCGCTGGTGGAATCGCCGGATTCACCGATGATGCAGGCATTGCTACCGCGCATCGATGTGTGGACCAGCAACAGCGTCGAGGCGCTGCGTTTCACTGGCGCGGCGGACATCGAAACCGCGCTGGACCGCTTGGCCGTGCACCTGCCGCCGGAGGTGCTGATGGTCGTGCGCGACGGCCCGCAGGGTTGCTGGATTCATCAGCGCGGCGAGCGTCAGCATGTGCCGGGTTTCAAGGTGCAGGCAGTGGATAGCAACGGCGCGGGCGATGCGCATGCCGGGGTGTTTGTGGCCGGGCTGGCGCGAGGGTTGTCTGCGCAGAAAGCTGCACGGCGCGCCAACGCTGCGGCTGCATTGGCCGTTACCCGCTGGGGCCCGGCGACCGCGCCTGGCACTGCCGAGGTTGATGTGCTGATCAGCAAAAAATGCACTGACTGAACGATCGCAATCGCTGGCTTGCCAGCGATAAGGCCTTCAGCCGTTACATCCAGTCTGGACCTAGCCGGCTCTGCGCAACGCCGCAATCAACTCATCCTTTCGCATCGACGAACGCCCGGGAATCTTCCGCTCCCGGGCCTCCTTGCGCAGGCTGTCGACCGTCTGCACTTCGCGGGAAGCCTTGCTGTCGCGCGAATGTCCCTCACGACTCACCGCCGCGCGCCGTGCTGATTCCTTGCGATCCTCGGCCTTGGCATTGGCCGGTTTCCGACGCCCGGAACCTCCGGCCTTCTCGCCGCCGCCGGACTGTTTGTTCACTGTCGCCCAAGCGCGGGACTCGGCTTCATCCTTGGACATCCCTTTGTTTTGATAGCTGTCTTCAATGTGTTCGGCTTTGCGCTTCTGTTCTTCAGTGTATTTGGTTTTGCTTCCACGAGGCATGGCGAGTCTCCTGGTGGTTGGATGAATCTCGGTATGAACCGGCGCAGGCAATGCATTCGAACACTGCCTGCGCCAGTGACCGCAAGCGTCAGGTATCGAGTTTACGCGCCGCTTCCACACCCGCAGCGCTGAGCTTGATCGGCAGATTCAGCGAATGCTCTCCCGCTTCATTGCAAGTGATGTGTCCGTGGTGAATCAGTCCACGCTCCTGCAGGGCGGCGAGGGCACTGGCCACGACTTTCTCGCCGCGATAATTGTCCAGCACCTCTTTGCCGAGGCCGCTTGGGTGGGCATGCAACAGGCGGGTGAGGACTTCTTTTTCCAGGTTTTTATCGACGTTCATGGTTACCTCTTCAGGGAAGTGGATAAGACACGTTGCGTGGATGAAGCACGGATCACTGTCCTGCGCCTTCAGAGCCCGAACCACCCGTGGTGGTTTTCGAGCCGACGCCGGGACCAGCGTTGTCGGGGGCAGCCGGAGCGTCGGGGGTGTTCATGCCGCCCTGGCGTCCGGGATCGCTGCCCTGGGTACGAGGATCGGTTCCCGTGGCCGGTGGCTGATTGATCAGCGGTACACCCGAACCGTCGGTATTCATACCGGGGGCACTGTTGATGGCGGGGGCTTTTGGCTGGGTAACCGGATCGGTCGGCCCGGTACCGGCAGCGGTAGTCGAGGCGGCGAATACCGCCGGGCTGAGGAGGGTAGCGAATACGAGTGCAGTCAACCTTGACGAGATCATAGGGTGTCTCCAGTGATTGAAATCCTTACCTCCTTTTGGTCTGCCCTCGTGAAAGATTGGTGCCTGATGATCGACGAACGGTTCAGAAGGGCTGAGTGCTTTCGAGGCCGATCTCTTCCTTGAATTGGTCCATGAAACCTTTCAGGCGTTGATGACGGAGCTGTGCCAGACGTTGGCCGGCAACGGTCTGGAATCCGTCGGCGAGGTGCAGCAGTTTGGTCTGGAAATGGTCGAGGCAGAATCGCTTGTCGTCGTAGTCCCTTTCCCGGGCCTCGGGATCGTGCGGGTCGTACAGCGCGCTGCCCATGCGTCCGGCGGTGTAAAAGGTGCGGGCGACGCCGAGCATGCCGAGGGAGTCGAGACGGTCGGCGTCCTGCACCAGTCGCGCTTCGAGGGTGAGCGGGGCGATGTTGGCGGAAAAGCTGTGGGCCTCGATGGCGTGGGTGACAGCGTCGATATTGGCTTCGGGCCAATGCATGTTCGCCAGCACCTTCGAGGCTTTTTCCGCGGCCAGACGCGATGCCTGTGAGCGCAGCGGCGAGTTCTTTTTCACCGCCACACAATCGTGCAGCAGCACGGCTGCGAGCAGCACTTCAAGGTCGCCGCCTTCGTCGGCCTGCAAGGTGCGCGCGTTGTGCCAGACCCGTTGCAGATGCGACAGATCATGAGCGCCGTCTTCCGACGGTTCCAGCGCGTGGGGCAGCAGTGCGGCGGCGAGTGAGGCCAGTGGTTCGAATGCGTTCATGAAAATCCTTCAGACCAGTCAAAAATCCCTGTGGGAGGGTAGTGTTTGCTTTGCCATGTGACGAGCGCCGCGCGCCGCCTTAGTATGGCGTTTTCCTTTTTCCGACAAGGCCCGTCCATGACGATCGAAATCCGCCCGGCGACCCCCAGCGATGCACCGCAAATCCTCGCGTTCATCACTGAACTTGCAGACTTCGAAAAGGCCCGTCACGAAGTCATCGCCAGCGTCGCCGACATCGAGCGCAGCCTGTTCAGCGAAGGCGCCACGGCCCATGGCCTGATTTGCCTGCGCGACGGCTTGCCAATCGGTTTTGCGGTGTTCTTCTTCAGCTATTCGACCTGGCTGGGCAGCAACTGCCTGTACCTCGAAGACCTCTACATCACCCCGGAACAACGGGGCGGTGGCGCCGGTAAAACCCTGCTGCGCCACCTCGCGAAAATCGCCTGCGCCAACGACTGCGGCCGCTTCGAATGGAGCGTGCTGGACTGGAACACCCCTGCCATCGAATTCTACAAATCCCTCGGCGCCCAGCCGCAGGAAGAGTGGGTGCGTTACCGCATGGATGGCAAGGTATTGCGGGAGTTTGCCGAGGGCTGAACAAATAGTGGCAATCTGATTGCTGATTTGATTGTTCAAACCGCTCTAGTCCGGCATCCTACGCGCCATTTTTGCGCGCTCATGGACGACACCTGCAATGCCTCTGGCACTCTTTCTCCACGCCCGTGGAGCCTTCGCCGCGTCAACGAGTGACCGGCAATGAGCGGACTACGGGCGTCGATCCGCCTGTACGGCCTGGTCAAAAACCTCGGTTCAAGCGACAACCCGAACCGCCAACCGGTGGACATCCTCTGCACCGTCAACCGCCTCGGTGGCAAAGCCATCCGTGCGTTTGTCTCGCGCCTCGATGCCGAGCTGATGACGCGCAGTGCGGGCTTCGATGACTACCGCGTAATACCGCTGCGCACGTTCGATCCGAACGGATTCATTGATGCCCATCAAGGCTGGCTGACCCTGCACGTGTGCTGCGGTTTTGTCGCGCCTGCGGGGCAATCGATTTTCCACCAAGGCGGGCTGTTGCCGATGGGTTGGTACGTCTACTCGGAAACCGGCCGCTGGACAGCCGAGCGCTATCTGGATTTCGGCCCGCAAATGGCCGAGCTGCTGCAAACCACCTACGACCAGCATCGACTGACCGGCTACAACACCTGGCTCAACCAACTCGACGACGCCACACCTGCCGATCTGAACTGGTTTGCCGACGAAGCCTGGCAACAATTGCAAACCCTCACACCCCCGAACAGCCGCGAGCATTGTCACGCGCTGTTTGATTCCGTCGAAAACCGCTGGCGTTTCGCCGCGACTGATGTCGACCTCTATCAGCCACACCTGGAACCTCTGAAGCAAGGAGCTTTGAATTGAGTGGTAAACCCGCTGCACGCGTCACCGACCCAACCGCCTGCCCACTGCCAGGCCACGGTAACAACCCGATCGTCTCCGGCTCGCCGGACGTGTTCTTCGACGGACTCCCCGCTGCGCGCATGACCGATAAATCGGCGTGCGGCAGCCCGATAACCGGCGGTGTTTCCGCCACGGTCTTCATCAACGGCCTGAATGCCGCGATGCTCGACAGCACCGGCGGGCACGGCAATGTCGTGGTCGGTGGGTCGGGGACGGTGATTATTGGACAGAGCGGGGGAGGGGCGGCGTTTAGTGGGTTGTCGCCGATGCCGGTGCATTTCAATGATCGAATGCAGGTGATTAACGAAATTACTGGTGAGCCCATGCCAAATCACCCTTACGCGATTCAACGCGCTGATGGGAGCGTGGAGCACGGCGTAACCAATGACGCGGGCTTCACCCATACGGTGAGTTCGCATTTGCCTGAGTCGATCAAGCTGTTCGTGGAGTAGGAAAGATATGACCGCTGAAAATCCTGCTCTGAAAGGGTGTAAAAGACTGGTCGTGACCCACGACCTGACCTGCAAAACGGACGGAACAGTCAAGCAGGCCACGATCACTCCCAAAAAGATTGTTCTGTTTTTTGTGGGTGGTGCGGGTGATAAAGAAAGTTATTACGGCACAGGCCCCAATAATAACGTTGCTGACGTCATGAAGGTGTTCGTTAGGGATATGGAGGCTGAGGGTGTTTGTTCTGATAATTATGATGCCCACCATATTGGTTATAACTATTTTATTAGTGATGATGATCTGAAAAAGAATGTGCTGGAGAAAATTACTGATATGGCCACGCCTGTATATATCATTGGGCATAGCTTGGGCGGATGGAATGGTGCGCACCTGTCAGCTGTATTGACTGATAAGGGGTATCGAATTCCGTGTCTGGTTACACTCGATCCGGTTGGCGAAGGAAAAATCGTGTGGGGGGTTTCTAACATCTACCGTCAGGAGCCGAAGCCGAAGGCGGAATATTGGGTTAACGTCAGAGCCGATGCCAAAGACTGGAATTTTTCCGATCTCGTAGCCGATTTTGGAGAACAATGGGATATGAAAAGTGGGCCCAATATGAACGGGCGAGTGAATGTGAATCACGCCGATGCCTGGGTTATCTACACATCAGTCCTGCAAAGTGGCATCTCGGCCAGAGACGCTTTGATGCAGGTTGTTGTTACTCATTTTAAAGGACGGAAATGTGCGTAATATAATTTTATGTATAGCTTTCTTGCTTTGCACTTCCTGTGCGATGAATCATGGTAAGCCCATTGCTCATTTACAATACGTTGGTGTTGAACGTTATTTGGATAGGAACATTTATCAGGTGCGTTTTTCGTCTGATGTTGATGTTGTCAATCTTTTCAAATCAAAAATAAGCCAGACGCTGCTGTGTTCTTTTGAGGACGATTTTGATTTTTCGGCACCTCACTCTGCGGGTCGATATGGAGAGGGTTTTGTCGAGCCTGAAATTTCAAATGCCGGGCCGGTTTTCAGGGCGGATGTTTTATTTTTCGAAAGAAAAAACGATACCAGTGAAAAAATCATTGAAGGTGAGGCATTGAGGTCTTTATTAGTGGGCCGAGAGTCTATTGTCTGTAAGGTCAGAATTAATTCATACTCCTATAAAATATATTTGTCGGAGGACATGAAAGTTCCAACGGCAGATCTATTAAGAGAGATCGATAAGTTTTAAACGGGCTGCGATCCGTACGGACAGGCGGCGCTCGCTGCTCAGTTCGCTGTCCGGGTTTTAAAAAAGATGAATCCCAAAATATGGGATGCAAAATTACATATTGAGATTTAACGCCTGAGAGGTCTATAGTCCAGCTCACTCACTGCCAATAACAAAACAGGTGAAGCGATGCTGGCGCAATTGATCGCGCTCGATTGGGGGACGACCTCACTACGTGCTTACAAACTCGCGGCGGGCGGACAGGTGCTGGCGCAGCGTTCGCTGTCGTTCGGGATCATGCAGTTGCCGAAGACGCCACGGGTCATCAACGGTCGCGAATGCGCCGAGGGTTTTGAACTGGCGTTCGACGAGGCGTGCGGCGACTGGCTCGACGCGCAACCCGGCTTGCCGGTGATTGCCTGCGGCATGGTTGGCAGCGCTCAGGGCTGGCGCGAAGCGTCCTACCGCGATACGCCGGCCAACGTCGCCGATCTCGGAAAATCCCTGCAAACCGTTCGCAGTATTCGCGGTGTCGACGTGCACATCGTGCCGGGCGTGATTCAGCGTTCTACGCTGCCGAACGTGATGCGCGGCGAGGAAACCCAGGTCCTCGGCGTCCTGCAGAACCTGCCGGTCGAGGCGGGCAATGATCTGCTGATCGGCCTGCCCGGCAGTCATTCGAAATGGGTGGAAGTGGCCGACGGCTGCATCACCCGTTTCGACACCTTCATGACCGGCGAAGTGTTTGCCGTGCTCAGTGAACACAGCATTCTCGGCCGTACCCAACAGCACAGCGCGACGTTCGACGCCGACGCCTTCGATCGCGGCGTGCAGGTGGCGTTATCGGCGGAGGGCGAGATCGGCGTGCTGTCGACCCTGTTCAGCGCCCGCAGCCTGGGCCTGACCGGCGAACTCAGTGCCACCGCGCAACCGGACTATCTGTCCGGCCTGCTGATCGGCCATGAGCTGACAGCATTGGCCGCCGTACAACGACGCCGGCGCAACAGCAAACATCTTCCTTCGATCATCCTCATCGGCAACGCGCAGTTGTGCGCCCGTTACAGCCGGGCCCTCGACGCCTGCGGTTTCGCCCGGGTGACCCTGGCCGAGCAAGCCACCGAGCGTGGTCTGTGGCAACTGGCGCTCGCCGCCGGACTGATCGATTCCTCATCCCGTTAACCCTGACTGGAGGCCTGACATGCTCAAGCAAGCACTGGCGCAAAACGGTCTGATCGCGATCCTGCGCGGCCTGCATCCGCAGGAAGCCGCCGCTGTCGGAGAAGTCCTGTATGCGGCCGGATTTCGCGTCATCGAAGTACCGCTCAATTCCCCCGCGCCGTACGAAAGCATTCGCATCCTGCGTAAGACCCTGCCCGCCGATTGCCTGATCGGTGCCGGCACGGTGCTGACCCCGGAACAGGTCGAACGGGTGAAGGAGGCCGGCGGTCAGGTCATCGTCATGCCCCACAGCGATGTCAAGGTGTTGCGGGCCGCGAAAGCGGCGGGGCTGTACCTGTCGCCCGGCGTCGCCACGCCGACCGAAGCCTTTGCGGCGCTGGAGGAGGGGGCGGACATTCTCAAGCTGTTCCCGGCCGAACAGATGGGCCCGGCAGTGGTGAAAGCCTGGCTGGCGGTGTTGCCGGTCGGGACGATTCTGGCGCCGGTCGGCGGCATCACGCCGGACAACATGCAGGCGTTCATCGACGCTGGCGTCAAAGGCTTCGGCCTCGGGTCCGGGCTGTTCAAGCCGGGCATGACGACTGAGCAAGTGGCGGCCAATGCCAAGGTCTACGTGGCGGCCTGGAAAGCCCTTCGCTAAGACTTTTCCGGCGCTGCGTGCGCTGCATCTAACAAGAGAGACAAGCAGATGAAAATCACCAAACTCACCACCTTCATCGTCCCGCCGCGCTGGTGCTTCCTGAAAGTCGAAACCGACGAAGGTGTGACCGGTTGGGGCGAGCCCGTGGTCGAGGGCCGCGCCCACACCGTCGCGGCTGCAGTCGAGGAATTGTCCGACTACCTGATCGGCAAAGACCCACGCAATATCGAAGACATCTGGACCGTGCTGTATCGCGGCGGCTTCTACCGGGGCGGCGCGATCCACATGAGCGCGCTCGCCGGTATCGATCAGGCGTTGTGGGATATCAAGGGCAAGGCCCTCGGTGTGTCGGTCAGCGACCTGCTCGGCGGTCAGGTGCGGGACAAGATCCGCGTGTATTCGTGGATCGGCGGTGACCGTCCGGCGGACACGGCGCGGGCCGCGAAAGAGGCGGTGGGTCGTGGTTTTACAGCGGTGAAAATGAACGGCACCGAGGAGCTGCAATTTCTCGATACCTTCGAAAAAGTCGATCTGGCGCTGGCCAACGTTGCCGCCGTGCGCGATGCGGTGGGGCCGAACGTCGGCATCGGTGTCGACTTCCATGGCCGGGTGCACAAACCGATGGCCAAGGTCCTGATGAAGGAACTCGACCCGTACAAACTGATGTTCATCGAAGAGCCGGTGCTCAGCGAAAACTATGAAGCGCTGAAGGAGCTGGCACCGCTGACCAGCACCCCGATTGCCCTCGGCGAGCGGCTGTTTTCACGCTGGGACTTTAAACGGGTGTTGAGCGAAGGTTACGTCGACATCATCCAGCCCGATGCGTCCCACGCCGGCGGCATCACCGAGACCCGCAAGATCGCCAACATGGCCGAAGCCTACGACGTGGCGCTGGCACTGCACTGCCCGCTGGGGCCGATTGCACTGGCGGCGTGTCTGCAACTGGACGCCGCTTGTTACAACGCGTTTATCCAGGAGCAGAGCCTGGGCATTCATTACAACGAGAGCAATGACCTGCTCGACTATGTGAAGGATCCACGGGTGTTCGACTACGACAAGGGCTTCGTGAAAATCCCCAACGGCCCGGGCCTGGGGATCGAGATCAACGAGGAATACGTGATCGAACGCGCGGCGGTCGGCCACCGCTGGCGCAACCCGATCTGGCGCCATGCCGATGGCAGTTTTGCCGAGTGGTGAGTCGCTGATTTCCTGTCGCGAGATCGACGAACACTAAGAGAACCAAGAGATCGTTCCCACGTCGAACCGTCCGCGTGGGAATGCCTCAATGGACGCTCTGCGTCCGCTCTTGGGACGCAGAGCGTCCCGGCTGCATTCCCACGCAGAGCTTGGGAACGATCTCGCCAACAACTCCCGACCTCAATAAACATAAGAAGAGGCGCTCCCCATGCAACCGCAAACCCTCACCGGGCAAGCGACGTTAGTCACGCCCAGCCGCAAGCGATTTTTCATCATGGTGTTGCTGTTCATCACCGTGGTCATCAACTACCTCGACCGCAGCAACCTGTCGATTGCCGCCCCGGCACTGACGACGGATCTGGGCATCGATCCGGTACACGTCGGACTGATCTTCTCGGCGTTCGGCTGGACCTACGCCGCCATGCAGATCCCCGGCGGCTGGCTGGTGGACCGGGTGCCGCCACGCATCCTTTATAGCGTCGCACTGTTGCTGTGGTCGCTGGCCACGGTGATGCTCGGTTTCGCTGCCAGTTTCATCGCACTGTTCGTGCTGCGCATGGCGGTCGGTGCGCTGGAAGCGCCGGCGTACCCGATCAACAGCCGCGTGGTGACGACCTGGTTCCCCGAGCGTGAGCGGGCCACGGCCATCGGGTTCTACACCTCCGGGCAGTTTGTCGGGCTGGCGTTCCTGACCCCGGTGCTGGCGTGGCTGCAACATGAATTTGGCTGGCACATGGTATTTGTCGCGACCGGCGCGGTGGGCATCATCTGGGCGGCGATCTGGTACGCGGTGTATCGCGAACCGCGTGATTTCAAAGGCGCCAACCAAGGCGAAATCGACCTGATCCGCGAGGGCGGCGGACTGGTGGATATCGCGGCCGAAACTGCCAAGGTGAAGGCAAAATTCAGCTGGACCGATCTCGGCATCGTCCTCAGTAAACGCAAGTTGTGGGGGATCTATCTAGGCCAGTTCTGCCTGAACTCGACGCTGTGGTTTTTCCTGACGTGGTTCCCGACCTACCTGGTGAAATACCGCGGCATGGACTTCATCAAGTCCGGTCTGCTGGCGTCGCTGCCGTTTCTCGCCGCGTTCATCGGCGTGCTGTGCTCCGGGTTCTTTTCCGACTTCCTGATCCGTCGCGGCTGCACCGTCGGGTTTGCGCGCAAGCTGCCGATCATTGGCGGGCTGCTGATTTCCACCTCGATCATCGGCGCCAACTTCGTCGAATCGACGCCGTTGGTGATTGCCTTCCTGGCGTTGGCGTTTTTCGGCAACGGGCTGGCGTCGATCACCTGGTCGCTGGTCTCGACACTGGCGCCGGCGCGGTTGCTGGGCCTGACCGGCGGGGTGTTCAACTTCATCGGCAATCTGTCGGCGATTGCCACGCCGATTGTCATCGGCTTCCTCGCCAGCGGTGACTCGTTCGCGCCGGCGATCACCTACATCGCGGTTCTGGCATTGATCGGTGCTTTGTCCTACGTGCTGTTGGTGGGCAAGGTCGAGCGCATCGAGTTGTAGTCGGCTATGTCGGGCGACCATAATGCCGCCCGTTCCCTCGCTCAACGCTAAAGGCTGGATATGCAGGAAGACGCCCCAAAAACCGCCAAGGACGCCGCGCCGACTGGCACCCAAACCCTGCTTCGCGGGTTGGGTGTGGTGCAGGCCGTCGCCAGTGGCGCCCGCGATCTCAAAGAGATTGCCCGCCTGATCGGCACCACGCGCAGCACCACCCATCGTCTGGCCAGTTGTCTGGTGGACGAGCGCTACCTGCGCGTCGTGCCGCAAGTCGGTTATCTGCTGGGGCCGAAGTTGATCGAACTGGGTTTTCAGGCGCGTGAAGAATTGCCGCTGGTGACGTTGGCCGGGCCGTATCTGGACGAGTTGTCGGCGCTGACCGGCGACACCGTTCACCTGGGCATTCGTGAAGGCGACGAGGTGCTGTACCTGTTGAAGAATCCGGGGCGCAACGGCCCGGAAATGCGCTCGCGGGTTGGCCATCGCATGCCGCTGGCGCGAACCGGGATCGGCAAGGCGCTGATGCTGGATGACGCGCCGCAGGACTGGCAGCGCCTGTACGACATCAGCCTGCCGGCGGGTGGGAAAAGTCAGTTCTGGCCGCAGCATCCCCAGCAGTCGTGGGAGCAGCTGGAGCAACGGATGACCGAGTACGTGGCCGGCGGCTACGCGTTCGATCTGGAAGACAACGAACCGTCGATCCGCTGCGTGGCGGCGCCGATCCGCGACGCGAGCAAGCGCATCGTCGCGGCGATCAGCATCGCCAGCACGGTGCCGTACATGCCGCTGGAAAAAATGGCCGAGCTGATTCCCCTGATCAAAGGGGTCACGGCCCGGCTTTCGGCGGAGCTTGGCTTGAAGGTCTGAGGAATCAGAGCTTCAGAGTCGCCATGTCGATGACGAAACGATACTTCACGTCGCCGGCGATCATCCGCGCGTAGGCTTCGTTGATCTGGCGGATGTCGAGCATTTCGATGTCGCAGCTGATGTTGTGCTCGGCGCAGAAATCCAGCACTTCCTGGGTTTCGGCGACGCCCCCGATCAACGAGCCGGCCAGTACGCGACGACCCAGCACCAGTTTCGCGGCGTGGACCGGCGGATCGATCGGTTCGATCAGACCCACCAGAATGTGCACGCCGTCGAAGCGCAGGGTGTCGAGGTACGGGTTGAGGTCGTGCTGGACCGGAATGGTGTCCAGCAGGAAATCGAAGCGACCGGCCGCTGCTTTCATCTGTTCTTCGTCGGTGGACACGATCACGTGATCGGCGCCCTGACGACGACCTTCCTCGGCCTTGCTCGCCGAACGGGTGAACAGCGTGACTTCAGCGCCCATGGCCTTGGCGAACTTGATGCCCATGTGGCCGAGGCCGCCCATGCCGAGAATCCCGACCTTGTCGCCGGCCTTCACGCCGTAGTGCTTGAGCGGCGAGTAGGTGGTGATGCCGGCGCAGAGAATCGGTGCAGCGGCCGCCAGGTCCAGCTTCTCGGGGATGCGTACCACGAAGTGCTCGCTGACCACGATGCTGTCCGAATAACCGCCCATGGTGTTGCTGCCATCGACCCGGTCCGGAGTGGCATAGGTCATGGTCGGGCCTTCGAGGCAGTATTGCTCGAGGTTCGACTGGCAGGCTTCGCAGGTGCGGCAGGAGTCGACCATGCACCCGACGCCAACCAGATCGCCTACCTTGTGTTTAGTGACATTCGCACCGACGGCGGTGACTTTTCCGACGATCTCGTGGCCGGGCATCAACGGGTAAACGGCGATGCCCCATTCGTTGCGCGCCTGGTGGATGTCGGAGTGGCAGACGCCGCAGTACAGGATTTCGATGGCGACGTCGTCGGCCCGAGGGCTGCGGCGTTCGAACTTCATCGGGGCGAGGGGCGTGGTGGCCGTTTGAGCGGCATAGCCGATGGCGGTGTACATGTGAAACCTCGCAAAAGCAGTGACAAGTGAGGCGGCGCATTCTGGGCGCCGTCCGCTTGTCCGGCCATGGCGATTCCTCCGGGTGTCATGCCTAATCCTCCGGCATGCGGGGTTGATCGGTCGCATTGGCAAAAGGATCTGCGATGATGCTTTCATCCCTTTTTCCGTGATTTTTTCTGAAGAGCCACCCGATGCATTTGACCCGTCACCTTGATGCCAACGCCACCCTGGTTTCGCTGATCGAACCGCTGGCGCTGCGCGATGGTTACAGCCAGACCGGGCTGCCGGGCGTGCAGGTGTTGCGCGCCAGTTGCGACGTCGCCCGTGGCCCGCACATTTATGAGCCGAGCCTGATGATCATCGCCCAGGGCAGCAAATTGGCGTATCTGGGGCCGCGCACCATGGAGTACGGCGCCGGGCATTACCTGATCCAGGCCTTGCCGGTGCCGTTCGAGTGCGAGACCTATGCGTTGCCGGATGCGCCGTTGCTCGGCGTATCGGTGGCGATCGACCGGGTGCTGCTCGGCGAACTGGTGCTGGCCATGGGGCTGGCGCCGGGGCGGCATATTCCGGCGCAGACCCCGGAGTCGATGACGTCGGTGGTGCTCGACGATGACATGCGTGGTTGTGTCGAACGCTTGCTGCGTTGTCTGCACGATCCGCTGGAATGCCAGATTCTCGGCCCGGCGCGGGTGCGGGAGTTATTGTTCGTCGCGTTGCGCGGTCCCCAGGCTGATGTGCTGCGGGCACTGGTCGAGCAGCAGGGGCAGTTTGCGCGAGTGGCGGCTTCGATCAGTCATCTGCATGCGCATTACACCGAGCCATTGAATGTCGAGACATTGGCCGGTTGCGCGAACATGAGCGTTTCGACCTTTCACGAACACTTCAAACGCAGCACGTTGCTGTCGCCAGTGCAGTACCTGAAGCGTTTACGTTTGTTGAAGGCGCAGACGTTGTTGATCGCCGAAGGACTGGGCGTGGCGCAGGTGGCGCATCGGGTGGGGTATCAGAGCACGTCGCAGTTCAGTCGCGAGTACAAACGCTATTTCGAGCGCAGTCCAGGGGATGAGCGCGCGGCTTGATCTTTTACAAAACGCAGGCAACAAAAAGGCCCCCGTTTCGGGAGCCTTGATGTTCAGCGGTTCGACTTACATGTTCGGGTAGGTCGGACCGCCGGCGCCTTCCGGCGCAACCCAGGTGATGTTCTGCGAAGGGTCCTTGATATCACAGGTCTTGCAGTGCACGCAGTTCTGGGCGTTGATCTGGAAGCGTTTCTCGCCGTCTTCCTTGGTGATCACTTCATACACGCCGGCCGGGCAATAGCGCTGCGCCGGCTCGTCGTACAGCGGCAGGTTCTTGCTCAGCGGGATGGTCGGGTCGGTCAGTTTCAGGTGGCACGGCTGTTCTTCTTCATGGTTGGTACCGGAGATGAACACCGAGCTCAGCTTGTCGAAGCTGATCTTGCCGTCGGGTTTCGGGTAGTCGATCTTCTTGCAGTCGGCCGCGAGCTTGAGGCAGGCGTAGTCCGGCTTGGTGTCGTGCAGGGTGAACGGCAGTTTGCCGCCGAAGATGTTCTGATCCAGCCAGTTGAAACCGCCGCCGACGATGGCGCCGAACTTGTGGATCGCCGGGCCGAAGTTGCGGCTGGCGAACAGCTCCTCGTAGAGCCAGCTCTGCTTGAAGGCGTCGACGTAGGTGGTCAGCTCTTCGGTGCCGTCCTTTTCAGCGAACAGCGCGTCAGCCACGGATTCAGCGGCGAGCATGCCGGACTTCATCGCGGTGTGGCTGCCCTTGATCTTGGCGAAGTTCAGGGTGCCGAGGTCGCAACCGATCAGTGCGCCGCCCTTGAACACCATCTTTGGCAACGAGTTCAGGCCACCCTTGCAGATTGCGCGAGCGCCGTAACTGATGCGCTTGCCGCCTTCCAGATACTGCTTCAGTACCGGGTGATGCTTGAGGCGCTGGAATTCGTCGAACGGCGACAGGTAGGTGTTGCTGTAGGAAAGATCGACGATCAGACCGACCACCACCTGGTTGTTTTCCAGGTGATAGAGGAAGGAGCCGCCGGTGTTCTCGGTGCCCATGATGTCCATCGGCCAACCGGCGGTGTGCACCACCAGGCCTGGCTGGTGTTTGGCCGGGTCGATTTCCCAGATTTCCTTCAGGCCGATGCCGTAGTGCTGGGCGTCGGCGTCGCTGTCCAGGTTATAGCGCTTGATCAGTTGCTTGCCGATGTGGCCACGGCAGCCTTCGGCGAACAGCGTGTACTTGCCACGCAGTTCCATGCCCGGGGTGTACAGGCCTTCTTTCGGATGACCTTCGCGGTCGACGCCGAGGTCGCCGGTGATGATCCCGCGTACCACGCCGTTTTCATCGATAAGTGCTTCCTGAGCGGCGAAGCCCGGGTAGATTTCCACGCCCAGATTTTCCGCCTGCTGAGCGAGCCAGCGGCACAGGTTGCCGAGGGAAATAATGTAGTTGCCTTCGTTGTGCATGGTCTTGGGCACAAAGAAGTCAGGAATTTTCTGCGCGCTTTCGGCGTTTTTCAGCACGAAGATGTCATCGCGGGTGACGGGCGTGTTCAGCGGGGCGCCGAGTTCTTTCCAGTCCGGGAACAGTTCGTTCAGGGCCCGTGGTTCGAATACGGCACCGGACAGGATGTGCGCGCCGACTTCGGAGCCTTTTTCGACCACGCAGACGCTGATTTCCTTACCGGCTTCGGCGGCCTTCTGCTTCAGACGGCAGGCGGCGGACAGGCCAGCGGGGCCGGCACCCACGATGACCACGTCGAATTCCATGTATTCGCGTTCCACAGGCTATCTCCTACTCAAGGCTCAACAGTTTTTTTTCTAATTTGGAGGTTCGGTGTCGTATCCGTTATTGCCTTTACGTTAACGTCAAGGGTAATAATGGGCAAACCACCTTTCTCTCTAGGCGGCGCATTATATCTACACCACTCTAAGCGTCCAATACAAACGTTTGTTTGAATTGGCTCCAGCCCAGAGAAATCAAAGAAGCGCGGCTTATGACAGGGCATTTTGGCGTATTGACCAGAATGGGCGTTCCGGTCAAGATACGGGCGGTTTTGCGCTCGCCGTAGGCTGAATGGTGGTTTCAAGAGCACCTCTAAAGACAGGGCGTAGGCGGTAACCGGTGATGCGCAGCGCAAGTTTGGCGCGCAGTTTACACACCGCGAGGCGGCATGACTCGTCGGTCACGACTGACGAACGGTCATCCCGCTCAGCCGACGTTTTTAGAGGTGCCCTTGTGCCCGATGAGCATCAACCGCCAGGTTCGCCTAGGCGACTTTCTTTTCACCGGAGAGTAACGAGGAATCCATGAAGGTTCTTGTAGCTGTCAAACGCGTTGTGGATTACAACGTCAAGGTTCGCGTCAAGGCGGACAATTCCGGCGTAGACCTCGCCAACGTCAAGATGTCGATGAACCCGTTCTGCGAAATCGCAGTGGAAGAAGCCGTACGCCTGAAAGAAAAAGGCGTTGCGACTGAAATCGTCGTCGTCTCCATCGGCCCGTCCACCGCTCAGGAACAGCTGCGTACCGCACTGGCTCTGGGTGCCGACCGCGCCATCCTCGTCGAATCCGCTGAAGACCTGACTTCCCTGGCCGTGGCCAAGCTGCTCAAGGCCGTGGTCGACAAGGAACAGCCTCAGCTGGTGATCCTGGGCAAACAGGCCATCGACAGCGACAACAACCAGACCGGCCAGATGCTCGCTGCACTGAGCGGCTACGGTCAGGGTACTTTCGCCTCGAAAGTCGAAGTCTCCGGCGACAGCGTTGCCGTGACCCGCGAAATCGACGGCGGCGCGCAGACTGTCTCCCTGAAGTTGCCAGCGATCGTCACCACCGACCTGCGTTTGAACGAGCCGCGTTATGCGTCCCTTCCAAACATCATGAAAGCCAAGAAGAAGCCTCTCGAGACGCTGACTCCGGACGCTTTGGGCGTTTCCACCGCCTCCACCAACAAGACCCTGAAAGTCGAAGCGCCGGCTGCACGCAGCGCGGGCATCAAGGTCAAGTCGGTGGCTGAACTGGTCGAGAAACTGAAAAACGAAGCGAAGGTAATCTGATCATGACTATCTTGGTAATCGCCGAACACGACAACAAAGTGCTGGCTCCGGCCACCCTGAACACCGTGGCTGCTGCTGCCAAAATCGGCGGCGACATCCACGTTCTGGTTGCAGGCCAGGGCGCTGGCGCCGTGGCTGAAGCCGCTGCGAAAATCGCGGGCGTGAGCAAAGTCCTGAATGCTGACAATGCCGCTTACGCGCATCAGTTGCCGGAAAACGTTGCTCCGCTGGTTGCTGCTCTTGCCCATGAAGGCGCGGGCGCTGGCTACAGCCACATCCTGGCTGCCGCTACTTCCAACGGCAAAAACATCCTGCCGCGCGTTGCTGCCCAGCTGGACGTTGACCAGATATCCGAGATCATCTCGGTCGAAAGCGCTGACACCTTCAAGCGTCCGATCTACGCCGGTAACGCCATCGCTACCGTGCAATCGACCGCTGCGATCAAGGTGATCACCGTACGTGCTACCGGTTTCGACCCGGTTGCCGCTGAAGGTGGTTCGGCTGCTGTTGAAGCGGTTGCTGCTGCTCACAACGCCGGCACTTCCAGCTTCGTCAGCGAAGAACTGGCCAAGTCCGATCGTCCTGAGCTGACCGCTGCCAAGATCGTCGTTTCCGGCGGCCGCGGCATGCAGAACGGCGACAACTTCAAACACCTGTACGCCTTGGCCGACAAGCTGGGCGCTGCCGTCGGTGCTTCCCGTGCAGCGGTCGACGCAGGTTTCGTACCGAACGACATGCAGGTCGGCCAGACCGGCAAGATCGTTGCGCCACAGCTGTACATCGCCGTCGGTATCTCCGGCGCGATCCAGCACCTGGCCGGCATGAAAGACTCCAAAGTGATCGTTGCGATCAACAAGGACGAAGAAGCACCGATCTTCCAGGTGGCCGATTACGGCCTGGTGGCGGATCTGTTCGAAGCCGTACCTGAGCTGGAGAAGCTGGTCTAATCCGGCTGCTTCACTTATAAAGAGCCCGGCCTGTTGGTCGGGCTTTTTTTTGTCTGGGATTTGAGCGGGAGCGTTCGCCATGGATTTGCATCGTCGGTTGGGCTGCTCGTGGTTGCTGGGGCTGGCATTGTTGCCAGGCCTGTCGGTGGCGGCGGGCAAGTGCGAGCGGCTGGTCGTCACCGGCAGCCCGGATGCACCGCCGTACCTCTGGCAGGATCCGCAGAACCCCAAACAACTGATCGGTGCAAGTGCCGATCTGTTGCAACAGGTGGCCAAGGAGTTGGGGATCAAGGTCGATCTTTTGTACGCCGGCAAGCGCTCCCAGGCTCTCGACGAAGTGCGCAGCGGGCGCATGGACATGTTGGCCGACGCACCGCTGACCTTCAACGAGCTGGAAAACCTCGATTACATTCACCCGCCGTTGCTGGAAAACGATTACCTGGTGTGGACGCGCAAGGGTTCGACGCTGGTTTATACCGAAGCCAAGGACCTGCACGGGCATACCGGCGGCTTGTCGGAAAAGTCTCGAATGACCCCGGCATTTGGCGCTATCGCCGAGCAGCAATTGACCCTGACCCGTACGGCAAACCTGACCCAGGCGTTTCAGAAACTTCTGCTGGGCGAAGTGGAATATGTACTCGCCGGTCGCTACTCGGGCATGGCGGCCGCGCAGGCCTTGGGCATGGCCAACGATCTGCTGGCCTTCGAACAACCCATCGACCGGCCCGGTCTGTTCCTGGCGGTTTCGCACAACTCGGCCTGCAACGATCCGTGGTTGCGCGGACAGCTGGCCAAAAAGATGACAGAATTGCCCGCGTCCGGCCTGACGGAAGCCGCGCTGCAACGCAACATCGAGCGCTGGAAGGCGCAGCAGCAACAGCCGCCGCAACCACCTGTCAGCGCCCCAAAACAGTAGGGATTCTTAGTGAGTAATCGACTTCTTTTCGCGGCCATGGCCGTTCTGGCCCTGGCCGGTTGCGCCAGCGATCCTGCACCCAACGAACAAATGCGCCTGACCGAGCAGGCCCTTGAGCAAGCCAAAGCCGTGGGCGCCACCGCCGAAGACGTGCCGGAGATGAAACTGGCCGAGGACAAGTTCAACCGGGCCAAAGGCAGCATGGCGGGTGAGTCTTACAAGAATGCGCGGATGCGCTTCGAACAGGCCGAACTCGACGCACGTCTGGCGGAAGCCAAAGTCCTGACCCGCAAGAGCGAAGAGCAAGTGAACGTGCTCAACACCCGTATCGTCCGACTGCGCAAGCAACTGGGGGATGCCCAATGAGCCTGAAGTCCAAAACTCTCGGTGCTCTGATCCTCGCCGGTTGCGCCAGCCTTTATGGCTGCGCCGGTCAGCACAGCGAATCCGCATTGCAGCAGGCCAGCACCGACTTCCAGAAGGTCAAGGAAGATTCCAACGTGCTGCGTATCGCGCCGAAAGACGTGATCCGCGCCGGTGAGTCGCTGGCCCGTGCCGATCGTTTGTCGACGTACTGGGGCAGCGGCTCGGACGTGGTGCATTACGCCTATCTGAGTCAGCGCTACAGCGAAATCGCTCGTGAGCATACCAACCAGGTGCTCAACGAAGAGCGTGTGGCGAAGCTGGAACTTGAACGCCAGCGCCTGCAACTGGCCCTGCGCGAGTCCAAGCTGCTGAGTGTGCAACAGCAGGGTAAATGGCTGGAAGAACAGATCGTTGCACTGGCCACTACCCAAACCGACCGTGGCCTGGTGATGACCCTGGGTGACGTGCTGTTCGACACCGGTGAGGCCGAACTGAAAAACTCTGCCAACCGCGTGGTGCTGAAGATCGTGCAGTTTCTGCAACTCAACCCGAAACGCATCGTGCGGATCGAGGGTTACACCGACAGCACTGGCGGCAAGCAGGAAAACCTCAAGCTGTCCCGTGACCGTGCGCAGTCGGTAGCTGACGTGCTGACGGACCTGGGCATCGACGAAAAACGCATTCAGGTCGAAGGCTACGGTGATGAATATCCCGTGGACGCCAACGCTTCCGAGCGTGGGCGTGCGCAGAACCGTCGAGTGGAAATCGTGTTCTCCGACGAAAAAGGCCAGCTCGGCGCCGCCCGCTGAGGGTGGCGTTACTGGAAAGCCCGGGCTGTCAGGCAGCACCGGGTTTTTTTACGTCTGTCGATTACCTCACAAAGCAGTACAGATTTAACCGACACAGCACTGTATGGTTGACTAATATGGCAACTGTCCCAGTACACTTCCAAACTGTTCCGGTATTGTTTCACACAAGAATAAAACGCCCGTGAAATCGAGTGCTGCGTCATGACCAATCTCTTGCTCTACCAACGTATTGCTCAACAGCTGGCCGAAGATATCCGCCGTGGCGTCTATCAACCGGGCGAGCGCGTGCCTTCGGTGCGCAAGATGAGTTCGCAGCTCAACGTCAGCCATGCCACGGTGTTGCAGGCTTACGCCAACCTCGAGGATCAGGGCCTGATCCGTGCGCGGCCGCAGTCCGGCTACTACGTGCACCAGACTCCCGCACTGACGGCGCCCACGCCAGACATCGCCCGGGTCGAGCGGCCAGGCCTGGTCACCCGCAGCAGTATCATTCAGCAAGTGCTGGTCGAATCCCGTCGTGAAGGCGTGTTCCCGCTGGGGGCGGCGGTGCCGAGTGTCGATTATTTGCCGGTGCGGGCCCTGCATCAGCAGTTGGCCAAGGTCACCCGCTTTCACAGCCCTCGGGCGTTCAGCTACATGTTCAGCCCCGGTTTCGAGCCGCTGCGCCGGCAGGTGGCGATCCGCATGCGTGATGCAGGCGTGGTCGTTGACCCTTCGGAAGTGGTGATCACCCACGGCTGCGTCGATGCGTTGCAGATGTCGTTGCGGGTGCTGACCCGCCCCGGCGACCTGATCGCCGCCGAATCACCGACCTATTACGGTCTGTTGCAATTGGCCGACCTTCTGGGCCTGAAAGTCATCGAGATCCCCAGTGACCCCGCCACCGGCATGAGCCTCGAAGCCCTGCAACTGGCGGCCAATCAATGGTCGATCAAGGCGCTGGTGCTGACCACTCGCCTGAGCAATCCACTCGGTGGCACCATGCCCGAAGAGCGCCAGAAACAACTGCTGCGCCTTGCCTCGGACTTCGATATCCAGATCGTCGAAGACGACATCTATGGCGAGTTGATGTTCGAGCAGGGTCGCACCAAGTCGCTCAAGGCCTACGACCGGCTCGATCGAGTGATCTATTGCTCGAGTTTTTCCAAGACGTTATCGCCCGGTGTGCGCATCGGCTGGATGATCGCCGGCAAGTACCAGCAGGAAATCCAGCGCTTGCAGACTTTCAGCACCCATTCCGCGTGCAGCGTCACCCAAATGGCTATCGCGGCCTACCTGGAAAACGGCGGCTATGACCGGCATTTACGGTACATCCGCCAGGAATACCGGAAAAATCTCAGCGCATTCCAGCTGGCGGTTCAGCAGCACTTTCCCGAAGGCACACAGATGACCCGGCCGACCGGCGGATTCATTCTGTGGGTCAGCCTGCCGGGACGGGTCAACACCCAGGAATTGCACGTGCGGGCGCTGCAACAGGGCATCAGCATTGCGCCGGGGTTGATCTTCAGCAACACCGAACAGTTCAACCACTGCATCCGTTTGAATTGCGGCATCCCGTGGAATCGCGAGGCGGAACGGGCGCTGATGACCCTCGGCATGTTGGCCACCCAGCTCTGCCAGGAGATGGCCGGCGGATTTTGAACCAATGGCGGAGCTTGTCATGTGACGCCCAACAAGCGAGCATATGGCCCTCTGCCGTTAGCTTCGTTGGGTTCATGAAAGCGAAATTTTCTGCCGTCTGGATTGTGCTCTGCCTGCTGATGATGGGTCAGGTCCCTGGCGCCATGGCGGCTCAGGAAAAGACGCCGGCGACTGCCACGGCAAAAAAACCGGTCACGGCCAAGAAAACCGTTCAAGCGAAAAAAACACCGCAGAATAAGGCTGCTCCCGCCAAGAAGCGCGCCCCGGTAGCCTCCAAGTCGAAATCGGCGAAGGAGGTGGCCAAGACGCCGCTGCCGCCTGCGAAGCTCGATTTGAGCCTGCCGAAAGACATGGTTCAGGAGTTGAAACCTCCCGGTTCCGTGACGCTGCCCAAGCGCGATCCGGTCCTGCCGCAGATGTTTGGTGAAAAAAACAGCGGGTTCCAGCTCAACGGCCGTTTGCTCAGCAACGAAATGCAGCTGCAACTGCGCAATGAGGAGCGCCGCGAAGTCGAAGGCGCGGCACTGGATTTCGAGTTCAAGCAATAAATCGTCCCCATCGGTGACCCGCAGACCAGACGCTTTGTCGGAGACTGGTCAGTCACTTTCGTTTCTGCGTAAAAACCCCGGTTCAGGCAATTTAAAACAGCCGTTTAAGCGGTTACCCTGTTCCGCGTCCCTTTAACACATCGCCCGCTGCGAGGAACGCGTCGTCATGAAATGCCGTGAAGGCTGTGGCGCCTGCTGCATTGCCCCTTCCATCAGTTCGCCGATTCCAGGCATGCCCGATGGCAAACCTGCCGGTGAACGCTGCGTGCAGTTGTCGGTCGATAACCTGTGCAACGTTTTCGGCCGACCGGAACGTCCGGCGGTCTGTTCAGGATTCAAGGCCGATCCCGAAGTCTGCGGCAGCAGCCAGGAAGACGCGATCAGACTGCTCGGCTGGTGGGAGCAGATGACGGCGGCGTAATGTGTCAAACGAACGGAACTTCAACAATAAGGAATAAGACTATGGGTTCGCTGCATCGTATCGCTGTGTTGTGTGGTTTGACTGCCGCGCTGGCCACCTCGGTTGCCCAGGCTGAAGACTGGAAAGTCGCCAAGAACGAGGACGGCATCAAGGTCTCCCTGAGCGAAGTGCCGGGTTCGGACTACAAGTCTTATCAGGGTGTGACCGTGATGAAGACCACCATTGCCAAACTGCGCGCCTTGCAGGAAGACGTGTCCGGGGCCTGCGCATGGATTCACGAGTGCAAGACTCAGAAACTGCTCAAGCACGAAGGCGACCAGAGCTGGACCTACACCCAGTTCAATACGCCATGGCCGGTTACCCCGCGCGACTCCATCCTGCATGTCACCACCGTTGAAGGTGCCGATGGCAGCCTGACCCGTAATCTGGAAGGCGTGCCGAAATACCTGCCTGAAGAAAAGGGCTTTGTGCGGGTCGCTCAGGTCAAAGGCTTCTGGAAGTTCGTGCCAAAGGGCGATCAGGTTGAAGTGACCTATCAGGTTCACACCGAGCCGGGCGGCAGCGTGCCTTCCATGATCGCCAACAAGTTTGTGGTCGACGCACCGTTCAATACCCTGAGAGCCTTGAAAGAACGCGCCGAGAAGTAAACATCGCGTTCATCTGTAAACGCCCCGAAGAACTCGGGGCGTTTTGTTTTCCAGGTTTATTGTGTTTCCGAATATGCGTTGAACGAAATTTTCACAAAGTCTCCAAGACAATTCGCCCGCGCTGTTTGTACCTGTCCCGCGGCGCTGTGCCTTGAATGAAAGTGTCCGGCAGCGGGTACTAATCAATGGCAATGCCGCCGGTGATCGTGCAACATTTGCGCTCCGCGCAAGCCCCGGGGCCTGGAATGGCCAACAGAGGGCAGGGCGCAGCTGAATTTTTGCAACTTCAACTTCCAATGGGTCCTAAAACGACATGGCAAACCCGGACGCCCTGAGTCAGCAGCGATCTTCCAGTCGCCTGCTGCAACCGACCGTCAAATCGCATCTGGCCTACACGCTTCTGTGCGCGCTGGTCATGATGGTGATGTTTTCCGTGCTGCGCCTCGCGCTGCTGGTCTACAACCGCGAGATGATCCTCGACACCCCGGCCTCGACTTTCCTCGAAGCCTTCGCCAACGGCCTGCGCTTCGATATTCGGCTGGTGGTGTACGTCTGCATTCCGCTGGTGCTGGCGCTGTTCAGTGCCCGGGCCATGGCGGCGCGCGGGTTCTTCCGTCTGTGGCTGACCGTTGCTTCGAGCATCGCGCTGTTCCTCGGCCTGATGGAGATGGACTTCTATCGCGAGTTCCACCAGCGCCTCAACGGCCTGGTGTTCCAGTACGTGAAGGAAGACCCGAAAACCGTGATGAGCATGCTCTGGTACGGTTTCCCGGTGGTGCGCTACCTGCTGGCCTGGGCCGTGGGCACGCTGATCCTGACCCTGGCATTCAAGGGCGCCGATCGTCTGACCCGTCCGCGTGGCCCGTTCAGCGGTGGCAACGTCGGCACCCGTCAAGTGGCGCCCTGGTATGCGCGTCTGGCGGTGTTCGTGGTGTGCCTGCTGATCTGCGTGGTGGCGGCTCGCGGCACCCTGCGTCAAGGCCCGCCGCTGCGCTGGGGTGACGTTTACACCACCGATTCGAACTTCGCCAACCAGCTCGGCCTCAACGGCACGCTGTCGCTGATCGCGGCGGCCAAGGACCGGATGGGCGAGGATCGTGACAACATCTGGAAAGCCACGCTGCCGCAGGATCAGGCGCAGAAAGTGGTGCGCGAGATGCTGGTGATGCCGGACGACAAACTGGTGGATGCCGATATTGCCGCCGTGCGTCGTGAATACACGCCGCCTGCCGACAAGACCCTGCCGATCAAGAACGTCGTCGTGATCCTGATGGAAAGCATGGCCGGTCACTCGGTGGGCGCACTGGGCGCGCCGGGCAACATCACGCCGTACCTCGACAAGCTGTCGAAGGAAGGCCTGCTGTTCGACCGTTTCTTCTCCAACGGCACCCACACCCACCAGGGCATGTTCGCCACCATGGCGTGCTTCCCGAACCTGCCGGGTTTCGAATACCTGATGCAGACCCCGGAAGGCAGCCACAAACTGTCCGGCCTGCCGCAGTTGCTCAGTGCGCGTGACTATGACGATGTCTACGTCTACAACGGTGACTTTGCCTGGGACAACCAGTCCGGTTTCTTCAGCAACCAGGGCATGACCAACTTCGTCGGCCGTAACGACTTCGTGAACCCGGTGTTCTCCGATCCGACCTGGGGCGTGTCCGACCAGGACATGTTCGACCGTGGTCTGGTGGAGCTCAAGGCGCGGGAAAACGGCAAGCCGTTCTACGCGCTGCTGCAGACCCTGTCCAACCACACGCCGTACGCCTTGCCGACTCCATTGCCGGTCGAACGCGTCACCGACCGTGGCCCGCTCAACGAGCACCTGACCGCCATGCGTTACGCAGACTGGGCGCTGGGCCAGTTCTTCGAGAAGGCTCGCAAGGAGCCGTACTTCAAGGAAACCCTGTTCGTCATCGTCGGCGACCATGGTTTCGGTAACGAGCGTCAGATCACCGAAATGGACCTGGGTCGCTTCAACGTGCCGATGCTGATGATCGCACCGGGCATCCAGGAAAAATTCGGTACCCGTGACCACACCGTGGGCACCCAGATCGACATCGTGCCGACCATCATGGGTCGCCTCGGTGGCGAAGTGCGCCATCAGTGCTGGGGCCGCGATCTGCTGAACCTGCCGCAGGGTGACACCGGTTTCGGTGTGATCAAGCCGTCGGGCAGCGAGCAGACCACTGCCATCGTCACCGCTGACCAGATCCTGGTACTGCCGAAAGAGAAGGAAATGGCGCCGAAGATCTACCAGTACCAACTGGGCGCGAATCCTTCTGCTGAAATCATTCCGGATGCACCGCGCACTGCCGAGCTGAAACTCAAGCTCGAAGCGTTTCTGCAAACGGCCACCAAGAGCCTGATCGACAATACCGCCGGTGTGGTTAACGGCAAGCCGGACTGATCAGTCGGCACAATAAAAAAGAGGCCCTTCACAGGGCCTCTTTTTTTTGTCGGTCAAACAGTCATATCCGACCGAGTAACAACAGCACCAACAGGACTACCAGCACTACGCCGATAATGCCCGAAGGGCCATAACCCCAACTTCTGGAGTGCGGGAAGACCGGCAGACCACCGATCAGCAACAGGATCAGGATGATGATTAGAATTGTGCCCATGTCTATTTCCTTGTTGATAGTGTCTGTGAAGTCTTGGTGTTCAAGGGCAGCTGGAAGTTGAACTAAATCCAGCCGGCTTACAAATTCCGACTGGTGCGCATGAAAGAAAATTCAATGTTTTTTTAAGGTATTTGGCTCGCTCGCTTATTTCGTTTGTTGTCGCGGTTTGCCCTCGCCATTCAGCAATCTGATGGAGCGTGGGTCGCTGCGTATCCTTCGCTACACTCCGCGCATCTTCCCCGGAACAACAAGGCTGTCTGCTATGCAAAATCGCATGATGATCACTGGCGCGGGCTCTGGCCTGGGTCGCGAAATCGCGCTGCGCTGGGCGCGTGAAGGCTGGCAACTGGCCTTGTCCGACGTCAGCGAGCCCGGTTTGCAAGAGACCCTGAAACTGGTTCGTGAGGCCGGCGGCGACGGCTTCATCCAGCGCTGCGACGTGCGCGATTACAGCCAGCTGACGGCGTTCGCCCAGGCCTGCGAAGTGAAACTTGGCGGCATCGACATCATCGTCAACAACGCCGGTGTGGCGTCGGGCGGGTTCTTCAGCGAGTTGTCGCTGGAGGACTGGGACTGGCAGATCGCGATCAACCTGATGGGCGTGGTCAAGGGCTGCAAGGCATTCCTGCCGCTGCTGGAGCAGAGCAAGGGCAAGATCATCAACATCGCCTCGATGGCCGCGCTGATGCAGGGCCCGGCGATGAGCAACTACAACGTGGCCAAGGCCGGAGTGGTGGCCCTGTCGGAAAGCCTGTTGATCGAACTGGCTCAGCAGGAAATCGGTGTGCATGTGGTCTGTCCGTCGTTCTTCCAGACCAACCTGCTGGACTCTTTCCGGGGCCCGACGCCGGCGATGAAAGCCCAGGTCGGCAAGTTGCTGGAAAGTTCGCCGATCACCGCCAGCGACATTGCGGACTACATCTACCAGCAAGTCGCGGCCGGCGAGTTCATGATCCTGCCCCACGAACAAGGGCGCATGGCCTGGGCGCTCAAACAGAAAAACCCGCAATTGCTGTACAACGAAATGACCGCGATGGCCGAGAAGATGCGCGCCAAGGCCAAACAGAACAACGGCTGAACTTGCCCGGGGTTCGTCGCATCGTTAGGGTGGCCGCAACAGTCACCCTGACGAGATGTCTTGCATGCTCAACTACCTGTGGTTTTTTCTCGCCGCGCTGTTCGAAATCGCCGGCTGTTTCGCGTTCTGGATGTGGTTGCGCCAGGGCAAGAGCGCCTTGTGGGTGATCCCGGCACTGATCAGTCTGACTCTCTTTGCGCTGCTGTTGACGCGCGTCGAAGCGACCTACGCCGGTCGCGCCTACGCCGCTTATGGCGGCATCTACATCATTGCTTCGATTGGCTGGCTGGCGGTGGTCGAGCGCATCCGCCCGTTGGGTTCGGACTGGATCGGTGTGGCGCTGTGTGTGATCGGGGCCAGTGTGATCCTGTTCGGGCCGCGGTTTTCCGCGAGCTGAATCTTGCAGGCCTGAAGGAAACGTCTGAAGGCTTGCGCGCCTTGGCGCGTAGGGAATGACTGAATTGCCCGGCATGCATTGTAGGGCGCTCGAAAGCCGCGCATCTTCAAGGCTCGCAAACCTTGAAGGACACCTCCCATGCTTGTACTCAGCCGTGTTGTCGGGGAACTGATTTCCATCGGCGACAACATCACTTTGCGCGTTCTGGCGGTCAACGGCTCCAGCGTGCGGTTCGGCGTCGAAGCGCCGGAGCAGATCGGCGTGCATCGCGCCGAGGTCTACGAACGGATCCAGCGCAAACAGGCCAGCGGCAAGGGCCGCTGACCGTTTTCAGTCGAACAGGTGCTTGGGCACGTCGTGCTTGAGCATCAACTGGCATTGCTCGCTTTCCGGATCGAAAACGATCAGCGCCTGGCCTTTGGTCAGCGCCTGGCGAACCCGCAGTACGCGGGTTTCCAGCGGCGTGTCGTCACCGTTGTCGGTACCGTCACGGGTGACGAAATCCTCGATCAGGCGGGTGAGGGTGTCGACTTCGAGCGCGTCGTAGGGAATCAGCATGGGCACCTCGGCTAAATCAATGTCGGGATGCTACGGCGAATGATCGCCGAGGGCCAGACTCAACTGTCCGAACGCTGCCCCACCAGGCTGTCCACCGACGGCACACGGGTGTCGCTCTCCATCTGCGTCTCGTGCTCGATCTGATGACTGAAGCGATCCAGTGACCCGGTGGCCGGTTGCGCATCGCTGGCGAACACCGGCGGACTCAGAATGTACGCCCCCAGCAAGCGACTGAGCGCCGCGAGGCTGTCGATGTGCGTGCGTTCGTAACCGTGGGTCGCGTCGCAGCCGAAGGCGAGCAGGGCGGTGCGAATGTCGTGACCGGCGGTGACCGCCGAGTGGGCGTCACTGAAGTAATAGCGGAACAGGTCGCGGCGCACTGGCAGTTCGTGCTCACCCGCCAGACGCAACAAATGCCGCGACAAGTGATAGTCGTACGGGCCGCCGGAATCCTGCATTGCCACGCTCACCGCGTGTTCGCTGGAGTGCTGGCCCGGCGCGACCGGGGCGATGTCGATGCCGACGAATTCGCTGACGTCCCACGGCAACGCCGCCGCTGCACCGCTGCCGGTTTCCTCGGTGATGGTGAACAGCGGATGACAGTCGATCATCAGCTCCTGACCGCTGTCGACGATGGCTTTCAGCGCGGCCAGCAGCGCGGCGACACCGGCCTTGTCGTCCAGATGTCGGGCGCTGATGTGGCCGCTTTCGGTGAACTCCGGCAGCGGATCGAAGGCCACCACATCGCCAACGCTGATGCCCAGCGAATCGCAATCGGCGCGGGTCGCGCAGTAGGCGTCCAGACGCAATTCGACGTGGTCCCAACTGATCGGCATCTCGTCCACAGCCGTGTTGAATGCATGCCCGGAAGCCATCAGCGGCAACACGCTGCCGCGAATCACGCCGTTGTCGGTGAACAGGCTGACGCGACTGCCTTCGGCGAATCGACTTGACCAGCAGCCCACCGGCGCCAGGGTCAGGCGGCCGTTGTCTTTCACCGCGCGCACGGCGGCGCCAATGGTGTCCAGGTGCGCCGATACTGCGCGGTCGGGACTGTTTTTCTTGCCCTTGAGGGTGGCGCGGATCGTGCCGCGACGGGTCATCTCGAAGGGAATGCCGAGCTCCTCCAGACGCTCGGCGACGTAACGCACGATGGTGTCGGTGAACCCGGTGGGACTGGGAATGGCGAGCATTTCCAGCAGGACTTTTTGCAGGTAGTTCAAATCTGGTTCGGGAATTTGGGTGGTCATGGAAACTCCTGTTGCGGGGCGTCATTCGCGCGTTCAACGCGGGAATGACGCTGAAGAGAGATCAAACGGCCGGCTGACTGTGCGGAAACAACAGATCGACAAACCGCTCCGCCGTCGGTTGCGGCTCGTGGTTGGCAAGACCCGCCCGCTCGTTGGCTTCGATGAACACGTACTGTGGTTGATCCGCCGCCGGCACCATCAGGTCGAGTCCGACCATGGGTATTTCCAGGGCGCGGGCCGCACGCACGGCGGCCTCGGCCAAGGTCGGATGCAGAATCGCCGTGACGTCTTCCAGCGTGCCGCCAGTGTGCAGATTCGCCGTGCGCCGCACGAACAGATGCTCACCGGCCGGCAGGATGCTGCTGTAGTCGTAACCGGCTGCGTGCAGGGTGCGCTGGGTTTCGTGATCCAGCGGAATCTTGCTTTCCCCGCTGGTCGCCGCCTGCCGGCGCCGACTCTGGGCTTCGATCAGGGCGCCGATGGAATGATGGCCGTCGCCGACCACTTCCGCCGGCCGGCGGATCGCCGCTGCAACCACCTCGAAACCGATCACCAGAATCCGCAGGTCGAAGCCTTCATGGAAGCTTTCGAGCAATACGCGAGTGTCGAACTGTCTGGCCGCTTCGATGGCCTGCTGCACTTCCTCGATGGTCTGCAGATCCACCGCCACGCCTTGGCCCTGTTCGCCATCCAGCGGTTTGACCACCACTCGCTGGTGTTCATCGAGGAACGCCAGATTGTCGTCCGCGTTCCCTGCCAGCTGCTGCGACGGCACATTCAACCCGGCGGCTTTCAACACTTTGTGGGTCAGGCTCTTGTCCTGGCACAGGTTCATGCTGATGGCGCTGGTCAGGTCGCTCAGTGATTCGCGGCAACGCACCCGGCGCCCGCCATGACTAAGGGTGAACAGCCCGGCATCGGCGTCATCCACTTGCACGTCGATGCCGCGTCGATGGGCTTCCTCGACGATGATCCGCGCGTAAGGGTTGAACTGCGCCTCCGGGCCGGGGCCAAGAAACAGCGGCTGATTGATGCCGTTCTTGCGCTTGATGGCGAACGTCGGCAGGTTGCGAAAACCGAGTTTGGCGTAGAGGTTTTTCGCCTGGCGGTTATCGTGCAGCACCGACAGATCGAGATAGCTCAAACCCCGGCTCATAAAGTGTTCGATCAGATGACGCACCAGCACTTCGCCGACCCCGGGGCGCGAACACTGCGGATCGACCGCCAGGCACCACAGGCTGCTGCCGTTTTCCGGGTCGTTGTAAGCCTTCTGGTGATTGAGGCCCATGACGCTGCCGATCACCGCGCCGCTGTCGTCGTCTTCCGCCAGCCAGTACACCGGGCCGCCCTGATGGTGCGGGGTGAGCAGGGTGGCGTCGATCGGCAGCATGCCGCGCGCCTGATACAGCTGATTGATCCCCTGCCAGTCCGCGTCACTTTGCGCACGGCGAATGCGGAAGCCACGAAACACGCGGGTGGCCTGACGGTAATCGCTGAACCACAGGCGCAGGGTATCGGACGGATCGAGAAACAGCTGGGTCGGTTCCAGGCCGAGAATCTGCTGCGGCGCGGCGACGTACAGAGCAATGTCGCGCTCGCCTGGTTGCTCGTTGAGCAGTTCCCGGGCAAGGCTGGCTGGATCGGGGAAGGTGTGCCCGATGAGCAATCGGCCCCAGCCGCAATGCACCGCGATCGGTTCGGCGGCAGGCTCGCTGCCATCTTCGGCCAGGCGCGCCTGCAAGCGTTCGTAGGACGGCGTCTGACCGCGCAGCAGGCGTTGGCTGTAAGCCGTGGCGTGAGGTTTCATCGATCAGATTCCTTGTTCGCTGAGCCACAGGTTCAAAGCCGCCAGTTGCCACAGCTTGGAGCCGCGCAACGGGGTCAGTTGGCCTTGTGGATCGGTCAGCAATTTATCGAGCATCACCGGGTTGAACAGGCCGCGATCCTGACTCGGATCGAGCAGCAGTTCGCGCACCCAGTTCAGGGTATCGCCCTGCAAATGCTTGAGCCCCGGCACCGGGAAGTAACCTTTCTTGCGGTCAATCACTTCACTGGGGATGACCAGTCTCGCGGCTTCTTTCAACACCTGCTTGCCGCCGTCCGGCAGTTTGAACTGGCCCGGAATGCGGGCCGACAATTCCACCAGTCGATAGTCGAGAAACGGCGTGCGCGCCTCCAGGCCCCAGGCCATGGTCATGTTGTCGACGCGTTTGACCGGGTCGTCCACCAGCATCACCGTGCTGTCCAGGCGCAGAGCCTTGTCGACCGCCGCATCGGCGCCAGGCTGTGCGAAATGTTCCTTCACGAAGTCGCCGGCGGCGTCATTGGCAGTCAGCCATTTCGGCTGCACGGTCGCGGCGTAATCGTCGTAGCTGCGGTCGAAGAACGCCTGGCGATAGGCCGCATATGGATCGGCCGCGCCGTCGACTTGCGGATACCAGTGATAACCGGCGAACAACTCGTCGGCTCCCTGGCCGCTTTGCACAACCTTGCAGTGCTTGGCCACTTCGCGGGACAGCAGATAGAAGGCGATGCAATCGTGGCTGACCATCGGCTCGCTCATGGCGCGGAACGCGGCGGGCAATTGCTCGATGATCTCTTTTTCGTCGATGCGCAGTTGATGGTGCTGGGTGCCGTAGTGTTTTGCGATCAGGTCTGAGTACTGAAACTCGTCACCGCGCTCGCCCCCGGCATCCTGAAAACCGATGGAAAAGGTCGACAGGTTCTCCACGCCGACTTCGCGCAACAGGCCCACCAGCATGCTCGAATCGACACCGCCGGAAAGCAGCACGCCGACATCCACCGCTGCCCGTTGGCGGATCGCCACGGCTTCGCGGGTGCTGTCGAGCACGCGGTCACGCCAGTCTTCCAGGGTCAGGTTTTTCTCGTCGTCGTGTGGTCCGTAGGGCAGGGTCCACCAGGTTTTCTGCTCGGTGGTGCCGTCCGCTTCAATGCGCATCCAGCACGCTGGCGGCAGCTTTTCGATACCGGCCAGCAAGGTGCGCGGCGCAGGTACCACGGCGTGGAAATTCAGGTAATGGTTGAGCGCCACCGGATCGAGGATCGGGTTGATGTCGCCGCCCTTGAGCAAGGCCGGCAGGGCCGAGGCAAATCGCAGGCGCTGGCCGGTGCGCGACAGGTACAGCGGCTTGACGCCGAGACGGTCGCGGGCGATGAACAGGCGTTGGGCATCACGCTCCCAGATGGCGAAGGCGAACATGCCATTGAGTTTCGGCAGCAGCGCTTCGCCCCAGGCGTGATAACCCTTGAGCAGCACTTCGGTGTCGCCGCCGGAGTAGAACGCATAACCGAGCGCTTCGAGTTCGGTACGCAATTCAGGGAAGTTGTAGATCGCGCCGTTGAAGGCCAGGGACAGGCCCAATTGGCTGTCGATCATCGGCTGCGCCGAGCCGTCCGACAGGTCCATGATTTTCAGGCGTCGATGGCCCAGGGCAATCGGTCCCTGGGCGTGGAAGCCCCACGCGTCGGGGCCGCGAGGCGCCAGGTGATGGGTGATTCGCTCGATGGCTGCAAGGTCTGCAGGTTGTTGATCAAAACGTAACTCGCCAGCTAATCCGCACATATGGTCCTTACCGGTTTTTCCGTTGGGGAGGGTGTCGCTGCACCGCGCCGAAATGGCCGGTACCCAGAAACTGACCCGGCTCGGATGTGGGAGTTTTAGAACGATCGGTTATAAGCGGTTCGGCCTGACCGATGGGCCATTAGCTTTCCGCTTGGGTTTATGGGTAGTAGATACATATTGAAAACATGCGGATGTCTGCTTGTTTGCCGGCCTGATCACGTAGTTTTTCGTGTTTTTTTTACGCAGGCAGGATCGTTAAGGTAATGGTTCCAAAGTGCGATAAAGGAATATTGCCCATGTCGAATACGCAGTCGGATACTGCGACACCGCTGACCCAGGAACAGATACTGGTTTTTTTGCTGGAAGCCACCGGCGATCTGGATACTGCCCAGGCCTTGCAGAAAACCCTGCCTTCCAGCCTTCTGAAAGCTTCTAGCTCCACATTCGCTGCGCTGGACCAGACCGCGCGTGATTTACACGCCGCTCAGGCCAGGGTCGACGCCGATCTTGGCCGCTTGCAACCCGTGAACAGCTTTTGCGCCGCGCTGTTGAGCAGTGCCCTGAAAGCTCGCTGGCCAGTGCAGTTCGATGTCGAAAAAGACTATCTGGAGCTGCCTGGGGAGTACTGTGGTTGCGAGCCCGTGACGCCGCCCGGCGGAGGATCGCCGGTCACGCCGCCGGCAACGCCGACTCTTCTGGAAGCGGCGATGCAGAACTTCACGGAGCGGGAGGCGCAGGACGATTTTTTCCCCGCCGGCAGTGTGGTGCGCATCTCTGGCCAGCCTGCTGGGATTGCGGGCCTGACACCCTCCGCATTCGCCGAACTTTGTCGCGAGCTCGATCTGGGGAAGCACTACCAACAGCATTTTCAACAGGTATTCGGTATCACGGAGGTTGACGGTAAACCGGTTGCCACCGGTCCCATGGTCCGCAACATCACCGACCTGAAAAAACAATTGCTGCAACTGGATCTGCATCTGGCGCTGTTGAATGCCCACATCAGTCAGGACGCATACGAAAGCCTGGAGCGCCTGCTCGAGGCCGGCGGTAGCGCCGATGCCAGAAGCCTGAATTACCAGGGGCGGCCGTTGATCATGCAAGGCATCGAACTGCTCGACTGTTGCATTTGGGGCGTTGTGGTGTTTTCCGAGCGCTCGGTCGAGTCGGACCCGGATCAATGGTGCCTGGTTTACATGCCCGGCGCGCCCTCTCAACCGTTGTACGAGTACGCGAGTTTCTCGGCGTTTCTCGTGTACCTGGAATACCAATTGGGGGTGGCCAGTTACAGGAGCTACTTCACTCATTGCATCGGCGAGGTCGACAAGGCGGATTTCTTCAAAAACTTCGCGGACGCTCGCAGCCTGGGTCGTGCCAAATATTTGCCGATAACCGTGTCGTTGCTCGACTTCATGCACCAAAGCCATATCGGCAAACTGCAGATCGATGCCCGCGCGCTCGCCGTACCGACTGCCGATGTGGATGAAGAGGCGCGCAAGAAGCGCCTGCTCGAGTATCTGGAAATCGGTCTGACGGTTGCCAATGTGGCCGGGATTTTCGTGCCGGTCGTAGGGCAACTGATGATGGGGGTTGCCGTGGGGCAGATGCTGGCGGAAGTTTATGAGGGCGTTGAGGACTGGTCGCGGGGAGATCGTGAGGAGGCGTTTTCGCACCTGCTCAGCGTTGCTGAAAACATTGTGCTGATGGTCAGCGTGGGGGCCGGTATCAAGGGCCTGAAAACACTGGCAATCAAGACGGTGCGCAAGCATCCGGATTTCTTCCAGCCGTTCACGGCCATATTGGACCGTGACGGTCAGCCTCGTTTGTGGAAACCGCAGCTACTCGGTTATGAACAGCCGCTTCCGACAGGTGCCGAACCTGATACTGCAGGCTTGTTCCGGGCGAACGGCAAGCAGTTTGCCCATTTCGACAATCGGGCTTACGAGGTAGCGCTGGAGCCTGCATCCAATACCTGGGAAGTCCGACACCCTGTGCGTGCACAGGCTTATCAGCCGGTATTGAAGCGCAATGATCGCGGAGGCTGGCGTCATGACTTCGAACAGACCGAGCGATGGAGCGGAGCGTACACGCTCAAACGCACTGATCCTGGTCTTGAGGGCTGGGAAGACAGTCGTCTGGAGATGGCCCGTCGGTTGACCGACACCCGGATCGATGAGCTGCATCGCCTGAGCGATGACAACCGGCCGCTGCCTTCCCGCTTGCTGGACATGATCGAACGTTTTGGAATCGAGCGCAGAGTGCGCGAATACATTGCCGCCATGGAGCGTGGCGAGGCGAGCGATCCGCGTTACGTCAACGAACAGCTGCATGCTTTACCCCGGCTTGCGAACTGGCCGGCCGATCGCTACATCAAAGTCGTGGATGAACAAGGGCGGATCACCGCGACCTACCCGCCCGGATCGATCGACGACGATACCGTGAGCGTCATTGTGAAGCATGCGCAACTGGAGAAGGGCGAGTTGCTGCAAGCGGTCGTCGATGTTCTGCCTCCCAAAGAGGTGGAGGCCTTGGTGGGGGCTGACGTGGCCCCGGCCGACACCAGTCAGCAGTTGGCGAAAGTGATCGGGGCGGCGATCAAGGCCGATCGAAGGTCGACTTTCGACCATCTCTACAGCCGATACGATCAAGACGTTGCCGGAGAATTGCTCAAGTTGCGCAGGGCCTTTCCCGATTTGCCGGTGCGCTCCGCCCGGGAGCTGCTCAAACGCACGCCGAGCATTGAACGGATGCACCTGCGCAGCACCGGGCGGGTGCCCATGGGGTTGGCACAACGGGCGCGTCAGGCTTTGAGCGATGGGCGAGTGGATCGGGCATTGGCAGGTTTTTACCTGGCCGACATCGCCAATGCCGATACAAGGAAACTGGCGATCCGGTTGCTACCCCGTCTCGCAGGCTGGGATCCCGAGTTTTATCTTGAACTGCGGGCGAAATCCTTGAGCGGTCAGCTCCTGGAAACGCTGGGCGAAAAACCGCTGGTTACGTCGAGTTCATGCACGCTGGTCAGACTCGACAATGGTTACGAGGTGTTTGGCAGCGACAGGAAGTCACTCGGCAGGATCGCGGCCGGGCCGGAAGATCTCTATCAGGCGATTCTCAAAGGTCTTTCAGCGCAGCAGCGCAAGGCCATCGGATTTGTGCAACCGACGCCGGAAAATGGCGGGCGCCTGCGCGGCAAACTGTTGGAGAGTGCTCTGGATGAACGTGAGGCATGCGCCCGGGTATTGGCAGGTGGTCAGTGGCAAACGGAGACCGCCGAGCCTGTGTGCACGCCTGCCGACTCTCCCGCCGGGTCGAACACTCATTCGCGTCGTTTATTGCGGCAGGTGAAAAAGCTCTATCCCTTGTTTACCGACGTACAAGCCAATGAGTTTCTTGACCAGTTGGGCAGCGACCATCTGACCAGGGCGATCCGGGTTCGGCAGTTGCGAGAGGATCTGAGCCGACTGCAGGGCGTGATGGATACCTGGATCCAGGATGAGGCAGCCATGAAGGTCCTGGGCGGTGATCTGAACGAAATTCGTGAATGCCGGCAAATCGTTGCGTTTGAAATCGAAGACTGTTTTCGCCGTTTGATCTCCCTGCCCGATGACGCCGGGCGTCTCGTCTATGGTTTGAAGCTCGATGGCATGCGCTTCGGCAAGTTTCCGACCTTGCCGGTCGGTTTGACCTTTGATCATGTCAGGCAATTGTCTCTGCAAGACATGTTGCTGGACGACGATGCCGCTTATTTCCTCAAAGCGTTCACGAACGTCGAGTCCCTTGAACTGGATCGCAATCAGATCACCCGGTTGCCCGAGATCATTTCGCATATGCCGAACCTCAGGCGGCTGAGCCTGGCCGGCAATCGGCTTCAACTGACCGAGCACGCCCTGGTGAAGCTGGCCGGGTTGCGCACCTTGCAAAGTCTGAATCTGAGCGGGAACCCCCTCGGCGCCACGGTGGATGTCCGCAACCTGTTCGATCTGACTTACCTCTCCTTGCGCAATACCCGCGCCACGGAGCTGCCAAAAGGCCTGCAGTTTCTACCCAATCTGGATCGGGTGGATCTGCGGGATAACGAAATCCGTGATCTGCCTGCCTGGCTTTTTGAAACGCCCAGACGCTTCAGTGAAACGATCAATTTGCGGCGTAACCCGATTTCCGATGTCAGCAGAACTTACCTTGAAAACTACCGCACGACGGTCGGCGTCGGCATGGGTTACCTGGATAACGATATCGCGCGACTGGACGAAAACCAGGCACGTTCGATCTGGCTGACCGGGACGGGAGGAAGCGAGGGCTCCCGGCATCTGCAGATGTGGAACGCACTCAAGGATGACCCAAGGGCCGAAGGCCTGTTCGCGCTGCTGGCGGAGTTGGGCAATTCCGCCGAGTCAGCCAATGTGCGCGAGGATATGCACCGGCGGGTCTGGACGGTTCTGGACGCAACGCAGACCGATGCCGAATTGCGGGAGCAGATTTTCGATCTGGCGGCCAACCCGATCAATTGCACGGACAACGCGGCGTTGAACTTCAGCCACCTGGAAGTTGCAGTGCACGTCCACCATGTGACCCGTGGTCCCAGGGGGCAACGCCCTTCGACGAAGGCGCTGATGAGGCTGGCGAGAGGACTGTTTCGGCTGGAGCAGATTGACCGGATCGCCGCGGAACACGCGCAGGTCCATGCGGCACCTGACCCGCTGGAAGTGACCCTTGCCTACCGCTCCGGTCTGGCGCAGGCACTCGAATTGCCCGGGCAACCTTCGCACATGCATTACGCCTCACTCGCGGAGGTGACAGGGGCGGATCTGGTGGAGGCTATCAATCGAATCCAGACTGCCGAATTGTCTCCCGAGTGGCTGGCGTTTCTGGTTCGCCAGCCTTGGTGGAACGAATACATGAAAAGCAGTTTTGCCCAACAGTTCGACGATGCGCGCGCGCCTCACCAGGAAGAAGCCCTGGCGTTGTTCGAGAAAGCCGAAGAACTCAGCTCGGCCGACTATCTCAGCGAAATGAACCTGTGTGCCGCCCGGCAGGAACAGACGGAAAGCGCCTTGCTCGAGCGGTTGACCGAGCAAGTGCTACGACTGGTCGAGGGCAATATTTGCCTGTTGCCCGGTGGTTGATTCCAATCCCGGATTCGGTCATTTGCCCCGGATCAGCCACCGCAAGGCAAACCGGTTCGGATGACACGCCTCTGCGACACCTCTGGGCAGGGGCAGCGGTTCGTTGTCCAGCCAGGCTGCCAGCAGTTCACCGGACAGTGGCGCGGTGATCAGCCCCCGGGAACCGTGGCCACTGTTGACGTACAGACCGTCCAGCCATGGGCAGGCAATGTCCGGCACTTGCCGGGCATCCTTGCTCAAGGCGCGATAGGCCTCGGTGAAGGCTTCGCGATCGGCGAGCGGGCCGACGATCGGCAGGTAATCGGGGCTGGTGCAACGGAAGGCTGCCCGGCCCTGGAGACTTTCGGCGTCGAGCTCGCTGACGTGCAGGCGCGCGACCAGATCGGTGGAGATATCTTCGAGCATCGCCAGATTGCCCAGATGTTCGGCGGTGGTCGGGGTCAGGTCGTCGCTGTTGAAATCGAAACTGGCGCCGAGGGTGTGCTCGCCCAGGCGTGCCGGTGCGACGTAACCTTCGGCGCACACGACGCTGGTCAGCGCCTGGCTTTGCGTGGTCTGCGCGAGGCGGGTGATCTGCCCGCGAATGCGCTTGAGGGGCAGGTCGGCGCTCTGGGGGAAACGCTTGATGTCGGCGGCGCCGGCCAGCACCACGACGGGCGCTGTTGCGATCAATCGCTCACCGTCGAAGGCTTGCCACTGACCGTCGATCTTGCGCAGTTCAACGGCCTCCAGATGGGTAAGCAGCGTGACGCCCGGTTGTGCGGATTGCGCCTGACACAACGCCGGCGGATGCACCCAGCCGCCCTCGGGGTAATACAAACCGCCATGAGCCAGACCGATCCCGGCCCGGGCCTGTGCCTCGAGTTGATCGAGCCATTGCAACAGGTCTTCGGGAAACGCGGCGGCCAGTTGCGCCTGACGTTCGCGTTCCTTTTCGTTGAACGCCAGTTGCAGCACGCCGCAGTCGTCCCAGTCGGTGCCGCGTTGCAGATTTTCCAGCAGGCGACGGGTGTAGCCGAAACCGCTGACGATCAACTGCGACAACGCCGTGCCGTGGGCGGACAGTTTCAGGTACAGCACGCCTTGCGGATTGCCCGAGGCTTCCTGCGCCACCGCGTCATGCCGTTCCAGCAGACTGACCTGCCAGCCCCGCGCCGCGAGGCTGGCCGCCGTGGCACAGCCGGCCAGGCCGGCACCGATCACCAGCGCACGACGCTCTCCAGTGAAAGGCGCCGGGCGGGCGAACCACGGTTTGTCCGCCGCGGGTAAAGGAACGTCCTGCGGCCAGCCGAGAAATTCGCCGCGCAGGATCTCCCATTTGTGGCCGATGCCCGGCGTGCGCTTCATCTTGAAACCGGCGGCGTTGAGCAGTCGGCGCACCCAACCGGTACTGGTAAAGGTGCTGATGGTCGAGCCGGGCGCCGCCAATCGCGCCAGTTCCGCGAACAGTTCGGCAGTCCACATCTCCGGGTTTTTCGCCGGGGCGAAACCGTCGAGAAACCACGCGTCGATCTGGCCATCCAGTTGCGGCAACTGCTCCAGCGCATCACCGATCAACAGGGTCAGGGTCACGCGACCGTTATCCAGAACAATGCGCTGGAAACCCTGATGGATTGCCACGTAATGCTTGAGCAACTGATCGGCGAATTGCTTCAAGTCGGGCCACAACGCCAGCGCCCGCTGCAGGTCGGCAGGGCTCAACGGAAATTTCTCGACACTGACGAAATGCAGCCGCGCACCGGGCACCGCGTGCTGTTCGAACAACTGCCAGGCACAGAGAAAATTCAGCCCGGTGCCGAAGCCGGTTTCACCGATCACCAGTCGCCCACCCGCCGGCAGTGCGGCGAAGCGCTCGGCCAGACGGTTCTGTTCGAGGAACACGTAGCGGGTTTCATCCAGCCCCGACTGGTCGGAAAAATACACATCGTCGAACACTCGCGAACGCGGGCGTCCCTGGTCATCCCAGTCGAGTTGGGCGTGGGGCAATACAGGTTTCATGGCAGGCTCGGCAACGGCAAGGCGGCCATTCTAGCCGATCACGCAGGCGGCGCTTGATCCATGGCAAGCCTTGCCGACGATCACTCAAGGACAATCCGCCGCCGGCGGGAATTTCTGTGCCGCGTCAGAGCCCAATCCGCTAGTCTTGCTGAATCCTGGAAGGAGCCGTCCCATGTTCGAATCCGCTGAAATCGGTCACGCCATCGACAAAGACACCTACGAAGCCGCCGTGCCCGCCCTGCGTGAAGCCTTGCTCGAAGCCCAGTTCGAGTTGCAGCAGCAGAAGCGTTTCCCGGTGATCATTTTGATCAACGGCATCGAAGGCGCCGGCAAGGGCGAGACGGTCAAGTTGCTCAACGAGTGGATGGATCCGCGCCTGATCGAAGTGCGCACTTTCGACCAGCAGACCGATGAAGAGCTGGCGCGGCCACCGGCCTGGCGCTACTGGCGGATGCTGCCGGCCAAGGGGCGGATGGGGATTTTCTTCGGCAACTGGTACAGCCAGATGCTGCAGGGCCGGGTGCATGGTTTGTTCAAGGATCCGCGACTGGATCAGGCGATTGCCGGCGCCGAGCGCATGGAAAAGATGTTCTGCGATGAAGGCGCGCTGATCTTCAAGTTCTGGTTCCACCTGTCCAAGAAACAGATGAAGGCGCGGCTCAAGGCGTTGGCCGACGACCCGCTGCACAGCTGGCGCATCAGCCCGCTGGACTGGCAGCAATCGCAGACCTACGACAAGTTCGTCAAATACGGCGAACGCGTGTTGCGCCGCACCAGTCGCGATTACGCGCCGTGGCATGTCATCGAGGGTGTCGACCCGCACTACCGCAGCCTGACGGTCGGCAAGATCCTGCTCGAAGGCCTGCAAAATGCCTTGAAGCGTCCCGATGTGCATCCCCATGAGGTCAACGCTGCACCGCTGGGGACTTCCGTCGACCAGTTGAACCTGCTCGACAGCCTCGATCTGACCCAGCGTCTGGACAAGAAAGACTACGAAGAACAATTGATCACCGAGCAGGCAAGGCTGTCGGGGCTGATGCGTGACAAACGCATGCGCCGGCATGCGCTGGTGGCGGTGTTCGAAGGCAACGATGCGGCGGGCAAGGGCGGTTCGATCCGTCGGGTGGCGGCGGCGCTCGATCCGCGCCAATACAGCATCGTGCCGATTGCCGCGCCGACCGAAGAGGAACGGGCGCAGCCGTATCTGTGGCGGTTTTGGCGACATATTCCGGCGCGGGGCAAGTTCACCGTGTTCGACCGCTCGTGGTATGGCCGGGTGCTGGTGGAGCGGGTCGAGGGCTTTTGCAGCACTGCCGACTGGATGCGCGCTTATGGCGAGATCAATGATTTTGAGGAGCAACTGGCCGACGCCGGGGTGATCGTGGTCAAGTTCTGGCTGGCGATCGACAAGGACACGCAGATGGAGCGCTTCCAGGCGCGCGAAGAAATCCCGTTCAAGCGCTTCAAGATCACCGAAGACGACTGGCGCAACCGTGACAAGTGGGACGCCTACCGTGCCGCCGTGGGCGACATGGTCGACCGCACCAGCACCGAAATCGCGCCGTGGACCCTGGTCGAGGCCAATGACAAGCGCTGGGCCCGGGTCAAGGTGTTGCGCACGATCAACCGGGCGCTGGAAGACGCTTTCGAGAAGTCCGACAAGCGAGCCAAAAAGCACAAGGACTGAACCGATGGGCCCGCATACGCGAGGTGAATGATTGTCGCGGTCGGCGATGGGGGGGACTTATGCTCGGTCCACTCTCAACCGACTGCAACAATGAGGTATGCCATGCGTGAAGTGGTGATCGTCGACAGCGTACGGACCGGCCTGGCCAAGTCCTTTCGCGGCAAGTTCAACCAGACCCGTCCCGATGACATGGCGGCCCATTGCGTCAATGCGTTGCTCTCGCGCAACGACATCGACCCGGCCAGCGTCGAGGATTGCATCGTCGGCGCCGGCTCCAACGAGGGCGCCCAGGGCTACAACATCGGCCGCAACGTGGCGGTGCTCTCGCAATTGGGCACCGGCACCGCCGGCATGACCCTCAACCGTTTCTGTTCTTCGGGGTTGCAGGCGATTGCGATTGCCGCCAACCAGATCGCGTCGGGTTGCAGCGACATCATCGTCGCCGGCGGCGTCGAGTCGATCAGCCTGACCCTGAAAAGCGTCAACACCGATCACCTGATCAATCCGTTGCTCAAGCAGCAGACGCCGGGCATCTATTACACCATGGGCCAGACCGCGGAAGTGGTGGCGCGCCGTTATGGCGTCAGCCGCGAGGCGCAGGATCGCTACTCGCTGCAAAGTCAGATCCGCACCGCTCAGGCGCAGGCAGCAGGGCTGTTCAACGATGAAATCGTGCCGATGACGGTGAAGTACCGGGTTGAAGACAAGAACAGCGGTGAAGTGCAGATCCTCGATGGCATCGTCGACCGCGATGACTGCAATCGTCCGGACACCACCTATGAAAGCCTTGCCGGGTTGAAACCGGTGTTCGCCGAGGACGGTTCGGTGACCGCCGGCAACTCGTCGCAGTTGTCCGATGGCGCCTCGATGACGCTGGTGATGAGCCTGGAAAAAGCCCTGCAACTGGGGCTCAAGCCGAAAGCGTTTTTCCGCGGGTTTACCGTCGCTGGGTGCGAGCCTGACGAAATGGGCATCGGCCCGGTGTTTTCGGTGCCAAAGCTGCTCAAGGCCAAAGGCCTGCAGGTGGCGGATATCGATCTGTGGGAATTGAACGAAGCGTTTGCCTCGCAGTGCCTGTACGCCCGTGATCGTCTGGAAATCGACAACGAGAAGTACAACGTCAACGGCGGCTCGATTTCCATCGGCCACCCGTTCGGCATGACCGGGTCACGGCAGGCCGGGCATCTGGTGCGCGAGTTGCAGCGGCGCAATCTGCGCTACGGAATCGTGACCATGTGCGTGGGCGGGGGGATGGGGGCGACCGGGTTGTTTGAAGCTGTGCGTTAAACCCTGAAAGATGTGTGTTTGATCCATCGTTTTCGCGAGCAGGCTCGCTCCCACAGGTAACCATGCTCTCCTGTGGGAGCGAGCCTGCTCGCGAATGGGACAACCGGTTCTACCTGCCAGAATCCAGAAGCTGCATCCGCGCGATGTAGGCCTTTATTTCCTGCTCGGCTTTCTCGTGGCTGTCGAACGGCCCTTCGAGGGTGTTTTCCCGGGTGCTGAAATACAGTTCACCGTTGACCCGGCACACGCGGTCGCTGCGAAAGTGCGTGGCGGGGGCGGTGTCCTGGGCGCGCATGCCTAACATGACGGGTCTCCTTGGTGAGTGATGTCCCGGGCTGGATCCAAGAAGCTTATGCCTGAACCACTTACCTTGCCCGGCCGGCCGATCAACGGCCCATCGTCAATTTTCTGCTGCGACCTGCACAGTTTCATTTGCGGCTGGAGCGCAACTGTCCCTGTGTCGCGCAGGGTCTGTGCGCCTAGAATGAGCGCTTCTGTCTCTGGCGCTTGGGGTTCTCATGCACGTTTCATCGGGTCGTTGGGTGTACGGCATGTTCCTGGCGTTATTGACGGCGTTTCTCTGGGGAATCCTGCCGATCAAGCTCAAGCAGGTGCTGGTGGTGATGGACCCGGTCACGGTGACCTGGTTTCGCCTGCTGGTGTCCGGCGGCTGTCTGTTCATTTATCTGGCCGCGACCAAACGCTTGCCGAGCCGCAAGGTGCTCGGGCCGAAGGGCGGCTGGCTGGTGCTGATGGCGGTGCTCGGGCTGGTGGGCAATTACGTGCTGTACCTCATGGGCCTGAACCTGCTCAGCCCCGGTACTGCGCAACTGGTGGTGCAGATGGGGCCGATCATGTTGCTGATCGCCAGTCTGTTTGTGTTCAAGGAACGCTTCAGTATCGGTCAGGGCATTGGCCTGGCGGTGCTGTTGATCGGTTTTGCTTTGTTCTTCAATCAGCGTCTGGCGGAATTGCTCACCTCTTTATCTGATTACACCGCCGGTGTGTTGCTGGTGCTGCTGGCCTCGACTGTCTGGACTTTCTATGCGCTGGGCCAGAAGCAATTGCTGACGGTGTGGAATTCTTTACAGGTGATGATGGTGATCTACCTGTTCTGCGCCCTGTTGCTGACGCCTTGGGTGCATCCGCTTGAGGCACTGTCGCTGAATCCGTTGCAGGGCTGGCTGCTGCTGGCGTGCTGCATGAACACCCTGATCGCCTACGGCGCGTTTGCCGAGGCGCTGGCGCATTGGGAAGCTTCGCGGGTCAGTGCGACGCTCGCGATCACGCCGTTGGTAACGTTCGGTGCGGTAGCGGTGGCGGCGGGTGTGTGGCCTGAGTATGTGCATGCCGAGCACATCAATCTGCTGGGGTATGGCGGGGCGGTGCTGGTGGTGCTGGGTTCGGCACTGGTGGCGCTGGGGCCTTCGCTGATTGCCGGGCTCAAGGCCCGGCGGATGCGCATGGCGGCAGGTTAACCGAGTCATCGTTATTCGCGAGCAAGCCCGCTCCCACTTTTAACCGCATTCCTCACAGGGGATCGCGGTCAAATGTGTGAGCGGGCTTGCTCGCGAAGACTGACTTACTGACGCTGAAGATCTCAGCCCTTGGCACCGGCCTCGATCATGTTTTCCGGCCGCACCCAGGCATCGAACTCTTCATCGGTCAGGTAACCCAGCTCCAGCGCCGCCTCACGCAAGGTTTTGCCTTCGCTGTAGGCCTTCTTGGCGATTTCCGCCGACTTGTCGTAGCCGATGTGCGGGTTCAGCGCCGTCACCAGCATCAGGCCGCGTTCCAGATGCTTCGCCATGACTTCGGCATCCGGTTCAAGCCCGGCGATGCAGTGCTGCTGGAAGTTGCTGCAACCATCGGCCAGCAGGCGGATCGATTGCAGCAGATTGTGGATGATCACCGGTTTGAACACGTTCAGTTGCAGGTGACCCTGGCTGGCGGCGAAGCCGATCGCCACGTCGTTGCCCAGCACCTGACAGGCGAGCATCGACAACGCCTCGCACTGGGTCGGGTTGACCTTGCCGGGCATGATCGAACTGCCCGGTTCGTTGGCCGGCAGGCGCACTTCGGCAAAACCGGCGCGTGGGCCGGAACCCAGCAGGCGCAGGTCGTTGGCGATTTTCATCAGCGCCACGGCGAGGGTTTTCAGGGCACCGGACAGCGTGGTCAGTGGCTCATGGCCGGCGAGGGCGGCGAATTTGTTTGGTGCGGTGACGAACGGCAGGCCGGACAACGCCGCCAGTTCAGCGGCAATCGCTTCGCCGAAGCCGTGGGGCGAGTTAAGCCCGGTGCCGACGGCCGTGCCGCCCTGCGCCAGTTCGCAGACCGCCGGCAACGCTGCGCGAATCGCCCGTTCGGCGTAATCCAGTTGCGCTATGAATCCGGAGATTTCCTGGCCGAAGGTGATCGGCGTGGCGTCCATCATGTGGGTGCGGCCGGTCTTCACCAGTTTCATGTGCCGCGCCGACAGCTCGGCCAGACCGCCCGACAGCTCGGCGATGGCCGGCAGCAGTTGGCCCTGCACCGCTTGCGCGGTGGCGATGCTCATGGCCGTGGGGAAGCAGTCGTTGGAGCTCTGCGAGCGGTTGACGTGATCGTTGGGGTGCACCGGCGTCTTGCCGCCGCGTGGGTTGCCGGCCAGTTCGTTGGCGCGGCCGGCGATCACTTCGTTGGCGTTCATGTTGCTTTGCGTGCCGCTGCCGGTCTGCCAGACCACCAGCGGAAACTGGTCGTCATGCTGGCCGTCGAGTACTTCGTCGGCGGCCTGTTCGATCAGGCGGGCGATGTCGGCAGGCAGGTCGCCGTTGCGGTCGTTGACCCGGGCCGCGGCTTTCTTGATCAGGGCCAGGGCGTGCAGTACCGGCAATGGCATGCGTTCCTGACCGATGGCGAAGTTGATCAGCGAGCGTTGCGTCTGAGCGCCCCAGTAAGCGTCGTCCGGGACCTCGATCTGGCCCAGGCTGTCGGTTTCGATACGGCTCATCGTGCACACTCCTGTTGGTCTGTTTGCGCAGTTTAGGCCTGTGTCGGCCCGGGTGGTTCCATCCGGTCGATTGTTGACCGGCAAATCCCCGCCAATCAAGCGCGGCAAGGGCCGGGGGTTGAGCCGCAGCGTTATTCAGGCGCAGAATGGTCGCCCTTGGGGTTTTACCTCGCCTAGCTGAAAAGGAAACTCGATGACTCGTCTTCGTGCCATCTGTACCGCGGTTGCCCTGGTCTGCGCCAGCGGCCAGGTGCTTGCCGATACCGCCAGCCACAACGCCAGTGCCGAAGCTTTCCTGACCCTGGCACACGCTGACAAGCTGGGCACTCCGGTGTACATGCAGGTTCAGCAGATGTTCGCCCAGCGTTTTGAACAGACCAAGGCGCCGGAATCCAAGAAAGCCGTACTGGATACCTACCAGGCCAAGGCCAACGCCGCTCTGGATCAGGCCATTGGCTGGAACAAGCTGAAGCCGGACATGGTCAAGCTCTACACCAGCAACTTCAGCGAATCCGAGCTGAAAGACCTGGTCGCGTTCTACCAGTCGCCACTGGGCAAGAAAGTCCTGGAGAAAATGCCGCAGCTGACCCAGCAATCGGCCCAGATGACCCAGGCCAAACTGGAAAGCGCCGTACCGGTGGTCAACAAGCTGCTGGACGACATGACCAACGAGCTGGCACCGAAAGGCGCCGCTCCGGCCAAGAAGAAGTAAGCGGAGTTCGTGATGACCATGCAACAACGCATCGAATCGACGCTGGCGCTGCTTCAGCCTGAGCATCTGCAAGTGCTGGACGAAAGCCACATGCACAGTCGCGGGTTGCAGACCCACTTCAAGGCAGTGGTGGTCAGTGCGCAGTTCGAAGGCCTGAACCGGGTCAAGCGCCACCAGAAAGTCTACGGCACGCTCGGCGAGCTGATGGGCGAGTTCCATGCGTTGGCGCTGCACACCTACACCCCGCAGGAATGGGCAGAGACAGGCGTCGCTCCGGCGTCGCCGACCTGTGCCGGCGGCAGCAAGCATTGAGCCTTGCAGCAATGAACTGAGGTTTTTTGCTAGAATCCGCAACGCGCCGCTCACCCGGCGCGTTTTTTTTCGCATCCGGTTCACCCTTTACGAGGGTAGCCACCTGGAGAAATACCCATGACACAACCGATTGTCGTGGCGGCACTGTACAAGTTCGTCACCCTCGAAGATTACGTCAACCTGCGCGAGCCCCTGCTGCAAGCGATGGTCGACAACGGCATCAAAGGCACCCTGCTGATCGCCGAAGAAGGCATCAACGGCACGGTTTCCGGCAGCCGTGAAGGCATCGACGGCCTGCTGGCCTGGCTGCGCAACGATCCGCGCATGGTCGATATCGATCACAAGGAATCGTACTGCGACGAGCAGCCGTTCTATCGCACCAAGGTCAAGCTCAAGAAAGAGATCGTGACCCTGGGCGTCGAAGGCGTCGACCCGAACAAGAAGGTCGGCACCTACGTCGAGCCCAAGGACTGGAATGCGCTGATCAGCGACCCGGAAGTGCTGCTGATCGACACCCGCAACGATTACGAAGTCTCGATCGGCACCTTCGAAGGCGCCATCGATCCGAAGACCACCAGTTTTCGCGAATTCCCCGACTACATCAAAGAACACTTCGATCCGGCCGTGCACAAGAAGGTCGCGATGTTCTGCACCGGCGGCATTCGCTGCGAAAAAGCCTCGAGCTACATGCTCGGCGAAGGCTTCGAAGAGGTTTACCACCTCAAGGGCGGCATCCTGAAGTACCTCGAAGAGGTGCCGCAGGAAGAAACCAAATGGCAGGGCGACTGCTTCGTCTTCGACAACCGTGTGACCGTGCGCCATGACCTGAGCGAAGGCGACTACGATCAGTGCCACGCCTGCCGCACCCCGGTCAGCGTCGAGGATCGCGCCTCCGAGCATTACGTGGCCGGCATCAGCTGCCCGCACTGCTGGAACTCCCTGAGCGAGAAGACTCGCCGCAGCGCCATCGACCGCCAGAAACAGATCGAACTGGCCAAAGCGCGCAACATGCCGCACCCGATCGGCTACAACTATAAGCAAGCATCCACCGAGGCTTAATCATGTCTGCACGCCTGCTCTATGTGATGGATCCGATGTGTTCGTGGTGCTGGGGATTTGCCCCGGTAGCCAAGGCGTTGGTGGAGCAGGCGCAGGCAGCCGGGGTGGAATTGCACCTGGTGGTCGGCGGGTTACGCACCGGCAGCGGTGCGGCGCTGGAGCCGACCACTCGGCGCTACATTCTTGAACACTGGCAGGCGGTCACCGAGGCCACCGGCCAGCCGTTCAAGTTGGAAGGCGCGTTGCCGGACGGTTTTGTCTACGACACCGAACCTGCCTGCCGCGCCATCGTCACCGCGCGCAGCCTGGCGCCGGATTGCGCGTGGAAACTGGTCGGGTTGATCCAGCACGCGTTTTACGCCGAAGGTCGCGATGTCACTCAGGCCAGCGTTCTGGTGGAGCTGGCCGAGAAGGCCGGTGTCCCGCGCATTGAATTTGCTGCCCTGTTTGATCATGCCGATCAGCACAAGGCGACCCAGGCCGATTTCAGTTGGGTGCAGGATCTGGGCATCGCCGGATTCCCGACCCTGCTCGCCGAGCGCAACGGCCAACTGGCGTTGCTGACCAACGGCTACCAGCCGCTCAGTGAACTGTCACCGTTGCTCGGTCGATGGCTGGAGCGCGCGGCCTGTGTCTGACCCAGCCGATGACACGCCAGCCGTCAAGCGTGTCGACCGGCTGAGCTGGACTGAAGTCCGGCGACTGGCACTTCATCACAAAAAATCCCTGTGGATCGCCAACGGCGTGGCCGTACTGGCGACGCTGTGCAGCGTGCCGATTCCGTTGCTGCTGCCGTTGCTGGTGGACGAAGTCCTGCTCGGCCATGGCGATGCCGCATTGAAAGTCATGAACCATGTGCTGCCCTCGATGTGGCAGCAGGCGGCGGGTTACATCGGCCTGATGCTGGTGGTGACATTGACCCTGCGTTGCAGCGCTCTGTGTTTTGGCGTATTGCAGGCGCGATTGTTTGCGCGGTTGGCCAAGGACATCGTGTATCGCATCCGCGTGCGGCTGATCGAGCGTCTGAAGCGGATCTCCCTCGGCGAATACGAAAGCCTGGGCAGCGGCACCGTTACCACGCACCTGGTCACCGACCTCGACACCCTCGACAAGTTTGTCGGCGAAACCCTCAGCCGTTTTCTGGTGGCGATGCTGACCCTGGTCGGTACCGCCAGCATCCTGATGTGGATGCACTGGAAACTGGCGCTGCTGATCCTGCTGTTCAACCCGCTGGTGATCTACGCCACGGTGCAGTTGGGCAAACGGGTCAAGCACCTGAAGAAACTGGAGAACGACAGCACCTCGCGCTTCACTCAGGCGCTGAGCGAAACCCTCGATGCGATCCAGGAAGTGCGCGCCGGCAACCGCCAGGGCTTCTTCCTCGGGCGCCTCGGCCTGCGGGCTCAGGAAGTGCGCAACTACGCGGTGAATTCGCAGTGGAAGACTGACGCCTCCAACCGCGCCAGTGGCCTGCTGTTCCAGTTCGGTATCGACATCTTCCGCGCGGCGGCCATGTTGACGGTGCTGTTTTCCGACCTGTCGATCGGGCAGATGCTCGCGGTGTTCAGCTACCTGTGGTTCATGATCGGCCCGGTCGAACAACTGCTGAACCTGCAATACGCCTACTACGCGGCAGGCGGTGCGCTGTCGCGGATCAACGAACTGTTGGCCCGCGCCGACGAACCGCAATACCCCGGCGGCGTCGACCCGTTCAAGGGCCGCGATACCGTAGGGATTCAGGTGCAGGGTCTGAGCTTCGGTTACGGTGACGAACTGGTGCTGGATCAGTTGAACCTGTCCATCGCGCCGGGCGAGAAAGTGGCGATTGTCGGCGCCAGCGGCGGTGGCAAAAGCACCCTCGTGCAATTGCTGCTGGGTCTGTACACACCGCTGGCCGGCACCATTCGTTTTGGTGGATCGACCCAAGAGGAAATCGGCCTGGAAACGGTTCGGGAAAATGTCGCGGTGGTGCTGCAGCATCCGGCGCTGTTCAACGACACCGTACGCGCCAATTTGACCATGGGCCGCACACGCAGCGACGAAGCCTGCTGGCAGGCGCTGGAAGTTGCCCAGCTCGAACCCACCATCCGCGCCTTGCCGGACGGCCTGGACAGCATCGTCGGCCGCTCCGGCGTGCGGCTGTCCGGCGGCCAACGGCAACGTCTGGCCATCGCCCGGATGATCCTCGCCGAACCCAAAGTGGTGATTCTCGACGAGGCGACGTCAGCCCTCGACGCCGCCACCGAATACAACCTGCACCAGGCCATGGCGCGGTTCCTGAATGGCCGCACCACGCTGATCATCGCCCACCGCCTGTCAGCGGTGAAGCAGGCGGACCGGGTGCTGGTGTTCGACGGCGGGCAAGTGGCCGAGGATGGCGACCATCAGCAACTGATTGCCGATGGTGGTTTGTACGCCAAGCTGTATGGGCATTTGCAGCGGTTGTAGGTTATTTCCAGATGACGTTCAGCCAATCGTCAGCGCCTGTATGACCGAACGCCTTTACGATCACCGCGCAAGCTTCGCAGGGCGGCATGGTGGTTGCGATGTTGACTGAGCGGATGGCCTGTTTATCGGGATATTTCTGGTGGATGAAACTGATCAACTTGCTTTCACTGTCCAGTGAAGTGGGTACCTCTGGCAGTGCGGGATAGGTTTTCGGAATGGCCAGAAGATTCTCCTGGCTATCCATCAGAAGGCCACTTGGGGTGGGTGGACCGCTCAAGTCGACATTGAAGTAAGTCGCGTCGCCCCTCTGGACGTACTCGGCTCCCAGATAGGTTTTGAACAGAGGCAGTTTTCCTGTTATGTCCTGCGCCCCGGAAACACTGACATAGACCTCCCTGACTCCATCGGTCTTGATGACTTCTGCATACGCGATGTTTCTGGGGTTGGAACGTCGTTGTGATCTAGGCAACAGGTCATTGAGCTTTTTCATCGTGCGATCGATCCTGAACAGGCTTTCTGTGTTCTGAGGGATCGTCTGCTCCATGAACAATGTGTCGAAAATTTCGGCTGTTCGTTGGCGCAATGTTTCCGAAGCTTCATGGCTGCGTGACCATGTTGTTGCGCCTTCGGACGATTGTGTGACGATCATTCTCATCCTTTGATCGAACATCAGGGCTTCGCCGGGGCTGGTATCGAGTTTGATCCATTGCATATTGGCGGGTGGGTTTGGGGGGGTGCCCAAGGGGATGGCGATTCGCTTCATGGTTTTCATTGCACGCTCGACTGCATCTATACCGTAGACCGCCACGAGATTGTTGGCGGTCAGTGAGCCTTCATACGCTCGCAACAGCTCGGCACCCTGTTTGCCTTCCATGAGATCGGCTTGAAATAGTCGTTGCAGAGTGAGCGTCTGCAGCTCGCCCAGGTCTTTATCTGCAGGAAACGTCGCCAGGTAATATTTATCGGTATTTACGCGAGTAAAGAGGAGATTGTCGGAGGTAACGAGAGACGGTACGACAATCGCGCCTATTCGGTGCAGTTCATCACTGCCTTGATAGGTTCCCTGGATTTCTATTCGTACATAAATGCCCTTTTGAAACTGCAGGTCGGCCAGGATTGCGCTTTTGGGGACCGGCCATTTTTTGGGGAAGCCCAAGCGGGTGAAATCACCTGTCCACCTCTTCAGTTTGCCATTCAACAATTGATAGAGCAGGCCATCGCGCAGGAAGTACTCCCCCTCTGCTGAATGCCGCGCTTTTGGCGTGCACAACCGTTCACCAAACCAGGGGGCATAACCTTTGTCCGGGTCGAATGAGCGAAGCGGCGGGGTATCGGGATGGGGATCGCCAGTAATGAATTCATTAACGCAAATGTCGCTCCCTGGCGCGCGTTTGCTGCGGCAGGGAATACGTTTCATATTCGCGCTTTCATCAATCAGTTCGATACGCCGCAACCAGTCCCCATCCAGTCGATAGGGCACATCGTCGATATAAACGGTGATTCGGCCATCGATTTCCGGCAACTCGCGGATTCTGGCGTGTTCTGCTACTTCGACGACGACGTGCTGATCGGTTTTTTGAATCGGGCGATAGGCAGAGCGGCCCAGCGACAACCGGTAAAGCTTGTCGGCCAGAGGCGGTCCAAAGGGTTTGTCGGTCATCGGATCAAGCATTCGATAATCAAGCAGCGTCGCGCTGTCGACTCTGCGAACCGGAAGGTCATCGAACCCTCTGGTAGAGACCAGGTTGTCAGAAGCGGCAAGCAGCTTGTAGCTGCCCGGGCCCGTGACTTGCGGTAGTCCTTTTACGAAGTCGTATGAGCCAGTTCTCCCGGCCAGCCTGTTGATTTGCCTGATGGCGGCCCGCAGTGCCAGCCGGTTCACGGCATAAAGTCCATGCACCAGTACTTTCGCCAGAGTGGGCGCGCCATCCATTGGGTTGAAGTTGCGTAAGGATGTGATCAGTAGTTTTTGGGTCAGGCGGGAAAATTGTGGCAGTACTTGTTTGTAACCCAGGCGAACAGCGGTGGAGGCCAGTCTTGCAGAGCCGGAAACAAATTTTCCAAGGGGGAGGGCGAAGGAAAGTGTATCGGTCAACATGCCGAAGATTGCGTTAATGCTTTTTCGGGGATCATCGGAATGAAGATCGTCGAGGTTGCCAAAGAAAGGTACCCACTTCCCGATCTTGATAAGCAGGGTATGACGCTTATCTTCCGATTTCTCCAGTTCCGTCTGCTGCCGTGCGTTGGCGTAAAGCTTGTCTTCCTCTACATAAAAGTGGTCGCGTGCGATTAATATAGCGATCTCCGAGGCGCGACTGGAGGTGATGGCAGGGGGATAACCCGTCGGCGCCTGAGGGGAAAAGGCTTCGCCCAGTTGTTCGATGATAGCGACGCATGTGGCCTCTTTCTTGGGGGCTCGGCCGCTTTCGTAGGCATCCCAGTCCAGTGGTACGGGTTTGCCACGCCGCACCGTTACCCGCACCTTGCCGCGCATTCGCCATTCTTCGGTTGTAAGGCGACCGTTGAGCATGTCCGCGGTGAAGTCGGTACGCTGGCGAATGATTCCGGCGCGCGGCAGGCATTCATACCAGCAGGTCCGGTCGTTGTAGGTCATGGAAAGGATAAAGCCCATTCGCAGCCTCAACGGCATTGTGAGTGAGGGCTTCTCCTGGGAAGCTTCCAGGTCTTTGGTCGACGATCTCACGGTGTAGATTTTTGTCTCACCGTATTCGATGGCCAGACGATCATCATTGGGCAGATGGCTGAACAGGCTGATCAGTAATTGCCGGTAGGCACTTTTTGTCGTGTTGAGATAGCTGTTGTATTGACTCTCGAACAACACATTGACGTCTGGCAGTGTCCTGAGCCGGATGGCTTCCGGGATCCATTTGGCGGTCGTTTCAATGCTCCCGTCCGATCGAATGCTGAAACGGGCGGTGCTGACACTTTCGCCATCGTTTCCGGTAATGAGCCAGGTTTTGTCTTTATGTCCCTTCCACATATAGACATCGCGAAAGGACACGCTTTTCTGTCGTATATCCGGCACGAACCTTGACCCAGTGTCGGGCCCAAAATATCTGACCAGTTTTCGACCATCGCTGGTGAACACCTGTTGACCGAATACTTTCTTGATTTCCTGGTCTGCGATCTCCCAGCGTTTTGGCGGATCGATATCCAGTTGTTTCAAAGTGTTTTTCATCACCTCTGTATGCTGGTCGAGGGCCTCCATTACACGCTCCTTGGTGGACTCGCTGTACTCGGCGTATCTGTCTTCTTGCACGATGCCGTTGGCGACAGCCCAGTCCATCGCGGGAGCAATCCTGCTCCAGGCGACAATAGCCAGTTCCTGTTCAGTGGCTTCTGTGGATTCCTCCAGAGGAAAGTCAACCAGTTGCTGGAATGTCATGTGAGGCACACGGTCCGGTTCGATGGCGTCAGCCAGATGAAGTCCATGGACAAAGTTCACCCAGACCAGAGAGCTTCTATAAGGCAGGTCGACGGGAATGTCGGAGCGATGGAAGTCGATTGGAAATTCGCAGCGGTACAGGCAGGCCAGCAGGACCGCCTCGATCTCCGAAGTGACCCGGTTGCTGCTCAGAAGATGGTCTTCGAATTCGCTCCATATGGCCTGGTAGCTTTTCCCGTAGTTGGAGCGCTGATGCCAGGGATACCCTGCGATATCTCTCTCTGCATCAGTGTCACGTTGCTCCCACAAGCGGATTGCCCTGCTCAGCAGTTTGTTGCGAGCGAGCGGTGAATCGTCTTGTTCAGTGTCGCTGCCGTACCATCCCAGTTTTGTCAGCAGCGACTTCGCCAGCTGGCTGGCGTCGGCCGATTGAAGGATTTGCTCCAGGTACACTGTGGGGGTCTGGCGAACACGCGCTGCGGTGATATCGGAGGCGAGATTTTTCGCGAGATGGCCGATCAGCGATTTGACTGACGCCGGCAAGAACTGTCCGATGGCTTCACGGATTTTGCTCTCGGTCAGACGGCCCAGCAGGGTCGAGAGGGGCAAGCGTTCTTTGGGTGGTAATCTCGGGCTTTTCAGCAAAGCCTGGCGTTCCTCGAGGTTCGGAGTGCAGGCCAGCGAGTCGACGTCAATGCCGCGTTCCAATTGCAGCCCATGACGGGCGCGCTTTTCTTCCAGGGCGCGCAACGCGGCTTGGTGTTCCTCTTTATCGGCAGGATTCCAGGGGGAGATACCGTAATAAAGCGCCATCCGGGCGAGGCTGAACTGCCCGTCCGGGCGTAGAGTCAGTTTCAGTTTTCGGGCGATGGACGGGTTTTTTGCATCCAGGTCCAGAGGCGAGCCGGGATGTGGTTTGAGGTAGGTATTGGTCAAGGCACTAGCGGTTGAGGGCGTGTTTCGCAGTTTTTCCAGCAACCTGCTGTACTCTTCCAGTAAGGCCTGATGCCGCGCGGGATAAGAGGAGCCTGCGTCGAGCGGTGCGTTGGAAGTCGAAGGGGGCAGCATGTTTGATTGTCCTTTTGGTGTGGAGGGATCCGTAAGGCTTTAGCCCTCAGGGGGGGCGGTTTGCAGTAGATCGCTTCCAAAAGGCAGAAGGGCGGTACATATGTCTTGTCGCAAAGGAGTTGAAGCGCCTGTCGCTTGCCTAGATTCACAAGCCAACCTAGTCTCGTGATAGCGATTTCGTCCGGACGACGAACGGACTGTGCTCACGCAAGGAATCCCATGAAGCAAAAGCGGACTCTCGGAACGCCTCGGTTGCTGGGCATCGTCTGGCCATTTATCGCCGTCGTGTTGTTTCAAGCCTTGCTGGGAGGCGTGAGCCTCTATGTCCTGTCGGCCGTTCGTGGTTATGTGGCGGGCGAGAGTCTCTGGTCCAAGGGCCAGAAAGACGCCATCTATTACCTCAATTTGTATGCCGATAGTCGTGACGAGGCGATTTACCTCAAATATCAGAACGCAATCGCCGTGCCTCAGGGCGGTCATCAGTTGCGTCTGGCACTGGACAGACAACCGCCCGATCTGCAATCGGCGCGCGAGGGCATCCTCAAGGGCGGCAACCACCCGGACGATGTTTCCAGCCTGATCTGGCTGTACCTGAATTTTCGTCACTTCAGTTATCTGGAAATCGCCATCGACCGCTGGACGCTGGGTGACGCCTATCTGGTGGAACTCGATGATGTCGCCCGGGAGATGCATCGGTCCATCATTGCCAATGCTGCCACCGAGGCGGATATCCGGCGCTGGAAGGACCGGATCTTTGCGATCAACGACGGCGTGACGCCCGCCGCCAAGGCCTTCAGTGATGCCTTGGGTGAAGGGTCGCGGGTGATCCTGCGTCTGTTGCTGTTCACCAACCTCGCCACGGCGCTGGGCCTGATCGTGCTGGCATTGCTGCGTACCCGCAAACTGCTCAAGCAGCGACATGCCTTCGCCGAGGCCTTGCAGCTGGAAAAGGATCGGGCTCATATCACGTTGCAATCGATTGGCGACGGGGTGATCACCACCGACGTGAGCGGGGCCATCGAATACATGAACCCGGCCGCCGAAGCCCTGACCCACTGGAAAGCCGAGCAGGCGGCCGGGTTGCCACTCGCGGCACTGTTCAATCTGCTGGACGACAACGCCCAGACGGAAGGACTGACCCTGATCGAGCATATTCTCAGCGGCCAGCTCAGCGGAGGCAGTGAACACTCCAAGCTGATCCAGCGGCTCGATGGCAGTACCGTGTCGGTGACCCTGGTCGGGGCACCGATTCGCAATTCCGACAAGGTCAGCGGCACCGTGCTGGTGCTGCATGACATGACCCAGGAGCGGCAATACATCGCCAATCTGTCATGGCAGGCGACCCATGATGCACTGACCGGCCTGGCCAACCGCCGCGAGTTCGAATACCGCCTCGAACAGGCCCTGCATAACCTGACCCGGCAAGCTGGACGCCATGCGCTGATGTTCCTCGACCTCGACCAGTTCAAACTGGTCAATGACACCTGCGGGCACGCGGCCGGCGATGAATTGCTGCGGCATATCTGCGCGTTGCTGCAATCCGGCTTGCGCGAGGGCGACACCCTGGCGCGGCTGGGGGGGGACGAGTTCGGCATCCTGCTGGAGAACTGTGCCCCGGAGGCCGCCGAGAAGATCGCAGAGAGTTTGCGCCAGACCGTACAGAACCTGCATTTCGTCTGGAAGGGGCGACCGTTCCTGACCACGGTGAGCATTGGCCTGGTGCATGTGGCGCAGACGCCGACCACCCTCGAAGCCTCGCTGCGGGCTGCCGACATGGCCTGCTACATGGCCAAGGAAAAGGGCCGCAACCGGGTGCAGGTCTACCATGCCGACGACTCGGAACTGTCCCTGCGCTTCGGCGAGATGGCCTGGGTTCAACGTCTGCACATGGCCCTGGAAGAAAACCGCTTTTGTCTCTACGCCCAGGAAATCGCGCCATTGGGCTCGGTTGCCGGTGGTGCCCGCGGGCACATCGAAATTCTGCTGCGTCTGCATGACGAAGCGGGCCGGATGATTCTCCCGGACAGTTTCATACCGGCGGCCGAGCGTTACGGATTGATGACATCGCTGGATCGCTGGGTTGTGCAGAATGTATTTAAGGTTATTGCCCAATGTATTAACGATAAGTGTCAGGGGCCTCTGGCAATGTGTGCGATTAATCTTTCAGGCATTACTATCGGAGATGACGCGTTCTTGCACTTTCTGCGGGAACAGTTTGATAACTACGGCATACCGCCTGAAATGATTTGTTTTGAAATTACAGAAACCAGTGCCATTGCAAATCTGGGTAGTGCAATCAGATTTATCAATGAACTCAAAGGCTTGGGTTGTTACTTTTCTCTGGATGATTTTTGCGCCGGAATGTCTTCATTCGCTTATCTGAAACATTTGCCTGTAGACTTCCTGAAGATCGACGGGAGTTTCGTAAAGGATATGCTGGACGACCCGATTAACCGCGCTATGGTCGAAGTGATCAATCACATCGGGCATGTCATGGGTAAGCAGACAATTGCCGAGTTTGTCGAGACAGCGCAGATCGAGCAGGCATTGCTTGAAATCGGCGTGGATTACGCTCAGGGTTATGTTATTGAACGCCCGCAGTTGTTTACCTGTGACAGTTTGCAAAGTCGGCCCGCCAGACCGCAGCCGTTGTTGTTCAAGGCGCCTGGCACATTCCGTTGAAGTCTCTTGCCGATCCTTACAATCACAAATCAAAAGGAGCCGAACAGTGATCGACACATTCAACCGAACCGGACCACTCATGGAAGCTGCAAGTTATCCCGCCTGGGCGCAACAGTTGATCCAGGATTGCAGCGAGAGCAAACGCCGGGTTGTCGAACATGAACTTTATCTGCGCATGCGTGATAACAAGCTCAGCGCCAGAACCATGCGCCAGTACCTGATCGGGGGCTGGCCCGTCGTTGAGCAATTCGCGTTGTACATGGCGCAGAACCTGACCAAAACCAAATTCGCCCGCCACCCGGGCGAGGACATGGCGCGGCGCTGGCTGATGCGCAACATCCGCGTCGAACTCAACCACGCCGATTATTGGATGCATTGGAGCCGGGCCCATGGGGTGAGCCTGGAAGACCTGCAAGCGCAGCAAGTGCCACCGGAGTTGCATGCCTTGAGCCATTGGTGCTGGCACACCAGTTCGGCGGATTCGCTGATCGTGGCCATCGCGGCCACCAACTACGCCATCGAAGGCGCGACCGGGGAGTGGTCGGCGCTGGTGTGTTCGACGGGGGTCTATGCCGCCGCTTTCCCTGAAGAAGATCGCAAACGGGCCATGAAGTGGCTGAAGATGCACGCCCAGTACGATGACGCCCACCCGTGGGAAGCCCTGGAGATCATCTGCACTCTCGCCGGGCTAAACCCGAGCAAAGCCTTGCAGGCGGAACTGCGACAGGCCATCTGCAAGAGTTACGACTACATGTACCTGTTCCTTGAGCGCTGCATGCAGCTTGAGCTGTCGGAGCGGGTGTTGGTCGGGCGTGAGCGTCGGGCGCTGGTCGAGAGCTGATTTGGGCGACACCCATAAAAAAACGGGAGCCTTGGCTCCCGTTTTTTGTTGGCGGAGAAAATCTAGCCTGCCATGGTCAGGCGATTGCGGCCTTCGCGCTTGGCGACATAGAGCGCGCTGTCGGCGCGACGCAACAGGCTGTCGGCGGATTCGCCCGGCAACAGGGTCGAGCAGCCGAGGCTCACGGTCAGTTCGATCAATTGATTATTGGCGAAGTAATCCTGGGCCTGCGCCGCCTGACGCAGGCGCTCGCCGACCATGGCGGCCGCATCGCGACCGGTGTTGGACAGCAGAATCAGAAATTCTTCCCCGCCATAACGGAACACCATGTCGACATTGCGCAACTGGCCCTTGATTGACGCGGCCACGGCTTTGAGGACCTCATCGCCGGCGCTGTGACCATGAAGGTCGTTGACCTGTTTGAAGTGGTCGATATCCAGCATCAGCACCGACAGTGGTTGCAGGTGCCGGCGCGACATTTCGATTTCTCGCAGCAACGTCTGCTCCATCGCAATGCGGTTACCGGCTCCGGTCAACGGATCACGCAGGGCACTCTGAGTGGCGGCGCGGTAAAGCAATGCATTGCGCATCGGGTACAGCAGGGCCGACAGCAGTGACTCGAGATAACCCAGTTCCTGTTCGTTGAAGCGCTGGTTGCGGCGGAACACCAACTCACCCATATGCTCGCCTTCGTGGCTGAGACTATAGCTGGCCGAATGGTGCCCGCGAGCACCGAACTCCAGGCGCAAGTCGCTGCCGTCGTGCACGTAGGTCAGGGCGTCCAGCGGCACCAGGCGCTGAACTTCGCGGAAAAACAGACCGAGGATGCGTTGAGGCTCAAGGCTGGTTTGCAGTTGCAGGCTCATGTGCTGGCGCAATTGCGCCAGGCTGACAGGTCGCGCCAGCGGGGAGGCTGCTGACCAAAGCCCAGGCGTTGCAATTTGGCACTGTCGAAGTCAATTGCAGTGGTCTGGGAGGGTGATTTCATATGGCGTGAGCCCCTAAGCAGTAAGTCTGTCTTACAGGCTGGGTGAGAGCGGCTATGGGCTGCGCGTCATACTGATCCATCAGTCCCGTAGGACATTTGGGGTAAGTTTAGTCTGCCCGATGACGATTAGTCAGCTATCGCATCAGGCCCTGCCCGGCTGCCTTCACACGGCATGCTTTGAGGAGATGTAGAGCGAAAGTCATGCCATACGGTTCATATTTTTTGAAAACCGATGAGAATCAATAACTTGGATTTTTTAGAGCGGAGTAGGTGGTGGTTGTTTGACAGAGTTGGAGGTACTGAAGGCGGCAATTGCCTGCCGCGACGGGATTCCGCCACGGCAACAATTGCGACGTATGGCATTACTGGGCGTTGAAGGCCTGGCCATTGATACCCGTGCTATCCGGGCCCATCAGGTACAAATAGACCGGCATGATCTCTTCCGGTGTCGGGTTGTTCAGCGGGTTCTCACCGGGGTACGCCTGTGCGCGCATGCTCGTGCGGGTGCCGCCCGGATTGATGCTGTTTGAGCGTACCGGCGCCACGCCGTCGATTTCATCGGCCAGAGTCTGCATCAGCCCTTCAGTGGCGAACTTCGACACGCCATAGGCGCCCCAGTAAGCACGGCCCTTGCGCCCGACGCTGCTGGAGGTGAACACCACCGAAGCATCCTGTGAAAGCTTGAGCAGCGGCAGCAGGGTGCTGGTCAGCATGAACATCGCGTTGACGTTGACCTGCATGACACGCATGAAGTTTTCACCGGACAACTGCTCGATCGGCGTGCGCGGGCCAATGATCGAGGCGTTGTGCAGCAGGCCGTCGAGGTGGCCGAACTCGGTCTCGATCATCGCCGCCAGCTCATCGTATTGATGGGGCAGGGCGGTTTCGAGGTTGAACGGGATCACGGCGGGCTGTGGATGCCCGGCTGCTTCGATCTCGTCATAGACCTGGGTCAGATTGGCTTCGGTCTTGCCCAGCAGCAGCACGGTCGCGCCGTGGGCGGCGTATGTCCTGGCGGCCGCCGCACCGATGCCACGACCGGCACCGGTGACCAGAATGACCCGATCCTTGAGCAATTCGGGGCGAGCGGTGTAATCAAACATAAAAAACCTCATCAAGAGTCAGATCGTTCCCCTGCGCAGCAAAGGAATGCAGCCAACGACGCTCCGCGTCAGGTCTCAGCAGCTGCAGAGTGCGTTATCCAGCACCTTGCGCAATTCCAGCGGATGATCCACCACCACGTCCGCGCCCCAGTGCCGAGGGTTGTCGTCCGGGTGGATGTAGCCATAGGTCACGGCAGCGGTTTTGGTGCCGGCGTCACGGCCGGATTCGATATCGCGCAAATCATCGCCGATGAACAGGACGGTCGACGGATCCAGATCAAGCATCTTGCAGGCCAGGGTCAGCATCTCGGGATCCGGCTTGCTGTTCTTCACGTGATCCGGGCAGATCAGCAGGGCCGAGCGCTCGGCCAGCCCCAGCTGCTGCATGATCGGCTCGGCGAAGCGCAGCGGCTTGTTGGTGACCACGCCCCAGACCAGATTGGCTTTCTCGATGTCGGCCAGCAATTCGCCCATGCCGTCGAACAGCTTGCTGTGCACGGCGCAGCCCACCAGATAGCGCTCGAGGAACTCCAGGCGCAACTCCTCGAAGCCCGGCGACTCCGGATCCATCGAGAACGTCACCGCGACCATGGCCTTGGCGCCGCCGGAAATTTCGTCGCGGATGTGTTTGTCGTTCATAGGCGGCAAACCGCGATCCGCACGCATCGCCTGGCAAATGGCGATGAAGTCCGGCGCGGTGTCGAGCAGCGTGCCGTCCATGTCGAAAAGGACTGCTCTGATGGCCATCGGCTTATTCCTCGCGCAGGGTCTGGATCATGTAGTTGACGTCAACGTCCGCCGCCAGCTTGTAGTGCTTGGTCAGCGGGTTGTAGGTCAGACCGATGATGTCCTTGACGGTCAGGCCGGCCATGCGGCTCCAGGCGCCGAGCTCGGACGGGCGAATGAATTTCTTGAAATCGTGAGTGCCGCGCGGCAGCAGCTTCATGATGTATTCGGCACCGATGATGGCGAACAGGTAGGCCTTCGGGTTGCGGTTGATGGTGGAGAAGAACACCTGGCCGCCGGGCTTGACCATGCGGAAGCAGGCGCGGATCACCGAGGACGGGTCCGGTACGTGCTCGAGCATTTCCAGGCAGGTGACCACGTCGAACTGCTCGGGCATTTCTTCGGCCAGGGCTTCGGCGGTGATCTGCCGGTATTCGACGTTCACGCCGGATTCCAGCTGATGCAGTTGCGCGACCGCCAGCGGCGCTTCGCCCATGTCGATGCCGGTCACGGTCGCGCCGCGCTGAGCCATGGCTTCGCTGAGAATGCCGCCACCGCAACCGACGTCGAGGACCTTCTTGCCGGCCAGATTGACACGCTCGTCAATCCAGTTGACCCGCAGCGGGTTGATGTCGTGCAGCGGTTTGAACTCGCTTTCGCGGTCCCACCAGCGATGGGCCAGGGCTTCGAATTTGGCGATTTCGGCGTGGTCGACGTTGCTCATGTTTCAATCCTCTAAAACTTGAAAAAGGCTGTAGCCCCGGAGTGTGCCCCGAGGTGTTTACGATTCGGTGTGGCCGCTGATGCGTCGGCCCCAGGCCCGGGCGGTTTCGCCGAGCTGTTGTTCGTCCAGTCGGGTCAGACGCCGGTCGTCAAGCAACTGCTTGCCGGCGACCCACAGGTGTTTCACGCAGTCGCGACCGGTGGCGTATATCAGTTGCGAGACCGGGTCATAGACCGGTCGTTGCGCCAGGCCGGACAGATCGAAAGCGACGATGTCTGCGGCCTTGCCGAGCTCCAGCGAGCCGGTCTCGGCTTCGATTCCCAGGGCTCGCGCGCCGTTCAACGTGGCCATGCGCAGGGCCCGGTGGGCGTCCAGCGCGGTGGCCGAGCCGGCGACGGCTTTGGCCAGCAGGGCGGCGGTGCGGGTTTCACCCAGCAGGTCCAGGTCATTGTTGCTCGCCGCGCCATCGGTGCCGACCGCGACGTTGACCCCGGCCTGCCACAGACGCTCCACCGGGCAGAAGCCGCTGGCCAGTTTCAGGTTCGACTCCGGGCAGTGGATCACGCTGGTGTTGCTTTCTACCAGCAACGCCAGGTCGTCATCGCTGATCTGGGTCATGTGCACGGCCTGGAAGCGCGGGCCGAGCAGGCCGAGACGACCGAGGCGGGCCAGCGGGCGTTCGCCGTGCTGTTCGAGCGCTTGCTGCACTTCGAAAGCGGTTTCGTGGACGTGCATGTGGATCGAGGCGTCCAGTTCTTCGGCGATCACGCGGATTTTTTCCAGGTTCTCGTCGCCCACGGTGTAGGGGGCATGAGGGCCGAAGGTGATCTTGATGCGCTCGTGATGCTTCAGGTCGCCGAACAGTTCGACGCCTTGACGAATGGCTTCATCGGCGCTGGCGGCACCCGGAATCGGGAAGTCGAGGATCGGAATCGCGATCTGCGCACGGATTCCGCTGTTGTGCACGCGCTCGCTGGCAACCTTGGGGAAGAAGTACATGTCCGAGAAACAGGTGATGCCACCTTTTATCTGCTCGGCGATGGCCAGATCGGTGCCGTCACGCACAAAATCTTCATCGACCCATTTGCCCTCGGCCGGCCAGATGTGGTTTTCCAGCCAGGTCATCAGCGGCAAATCGTCGGCCAGACCACGGAACAGCGTCATCGCGGCGTGGCCGTGGGCGTTGATCAGGCCGGGGCTGAGCAGCACGTCCGGCAGATCGCGGACTTCGGCGGCGTTACACTTCAGCGCTTCGGCACGCGGGCCGATGAACACGATGCGGCCGTCGCGGATGCCCAGGCCGTGCTCCTTGAGCACAACGCCTGCGGGTTCGACGGGTACCAGCCAGGTCGGCAGCAATAATAAGTCGAGCGCAATGGCAGGTTTCGGCATCGAGGGTCGGTTCCAGTGCTTTTGTAAAGGATGGCGAAGTATACCCGAGCGTCTTCGCGGGGGGATCGCTATAATCGGCGGCTTTTGTTCATGAGTGCGGGGTGAGGGATGCGCGATCGACTGTTGGCTGCGGAGAAAGTAAAGGCCATCGATTGGCGTGATGGCGCGCTCCACCTGCTGGATCAGCGCGTTTTGCCGTTCGAGGAAAACTGGATCGCCTACACCAGCGCCGCCGGCGTGGCCGAAGCGATTCGTTCGATGGTGGTGCGCGGTGCGCCGGCCATCGGCATCAGTGCCGCCTACGGCATCGTACTGGCGGCCCGTGCCCGGATTGCCGAGGGGGGCGACTGGTACGCGGCGCTGGAAGAGGATTTCATGCTGCTGGCCGATTCCCGGCCGACAGCGGTCAACCTGTTCTGGGCGTTGAACCGCATGCATGACCGGCTGGACCGTTTGAAGGAAAACGCCGATCCACTGGTGGCGCTGGAAGCCGAGGCCATCGCCATTCATGAAAGCGATCGCGAGGCCAACCTGACCATGGCTCAGCTCGGCGTCGACCTGATCCGCAAGCATCAGGGCAATGCCCAGGCGATTCTGACGCACTGCAACACCGGCGCCCTGGCTACCGGCGGTTTCGGCACGGCGCTCGGGGTGATTCGCGCAGCGTTCATCGAGGGCATGGTCGAGCGCGTCTACGCCGACGAGACCCGGCCGTGGCTGCAAGGCTCGCGCCTGACCGCGTGGGAACTGGCCAACGAAGGCATTCCGGTGACCCTGAACGCCGACTCCGCCGCTGCGCACATCATGAAGACCAAAGGCGTGACCTGGGTGATCGTCGGCGCTGACCGGATCACCGCCAACGGCGACGTGGCGAACAAGATCGGCACCTATCAACTGGCGGTCAACGCCATGCACCACGGCGTGCGTTTCATGGTGGTGGCGCCGAGCTCGACCATCGACATGAATCTGGCGAGCGGTGATGACATTCCGATCGAAGAACGCGACGGCGCCGAGTTGCTGGAGGTTGGCGGCAAACGTGTCGGGGCTGACGTTGAGGCGTTCAACCCGGTGTTTGACGTCACCCCGGCGGACCTGATCGATGCGATCGTCACCGAAAAAGGCATCGTCGAGCGCCCGGACACCGCGAAAATGGCGCAGTTGATGTGCCGCAAGCGCTTGCATTGATTGGCTTGATGTCTGCGTTGTCCTCTTCGCGAGCAGGCTCGCTCCCACAGGTTTTGTGATCGCCACAGAACCTTGTGGGAGCGAGCCTGCTCGCGATGGGGCCTTGAAAGTCAATAAACATCCGCAATTTCGCCCCGAAATTTGCATTCAGGGAAGCTCTGAGCCTCTCTCGTCCCCGTTAAGCCTGTCATCGGTCATCTAACTATGCTCCATGCGCATCTGGGGGATAGGTGCGTGGCGGCTCTTGTGATAACATCCGGCGTTTTCCGAGGCGGCCCCACGGGGTTGTCTTCACTGCGCAAATCCAGGGTCAACTTGTCGATTTGTCGTAAGTCGGTGCATGGCACTCGGCCTGCATCGACGAGCTTCGTGCGTCCCCTATGGATATGGCGAAGTTTCACCAGAAAAAGGAATCAGGCTTCTCATGGGCGAACTGGCCAAAGAAATCCTCCCGGTCAATATCGAAGACGAGCTGAAACAGTCCTATCTCGACTACGCGATGAGCGTGATCGTCGGCCGTGCACTGCCGGATGCGCGCGATGGCTTGAAGCCCGTGCACCGTCGCGTGCTGTTCGCGATGAGCGAGCTGGGCAACGACTTCAACAAGCCGTACAAGAAATCTGCCCGTGTCGTCGGTGACGTGATCGGTAAGTATCACCCGCACGGTGATACCGCGGTGTACGACACCATCGTCCGCATGGCGCAGCCATTCTCCCTGCGTTACCTGCTGGTCGACGGCCAGGGCAACTTCGGTTCGGTGGACGGCGACAACGCCGCGGCCATGCGATACACCGAAGTGCGCATGACCAAGCTGGCGCACGAGCTGCTGGCCGACCTGCACAAGGAAACCGTGGACTGGGTGCCGAACTACGACGGCACCGAACTGATCCCGGCGGTCATGCCGACCCGCGTGCCGAACCTGCTGGTCAACGGTTCCAGCGGCATCGCCGTGGGCATGGCGACCAACATTCCGCCGCACAACCTCGGTGAAGTCATCGACGGTTGCCTGGCCCTCATCGACAACCCCGAGCTGACGGTCGATGAGCTGATGCAATACATCCCCGGCCCGGACTTCCCGACTGCCGCGATCATCAACGGCCGCGCCGGCATCATCGAAGCCTACCGCACCGGCCGTGGCCGCATTTACATGCGCGCCCGTTCGATCATCGAAGACATCGACAAGGTCGGTGGCCGTCAGCAGATCGTCATCACCGAACTCCCTTACCAGTTGAACAAGGCACGTCTGATCGAGAAGATCGCCGAGCTGGTAAAAGAGAAGAAACTCGAAGGCATCACTGAACTGCGCGACGAGTCCGACAAGGACGGTATGCGCGTCGTGATCGAACTGCGTCGCGGCGAAGTGCCAGAGGTGATCCTCAACAACCTCTACGCCCAGACCCAGCTGCAATCGGTATTCGGCATCAACATCGTTGCCCTGATCGACGGCCGTCCACGGATCCTCAACCTCAAGGACCTGCTGGAAGCCTTCGTCCGTCACCGCCGCGAAGTGGTTACCCGCCGTACCGTGTTCGAACTGCGCAAGGCGCGCGAGCGTGGTCACATCCTCGAAGGTCAGGCCGTTGCCCTGTCGAACATCGACCCGGTCATTGCCCTGATCAAGGCTTCGCCGACTCCGTCGGAAGCCAAGGAAGCGCTGGTCAGCACGCCGTGGGAATCCTCGGCTGTGGTCGCGATGGTTGAGCGTGCCGGTGCCGATTCGTGCCGTCCGGAAAACCTCGATCCGCAATACGGTCTGCGCGACGGCAAGTACTTCCTGTCGCCAGAGCAGGCGCAAGCCATTCTGGAACTGCGTCTGCACCGCCTGACCGGTCTGGAACACGAAAAGCTGCTGGCCGAGTATCAAGAGATCCTCAACCAGATCGGCGAGCTGATCCGCATCCTCAACAGCGCCGTGCGCCTGATGGAAGTGATCCGCGAAGAGCTGGAAGTTATCCGCGCCGAATACGGCGATGTGCGCCGCACCGAAATCCTCGATGCTCGTCTCGACCTGACCCTGGGCGACATGATCCCGGAAGAAGAGCGCGTCGTGACCATCTCCCACGGTGGCTATGCCAAGACCCAGCCGCTGGCTGCGTACCAGGCCCAGCGTCGTGGCGGTAAAGGCAAATCGGCGACCGGCGTGAAGGATGAGGACTACATCGCTCACCTGCTGGTCGCCAACAGCCACACCACGCTGCTGCTGTTCTCCAGCAAGGGCAAGGTGTACTGGCTGAAGACCTACGAAATTCCGGAAGCATCCCGCGCCGCCCGTGGTCGTCCGCTGGTCAACCTGCTGCCGCTGGATGACGGTGAATACATCACCACCATGCTGCCGGTCGAGGAATACACCGAGGGTCACTACATCTTCATGGCGACCGCCAACGGCACCGTGAAGAAGACCCCGCTGGAATCCTTCAGCCGTCAGCGCAGCGTCGGTCTGATCGCGCTGGAGCTGGATGAAGGCGACGTGCTGATCTCTGCAGCCATCACCGATGGCGAGCGAGAAGTGATGTTGTTCTCCGACGGCGGCAAGGTGACCCGCTTCAAGGAATCCGATGTTCGTGCCATGGGCCGTACCGCCCGCGGTGTGCGCGGCATGCGTCTGCCGGAAGGGCAGAAGCTGATTTCGATGCTGATCCCGGAAGAAGGCAGCCAGATCCTCACCGCTTCCGAGCGTGGCTACGGCAAGCGCACCGCGATCACCGAGTTCCCTGAGTACAAGCGTGGTGGCCAGGGCGTGATCGCCATGGTCAGCAACGAGCGTAACGGCCGTCTGGTCGGTGCGGTTCAGGTGCTCGACGGCGAGGAGATCATGCTGATTTCCGACCAGGGCACGCTGGTGCGTACCCGTGTCGATGAAGTCTCCAGTCTGGGTCGCAACACCCAGGGCGTGACCCTGATCAAGCTGGCCAAGGATGAAACCCTGGTCGGTCTGGAGCGGGTTCAGGAGCCTTCGGAAGTTGAAGGTGACGAGCTGGAAGGCGAAGAAGGTGTCGAGTTGGAAGATGGCGTGATCGGCGCCGAACCGGACGATGCGGTCGACAACCTGCAGGCGGACGCCGCAGACGAAGAAGAGTCGCAAGACTAACCAAATCGTAGCAGGGCAGAGTGTTTGCTCTGTCCGCTACCGTGATTGCATAGCGAGAGTGGATGTGAGCAAACGAGCCTATAACTTCTGCGCAGGTCCCGCTGCGCTGCCTGAAGCTGTCCTGTTGCGTGCCCAGTCCGAGATGCTCGACTGGCACGGCAAGGGTCTGTCGGTCATGGAAATGAGCCATCGCAGTGATGACTACGTAGCCATCGCCGAGAAGGCCGAACAAGACCTGCGCGACCTGCTGTCCATCCCCTCCAATTACAAAGTGCTGTTCCTGCAGGGCGGTGCGAGCCAACAGTTCGCCGAGATTCCGCTGAACCTGCTGCCCGAGAACGGCACTGCCGACTATGTCGAAACCGGCATCTGGTCGAAGAAAGCCATCGAGGAAGGGCGTCGCTTCGGCAATATCAACGTTGCTGCCAGCGCCAAGCCTTATGATTACCTGACCATCCCTGGCCAGAACGAGTGGAAGCTGACTCCGGGTGCGGCCTATCTGCACTACGCGTCCAACGAAACCATCGGCGGCCTGCAGTTCGACTGGGTTCCTGAGGCCGGTGACGTTCCGCTGGTGGTCGACATGTCCTCCGATATCCTCTCGCGTCCGATCGATGTGTCGCAGTACGGCCTGATCTACGCCGGCGCCCAGAAGAACATCGGCCCGAGCGGTCTGGTCGTGGTGATCGTCCGTGAAGACCTGCTGGGCCGCGCCCGCAGTTCGTGCCCGACCATGCTCGACTACAAGATCTCGGCCGATAACGGTTCGATGTACAACACCCCGGCCACCTATTCCTGGTACCTCTCGGGCCTGGTGTTCGAGTGGCTGAAGGAGCAGGGCGGCGTCGCCGCGATGGAGCAGCGCAACAAGGCGAAGAAAGATCGCCTGTACGGCTTCATCGACAACAGCGACTTCTATACCAACCCGATCAGCGTCAACGCCCGCTCGTGGATGAACGTGCCGTTTCGTTTGGCTGACGAGCGTCTGGACAAGGCCTTCCTGGCCGGCGCCGACGCCCGTGGCCTGCTCAACCTCAAGGGCCATCGTTCGGTTGGCGGCATGCGTGCCTCGATCTACAACGCTCTGGGTCTGGACGCCGTCGAAGCGCTGGTTGGCTACATGGCTGAATTCGAGAAGGAGCATTCCTGATGTCCGAGCAGGAGCTCAAGGCGCTGCGCGTTCGCATCGATAATCTGGACGAGAAGATCCTCCAGCTGATCAGTGATCGCGCGCGCTGCGCCGAAGAAGTTGCCCGGGTCAAGATGGCCAGTCTGGCCGAAGGCGAGCAGCCGGTGTTCTACCGTCCCGAGCGTGAGGCGCAGGTCCTCAAACGCGTGATGGAGCGCAACAAGGGCCCGCTGGGCAACGAAGAGATGGCGCGCTTGTTCCGCGAAATCATGTCTTCGTGCCTGGCCCTCGAGAATCCGCTGAAAGTGGCTTATCTCGGTCCGGAAGGCACCTTCACCCAAGCGGCGGCCATGAAACACTTTGGGCACGCAGTGATCAGCAAGCCGATGGCGGCGATCGACGAAGTGTTCCGTGAAGTGGCGGCCGGTGCGGTGAATTTTGGCGTGGTGCCGGTGGAAAACTCCACCGAAGGCGCGGTCAACCACACCCTCGACAGCTTCCTCGAGCACGACATGGTGATCTGCGGCGAAGTCGAGCTGCGGATTCACCACCACCTGCTGGTCGGTGAAAACACCAAGACCGACAGCATCAGCCGCATCTATTCCCATGCCCAGTCGTTGGCGCAGTGCCGCAAGTGGCTGGACGCCCATTACCCGAATGTCGAGCGCGTGGCGGTGTCCAGCAACGCCGAAGCGGCCAAGCGGGTCAAGGGTGAGTGGAACTCGGCAGCGATCGCCGGTGACATGGCGGCCGGGCTGTATGGGCTGACCCGTCTGGCCGAGAAGATCGAAGATCGTCCGGACAACTCCACGCGCTTCCTGATGATCGGTAACCAGGAAGTGCCGCCGACCGGCGACGACAAGACTTCGATCATCGTATCCATGAGCAACAAGCCCGGCGCGCTCCATGAGCTGCTGGTGCCGTTCCATGACAACGGGATCGACCTGACCCGGATCGAAACCCGTCCGTCGCGCAGCGGCAAATGGACCTACGTGTTCTTCATCGACTTCGTCGGTCATCACCGTGATCCGCTGATCAAAGGTGTACTGGAAAAGATCAGTCAGGAAGCAGTAGCACTCAAGGTGCTGGGTTCCTACCCGAAAGCAGTTCTTTAAGGGGTGGTAGCAATGAGTGGCAACTTCCTCGCTCTGGCACAGCCGGGCGTGCAACAACTTTCGCCATACGTACCGGGCAAACCCGTGGACGAGCTGGCTCGCGAACTGGACCTGGATCCGGCGAGCATTGTCAAACTGGCGAGCAACGAAAATCCGTTGGGCGCGAGTCCGAAAGCGCTGGCCGCAATCCGCGAAGCGCTGGACGAGCTGACCCGTTATCCGGACGGCAACGGTTTTGCCTTGAAATCCCTGCTGGCCGAGCAGTGCCGTGTCGAGCTGAACCAGGTGACTTTGGGCAATGGCTCCAACGACATTCTCGAGCTGGTGGCGCGCGCCTATCTGGCGCCGGGCCTGAATGCGGTGTTCAGCGAGCACGCGTTCGCGGTGTACCCGATCGCAACCCAGGCAGTCGGCGCTCAGGCCAAGGTCGTTCCGGCCAAGGATTGGGGGCATGATCTGCCGGCCATGCTGGCCGCGATCGACGCCAACACTCGCGTGGTGTTCATCGCCAACCCGAACAACCCGACCGGTACCTGGTTCGGCGCCGAAGCGCTGGACGAGTTCCTGCAGGATGTGCCGGAGCACGTGCTGGTGGTGCTGGATGAGGCCTACATCGAATACGCCGAAGGCAGCGATCTGCCGGACGGTCTGGATTTTCTCGCCGCTTACCCGAATCTGCTGGTCTCGCGCACGTTCTCCAAGGCTTACGGTCTGGCGGCGCTGCGCGTTGGCTATGGTCTGTCTACCCCGGTGGTGGCGGACGTGCTGAACCGGGTGCGTCAGCCATTCAACGTCAACAGCCTGGCCTTGGCGGCGGCGTGTGCGGCGCTGAAGGACGAGGAATATCTGGCGCAGAGCCGGCAGCTCAACGAGTCCGGCATGCAACAGCTGGAAGCAGGTTTTCGTGAGCTGGGTCTGAGCTGGATTCCGTCCAAGGGCAACTTTATCTGCGTCGACCTCGGTCAGGTGGCGGCTCCGGTGTTCCAGGGCCTGCTGCGCGAAGGTGTGATCGTGCGTCCGGTGGCCAACTACGGCATGCCGAACCATCTGCGGGTGACCATCGGTCTGCCGGCGGAAAACAGCCGCTTCCTCGAAGCGCTGCGCAAGGTTCTGGCTCGTGGGTGATGTCACTGCGCTGCAATCTGCTGCACCTATGATCGGGCGCCTGGTGGTGGTCGGTCTGGGGTTGATCGGTGGTTCATTTGCCAAAGGCTTGCGTGAAAGTGGCGTGTGCCGCGAAGTGGTCGGGGTCGACCTCGACCCGCAATCGCGCAAGCTGGCGGTCGAGTTGGGTGTGGTGGATCGCTGCGAAGACGACCTGGTGAAGGCTTGCCAGGGCGCGGACGTGATCCAGTTGGCGGTGCCGATCCTGGCCATGGAAAAAGTGCTGGCCCGTCTGGCCGGCATGGACCTGGGGCAGGCGATTCTCACGGATGTCGGCAGCGCCAAGGGCAATGTGGTGCGCGCGGCGACTGAGGCGTTCGGCGGCATGCCGGCGCGTTTCGTGCCGGGGCATCCGATTGCCGGCTCCGAGCAGAGCGGGGTGGAAGCCTCCAACTCAGAGCTGTTCCGCCGTCATAAAGTGATTCTGACCCCGCTGGAGCAGACCGATCCGGCTGCCCTGGCGGTGGTTGATCGTTTGTGGCGCGAGCTGGGCGCCGACGTCGAGCACATGCAGGTCGAGCGTCACGATGAAGTGCTGGCCGCAACCAGTCATCTGCCGCACCTGCTGGCCTTCGGTCTGGTCGATTCGCTGGCCAAGCGCAATGAAAACCTTGAGATCTTCCGTTACGCTGCGGGCGGTTTCCGTGATTTCACAAGAATCGCCGGAAGCGACCCGGTCATGTGGCATGACATCTTTCTCGCCAACCGCGAGGCTGTCCTGCGCACTCTCGATACATTTCGCAGCGACCTCGACGCCTTGCGCGACGCGGTCGATGCAGGGGATGGGCACCAATTGTTGGGCGTCTTCACGCGCGCCCGGGTTGCCCGCGAGCATTTCAGTAAAATCCTGGCCCGCAGGGCCTATGTGGACGCTATGAATTCCAACGATCTGATTTTCCTGGCTCAACCTGGTGGCCGCCTGTCCGGTCGGATTCGCGTACCAGGTGACAAATCGATTTCCCACCGTTCGATCATGCTCGGTTCCCTGGCTGAAGGCGTCACCGAAGTCGAAGGCTTCCTCGAGGGCGAAGATGCCCTGGCGACCTTGCAGGCGTTCCGCGACATGGGCGTGGTCATCGAAGGTCCGCATCACGGCCGCGTGACCATCCACGGTGTCGGCCTGCACGGCCTGAAGCCTGCGCCGGGCCCGATCTATCTGGGCAACTCCGGCACTTCGATGCGCCTGCTGTCCGGCCTGCTGGCCGCGCAGGACTTCGACAGCACTCTGACTGGTGATGCGTCGCTGTCCAAACGCCCGATGAACCGCGTCGCCAACCCGCTGCGGGAAATGGGCGCCGTGATCGAAACCGCTGCCGACGGTCGTCCGCCGATGACCATTCGTGGCGGTCACAAGCTTAAAGGCCTGACCTACACCATGCCGATGGCCAGTGCTCAGGTTAAATCCTGCCTGCTGCTGGCGGGTCTGTACGCCGAAGGCAAGACCACCGTGACCGAGCCGGCTCCGACTCGCGATCATACCGAGCGCATGTTGCGCGGTTTTGGTTATTCGGTGAGCGTTGACGGTGCCACGGCATCGGTTGAGTCCGGCGGCAAGCTGACCGCGACCCACATCGAAGTGCCTGGCGACATCTCGTCGTCGGCGTTCTTCCTGGTGGCCGCATCGATCGCTGAAGGCTCGGAGCTGGTGCTCGAGCACGTCGGCATCAACCCGACACGCACCGGCGTGATCGACATCCTGCGTCTGATGGGCGCCGACATCACTCTGGAAAACCAGCGTGAAGTGGGTGGCGAGCCGGTAGCTGATCTTCGCGTACGGGCAGCTAAACTCAAGGGTATCGAGATTCCGGAAGCACTGGTTCCGTTGGCCATTGACGAATTTCCGGTGCTGTTCGTGGCGGCGGCCTGTGCCGAAGGGCGCACCGTGCTGACCGGCGCCGAGGAGCTGCGGGTCAAGGAATCGGACCGTATCCAGGTCATGGCGGACGGTTTGCTGGCGCTGGGCGTCAAGTGCGAACCGACCCCGGACGGCATCATCATCGACGGCGGCCAGATCGGCGGCGGCGAAGTGCATGGTCATGGCGATCACCGCATCGCGATGGCATTTAGCGTGGCCTCACTGCGCGCCACTGCACCGATCCGCATCCATGACTGCGCCAACGTCGCGACATCGTTCCCGAACTTCCTGGCGCTGTGCGCGCAGGTCGGCATTCGTGTGGCGCAAGAGGCTCAGTCGTGAACAACATTGCACCGGTCATCACCATCGACGGGCCAAGCGGCTCGGGCAAAGGCACCGTAGCCGGGATTCTGGCCAAGCGTCTGGGCTGGAACCTGCTGGACTCCGGTGCGCTGTATCGCCTGCTGGCATTTGCTGCGCACAACCATGGTGTCGACCTGACCAATGAAGAGCTGCTGAAGAAACTGGCGGCTCATCTGGATGTGCAGTTCATCGCGGCGACCGACGGTCAGCTGCAACGCATCATTCTGGAAGGTGACGAAGTCAGCGATGTCATCCGCACTGAAAGCGTCGGATCCGGCGCTTCCCAGGTGGCAGCGTTACCCGCCGTGCGCGAGGCGCTGCTGCAGCGCCAGCGTGCTTTCCAGGAATTCCCGGGTCTGGTGGCTGACGGTCGCGACATGGGTACGGTGGTATTTCCGAACGCGCCATTGAAGATTTTCCTGACCGCCAGCGCCGAGGAGCGGGCGCGCCGCCGATATTTGCAGTTGAAGGGCAAAGTCGAGGGTGTTAGTCTGTCGAGTCTGCTAGATGAGATCCGTGCGCGCGACGAGCGTGATACCCAGCGAGCGGTGGCCCCGCTCAAGCCGGCGGCTGACGCCATACAGCTGGATTCCACGGAGTTGTCCATCGATCAGGTGCTTGAACGCATCATGAGCGAGATCGCCATTCGCGATATCGCCGGGTGACCAAGAAGGTTGCAGGGGACCAGTCATAGTCCTGTGGCGCTTCTTTTAAATGAAACTAACCCACATTGTCTGGGATGTGGAGATGGGCGTATTTTTCGCCCTAATCAACAGGAATTAAAATGAGCGAAAGCTTTGCGGAACTCTTTGAAGAAAGCCTAAAGACCCTGAACCTTCAGGCAGGCTCCATCATCACCGGTGTTATCGTTGATATCGATTACCAGGCTCGCTGGGTAACCGTTCACGCTGGCTTGAAGTCCGAAGCACTGATCCCGCTGGAGCAGTTCTACAACGACGCTGGCGAACTGAACATCAACGTCGGTGACGAAGTTCACGTTGCGCTGGACTCGGTTGAAGACGGTTTCGGTGAAACCAAGCTGTCCCGTGAAAAAGCCAAGCGCGCTGAATGCTGGATCGTTCTGGAAGCAGCCTTCGCAGCTGAGGAAGTGGTCAAGGGCGTTATCAACGGTAAGGTTAAAGGCGGCTTCACTGTCGACGTTAACGGCATCCGTGCGTTCCTGCCAGGTTCCCTGGTTGACGTCCGTCCAGTGCGCGACACCACGCACCTGGAAGGCAAAGAGCTGGAATTCAAGGTCATCAAGCTGGACCAGAAGCGCAACAACGTTGTCGTTTCCCGTCGCAGCGTCCTGGAAGCCGAGAACTCCGCCGAGCGTGAAGCTCTGCTGGAATCCCTGCAGGAAGGCCAGCAAGTCAAAGGTATCGTCAAAAACCTCACCGATTACGGCGCATTCGTCGATCTGGGTGGCGTGGACGGCCTGCTGCACATCACCGACATGGCCTGGAAGCGCATCAAGCATCCTTCCGAGATCGTCAACGTTGGTGACGAAATCGACGTCAAGGTTCTGAAATACGATCGCGAACGCAACCGTGTTTCCCTGGGCCTGAAACAACTGGGCGAAGATCCATGGGTTGCTATCAAAGCCCGTTACCCAGAAGGCACTCGCGTTACCGCTCGTGTAACCAACCTGACCGACTACGGCTGCTTCGCTGAGCTGGAAGAAGGCGTTGAAGGTCTGGTACACGTTTCGGAAATGGACTGGACCAACAAGAACATCCACCCTTCGAAAGTCGTACAAGTCGGCGACGAAGTGGAAGTCATGGTTCTGGACATCGACGAAGAGCGTCGTCGTATCTCCCTGGGCATCAAGCAGTGCAAGTCGAACCCATGGGAAGACTTCTCTGGCCAGTTCAACAAGGGCGACAAAATCTCCGGCACCATCAAGTCGATCACCGATTTCGGTATCTTCATTGGTCTGGACGGCGGCATCGACGGTCTGGTTCACCTGTCCGACATCTCCTGGAACGAAGTGGGCGAAGAAGCCGTACGTCGTTTCAAGAAGGGCGACGAGCTGGACACCGTTATCCTGTCGGTTGACCCGGAGCGTGAGCGTATCTCCCTGGGTATCAAACAACTGGAAAGCGATCCGTTCTCCGAGTACGTCTCGGTTAACGACAAAGGCGCAATTGTGACTGGCACCGTGAAAGAAGTTGACGCCAAAGGCGCCATCATCGTTCTGGCCGACGATATCGAAGCGACTCTGAAAGCCTCCGAAATCAGCCGTGACCGCGTTGAAGACGCGCGCAACGTTCTGAAAGAAGGCCAGCAAGTAGAAGCCAAGATCATCAGCGTTGATCGTAAGAGCCGCGTAATCCAGCTGTCGATCAAATCGAAAGACGATGCTGAAGAGAAAGAAGCCATCCAGAGCCTGAAAGCAGCTCCGGAAGGCGAAGCAGCTGACACCACTATGGCGGCACTGCTGCGTCAAGCAATGGCCAAACAGAACTGAGTTCTGTCTGATCATCAAAAAGGGCGACTTCGGTCGCCCTTTTTTGTGCCTGCGATTTAGTGGGGGACTGCTTTCCGGTCAATCGGTGAAACCATTCCCTTCGCCGGGAGGTCTGTTTCTTTAATCGGATCAATCGTCTATTCGCGTCTAGGCTTAGGCTGAAGATCGCAGTAGTCGGGCAGGCGCCTGGCATAAGGAAGTGAATGAACAAGCTTATAGTTCTGTTGGGTTTGCTGGTGTTGGCAGGCTGTACTACCAGCGCCAAGACCCATGCGGTGCGTGGAGTGAGTGGCATCGAGGTTGACTGCTCCGGCTTGGGTTCAGGCTGGGAAAGGTGTCAGAAGCGCGCTGCCAAGGAATGCAAGGGGGCAGGTTACAAGGTGATCACGCGTTCTGATGATGCTCGGGATGAAGATGGGTTTCCCTTCGGCTTCAATCCTGCCGGCTACGTCACTCGCACCATGTTGGTGATTTGTCGGTGAGTGTCGCTCAGGCTGCAATTCGATGCCCTGAAACCGGGCGTTGTAGCGAGTTGAAAGATATGTCAAGTCCTGGGCTGTTCAAAATCTTCCGGGCGTGCTAAAACCTTTCAAGCGCTGACCTAGCTGCTTGAAAAAGAAGGGAAAAATATGACGAAGTCGGAGTTGATCGAACGAATTGTCACCCATCAAGGGCTGCTCTCATCCAAAGATGTGGAGTTGGCCATCAAGACCATGCTTGAGCAAATGTCCCAATGCCTGGCTACTGGAGATCGTATCGAGATCCGTGGTTTTGGCAGCTTTTCCTTGCACTATCGTGCGCCGCGCGTCGGTCGTAATCCAAAGACCGGTCAGTCCGTCAGTCTGGACGGTAAATTCGTTCCGCATTTCAAGCCAGGCAAAGAGCTGCGCGATCGCGTGAATGAAGAAGAGGAGGAGGGGGCTTGACGGTCACCGTTACGCAAGGAGTTGCTCATGAGTAATCTCAAGCGCATTTTGTTTTCCGTTTTAATTCTATTGCTTGTATTGGCGATCCTTGCGTTCGTTCTCGAAAATCAGCAATCGGTTTCCCTGTTGTTTCTTGGCTGGGCGGGGCCGCAACTTCCGGTATCAGTGATCACGGTTGGTGCATTGCTGGCGGGTATGCTGATCGGGCCTGTTTTTGGCTGGTTCCTGGGACGTGCGTCCAGGGCTTCACGTAAGCGTCTTGTCTGATTGCGACATGGAACGAAAGGCGAACTAAAACTTTAGCCACAGCTTGTCTATATCCATTAGTAAAACGTTCATTAAGCTGTAAAATGCAGCGCCTGTCCGATAGTGGCATATTCCCACGTCGGTGCAGACTGGCTCTGTCAGAAGCCCCGGCTGAATTGATGGCTTTTGCATTTATGGATTAGACAGTGCTCGGTTGGCAGCCCTGTCAGCAACTCAAGGGTATGGTTTCGCGTGAAAATTCTAGTAACCGGCGGCGCCGGGTTTATCGGCTCAGCTGTTATCCGTCATATCATTTCCAACACTACCGACGCAGTGGTAAACGTCGACAAGCTGACGTATGCCGGTAACCTAGAGTCGTTGGCCGAAGTCAGCGGAAACTCGCGTTACACGTTCGAGCGCGTCGATATCTGCGATCGTGAGCAGATCGACCGTGTCCTGCGTGAGCATCAACCGGATGCGATCATGCATCTGGCCGCAGAGTCTCACGTCGATCGCTCCATCTCGGGTCCTTCCGAGTTCATTCAGACCAATATCATTGGTACTTACACGCTGTTGGAAGCGGCACGCCATTATTGGACTGCGCTGGATGATGCGCGCAAGGCCGCTTTCCGCTTTCACCATATCTCGACGGACGAAGTTTACGGCGACCTCGAAGGTCCGGAAGATCTCTTCACTGAAACGACTCCCTATCAGCCAAGTTCGCCGTATTCGGCAAGCAAGGCCAGCTCCGACCATCTGGTCCGTGCCTGGGCTCGTACTTATGGTTTGCCGACGCTTGTGACCAACTGCTCGAACAACTACGGTCCTTGCCACTTCCCTGAAAAGTTGATCCCGTTGATCATTCTCAATGCGCTGGAAGGCAAGCCGTTGCCGGTCTATGGCAAAGGAAACCAGGTACGTGACTGGCTTTATGTCGAAGATCACGCGCGTGCGCTTTACAAGGTCGTGACCGAAGGCGTCATTGGCGAGACGTATAACATTGGCGGTCACAACGAGAAGCAGAATATTGAAGTTGTGAACACTCTCTGTGCTCTTCTCGACGAATTACGTCCCGACTCTGCGCATCGTCCGCATGCGAGCTTAATCACTTACGTTCAGGATCGTCCAGGTCATGATCAGCGCTATGCCATCGATGCCAGTAAAATCCAGCGTGAACTGGGCTGGACACCGGAAGAAACCTTTGAAACCGGGATTCGCAAGACTGTCGAGTGGTACCTGAATAACACTGAATGGGTCGCTCACGTCAAAAGCGGAAGCTACCAGCAGTGGATCGATCAGAACTACGCAGATCGCTCGAACCAAGCATGAAAATTCTCTTACTGGGTAAAAATGGTCAGGTAGGGTGGGAGCTGCAACGCTCCCTCTCGCCGCTTGGTGAGTTGGTCGCGCTGGATCGTCATGCTGTCGATGGTCTGTGTGGTGACTTGTCGGATCTGGACACCTTGCGTGCGACAATCCGCACGCTCAAACCTGATGTCATTGTCAACGCAGCTGCCTACACCGCAGTCGACAAGGCCGAATCCGAAGTCGAGCTGGCTGATCGCGTCAACGGCCATGCCAGTCAAGTCATGGCTGAAGAGGCGGCTTTGCTGGATGCCTGGCTGATTCATTACTCAACCGATTACGTGTTCAGTGGTGAGGGTTCTGCGTCATGGCAGGAGACCGATGCGGTCGCACCGGTCAATCATTACGGTGCAAGCAAGCTCGCCGGTGAGCAGGCAATCGCTGCGTCGGGCTGCAAGCATCTGATCTTTCGAACCAGTTGGGTCTATGGTGCTCGCGGCAATAACTTCGCCAAGACCATGCTTCGACTGGCAAAAGATCGCGAAACACTCAGTGTGATTGCCGATCAGATAGGGGCTCCTACAGGGGCTGACCTGATCGCCGATGTCACGGCAATCGCGATTCACAAGGTGCTTCAGCAGCCGGAGCTGGCGGGTGTGTATCACCTCGCAGCGAGCGGCGAAGTATCGTGGTACGGCTATGCAAGCCATGTCATCGCGTTCGCTCGGGACAATGGCGAGCAGCTTGCAGTTACTGCGATCAATCCGATCGATACGACTGCATATCCGACACCCGCTCGTCGGCCTCTGAATTCACGTTTGAATACTCAGAAGCTGCGCGATAATTTTTCTCTACACTTGCCGGATTGGCAAAGTGGTGTAACCCGAATGCTTAGGGAAGTTCTTAATAAATGACCACGACAAATCGTAAAGGCATCATTCTCGCCGGTGGTTCGGGTACGCGCCTGCACCCGTTGACCCTTGGTGTTTCCAAGCAGATGCTGCCGATCTACGACAAGCCGATGATCTTTTATCCGCTGTCAGTGCTGATGCTTGCCGGGATGCGTGAAATTCTGATTATTTCAACCCCGGAAGATTTGCCTTGTTTCCGTAAACTATTGGGCGATGGGAGTCGTTACGGAATCAAGCTGACTTATGCCGAGCAGCCAAGTCCGGACGGTCTGGCGCAGGCCTTCATCATTGGTGAAGAATTCATCGGAAAGGATCCTTGCTGTCTGATCCTGGGCGATAACATCTTTTATGGTCAGCACTTCTCTGACAACTTGCGTTCGGCCAGCTCTCAACAGCACGGCGCGACTGTATTTGGTTATCACGTCTCTGATCCCGAGCGTTTTGGTGTTGTGGAATTTGATGCGTCCGGTCGCGCGTTGAGTATTGAAGAGAAGCCACTGAAGCCAAAATCCAGCTATGCGGTTACAGGTCTTTATTTCTATGACAATCAAGTCGTGGAGATCGCGAAGAACATCAAGCCTTCCGAGCGGGGAGAGCTGGAAATCACTGATGTGAACCGCGCCTACCTGGAGCAAAAATCCCTGAATGTCGAGATGCTCGGTCGCGGCTTTGCCTGGCTGGACACAGGTACTCACGACTCTTTGCTTGAAGCCAGTCACTTCGTTCATACCATTGAGCAGCGTCAGGGTTTGAAAGTGGCCTGCCTGGAAGAAATTGCGTACCACCATGGCTGGATCACCGCCGATCAGTTGGCTGAGCAAGCTGATGCATTGAAGAAGACGGGCTACGGTCAATACCTGCAGAAGTTGCTGGACTCGCCTTCTCACTGATTCGAATAACAAAGCGTTTTCGGGTGAGAAAGTTAAAATCGGTGCAAGCAGGAAGGCTATGCCAGTAAAACATCCCAAGGTTGCGGTTTTGCTGGCGGCCTTCAATGGAATGCAGTGGATCGAAGAGCAACTCGATTCGATTCTTCGACAGTCCGGTGTAGACCTGAGCGTCTATATCAGTGTTGATCCCTCGACTGATGGTACCGAGGCCTGGTGCCTAGCCTATGCGGCCAGGTGCCAGAGTGTTCATGTGCTCCCTGGCGTCGGTGCGTTCGGTGGTGCCGCACGCAACTTTTTCAGATTGATCCGTGATGTATCCCTCGAAGAATACGACTACATCGCGTTCTCCGATCAGGATGATGTCTGGTATCGGGACAAGCTCGAGAGGGCGATCGGCGAAATTCAGGCGCGAGGCGTGGATGCCTACTCCAGCAATGTTGTCGCGTTCTGGCCGGATGGCCGCACACAACTGCTGGACAAGGCTCAGCCCCAAACCTCTTGGGATTTCCTGTTCGAGGCCGCTGGGCCGGGATGTACATACGTCTTCACTCGTGAGCTGATGCATTCACTCAAGGCCGCCATGCTGGGCAGCTGGAGCGACTTGCAGAATGTCAGTCTCCACGATTGGTATTTTTACTCTTTCGCACGTAGCCGTGGATTTCTCTGGTTCATCGACGCGCGTCCCTCCATGGATTATCGCCAGCATGAAAGTAATCAGGTAGGCGCAAACGCCGGCATCGGTTCTCTGATCATGCGTTACAAGACCATTCATGACGGGTGGTGGTTTTCTCAGGTCAGGCAGATCGTTCGGCTGGTGGGGCTTGAGCGGAATTCATTTGTCGAGCCTTGGCTGCCTTTGGGACGCCGGCAGCTGATAAAGCTCTCGTTCAGTGCCAGAGACTGTCGGCGCAGGGCACGAGACAAGCTGTTTTTCTTTTGCATCTGTTGGGCTACAGCGCTGGTTGGAAGCAAGGCTAAATGATCGGTACTCAAGTTTTGGTGACCGGCGCGACCGGGTTTGTCGGAGAGGCACTCGTGTTTCGACTGCTGCGCGACAAGGTATTCAGCCCTGTTGCTGCTGTGCGCGGCGAAACCAGGTTGAGTGGTCTGTGCCGGGTTGTGGCATTTGACATGGGTGACAGGGCCCTGCTGCCTCCTCTGGCTGGCATTGACGTGGTTGTTCATTGTGCCGCGCGAGTGCATGTGATGAATGATTTGGCAGAGGGGGCTCTTGAGCGGTTTCGCAAAATCAATGTCGAAGGGACTGTTCGTCTGGCACGCAGTGCAGCTGAAGCTGGCGTTAAAAGATTCATTTTCGTCAGTTCGATCAAGGTCAACGGTGAAATGACCCTGCCGGGAGTTGTCTTCAAGGCGGACGATCTACCGGCGCCGCTCGATCCTTACGGCCTATCAAAACGCGAAGCAGAGGACGCCTTGCGAGCAATCAGCGTCGAAACGGGTATGGAGGTCGTCGTCATCCGGCCGCCATTGGTCTACGGCCCCGGTGTCGGGGCCAATTTCCTGAGCATGATGCGCTGGCTTGAACGAGGTACTCCGCTGCCGCTTGGGGCGATACATAACCATCGCAGCCTTGTTGCGCTTGAGAATCTGGTGGATTTGCTCAATGTCTGCATCAGTCATCCAGAGGCGGCGGGAAACACCTTTCTGGTCAGTGATGGAGAAGACTTGTCCACCACTCAATTGCTCAGACGCATGGCGAGTGCCCTGGGTGTAAAGCCTCGCTTGCTGTCGATTCCTTCCTGGGTATTGAAGACGGGCGCATCGCTGATCGGTCGTGCTGATCTCGCGCAGCGATTGTGTGGGTCATTGCAGGTCGATATCAGTAAAACCATCGATAGGCTGGGATGGTCGCCTGTCATTGGCGTCGACGATGCGTTGAAGCGAACGGCGTACCAGTATCAATCGCGGCAGCGTACTTGAGTGGAGACGTGTGACCGTTGATGGCCTTTGCCTGCTACATCGGCATTGGCAAACTGCCACCCTTTTTCTAACGATGGTGGCTTGATACCCTACGCGCCGCCACCGCGGCGCTCATCTGCAATATTCACGTTATCCATGTCTTGTCGGGGCTGACGGTCCTGCTTCCAGCGTTTGCAAAGCGATAATGTCACTGGGCTATCAAATGGCAATGTTTCGTCGTTATAATTGCAAATTTTGCGCAGCTGGAAGTGGCGCATGAGCCGTTCCGATGGCGCGCTCCTTGCCCGTCGAATGCTCGCTCGTGTTGAACGAATCGGCACAGGTGAAATTTTCTCCTTTAAGCAACGGAGTGCTCGGTGGTAGCCCCTCTTTTCCCGGATGTTCAAAACAGCAGTCCGGATCACCGCATTGTCGACCGGCTTCAGCAGGAACCAGGTGGTCCTTCCGGACGCGTCGCCGTTCTGTTGTGCACCTTCAATGGCGAGCGTTTTTTGGCACAGCAGCTGGAGTCCATTGCGCGACAAAGCTATCCCCACTGGTTTGTCGTGGTGTCAGATGATAGTTCTGACGACTCTACCCTGGAATTATTACGCGAATACGCCGAGCGCTGGGGAGAGGGCAAACTGTCGATTCGCCAGGGACCGGGACGTGGATACGCCGCCAACTTCCTTTCGCTGACCTGTGACCAATCCATCGAGTCCGATTTCTATGCCTGGGCCGATCAGGATGATATCTGGCAAGAAAACAAGCTGGAGCGTGCTCTGTGCGAGCTTCAGGGCACCTCCCCACAGGAGCCGGCTCTTTACTGTGGCAGGACCGAATTGATCGATGAGGAAGGGGCACCAATAGGTTTGTCTCCTCTGTTTGAGCGTCCCGTCGGATTTGCCAATGCGCTAGTGCAAAGCGTGGGAGGGGGCAACACAATGGTCTTCAATCAGGCTGCCCGTATGCTGTTCCTGCAGGCAGGCTCCAGTCTGGACATCGTTTCGCATGACTGGTGGGCGTATCTCCTCGTCTCAGGTGCTGGAGGGCGAGTCACTTACGACGTTTGTCCAACCATTCTCTACAGGCAGCACGGAGCAAACCTCATCGGCTCTACATCGGGCCTGATGGCGCAATTGAACAGAGTACGGATGCAGTTCCGCGGTCGTTTCCGTGGGTGGAATCAAAAGAATATTGCGGCGCTGGAGTCGACCAGATTCCAGTTGAATGAAGAAAGCCGGATGAGGCTGGATCTGTTTCAGCGGGCGCGAAATTCTCGCGGATTGGCGCGGATCATCTGGTTACGGCGATCTGGCGTCTACCGGCAATCCTTATGGGGCAACCTTGGGCTGCTTTTGGCGGCGGTATTCAATGGAATCTGATACGCAGTCGGACTTGGCCTTTTTCAGGAAGAGTGTTGTGGTAATTCAAGTGATGGCAGGACGAGAGAGTTTGCTGAGGAATTTAAACTCCCTCGGATTTATTGAGGTTTTGAGACAATGCTGAACTTTTCTGCTTCGCCAAAGGAGATGCTCAATAGCATCTGGCGCAACAAAGGTCTCATCCGGGCGCTGGTGCAGCGGGAGATCGTTGGGCGTTACCGCGGGTCGATCATGGGCATGCTGTGGTCACTGTTCAATCCGATTGTGATGCTGGTGATTTACACATTCGTATTCAGCGTCGTGTTCAAAGCCCGATGGAGCGTCGATAGCAGTTCGAAAACCGAGTTTGCGCTCATGTTGTTTGCGGGCCTGATCGTTTTCAATCTGTTTGCCGAGTGCATAAACAGAGCCCCGGGTCTGATTATCGGCAACGTCAACTACGTGAAGAAAGTGGTGTTTCCGCTGGAAATACTTCCATGGGTTACGCTGGGCGCGGCCATGTTTCACTTTCTCGTCAGCCTCAGTGTCTGGCTGATTGCTTATCTGATTTTCTTCGGAAAGCTTCAGTACACAATTCTGTTGCTCCCGGTATTTCTGGCTCCTCTGATCATTTTTGTTGTCGGCCTGGTCTGGTTTCTCGCCTCAATGGGCGTGTACCTGCGAGATGTCAGTCAGATCATCGGTGTCTGCACTTCCGTCCTGATGTTTCTTTCACCGATTTTTTATCCGATCACGGCGCTGCCTGAAGAATACCGGCATCTGCTCTTTTTGAACCCCCTGACCCCGGCAATTGAAGATACCCGGGCTCTGCTCTTCAGGGGTGAACTGCCGAGTCTGATTCACTTGGGTTTCTACTATATCGCTGCAGCTCTTGTCTTTTGGCTAGGATTTGCGTGGTTCCAAAAAACGCGTAAAGGGTTCGCCGATGTCCTCTAATACCGCCATTGCCGTCAACAACCTGAGTAAGTGTTTCCATATTTACGACAAGCCGAGAGATCGGCTGATGCAGATGTTCGCACGCGGACGCAAGCAATATTTTCGTGAATTCTGGGCCCTGCAGGATGTTTCGTTCACCATCAACCGAGGCGAGACGGTTGGTATCCTCGGGCGAAACGGTAGCGGTAAATCGACACTTTTGCAGATGATTTGCGGCACGCTCAATCAGACACACGGCGACATCATGACTCATGGTCGTGTTGCAGCCTTGCTGGAGCTGGGTTCCGGATTCAACCCTGAATTCAGTGGTCGCGAAAACGTGTACATGAATGCTGCCGTACTTGGCCTGACACGAGACGAGACTGAAGCCCGTTTTGCCGAGATCGAAGCCTTTGCGGAAATCGGCGAATTCATCGATCAGCCGGTCAAGACCTACTCCAGTGGCATGATGGTGCGCCTGGCTTTTGCCGTGGCGATCAATGTTGACCCGCAAATCCTGATTGTTGATGAAGCGCTGTCGGTCGGCGATGAATTGTTCCAGCGTAAATGCTTCGCGCGGATCGAGGCGATCAAGGCGAGTGGCGCGACCATCCTGTTTGTGTCGCATTCCGGGAGTGCCGTCATCGAACTGTGTACGCGGGCGATTCTGCTGGATAAGGGCGAGAAGCTCGCCGAAGGTGTGCCCAAGGTCATTGTCGGCCAGTACCAGAAGCTGCTGTACGCGCCTGCGGACAAAGTTGCGGAAATCCGCGAATCGATTAAGACCGGTGTGCTCGAGCGCCTTGAACTCCAGCGCGAGGCCAAGCGCACCGAGGTGGCAGTCGAGGCGTCACAGGCGAAGGACAACGGACTTGAGGAGTACTTCGATCCTCATATCGTTTCCAAAAGTGTGATGTCCTACGAATCTCACGGCGTGCTGATCAGCGAGCCGCGCATCCTCAATGCGGCCGGCAAACAGGTTAACTGTCTCAAGCGCGGTGACAGCTACCGTTATACCTATCGCGTAGCTTTTTCGACGGGGGCGGGGGCTGTTCGCTTTGGCATGATGATCAAAACGCTCGCCGGTATCGAGATCGGTGGCGCGGCGAGCGCGGCGAGCGCTCAGGACGCCATCGCCTACGTGGCAGCTGAAGCTGAAGTCGATGTTGAATTCGAGTTCGAGTGCAATTTGAACCCCGGAACGTATTTCCTCAACTCAGGAGTGGTCGGTGTCGTAGGGGAAGTGGAGACCTATCTGCATCGTTTGATCGATGCCTGCCTGTTTCGCGTTCTGCCGGAGACTGCGATCACAGCAACCGGGACAGTAGATTTCAAATGTATCCCAGCTTTTACCATTTCAAGTGTTGAGCATAATTAATCTTATGGATCATAAACAAATAGTCGTAGTTCTGGGCATGCACCGAAGCGGTACGAGTGCCATTACGCGTGGTTTGAAAGTCCTTGGTGTCGATCTGGGCGATAACCTGTTGCCTGCCGAGTCGGGCAATAACGAAAAAGGCTTTTTTGAAGACGCAACGATTACCGCTTACAACGAAGAGTTGCTGGCGGATCTGGGGCACGCCTGGGACAGTCTGCTTCCCATTCGCCGGGAAGAGCTGGACTCGCCGGTCGCGCAGAGCCACAAGGCGCGAGCAATCGAGCATCTGCGCGATAAGCTCAATGAGATCAAGTGTTTTGGTGTAAAAGACCCGCGGATGTCCCGACTGCTGCCATTTTGGCAGGAGATCTTTGCCGAACTGGGTCTGCAGGTCAGCTATGTCATTGCTTTCCGTAATCCGATAAACGTTGCGCATTCATTGGTCAAACGGAACGAGTTTGAAGTTGAGAAAGGCTACTTTCTCTGGCTTGAGCACATGCTGTTCAGCTTGAAATACAGCCAGGGAGCATCGCGCGTTTTTGTAAATTACGAGTTGATGCTTCAGGAACCCGAGAAGCAGCTGCGACGCATGTCTGAGTCGCTGGGGTTGCCGTTTGACCCGCAGGGCTCCGAGTTCCTGGAATATCAGAGCAACTTTCTCCAGCGGTCGCTGCAGCACAACAGCTTTACGCTGGACGAGCTCAAAAAGGATTCCGCAGTACCGGCCGATGTCTTGAACCTCAGCCTTCTGCTATTGGAACTCTCGCGTGATGAGCGTGCAGATGACCAGGCGGTCGTCAGCACTGTCAACAGCCTTTGCGAGGCGATGAACGAACGTTTGCCTGCCTATCGACTCATGCGTCGTTTCGATGAAAACAACGCTGATCTGAATGTGCAACTGAGGCTGAAAGAACAAAACATCACGACGCTTGCCGCCGACTACGGCGAACTTGATAAACGACACGAAGCGTTGAAGGCCGATTACTCAAACCTCGACGGACACCGTCGTTGGCTCGAGACTGAGTATGGTGTTTTCAAGACGTCTCTTTCAGACGCGGAGCTATCAATTGAGAGCCTTGAGGCTGACCTGCGTCGTTATTCTTCTGGACGCTTTTTGCTGAAATCCCTTGTCTCGCGCATTGCAGAGCGGTTCGGTCTTCGCTATCGAGATGATCATCCGGCTCAGAGCGAGCTGTTCGATGCCGCTTACTACCTCAGTACCTACAAAGATGTTCGGGCGGCGGGTGTCGACCCGTTGCAGCACTATCTTGAGCAGGGCTGGCGTGAGGGGCGTGACCCGTCGGCAGGATTTTCCACCAAGTCCTATCTCGACAACTATCCGGACGTGCGGTTACGCCGTATCAATCCGCTGATCCATTATTTGCGCCACGGGTACTACGAAGGCCGGTCGATCCACGACACCAAAGGTCGTAACTACCATCTATCCCGCAAGGTCGGCCGCCATCGCGTCGCCATACAACTGTTGAATCTGCTTGCGCAACAGCCGCAGCTGCTCAGCCGTTTTGTACGCGAAGCTCGCCGTGGCGGTTTGCGTCATGCACTGGCTATTGCAGTCCGCAAGCTCAAGCTCAGCCAGAAGCGACTGGCGTTGAATCAGGTTTCAAAACCGCTTGGCGACGCCGCATTGACTGAGTACGAAGTACTCAAAGTGGTGCCTTACTACCTGGATCCTTACCTGCCAGAGGCACCAACAACAGCGCCTGGAATGGTTGCCGTTCATCTTCATTTGAGCGGTGAGCAATTGTCGGGCCATTGGCTCAGCTACCTCAAAAATGTCCCGGTCGAATTCGATCTGTTCATTTCTCGCAGCAGCGGCGATAGCTCGAAGTTTGACGACAGAGCGTTACGTGCAGCAGTGCCTCTGTTGCGCAAGTTGGTCGTTGAGGTTGTCCCTGGGCAGGTTGGAGCGATTGCTGCGCTGATTGTCCAGTTCGGCAGTCGATTGAAAGCTTACGACGTAATAGCGCACTTCCATGACGAAGCCGGCAGCGCCGATAACGATGACGGTTCGGGGTTGAAAGAGCGCCTGGAGCTACTATGCGGTTCCCCTGCCAATGTCGGGCAGATTCTTCAATTGCTCGGTGGGGACGCGAAGGTTGTATATCCCGTCGACACCCGACCTGAGTCTGCCATCTACCACCAGGCTGGCTGGACTGATGCCGGAAACGTGATTGCCACGGCTCTGGAAAAGTACCGCGAGATCGATGCGACTACTTTCCCTAGTGCGCAATTCCCTCGAGTCGGGCTGTTCTGGGCACGGGTTGGCACTATCAGTGACCTGCTGCAGTTGCCATTGCAATTCGAGCACTTCGCGAGCAGCGAAGACGCCGTTGCCGGCGATCTGCTGAGCCGTTCGCTGGAACGCCTGATACTGGTCAATACGACCACCAGTGAGGGACGTAACTATCAGTTGGAAGCTCCGCAGATTTCGCATGAGCCTCGGGAATATTACGAGCCACAGGTTGATTACTCTGCGAGCATCACACACGACACCATCAAGGTGCTGGCGTACTACCTGCCGCAGTTTCATCCGACACCCGAGAATGATGAATGGCACGGCACCGGATTTACCGAGTGGTACAAAGTCCGTTCGGCCAATCCGTTGTTCTATGGTCATTATCAGCAACATGTCCCGCACGAGGACATCGGTTACTACCATCTTGACGGCCCGGCCAGGTTGGAACAGCAGGCTGAAATGATGAAGAAGTCAGGTGTTCACGGCCTGATTTTCTATCATTACTGGTTTACCGGCAGAATGATCCTCGAGAAGCCGGCACAGATGCTGCTGGATAATCAGCAGATCGATATGCCGTTCTGTTTCTGTTGGGCGAACGAGAACTGGACTCGCCGCTGGGATGGTAATGAGGCGGAAATTCTGCTGGGACAGGTCTATTCGAAAGAAGACGCCCGTGGTTTTATTCGCTATCTCATCCCGTTCTTCAAGGACGAGCGCTATATCAAAGTAGATGGGCGTCCGATGTTGCACGTGTATCGTCCATCCTCGATCGAGCATATCGACGAATACTTGGCTGTGTGGCGCGAAGAGTGCGAGCGCGAGGGCCTCAAGGCACCATACATGGTGGCGACGCTGACGCGCGGTGCGACAAATCCGCAAGACCATGGCATGGACTCTGCCGTCGAACGGGTACTGCATGACTGGACTGCCGACGCGGTTCAGGACACTCGCAGCCAGTTGCGCCCTTACTGGCCTCTGGAAGGTAACGTCATTAACTACAGCGAAGTTGCCGATCACTACATGGGGCAGGATCTGGGCAAGGATTTCACGCTGTTCCGGTCGCTGGTTCCAACCTGGGATAACACTGCTCGTTACGGTAACCGGGCGTACGTGCTTAACCACTTCACTACGGAAAAATTCCAGAGCTGGATGGAGTATCTGGTGGATTACTCCGAGCAGAACCTGCCGGAAGATCGCCGCTACGTAGTGGTAAACGCCTGGAACGAATGGGCTGAGGGGGCGCACCTTGAGCCCGATACCCGCTTTGGTTACGGCTACCTCAACTCCATCGGACGTGCATTGTCCGGCCAGTCGTTTTCGGCGACCACCAATTGTGTCCTGCCAGCAGAATTGAAGCTGAATGTCGTGCTGACACCTGAAGCCGTGGCACGCCTGGAGGCTGAACCTGAGTTGCGCCGCAAGTTCCTGACATGCCTTGCCAATTCAGGGGCGTTCAAGGCTTGCTCGGTTTCTGTCGAAAACGCAGAGCTTCACCAGGCGTTGCAGGGACAAGGTGTGAAAATCTCCGGTCATGTGCCTGCCGAATCTGACTTCACGCTGCGCTTCAGTGATATTTGCCTGTTCCCTGCAACGGCCGTCGAGTCGTTGCTGAAAATGGCGAAGCGGCACGAGGGTTATTCCGTGTCGGCCAGTTTGCGAAACGATCCGTCGTTCGTGCAGGGCGAAGGCACTGCCAACTTCAGTATCGAGGCTGATCAAGTTGCCTGCATGGAATTGCGCCCGAATGCTCCGGCGATCGGCTACAAGATATGCTGCGAAGCCTCATGTTTCCGACTGTTGCCGGAGGACGGTGTCCACGGTTCTGCGCTCGATACCGTATCGACAATTGTGCGCTACCACCGTCGTGGTGACCGGGCATCGCTGATCAATGCACTTTTTTCGTTGATCGCTCAGTCCGGTAGTCAGGTGTTGCCTGTTCTGGCTATCCAGGACATGGATGACGAGGAAATTGCAACACTTGAAACGCAACTCGCTCAATTGCCGTGGAGTGAACATTGTGCTCCGGTGATTCGTCGTTACTTCTCGACGGAGCAAACGCCGGACCTGCGTTCGTTGATGCTCAATGACGCGCTTAAAGCAGTCGGTAGTGGTTACGCAGCATTTCTTGATTATGACGACATGCTGTTTCCGTGGGCTTACAGCTCACAACTGGAACAGATCAAGTCGAGTGGCAAAAATGCAACCTTTGCACGTGTCTACTCCACCATGGTGGATTCGGCGACTGGTTGCATCGTCAAGCGTGAAAAGATTTTCGATTACGGCGATAACTACCGTGATTTCGTCGAACATAACCACGCGCCGCTGCACAGTTTCCTCCTCGATCTGAACAAGTGCGATCTGGAAGCCGTCACGTACTTTGATGATATGAAGTACATGGAAGACTATTATCTGACCCTGCAGTTGTTCACGCGCGACGGGACGGATTGGGCATCACTGCGTACCTGTGATTTTATCGGTGATTACATTCACCGGATCGGTTGCGATACCCATACGCTTGCGCTGACCGATGAGCAACAGCGTGCTGACTTGCTGGCTAGTGAGTCTTACCGGATCTGCGAGGCTCGCATCAAGGCCCTGCGTGATCGCCTGTTGCCCCACGCTTAGAGCAGAAGGCCCGCCAGTTGCTGGCGGGTCTTGTAGTCTGATTCGAATAAGGTTAATCGTATGAGCAAGGATCTGGTTTTTCACGCTACCGCCATCAGTGCGTCGGCAAGAGCTCAGGTAAAGGGGCAAAAACCGGCTGTTATCTGGCTGACGGGTTTGAGTGGCTCGGGCAAGTCGACGATCGCCAATGCTCTGGAGCAGGCACTCGTGGCCAAGGCCCGGCACACATTTCTGTTGGATGGCGACAACTTGCGCATGGGTTTGTGCAAGGATCTGGGTTTTACCGATGCTGATCGGGTCGAGAATATTCGACGTGTTGCAGAAGTGTCGAAGTTACTCATCGACGCCGGGTTGATCGTGATTACCGCGTTCATTTCCCCGTTTCATCGTGATCGCGCCATGGCGCGTGACGTCATCGGCAATGAAGCATTTGTCGAAGTCTTTATCGACACCTCGCTGGAAGAGTGTGAGCGACGCGATCCGAAAGGACTCTACAGCAAGGCAAGAGCGGGCCAGATCAAGAACTTCACCGGGATCGACTCTGCCTATGAGGCACCGGTCAATCCGGATATTCGCATCAACACTGTTGCCGAAGACCTGTCCGAATCCATCGCAAGAGTACTGGAATACCTGGATAAAAGGTTTGATCAATGAAAACCCTCGTCATCATTGGCGCTGGTTTCAGCGGTGCAGTAACGGCAGCACAATTCTTGCGTCGCAGCCTCTCCGATGTCCGAGTCGTACTCATCAACCGCTCCGGGACCATGGCGCGAGGATTGGCGTACGGCACCAACAGCCCGTTACACCTGCTCAATGTGCCTGCGGGGAATATGAGTGCGGACGTCGATGATCCTGAGCACTTTCTGCGCTTCTGCCAGGCGAGGGATCCTGCCTGCACGGCATCGTCATTCATTCCGCGCAAGATTTATGGAGAGTATCTGACGTCGGTTCTGGATGATGCCGAAAAGCATTGCTCGAAGAGCGTGCGGTTGGAACGACTAGTTTCCGAAGTGCATTCAATAAAGGCACAAGGTGCGCAAGGCGTTGTTGAGTTGGCCGGCGGTGAAAAAGTTATCGCGGATCGAGTGGTGCTCGCGTTTGGTAACTTTTCACCTGTTGATCTGGATTGTTTTACATCTCACGTTGAATCTGATCTTTATGAATCTGACCCTTGGGCGATCAGTAAAGCAGCCACTCCAGATGTCGACTTACCGATTCTGCTTGTGGGGGCCGGGCTAACCGCGCTCGACGTTGCGCTCGGACTGATACATGAAGGGCATCGGGGGCCAATTCATATGCTCTCGCGTCGCGGTTTGTGCCCTGCTCCTCATCGTGCAAGCCGTAACGCTGAGCTGCTGTCTACGGACATCGTTGCTAAGTTAATGAGCACTGCGTCAACCGTACGTAGTTACATGCGGGTAATTCGTACTGAAGTCGATTTGTGTGAGCAGCGGGGTGTTGACTGGCGAGATGTTCTGGGTGCATTGCGGCCCATTACTCCTACGTTGTGGAAACGTCTGCCCAACATCGAGCGTCAACGGTTTCTGCGGCACCTCCAGCCTTATTGGGATGTTCATCGCCATCGAGTGGCCCCGGAGGCGTACAGCCGCTTCGAGAGGGCTCAGTCGCGCGGGCAAATTCGCTCAATAGCGGGACGGATCAAGGCTGTAACAACTTGTGCAGAAGGCATGAATATTGATATTCAAGCAAGAGGCGAGCAATCCGTTACAAGCTTGAAAGTTGCCAAAGTCGTAAATTGTACAGGACCTAACACCAATCTTAGGCGGGTTGAGGATCGTTTGATCCGACAGCTGGAGCGCGATGGTCTTTTGAAGGTCGATGCGTTAAACCTTGGGTTGTGTGTTAGCAGTGAATTGGCCGTGCTAAGTCAGCAGGGAAAGGCGTCCGATTGGTTGTTCTATATAGGGCCTATGTTAAAGGCGGACTATTGGGAGGCTACCGCTGTACCAGAGTTGCGTCAGTATGGAAAAGTATTGGCGTTAAAACTGATTGTGGATTTTGAGCTGGGCTCTTGACTGGATGGTTTGCTTATAGATACCCATCGCCCCCTCCCCATCCCCTCCGTTTATCCCTTTATATGTACCGAACACCTGTTAATCAAGTGTTCGGTACATGAAACTCTTGATCAAGGGGTTATTTCGAAGGGGTAGGCAGCACGCAATGACTGCGCTGATCAATGAGTTCTTTAATGAGCAGGCAAATCAACATTAGGCTTATCATGTCACCTGCCAATAGAACCCTGTAGCCCGATTCATATGCTGTCGGAGAAAGACCTACCAGAGTCGTAACTGCGGTATGCAGGAGCAGGAAGAAAGTGGCGAGATAGAAGCTCGCGTCATTTTCTAACAGTTGTTTCATGATGTAGATCATGCTGACAAGGGAAAGAATACTAAGCGTGTAGGACAAAAAGTACTCCAGGCCGAGTCCTGTGCTTGCGTAGCGCAGGGAGTAATACTCATTTGTTCCTATGTTGAAGATGTTAGAAAAAATACTTCCTTGGAATACTCCGATCGCCATCAATACAAAGGCAATTTTTTTGAATTTGAATTGTTTTTGAAAGGCAAGCATCGTTATTAGTATTCCGATCGCTTTTGGGTATAGATTTCTTGTGTCGGTGTAGTGGGCGTTGAAAACATCAAAGCCAGTCGAGATTTTCTTTATTATATTGTAGTCATTGAATTCTGGCATGTAGCGCAATTCGGAGACGAGGCGCAGGTAGTTCCCTGGGGCGGTGATAAGAAACGCAAATCCAATGGCAACGATTACCAGTAGTGTGCTTCTATATGCTAATGAACTCTTTTTGTCCCATAATAAAGAAACGGTAAACAGTGCGAGTGTTGATATGCCGGCCTGCTCGGACTGTGATGCGATCAGTGCGAGAGGAATGGCGAGAAATTTCTCGGGGGTAGAGAATAACGAGGGGCGCATGAATGTTGCGCATACAAAAACTGCTGCTGAAATCGGCAGCAAGTAGTTATAAAATCCGGTCACGTAATATATGGTGGTGTCGAGGATGTTGTGGCCTGTTAACAGCATTAAAGCCATGCAGATCGGAATGCCATAGCGGAAGTCGATTGTCTTGGAAAAGAAAACTCTCCAGGTGGCGTAGATGCTAAGTAGCAATAAAGTAGGTATTGCCAGTTTCCAGAACGCAGAATAGGCGATCGTGGTGTACATGACTGCTTCAATAACGATCCTACCCGTCCAGACGTTGTAGCGCCTGGCTAAATAGTGGAGCGGTGATTCGCCTGATGTGGCAACTGATAGAAAAGTTACATCGTCGGAAAAAGGTTTAAGTTCCAGAGTTAGAAAGAAGTACAAGTAGAACAAGGCAATAAATAACACAAAGGCCAGTGTCTTTTGGGTGTTGGAATCAATTTGCTGTGCAGACATTTTCGCCTCCGTAGTGAATTAAGCCCTTCGAGTCTTCAATGAAGATTTTTACTTTTTCACCATACCGCTGGCTCAGGTTGCGCCCTATTGCTGATGCGTAAAAACCGTGCAAGTGGAAATCACTGTGAATTTTTAGAAAGTCACTGACATCTTTTCTTTGCAGGCGCCGTGTTGTCAGTTTTATAGAGCCGCCTGGCCCGGTGGCAAATAGGTGGATTTTTGTCGCGCTGTCAGGCCGGTCCAATAGTGCCCAGCCATTTACAGTTATCCAGTATTTTCCAGTTGTGCACTGATCAAAGTTAACCTTCAGAGCGGGAATATAATTTTCTTCTGGTGGGAGTGGTGCAGGGATAGTTGTGTTGTTGGCAATAAAAAAAATAACACCAACTGCCATGGAGAGCAGAAGAGCTAAGCCATAACTAAGCGGTGAGAACAAGGCGTTTGTGACGCGCTTGTTGATGGGGGTGGTCGGCACTTGTTGTGTCCTTGTGTAGTGTCTTTTTTAATCGATATCTGTTTTTTTGTTGAATACAAATTTTTTGTTCAGAGCGTAAAAGCTGATGGTGTAAGAAATCATGGCAAATACTTGCGCGATTTTCGGATCCAGGCCCGCCAGGCGATACCCGGAGATCAACACCAGCTGGTTGATTCCAAAAGCAATGCCGAAAGCAACAATGAACTTCGGTATCGTGCTTCGATCAGTGGTGGATTGGTTGAACACAAAAGTCTTGTTGAGGATGAACGCGGCTATCAAGGCAATGACATAGCCAATGGCGTTCGCATAGGAAGGGTTCATGTCCAGCAATGTGACAAGTAGCAGGAAAACGCCATAGCCGATGGCCGTATTGGCGACGCCTGCAAATATGAATTTGAGCGGTTGCATTGTCAGCGAGTCTTCCTAGTCGGACGGTAATTCTTCGAACAGTCGAGTGAAGACTTTCTGCCCTGTACTTGTGTCTGCTTGTGCTTGCAGCGATTTCCAATAGTTGAGGGTATTGTCCAATTGGTCGGTGTTTCTGGGGCCAATGACGATCCCGGACAGCGACGGGTTTACAAAGGAAGCGGCGAGGGCCAGTTCGTTGAGCGTTGTGGGTCTTGGTTCGAATGCGTGCGGCTCGTTGAGGAAGTCGACGAGCTTCTGTGTAAACGCCTGAGGAATATTGATGTTGCGCAATTCCATCGAACTGTTTGTCTTGGCCGCTTCGGTCTTCAGGCCGCCAAGATTGATACCGTAGGCCAGATACTTCGCATCGGGAAACCAGGCTTCGTAGGCTGCGCGAGCAGCATGGGTCTTGAGGTTCTCTTTGACCTGAATGGCCCACTTGCGAGAGAGCGACGGATCGGCCTTGTAATAAAGCTCGGGATGTCTGATACCCGAAAGACCGATACCGAGACCCTGCTGTTCAAGTCTGGACATGGCCTCGACGGTATCTGCAATGGTCGCGCCGTCGATGTCGTCCTCTGCGCGATTGTCCCAGTGGATCGAAACGCAGGAAAGTGCCGAACCAAATTGACTGTGCAGGGTACTCGATGCGCGATCTATATCATCCGGGCTCAGACTGACTTCAGGCGAGCCCATATTGTCCTTCGAGCCGATTTTGACAGTCAGTGCGAGTTTGGAGCTGGTGTTTTGCCTGACCCAGTCAGCAATCCAGCGAACAGCGAGACCGAAGTCCTCCTGACGCTTGTTGATAGGGTAGTTCGTCGCGGTGTCGACCATTGTTCCGCCGCTGAGCAAAAACTGCTCAAGCAACTCATATGCCTGGGCACGTTCAATACCCCAGCCCCAGAGGGCGGTACCCAATATCAACTGTTTATGGTCTGGCGAAAGACTCGAGTTCTTCATGCTTCACGCTTTGAGTTGTTCAGGCGTTGGCGCAGGGAAAACATCGCTTTGAGGTACTCGATGGTCAGTTTGAGCACTTTCACCTTCGAGTTCGGATCATCAGTCCAGGTGACCGGCAAGTCCATCACGCGGTATTTCAAGTGTTCCCCGGTGATCAGCAACTCGGTTGCAAAAAACCATCCGTCACTGTTGGCGCCTGTCTGCATCAAAGGGGCGAGAACACTGCGCTGGAGAAATTTGAACCCGCACATCCCATCGCTGAATGACGTTCGGAAAATCAGTTTGACGATGAGGTTAAAGCCAAAGCTGGTAACGTTTCTGAGGGGTTTGCGTCCGATGACCTTGGCGCCTTTGGCCAGGCGCGAGCCAGTCACAATATCTGCCTTGTTGGCTTTCAGCGCTTCGAGCGCCGGGCGCAGGTGGCTCAAGTCGGTGGCCAGGTCGAGATCCATGTAGCCGACGATGTCGGCGCTCGATTGTGTCCAGGACGCTTTTAGCGCACGACCGACTCCGCGCTGTTCAAGGCGCAGGTAGCGAACGTCGGACAGGCTTTTTTGCAGCTCCAGAGCAATTTCTTGAGTTCGGTCGGTGGATCCATTATCCGCGAGGACAATGCGGATGATGCCGATATCGCTCAGGTTGGTTTGAATATAATCGTGGGTTTTACGAACCTGTTCCGCGAGCGTTGACTCTTCGTTCAGGACCGGAATAGTAATTTCAATCAGCGAATTCATTGTGCTTGCTCGGAAGAGGTGGTTTGCGTGCCGGACAGGTTTTCAGTCTCGAGCTTTTCCAGCACGTCATAAATATTGTCAATCTTGCCACCCAGGATGGAATAACAGCCCGGGAGGGTTTCGTGTTTCTCGAACAAAATAGGTCGGCCGTCGTCGCCTTCATTTTTGCTGAGAATGGTTTTGACCTCGAAGAGTGAGTCGACGTATTCGGAGCCCAGTACTGAAGGCAAGTAGCGCCCAATATCGCGAATCATCCGATCCACGCGTGTATCCCTTTGATAGGTGTCCAGCTTTTGGTAGGGATTTGTATTAGGGTCGTCGGCCCAATGCAGGTGGGGCGTGTAGCGAACATGCGAAACCGTATGCAAGCCACGAGCTGGAAAGGGCATAACGGAAAAGAACGGTCCATCCATTACGGTGATACCCAGATCGCTGAGTGCTGGCGGCATTCGCATGAGCGCCATTTCGGTAATTTCCTGTTTCAACGCAGTGCGAGTGCCAGGAAAGTCGCCGCCAAACTGGTTCAGACCACTGTAGGTGCAGTTGAAGACGTATCGAGCGCTGATCTGTTCCCGATCTTTGCCGTCGGGGGCCAGGGTAATGTTCAGCGATTGGTTCGGGCTGTTGGCAATGGCCACGGCCTGGGTATTCAGGCGAATGCGCACACCGCTCTCCTGCAGTTCACGTATTGCCCATCTCGCCAGTTGAGTCGAGTCGAATGCGTACTCTTCAACCAGAAAAACCTCTTCGATCAGCCTTGGCTCGAATAGTGATCGAAGCGCAGGGCTGGCCAGCTCGATTTTTGCCCCAATTTCCCTGTAAAAGCGTTCGAACTGGTTGGCAGTAACCTTCGAATTGCGTCGTGCGATTGCATACAGCTTGGTGAAGTCCTGTTTTACGGCTTCAGGCCAGTCTTGAACGAATTTCGGAAGGTTGACCCGGCTGCGGTATGCCGTGGTGAAACTGCGCGGGTAGTGGTAGCCATTGTGTACGCGAGCCTGATTGTTATAAGAGGCCCGGCTCAACAGCGAAGATTCACGCTCGATAAGCATGACCTGTTTCATGCCGCGTTGTCTGGCAAGGTAAACCGCGATCGCTGCGCCGTAGAACCCCCCTCCTACAACGACCGCATCCTGCATATTAGTCGTCGACATCACGCCACTCGGCCTGAGGAGGATTGAGGCGTCTCGGGCGATGCGACCTCTTCGATATTCAGTTTTTCCCGGCGGGTTATGCGCGCGCTGGTGAACTCCTGGGCAATATGATAGAGCGGACCTTCATTGGTCAGGCTGGTCATGTGCAGGATGTATTCGCCCAGTACCAGGAGCACCAGCGAAATCAGGAAAAACATGCCGGATTGTTGTAAGGAGAGACTGATCCAGCCCGGTGCAATGTCTGTTTTGAGAAAGCCGCTGGCGACCACATAGAAGCTGTAAATGAGATTCGCGACTGCGCCAAACAGCGAAAGGGAAGTAACCAGCCGCATGGGCGCCCGAGTGGTCGACACCAACAGGAGCATGCCCCGATCAATACTTTCGCGCAGACGTTTCTTCTGTGTTACTCGAGGGCTGGAACTGTAGTTCAGATTGGCACGGGCAAAACCGCCTGTCGCCGGGAGGTGGCGATAGGTTACCGAAGGTTGAGGGTGCTGCAGGATGAAATTGATGACGCGCTTGCTGAGCACCCGATATTGCGGGGCCTCGGTGGCAAGATGTATGCCGTTGAACGATTTGTATACTTTGTTGAAGACCGAATAGGCGACTTCGTAAGCGAGACTTTGTGCGGGTTTCTGTTTGTTCTTGGCGAAAACCACGTCGGCGCCGCTGACTGCCTTGTCGAGCATCTCAGGCAAGAAAGCGATGTCATCGACTAGCGGATCGATCACTGCGACGAAATCGCCCAGAGCGTTTTCCAGGCCAGCCCACGATGCGGTATCGGCATCGACTTCTTTGGTCAGTGCATAGACTTGCAAGTTGGGCAGACCGTTTTCGCCGGTCAGGCTTTTTAGTATCGATATGCTGTCGTCATCCGAAGCGTTATCGACAACAATAAGTTCATAGTCGCTAACGAGCGTGGACATCCGTTCAACTGCGTCTGCCAGGATACTTCCAATATGGTTAGATTGGTTGCGCACTACAAAGACAACCGAAAGAAATACCGGAAAAAATACCATTTACAGTCCCTCGAGACGTCAGCCATCGGCTGTCGTCCATCATTTCGAAAAAAAGCCCGTAATCTTAATCTGCAAGGTAGGTCGCGTCATCCTTTTCATTCATGGCCTTTTGCACGAAAACTTGCAAAATACAGCCCATCCGCCACTCACGACGATTGCTGTCGGCCATCCGAGGTGCAATCCGTCGTGTATCCTTAGCCGTTTTGGTGCACCGGGCGCGGCCTGCCGCCGTCTCCCCTCATTTGCCAGCTCACTTGTTTTCTCAAAGAGAGCGTGGGGCATCACGTGTGACACGTTTTACCTTTTGGAGTGATGTACTCGATGATTTTCTGGTGGCTCATACCTGCTATCTGCGGCCTTTCGTTTGCATTGACTGCCGGCCTTCGCCGATATGCGTTGGCCCGCAGCATGCTCGACGTGCCGAATGATCGCAGCTCTCACGCCGTTCCCACTCCGCGTGGCGGTGGGGTATCGATCGTCGTGACCTTTTTGTCTGGCCTGGTGGCAATATGGTCAGCAGGGTTGATCGATTCCGGCTTTTTTCTGGGCGCTGCCGGTGCGGGCGCCTTGGTGGCTGTGATCGGATTCATGGATGATCATGGCCATATTGCGGCTCGCTGGCGTCTGCTCGGCCATTTTGCTGCGGCGACCTGGGTGTTGTGGTGGACCGGCGGACTGGCACCGGTGGAAGTGTTTGGTATGACCTTGGATCCGGGCTGGGTCAGCAATGTCTTCGCACTTTTTTATCTGGTATGGATGTTGAACCTTTACAATTTCATGGACGGAATCGACGGCCTGGCCAGCGTCGAGGCAATCAGTGTCTGTGGTTCAGCCTGCCTTCTCTATTGGATCACCGGTCATGAGGGCTTTATCTGGGCACCATTGCTGTTGGCAATGTCGGTCCTGGGGTTTCTGGTCTGGAATTTTCCACCGGCAAAAATTTTTATGGGTGATGCCGGAAGCGGATTTCTGGGAGTCATTTTGGGGGTCCTTGCATTACAGGCGGCATCGCTCAACCCGGATCTCTTGTGGGCATGGCTGATCCTGCCGGGCGTGTTTATCGTCGATGCGACGTTTACGTTGCTCAGGCGTTTGCTGCGAGGCGAGAAGGTGTATGAAGCTCATCGAAGTCATGCCTACCAGTACGCCTCGCGGGTTTATGGAAGGCATTTGCCGGTGACTATTGCCGTGGCGTTGATCAATGTGCTGTGGCTACTGCCGGTTGCCATCGCCGTGGTAGTGACGGGGCTGGATGGAGCGACAGGCCTGATAATTGCCTATGTGCCATTGCTGGTTCTGGCGGTGAAGTTTCATGCGGGTGAGTATGAAGTCAAAACTGTGCGGGGCAAGGATCGTTAGACAAAATCCGTCTGGCCTCTAATTATTACGTACAATGAAGGCGGATTAAGTAGGCCAACGTGCCTGGTCGGTTGAGGTTTATGGATAAATTACGCGCCTTTTTGTTAGGTTTGCCACGCAGGCAAAAACGACTGATTCAAGTTGCCACAGATGTGTTTCTGGTCTGGGGGTCTCTTTGGCTTGCGTTCATCGTCCGGCTCGGCATCGACGATATGTACAACCCGCTTAAAGTACATTTCTGGTTGTTCGTCAGTGCCCCGATCGTTGCAATCCCGCTTTTCATTCGCTTCGGAATGTACCGTGCAGTCATGCGTTACTTCGGTAACGATGCGCTGATCGCGATCGTCAAGGCCGTCAGTCTTTCATCGCTGATCCTGGCGCTGGTGGTTTATTGGTACAGCAACCACGAGGCCGTGGTTCCCCGCTCCATCATTTTCAACTATTGGTGGCTCAGTCTCGTCATCATAGGCGGTTTGCGCCTGTGCATGCGCCAATACTTCATGGGCGACTGGTTTACCGCAGCCCAGCACGTGCCCTTCACCAACCGCGACGACGGGCTGACCAAAGTGGCAGTGTACGGTGCCGGCGTGGCGGGCAATCAACTGGTTGCGGCACTGCGCATGGGCCGGGTGCTGCGTCCCGTGGCGTTCATCGATGATGATCCGGGTATCTCGGACCGCTCGATTTCCGGGCTGCAGGTCTACAAGCCCAAACATATCCAGCAAATGATCGACGTGACCGGTGCCCAGGAAATTCTTCTGGCACTGCCTTCCTCGACTCGTGCCCGTCGTCGGGAAATTCTCAACCTGCTGGAAGGTTTTCCGCTGCACGTTCGCAGCGTTCCCAACTTTACTGACCTGGCCAGTGGCCGGGTAAAAGTCGAAGACATTCAAGAAGTCGATATTGCCGACCTGCTGGGGCGTGACTCAGTGCCGGCTCAGCCGGATTTGCTCGAACGCTGCATCAAGGGCAAGACGGTGATGGTCACCGGCGCAGGGGGATCCATCGGTTCTGAACTGTGCCGGCAGATATTTTCGTTGCAGCCGACGACGCTTCTGCTGTTCGAACATAGCGAATTCAACCTCTACAGCATTCTCTCGGAGCTCGAGCAGCGTGGCAGTCGTGAGTCGACGCCCGTTCGTTTGCTGCCAATTCTCGGCTCGATCCGCCATCAGGACAAACTGCTGGATGTGATGAAAACCTGGAAGGTCGACACCGTTTACCACGCGGCGGCCTACAAGCATGTGCCGATGGTCGAGCACAATATCGCCGAAGGCGTGTTGAATAACGTGATCGGTACGCTCAATACGGCACAGGCGGCGTTGCAGTCGGGCGTTTCGAATTTCGTGCTGATCTCGACCGACAAGGCCGTTCGTCCGACCAACGTCATGGGCAGTACCAAGCGTCTGGCGGAGCTCACGCTTCAGGCATTGAGTCGAGAAGTTGCGCCAGTGTTGTTCGGCGACAAGGCCAACGTTTCACGCGTCAACAAAACCCGCTTCACCATGGTCCGCTTCGGCAACGTACTGGGCTCGTCCGGTTCGGTGATCCCACTGTTTCACAGTCAAATCAAGTCCGGCGGCCCTCTGACGGTCACCCACCCGAAAATCACCCGCTACTTCATGACGATCCCGGAAGCCGCCCAACTGGTGATTCAGGCGGGCTCCATGGGGCAGGGCGGCGATGTGTTCGTGCTGGATATGGGCGAGCCGGTAAGAATCGTGGAACTGGCCGAGAAAATGATTCATTTGTCCGGTTTGAGCATACGTTCCGAACGCAATCCGCAGGGCGATATTTCCATCGAGTTCACGGGGTTGCGTCCCGGTGAAAAGCTCTATGAAGAACTGCTGATTGGCGACAATGTTGCCGCGACGCCGCATCCGATGATCATGACGGCCAATGAGGACCACTTGCCTTGGGATGTTCTTAAATCCCGGTTGGGAGAGCTGCTCGCTGCTGTCGATGCAGATGATTACTCCCGAGTCCGCCAACTCCTGCGCGAAACCGTCAGTGGTTATACCCCCGACGGCGAGATCGTCGACTGGATTTATCAGCAGCGCCGTCTCGAACCCTGATTGTTTCACATCCTGTAACGGACGCATTTTTGACTTGTCCCGATCATCGCCTAAGTTTGGAGAGCAGCTTCGGAAAAGCTGCTTTCTCAATTGATGAAGGAGCGTCACTTATGCGTACCGGATATTTCTACTCCCTGATTTTTGCCCTGCTGACCAGCGCCTCTATTGCTGCCATTGCTGCGCCTCTGGGTTCTTCAGAAGCGAACAAGGCACCCGTGGTGATGGACGCGTCAGCCACTTCTGAAAATCAGAAGGTCGATCTGAACGGTGCCGACGCGGCCACTCTGCAAAAGGAATTGGCAGGCGTGGGCGAGGCCAAGGCGAAAGCGATTGTTGCTTATCGTGAAACAAACGGGCCGTTTGCGTCCGTGGATGAGCTGCTGGAAGTGAAGGGGATCGGCAAGGCGATCCTGGATCGCAATCGCGACAAGCTGGAAGTGAACTAAGCTGATTGTTCAACGCCAAGGGGCCGGTCATTGACCGGCCCTTTTTGCTTCCAGGTTGAGCACAGCACAGGAGGGCGACAGCCTTTCCGTCGGGAAATGGAAAATTATGGCTATCATATTGTCTTGAGATTATGCCTATAATAATTTCAGTCGCCACTGAAGCGTTCTGCTTTTTAGCGGTCGTTCATTCCTAACGCATCCCAGGAGTATCGTCATGAATTCACCGAAATCCCAAGGCACGGCGCTGGTCACGGGCGCTTCTTCCGGCATCGGTGCCGTGTATGCCGAGCGATTGGCGGCGCGTGGTTTCGATCTGCTGCTGGTCGCTCGTGACAAGGCGCGTCTGGAATCGGCTGCGAGCAAACTGCGAGACGTCCATGGCGTTCAGGTTGAAGTGCTCAAGGCCGATCTGACGCAGAAGGAGGAAGTGATCAAGCTTGAGCAGCGTCTGCGCAGCGATTCCAGTATCAGCCTGCTGGTCAACAATGCGGGAGTAGCGGTCAACGGATTGCTGGCCAACGCCGACCCGGACGAGCTGGAGAAACTGATTCAGTTGAACGTCACGACGCTCACCCGACTGGCCTCGGCCGCTGCCGCGGCATTCACCAACGCCGGGCGTGGCACGATCATCAACATTGCATCCGTGGTCGCCTTGTTCCCCGAGCGCTTCAACGCCACCTACAGCGCCAGCAAGGCTTACGTGTTGAGCCTCTCCCAAACGCTGAATGCGGAACTCGAAGGCACAGGTGTCAAGGTGCAAGCGGTTCTGCCTGGAGTGACGCGCACCGAAATCTGGGAGCGTTCGGGTCTGGATGCCACCAATATTCCGGCGGAAATGGTCATGGAAGCGGGCGAGATGGTCGATGCCGCGCTGTCCGGTCTGGATCAGGGCGAGCTCGTCACGATTCCTTCGCTGCCCTATGCCGGGGAATGGCAAGCCTTCGTCGCTGCCCGTCATGTGATGGCGCCCAACCTGTCCCACAGCTCGGCAGCCAGTCGTTACAAGTAAATCAAGTCGAGAGAGGTCAACCCGATATGGATCAGCGTCGAGTAGTTGTCACGGGTATGGGCCTGGTATCGCCCTTGGGAAGCGGCGTCGAAGTGGTCTGGCAGCGCTTGCTGGCCGGGCGTTCGGGATTGCGAAACTTGCCGGAAGCGGTGATTGCCGATCTACCGACCCGGGTTGGCGGTGCGGTGCCGACGATGGAGGAGGACGCCGAAGCGGGTTTCGATCCTGACCGTGCCACGCCGCCCAAAGAACAGAAGAAAATGGATCGTTTCATTCTGTTCGCGATGGAGGCTGCACGGCAGGCGCTTGAACAGGCCGGCTGGCACCCGACCGAATCCGGCGCTCAGGAACGCACCGCCACGATCATCGGCTCCGGTGTCGGCGGCTTCGGCGCTATCGCCGATGCGGTACGCACCACCGACAGCCGTGGTCCGCGACGGTTGTCGCCGTTCACCATTCCCTCGTTTCTGGTCAATCTCGCCGCAGGGCATGTCTCGATCCAGCACGGTCTCAAGGGCCCGCTCGGTGCGCCGGTCACCGCGTGTGCCGCCGGGGTGCAGGCGATCGGTGATGCGGCCCGGCTGATTCGTGCCGGTGAGGCCGACATCGCGGTGTGCGGCGGTGCGGAAGCCTGCATCGATCGCGTCAGTCTTGCCGGTTTTGCGGCAGCGCGGGCTTTGTCCAGTGGCTACAACGACACGCCTGAGCGCGCCTCGCGTCCGTTCGACAGCGGACGTGACGGTTTCGTGATGGGCGAGGGCGCCGGTCTGCTGGTGATCGAGTCGCTGGAGCACGCACTGGCGCGCGGCGCACAGCCGCTGGCCGAACTGGTCGGTTATGGCACCAGCGCCGACGCCTATCACCTGACCGCCGGGCCGGAAGACGGCAGCGGTGCACGGCGGGCGATGACAGTGGCGCTGGCCCAGGCCGGTATAGCGCCGGATCAGGTGCAGCATCTGAATGCGCATGCGACCTCGACACCGGTGGGCGACCTCGGTGAGCTGGCGGCGATCAAGTCGGTTTTTGGCGCACAAAACTCAATTGCCGTGACCTCGACCAAATCCGCGACGGGGCATTTGCTCGGTGCGGCGGGAGGTCTGGAAGCGATCTTCACGCTGTTGGCGATCCGCGATCAGATCGTTCCGCCCACCCTTAATCTGGAAAATCCCGATCCGGCAAGCGAAGGCGTAGACATCGTCCACGGTCAGGCGCGGTCGATGCCGATCGAGTATGCGTTGTCCAACGGGTTCGGTTTCGGCGGGGTCAATGCCAGCGTGCTGTTCAAGCGCTGGCAGGCTTAGTCTTCGGAGCGTTTGAGGTGTTCGCGGGTGACGTCGAGGATTTGCTGCGCAAATTCAGGATCCGCGACACTGCGTGACAGCAGGAGCGCCCCGGCCAGTGTCGCCATGATGACGATGCTGCGCTCGGCGGCGTTCTCGCCTTCAAGGGTGCCTTCGATCTGGTCCAGGCGAGCCTTGAGCACTTCATCGCTGGTCGGGCTCGGCTGGCCGCGCAATCCCAACTCCGATGAAATGGTCAGCAGCGGGCAGCCTTCATGCGGCGTGGTCTGGTGCCATTCGGACAGGTAGGTGTCGATGAACAGCTCAAGCGGGTTTTCCTGGGCGAAGATCTCCGCACACAAGCCAGCCACTTGATCTCCGGCCGCTTGCAGGGCTTTTTCAACGAGTTCGTCCTTGGACTTGAAGTGCGAGTAGAAACCGCCGTGCGTCAGGCCCAGCGCTTTCATCAATGGCTGCAGTCCGGTCGCACCGATGCCGTCCTTGCGAAAACGCTCGGAAGCTTCCTTGATAATGCGCTGATGGGTCTGGGCTTTATGATCCTGCGAGTAACGCATTTAAACTCTCCGCAACAAGATCGCCATCTTAACCAATGGGAATTGGATGGTGACTGTACTTCTACTTCTAAAAAAACGCCCGGTCACTCCGACATGTTCGTAACAGCCATCAACGGTTGGCACGGATAGTGGTTGCAGCTTGCAAAGTTGCCATCACTTGAGGAGCAGGAGAATCATGTACAAAGACTACCCGGCCGCCTATCAGGTCAGCAAAGGCTCGGCGTTGCAGGTCGATACACCTTTCTACGAACGGATTCGCGACCGCAAGGACGGGCGCACGCTGATCGAGCAATTCGAGGTGCCGATCCGCACCGGCCGCGCCTGGCACGTGCCGGCGGGGCATGTGTTTCGCGTCACCACACCGGTCGGGCCCCAGGTGGGCGATTTCAATGTGTGGAACGCACACGATCCGCGCGAACGGATGTGGGCGGCGCGCACCCGGCAATTGCAGGGCGCGCATGTCAGCACCCACGATCGCCTCTGGTCGAACCTGCCTTTCCTGCGACCTCTGGTGACCATCACCGATGACAGCCTGGCCGACTATGGCATCGACGAGCACGGCGGGCGCCTGCACGATTTGCTCGGCACGCGCTGCGATCCCTATGTGAACAAAATGCTCACCGGCGAGGATTTCCATCATCACTGCCATTCCAATCTGACTCGCGCCGTACTTCCGCATGGCCTGACCGAGTTCGATGTGCATGACGTGCTGAACATCTTCCAGTGCACCGGCCTGAATCACGATGACCTGTATTTCATGAAGGCCTGCCCGGCGCAGAAGGGCGATTACCTGGAGTTCTTCGCCGAAATCGACTTGCTGTGCGCGTTGTCGACCTGTCCGGGTGGTGACTTGTCTTTGGCGATGTGGGGGCCGGATGCGCAGGATCCGCTGACCGTGTGCCGCCCGCTCGGGGTGGAAATCTATCGTCTGGACGATGCGCTGCTCGAAGGCTGGAGCCAGCCGGAACGTGCGGCGTACAAAGGCCTGCATGGCTTGCACATCGCCAAGGCCGACTGGGAAAAATAATCGCGACAAAAAACAAACCCCGCCGATTCAGGCGGGGTTTTCGTTCAGCGGTCCTGCGCGTCCTTGATGTCCGCTTCGGCGTTGCGTTCAGCGACGCGCTTGCGTTGTTCATCGGTCAGTTCGACCTTGTTGGCGGTGTCACGCAACATCATCAGACCGCCGACGATCGAGCCGATTGCAACGACCAGAATCAACCAGGCATACCAGGGCATAACGGCTCTCCTTAAAGGCAGGTCGACGGGCGAGGGTTTCGCCGTGCAACGCTGCATACCACTTTGAGCGAAGTGCATTCGCAGTGGTTCCATTCTAGGCCGGTTATGCCCTTCGCGGTTTACAGTCCGGTGAGCATGGCGTCTGCCGGGGCGTTGGCGCGCAACTGGCCGGTCAACAGGAAGTAGCCGAAACCGACCGCCATGAAGCCGAGGAAGATCAGCCCGATCAGCGCATTGAACCAGGCCATCGCCACCAGGCACACCACGGCCAGCGCCAATGCAATCAGCGGAATCAGCGGATAGCACGGCGCACGGAAGGTGCGCTCCAGATTCGGTTCGGATTTACGCAGTTTGAACAGGCTGAGCATGCTCATGATGTACATCACGATCGCACCGAACACCGCCATGGTGATCATCGCGGCAGTGAGGGTCATGCCGCCGAGGTTGATCAGGCCGTCGCTGTAGATCGCCGCGATGCCAATCACGCCGCCGGCGATGATCGCCCGGTGCGGGGTCTGGAAGCGCGACAGTTTCGCCAGCGAGGCGGGCAGATAACCGGCGCGGGCGAGGGCGAAGAACTGCCGCGAGTAGCCAAGGATGATGCCGTGGAAACTCGCCACCAGCCCGAACAGACCGATCCACACCAGCATGTGCAGCCAGCCGGAGTTGTCGCCGACCACCGCTTTCATTGCCTGAGGCAGCGGGTCGTTGATGTTCGACAGGGTGCGCCAGTCGCCGACGCCGCCGGCAAAGAACATCACGCCCATCGCCAGCAACACCAACGTCAGAATGCCGCTGATGTAGGCCTTGGGAATCGTGCGTTTCGGGTCCTTGGCTTCTTCGGCCGCCATGGCTGCGCCTTCGATGGCGAGGAAAAACCAGATCGCAAACGGAATTGCCGCGAACATCCCGGCAATCGCCGGAGCACCGAAGATGTCCGAGCCGGCCCAGCCATTGAGCGCAAAGTTGCTGAAACTGAACGCCGGGGCGACCACGCCCATGAACACCAATAGCTCGGCGACGGCCAGGACGCAGACGATCAACTCGAAGGTCGCGGCCAGTTTCACCCCGAGAATATTCAGACCCATGAAGACGATGTACGCGCCGACCGCCGCGTGTTTCGGATCGAGCGCCGGAAACTGCACGTTCAGGTACGCGCCAATCGCCAAGGCAATCGCCGGCGGGGCGAAGACGAATTCGATCAGCGTCGCCAGTCCGGCGATCAATCCGCCTTTTTCACCGAAGGCGCGGCGACTGTAGGCAAACGGCCCGCCCGCGTGGGGGATCGCCGTGGTCAGTTCGGTGAAGCTGAAGATGAAACAGGTGTACATGGTCGCGACCATGAACGAAGTCACCAGGAAACCCAGGGTTCCCGCTACGCCCCAGCCATAACTCCAGCCGAAATACTCCCCGGAAATCACCAGCCCCACCGCAATGCCCCACAGGTGCAAGGTGCCCAGCGTGGGTTTGAGTTGTGTGTTCATGCGTTTGCTCCCTGAACGGTTTGGAAAGCTCGGGGAAGGGCGTGTGCAGTGGCCGTGCCATTTTGTATTGGCGGGTCGTAATAGGCTGAAAGCTGTCGTATCGGGGATGTTCGCGGCGCAATGCCCACAAAATTGTGCGCCAGTTGGGTGCGATGTTGTTTGTGCTGCCGTCTTCGCGGGCAAGCCCGCTCCCACATTCTGAAATGCGCTCGTCCAAACAACGCATACCCCTGTGAGAGCGGGCTTGGTCCGGGCGGCGATCCGACGAAGAGTCCCGCCCGCACGACGCAAAACTCTGTTGTAACGCCCGCGTAAACCCACTCTTTACGCTTTCTTTATGCCCCGCCCACACCCTCGCTCTCGTTCCTTTACAGCCTCCTTTCCGACAATGCCTCCACACGCGGCAATACGCCGTAACACGGAGATCTTCCATGAGCGTTCTGGACGGGGTGTCACTGCTGCTGGCAGTGGGGCTGTTCATTTATCTGTTGGTTGCGCTGTTGCGCGCGGATCGGACTTAGGAGTGGCTATGCACAGTTATGACTATTGGCTGATCCTCGCATTCTTCGCGGTGGTCTTGCTGCCGGCGCCGTTCCTCGGGCGCTTCTACTACAAGGTGATGGAGGGCCAGCGCACCTGGCTGACGCCGATTCTCGGCCCGGTCGAGCGCGGCTGTTATCGCATCGCCGGGGTCAATCCGCAGGACGAACAGAGCTGGCAGAAGTACACGCTGGCGCTGCTGGCGTTCAACCTTGCCGGTTTCCTGCTGCTGTTCGCGATCCTGCTGTTTCAGGATCACCTGCCGCTGAACCCGCAAAACCTGCCGGGCCAGGAGTGGACACTCGCGTTCAACACCGCCGTCAGTTTCATGACCAACACCAACTGGCAGGCCTACAGCGGCGAAGCGTCGCTCAGCTACCTGAGCCAGATGGTCGGCCTCACCGTGCAGAACTTCGTCAGCGCCGCCACCGGCCTCGCTGTACTGGTTGCGCTGTGCCGTGGCATCGGGCGCAAGTCCACCAAAACCCTCGGCAACTTCTGGGTAGACATGACCCGCGCCACCCTCTACGGCTTGCTGCCGCTGTGCCTGCTGCTGGCGCTGTACCTGGTGTGGCAGGGCGTGCCGCAAACCTTCGCCCAATATGTGAATGCAGTGACGATGCAGGGCGTTGATCAGGTGATCCCGCTCGGCCCGGCCGCCAGCCAGATTGCGATCAAGCAACTGGGCACCAATGGCGGTGGTTTCTTCGGCGTCAACTCGGCGCATCCGTTCGAGAACCCGACAGCGTGGAGCAACCTGTTCGAAGTCGCGTCGATCATTCTGATCCCGGTCGCGCTGGTGTTCACCTTCGGCCATTACGTGAAGGATCTGCGTCAGAGCCGCGCCATCATCGGCTGCATGCTCGCGCTGTTCATCATCGGCGGCGCCACTTCGCTGTGGGCCGAATATCAGCCGAACCCGGCGCTGAACAACGTCGCCGTCGAACAAGCCGCCCCGCTGGAAGGCAAGGAAGCGCGCTTCGGCACCACTGCCACTGTTCTTTGGTCGGTGACCACCACCGCGGCGTCGAACGGTTCGGTCAACGGCATGCATGACAGCCTCAACCCGCTCAGCGGCATGGTCGCGCTGGTGAACATGATGGTCGGCGAAGTGATCTTCGGCGGCGTCGGCGCGGGGCTCTACGGCATGTTGCTGAACGTGCTGATCGCGGTGTTCCTCGCCGGCCTGATGATCGGCCGCACCCCGGAATACCTCGGCAAGAAACTCCAGGCCCGTGAAGTGCAACTGCTGGTCGTCACCCTGCTGGTCATGCCGGTCGGCGTGCTGGTGCTGGGCGCGATTGCCGCAAGCCTGCCGGGCCCGGTGGCGGCGGTGAGCAACCCCGGCCCGCACGGTTTCAGTCAGTTGCTCTACGCCTACACCTCGGCCAGTGCCAACAACGGTTCGGCGTTCGGCGGCTTCGGCGCCAACACCGCGTTCCACAACCTGATGCTCGGCCTGGGCATGCTGATCGGCCGCTTCGGTTACATCCTCCCGGTACTGGCCCTGGCCGGCAGCCTGGCGATGAAGAAAACCGCACCGATCGGCCAGAACAGCTTCCCGACCCACGGCCCGCTGTTCGTGACCCTGTTGACCGTGACCATTTTGCTGGTGGGCGGCCTGACCTTTTTGCCGACCCTCGCACTGGGCCCAATCGCCGAACATCTGAGCATGGGCTTCTAAGGAGTCAATGATGAATATGCCCGCAATCAAACCCGCCGCCGTCAAGGCGCCGGAACAAGCGAAAACCGCGATCAGCGCCCTTTGGCGTCCGGCGCTGGTGCAAGCGTTCGTCAAGCTCGACCCGCGCCAGTTGCAGCGCTCGCCGGTGATGCTGGTGGTCGAACTGACGGCGATCCTGACCACCGTGCTGTGCTTCATTCCCGACAGCAGCGTGCCGACTTTCGTCGCCGCACAAATTGCGCTGTGGCTGTGGTTCACCGTGCTGTTCGCCAACTTCGCCGAAGCGCTCGCCGAAGGTCGCGGCAAGGCCCGCGCCGACAGCCTCAAGGCTGGCAGCGAAGGCCTCAGCGCCCGACGCAAACTGGCCAACGGCAGCTTCCAGGTCGTGCCGGCCACCAGCCTGCGCAAAGGTGATGTGGTGCGCGTCGAAGCCGGGGAAATGATCCCGGGTGACGGCGAGGTCATCGAAGGTATTGCGGCGGTCAACGAAGCCGCGATCACCGGTGAATCGGCTCCGGTGATCCGTGAGTCCGGCGGCGACCGTTCCGCCGTCACCGGCAACACCCGGCTGGTGTCCGACTGGCTGCTGGTGAAGATCACTGCCAACCCCGGTGAATCGACCCTCGACCGCATGATCGCGCTGGTCGAAGGCGCCAAACGCCAGAAGACCCCGAACGAAGTGGCGCTGGACATCCTGCTGATCGGCCTGACCCTGATCTTTCTGCTGGTGGTCGTGACCCTGCAACCGTTCGCCCACTTCGCCAACGGCAGCCTGCCGCTGGTGTTCCTGGTGGCGTTATTGGTCACGCTGATTCCGACCACCATCGGCGGTCTGCTGTCGGCCATCGGTATCGCCGGGATGGATCGTCTGGTGCGCCTGAACGTGATCGCCAAGTCCGGTCGTGCGGTGGAAGCGGCGGGTGACGTGCATGTGTTGCTGCTGGACAAGACCGGCACCATCACTTTCGGCAACCGTCGTTGCAGCGCGGTGTATGCGGCGCCGGGTGTGAATGCCCGTGAGCTGGCCGAAGGCGCGCTATTCGCCTCGCTGGCCGACGAAACTGCCGAAGGCAAGTCCATCGTCGAGTACCTGCGCGGCACCAATCCACAGCCGGAACCTTCGCCGGAAACCCTGACCGCCGTACCGTTCAGCGCGGAAACCCGCTTGTCCGGTGTTGACTACCAGGGCCGTGTATTCCGCAAGGGCGCGGTGGATTCGCTGCTGGCCTTCCTCGGTCAACAGCGCAAGGATCTGGCCCCGGCGCTGTCCCGGGAAATCGACAAGATCGCCCAGAGTGGCGGTACCCCGTTGCTGGTCTGCGCCGACGGCAAACTGCTCGGGGCGATCCACCTGAAAGACGTGGTCAAGCCGGGTATCCGCGAGCGTTTCGCCGAGCTGCGCAAGCTGGGAATTCGCACGGTGATGGTCACCGGCGACAACCCGCTGACTGCTGCCGCGATTGCTGCTGAAGCAGGCGTCGACGACGTGCTGGCCGAAGCGACACCTGAGAAGAAACTGGCGCGCATCCGTCACGAGCAGAACGACGGTCGGCTGGTCGCGATGTGCGGCGATGGCGCCAACGACGCACCGGCGCTGGCCCAGGCTGACGTCGGCATGGCGATGAACGACGGCACGCAAGCGGCGCGCGAAGCGGCCAACATGGTCGACCTCGACAGCGACCCGACCAAGCTGCTGGACGTGGTGCAGATCGGCAAGGAATTGCTGGTGACTCGCGGCGCGCTGACGACTTTTTCCATCGCCAACGACGTGGCCAAGTACTTCGCGATCCTGCCGGCGCTGTTTGCCGCGATCTACCCGCAATTGGGCGTGCTGAACATCATGCACTTGAGCAGTCCGCAGAGCGCGATTCTGTCGGCCATTGTGTTCAACGCCCTGATCATCGTTGTGCTGATTCCCTTGGCCCTGCGCGGTGTGCGGGTGCAGGCGGCGAGTGCGGCGGCGTTGCTGCGGCGCAATTTGCTGATCTATGGTCTGGGCGGGATTCTGGTGCCGTTCGTGGGGATCAAGGCGATCGACATGCTGTTGACGGCGTTGCATCTGGTTTGAACCTGAGCAGCGGTGTGCCGGGCACACCGCTTCAAGCACGAATTCGAGGATTTTGAAATGTCCACAATGATACGTCCGGCCCTGAGCCTGCTGGTGCTGATGACCCTGGTCACCGGCGTTGCCTATCCACTGGTGGTGACTGGCGTTGCCCAGGTCGCCTTCCCCGAGCAGGCCAACGGCAGCCTGGTGCACGACGCCGAGGGCAAGGTGCGCGGCTCGTCCCTGATCGCTCAGGATTTTGTCGGCGATGCCTGGTTCCATCCGCGTCCTTCGGCTGGTGCCTTTGCCACCGTGTCGAGCAGCGCGAGCAACCTGTCACCAAGCAATCCGGCACTGGCCACTCGGGTGATTGACGACGCCAACAAGCTGCAGGTGCCCGGCCAGGGCCCGGTGCCGCTGGCGCTGTTGACCACCTCCGGCAGCGGTCTCGATCCGCACTTGCCACCGCAGGCGATTGCCTATCAACTGACGCGTGTTGCGGCCGCGCGCAATGTGCCGGTGGCGACCTTGCAGCAACTGCTCGACGCGCACATCGAACAGCCGTTGGTGGGCCCGCCGGTAGTGAATGTGCTGGCGCTGAACATGGCGCTGGAAAAGCTCTGAATCGGTGGCGCGGCCAATCGCTGGCAAGCCAGCTCCCACAGGAGCACGCATTCCCCATGTGGGAGCTGGCTTGCCAGCGATGACGGCAGTCCAGGCAATACACAAACTTCAGGAAGAGAGCTTCAAGCATGAGTGACTCCGGCCGCGCCGACGCGCTGTTAGCAGACTTGCCCCGCGACGGACGCGGCCGGCTCAAGGTTTTCCTCGGCGCCGCGCCGGGCGTGGGCAAGACCTACGCGATGTTGCAGGCGGCCCACAGCCAATTGCGCCAGGGCGTGAAAGTCATCGCCGGGGTGGTCGAAACCCACGGCCGTGCCGAAACCGAAGCGCTGCTCGGGGGCTTGCCGCAACTGCCGCTGGTGCGCTCGGAATATCGCGGCGTGACGCTTGAAGAAATGGACCTCGACGGCCTGCTCGCCGCCAAACCGAAACTGGTGCTGGTCGACGAGCTCGCCCACAGCAACGCCCCCGGCAGTCGTCACGCCAAACGCTGGCAGGACATTCAGGAACTGCTCGCCGCCGGCATCGACGTCTACACCACGGTCAACGTCCAGCACCTGGAAAGTCTCAACGATCAGGTGCGCGGCATCACTGGTGTGCAGGTACGCGAAACCCTGCCGGACTGGGTGTTGCAGGAAGCCTACGAACTGCTGCTGATCGACCTGCCGCCCCGCGAACTGCTCGAGCGCTTGCGCGAAGGCAAGGTCTACGTGCCGGAGCAGGCACGCGCCGCGATCGATGCATTTTTTACCCAGACCAACCTCACCGCGCTGCGCGAACTGGCGATGCAGACCGCTGCCGCGCAAGTCGATAACGATCTCGCTCAGGGCTATCGTCAGCTTGGCCAGGCCGCGCCAGCGGTGCGCGGGCGCTTGCTGGTCGGCGTCGATGGCGATGCCCAGGCCGAACGGCTGGTGCGTCACGCCAGTCGCGTCGCCCAGCGTCGGCATTTGCCGTGGAGTCTGGTGCACGTCGACAACGGCAGCGTGCGTGACGAGCAATCGCGCCTGCGCCTGCAAAGCGCCCAGCAACTGGCCGAACGCCTCGGCGGCGACGTGGTGCTGCTGCGGGCCGGCGAGGTGGCGAAAACCCTGATCCAGCATGCGGCGGAACGGCGGGCGAGTCTGGTGCTGGTGGGCCAGTCGCGGCCGCGTCTGCGCAGGCGTTTGTTCGGTGGCGGGCTGGCGGCACGTTTGCTGCGTCAGGCCCATGGTCTGGAAATCAATGTGCTGGACAGTGATCAGGAGCAGCATCAGCCGCGCCCGCGTGTCGAGCCGACGCTGGTGTGGTTCGACTACGCGCTGGCGCTGGTCGCGACGCTGTTGGCCAGTGCACTGGCGTGGGCGGTGTCCAGCGTGCTGCCGTTGCCGAATATCTCGCTGGTGTTTCTTGCGGCAGTGCTTCTGGTGGCGGTGCGCAGCAGTCTCGGCCCGGCGCTGGCCTGTGCGGCGTTGTCGTTTCTGACGTATGACTTTCTGTTCATCCCGCCGAATTTCTCGTTCAGCATCCAGCGCGAAGAAGACGTGCTGACCTTGCTGTTCTTCCTGCTGATGGCGGCGCTCACCGGCAACCTGGCAGCCCGTCAGCGGCGGCAATTGCAGGCGCTGCGCGATACCCAGGAAGAAACCACTGAACTGCTCGACCTGTCGCGCAAACTCACCGCCGCCACCGACCGTCAGGCCGTGGTCAGCGCCGCTGCCCAGCACCTCAATGGCTGGAGCGATCTGCAGCTGTGCCTGCTTAATCGCGACGGGCAGGGCGGCTGGAAAGTCGAAACCGGCGGGCCGCTGCAATTCACTGAATCCGAGCGCGCCGCCGCCGACTGGGCCTGGCAACACGATCAACCGGCGGGTATGGGCACCGGCACCTTGCCGTTCGGGCGCTGGTGGTGGTGGCCGCTGTCGGTGGAAGACGGACCGCTGGCGCTGCTCGGTGTGTGTGCCAAAGAGGGCCAAACCCTGAGCGGTCAGCGTCGTCGTTTGTTGACCGCATTGAGTCAGCCGCTGGCGCAGGCACTGGCCCGGGCGCAACTGGCCGATGACCTGGAAGCCGCGCGCCTGCACGGCGAAACCGAACAACTGCGCAGCGCCTTGCTGGCCTCGGTGTCCCACGATCTGCGCACGCCGCTGACCTCGATGCGCGGCAGCATCGACAGCCTGCTGGCGCTCGGCGAAGCGATCCCGCTGGAGGATCGCCGCGAGCTGCTGGAAGGCACCCGCGATGAAGCCGAGCGCCTCGACCGCTACATCCAGAACCTGCTGGACATGACCCGTCTCGGCCACGGCGCCCTGAAGCTGGCGCGGGACTGGGTGTCGCCGGCGGACATCGTCGGCAGTGCGCTCAATCGTCTGCGGGCGGTGCTGTCGTCGTTGCAAGTGAGCACCGATGTACCGGCCGAGTTGCCGCTGCTGTACGTGCATGCCGCGTTGATCGAGCAGGCACTGGTGAACGTGCTGGAAAACGCCGCCCGATTCTCGCCGTCCCACGGTCGTCTGCAATTGCGCGCCGGTGCGGATGACAGCGAAGTGTTTTTCTCGGTCAGCGACGAAGGGCCGGGGATTCCGGTGGATGAGCGGGCGAAGATTTTCGACATGTTTTACACCGCTGCCCGAGGTGATCGTGGTGGTCAGGGCACCGGCCTTGGGTTGGCGATCTGTCAGGGCATGGTCGGCGCCCATGGCGGGCGGATCAGTGTCGGCGACGGCATCGACGGGCGCGGCACTTGCATCACCCTGCACCTGCCGTTGCAGACGCAACCGGGGATGGACGGTGAAGCCTGATCCGCGCTGCGCTACTCTCTTGCCACTCTTTTGTGTTGATGTGAATTCATGAGCCAGACCGCGACCATTTTGGTCATTGATGACGAACCGCAGATTCGCAAGTTCCTGCGCATCAGCCTCGCTTCCCAGGGCTACAAAGTGCTGGAGGCCGGCACCGGCGCCGAGGGCCTGGCCCAGGCGGCGCTGAACAAACCGGATCTGCTGGTGCTCGACCTCGGCCTGCCGGACATGGACGGCCAGCAAGTGCTGCGCGAGTTTCGCGAATGGGCCACGGCGCCGGTGCTGGTGCTGTCGGTGCGCGCCAGCGAAGGACAGAAGGTCCAGGCGCTGGATGGCGGGGCCAATGACTACGTGACCAAGCCGTTCGGCATTCAAGAGTTTCTCGCCCGGGTGCGCGCGTTGTTGCGTCAGGCACCGGCCGGGGAAGCGCAGCAGGCCGCGTTGAATTTCGGCCCGCTGACCGTGGACCTGGCGTATCGCCGGGTGCTGCTGGACGGCGTTGAAGTTGCCCTGACCCGCAAGGAATACGCAGTGCTGGCGCAACTGGCGCGGCATCCGGGGCGGGTAATCACCCAGCAGCAATTGCTCAAGGACATCTGGGGCCCGACTCACACCGAGGACAGCCACTACCTGCGGATCGTGGTCGGGCATTTGCGGCAGAAGCTGGCAGACGATCCGACCCGGCCACGCTTTATCGTGACCGAGGCGGGTGTCGGTTATCGGTTGTTGAGCGAGAGCAGTCTTTAGTTCTGCTCGCTCTCGTAGCGATCCAGCGTATCCCGGGCAATCTCCCGGCCCAGCGCGATCAACTCGGGCGCCTTGTAGAACTCGAAGAACCGGCATACCCGCTTCGGCACGTTGATCAGGATGTCCGGCGGATACCCGGCGATCTTGTACTGCGCCAGCGAGGTCTGCATCACCTCGAAACTCTGGTTGATCAGATCGAGCAAAGAAGCCGGCCCGACGTTATCGACGATGAACGATCCGGTGGCGGATTTCGGTGCGCCGTCGCGTTCAGGCGCGGCGGCCGGTTGCTGGGCTTCCGGCTCGGCGCTTTCGATCCACGGATTGATGTCCGCGGCTTCGGCACGCAATGCTTCCTGTTCCAGCAACAGCAATTGCTCGGCCTGTTTGCGGCGAAACGGCATCTTCGAGCCCAGTGAACTGATCAGACTGTCGAAGCGCGTGCGGAACGCGGCGGGCCGCTGGATCACCGGCAATTTGTAATGGCGCTGGTTGGTCGAGTTGAGGTTGACCGCGATGATCAGGTCGCAGTGGCTCGACACCACCGGCACGATCGGCAACGGGTTGAGAATGCCGCCGTCCACCAGCATCCGGTTGCCCTGCATCACCGGAGTGAACAGGCTGGGAATCGCCGCCGAGGCGCGCATGGCCTGATGCAGACAGCCTTCCTGAAACCAGATTTCCTGTTGGTTGGTGAGGTCGGCGGCCACCGCCGTGTAGGGGATGCGCAGGTCTTCGATGTTTATCTCGCCGACGATCTTGCGGATCTGGCCGAAGACTTTTTCGCCGCGGATCGCACCGAGGCGGAAGCTGACGTCCACGAGGCGCAGCACGTCGAGGTAATCCAGGCTTTCGATCCAGTTGCGGTACTCGTCGAGCTTGCCGGCGGCGTAGATTCCGCCGACCACGGCCCCCATGGAACAGCCGGCAATACAACTGATGTCATAGCCCCGTCGTTCGATCTCTTCAATGACCCCGATATGGGCATAGCCCCGGGCGCCACCGGAGCCCAGCACCAGTGCGACACGCTTTTTCATCAAACTTCCTCCCGACAAGGTTGCACAATGCACCCATCGAGGGCCGGGCTTCAATCGCCGGGGTCGCTCGGGGCGGCGATGGCGTCGTTTTTTCGATACTTCATGACCCGTCGGCGTTATCTTGGCCGTGCAGCGCAATGGCGGGGCACAAGGCACTTTTTCGCTGGCGCACCGTCTTACCTGCACGACTGTTGACCTATCTTTGAGGTGTGAGTGATGAAAGCCTGGATCTGTGTGCCGTTGATGGCTCTGGCATTGGCCGGTTGCGCCGGCAAGACCGCTTACCGCGACAGCTGCGGCAGCCAACTGGACGCGGCGTGGCATGAACTGGATCTGGCCAAGGCCGAAGGTTTCGCCGGTACGGTCAGTTACTCCAAGGCGTTGTCTTTGCTGACAGCCGCCAAAACCCAGCAGCAATTCGAGGGCTTCGAAGGCTGCACCAAGAAAGCCGAAAAAGCGCGTTTCTACATTCGCGAATCCCGCGCCGGGCGCTAAGCTGCTGACGTAGCGCAAGGGCAGGTCGCTTGCGCCGGCGCACACTCGTGCAAAGTCATTGAATTCAGGAGCAAGCGATGTCTGCGTTGGTTGATCGGCTGGTGGCCCATGTCCTGAGCCTCGAAGTGCGGCTGCTGGCCTGTCAGGCGCGTCTGACCGCGCGGACCGACCCTGAAGCGCTGCACGACCTGCGCACCACCGTACGGCGCTTGCGCAGTCTGTTGCGACCGTTGCGCGGCTTGCCCGGTGTCGAACAGCTGGAAAGCGCGGCGGCCTGCGTCGGGCAACTGACCACGCCGTGGCGCGACCGCGAGGTGCTGGCGGCCTGGCTGATCAAACATGATCAGCCGGAAGCTGCACAGCGCCGGATGGCGCAAATGACCGAGGCGTACCCGACGCTGGCGGCCAGCGCCGAAGTGGCGTCGCTGCTGATGATCCTCGATGCCTTTCCGCGTTTCCTGCGCGCGTCCCAGCGCCAGGGATTGCTCAAGCGCCTGGACAAGCGCATTGAAAAACGTCTGGGCAAACAATGGAAGAACCTCGACGTGGCGCTGCACGATCCGGCCCACGACCGTCATCGCCTGCGTCTGCTGATCAAGCGCGTGCGTTACGGCATCGAGGCCTACCCGGAACTGGATCGTCTGCCGGAAGCCGCATTGTCCCGTTTGAAATCCGCACAAGGTGCCCTCGGTGACTGGCACGATTGCTGGCAATGGCTGGCCCGCGCCGAGCTGGAGCCGGATCTGCAACCCTGCGTCGCCACCTGGCAGGCGACCATGGCCAAGGCCGAAATCAAGGCCGACCGGGTGCTGGAAAAACTCAGCGCGGCCTGCTTCAGGTCCTGAAACCCGCTGGCGCGCAGCACCGCTGTCTTATCTGTCAGTCTCTTTGACCGGAATGGATGCTGCGCCGCTCTGCCGTGCTGGTTAAGATCCGGTCATTCCCTTTTTCGTGTCCGAGGTTTCCATGCGCTTTTGCGATCTGATCGATGCTGTCCGTCGTCAACCGGAGGTCACGATTCCGGCGGAGTGGGGGCAGGGCCGGGCCAGTTTCGGCGGCTTGGTGGCCGCGCTGCAGTTTGAAGTGATGCGTACCAGGGTGCCTGCCGATCGGCCGGTGCGTTCGCTGGCGATCACCTTTGTCGGCCCGGTTGAGCCCGAAGTGCCGGTGAGCTTTGAAGTCGAGGTGCTGCGCGAAGGCAAGGCAGTCAGCCAGGTGCTGGGGCGCGCCGTGCAGAACGGTCAGGTAGTGACGATGGTGCAAGGCAGCTTCGGGGCCTCGCGTCCGTCGGAAGTGGCGGTTGAAGCGTATCCGGCACCCGAGATGAAACACTGGGACGACTGCCAGGAACTGCCGTACATCAAAGGCGTAACACCCGAGTTCATGCGTCATCTGGCGATGCGCTGGAGTGTCGGCGGCATGCCGTTCACCGGCAATCAATCGCGGCTGATGGGCGGCTGGGTGCGTTTGCGTGGGGATGTGAAGGAAGAGCCGGTCAACGAGGCGCATCTGCTGGCGCTGGTCGATGCCTGGCCACCCGCGCTGTTGCCGTACCTGAAGAAACCGGCACCGGGCAGCACCCTGACCTGGACCATCGAATTCGTTCAGCCGTTACGGGATTTGAGTACGCTGGATTTTTGCCAATACCTGGCGGACATCGAGTATGCGGCTGACGGTTACGGTCACGTCGCCGCCAAGCTGTGGAGCGCGAAGGGTGAACTGATTGCCATGAGTCGGCAGACGGTGACGATCTTCGCCTGACTCAATGGCGGCGATGGCGTTCACGCCAGGCGCGAAACCAGCCGCCACTGAGGAAGAACCGCGGAAACGTCAGGAACTGCTCGACCAGCAGCCGCGAAACGGCGTCCTTGCGATCACTGAACGGCTCGGAGGCTTGCGCCTCCAGGCTGTGACCATGGCGCTGCAGACCCAGCGCCGCGATGACGCCGATCACGCCGATCGCCACGCTGGCCAGACTCAGGCTGAACACACCCGAGACGATCAACAGAAACGCGACGATGAACAGCGGCACGGCAATCAGATGCAGCACCAGATTGGTCGGGTGCTGATGGTTGTTCGGGTACGCGCGCCATTGCCACGCGGGAAGGTTGGGGTGACGTTTGCCCATGTTGCTTCTCCTCGATCCATGTTCAGTACATGGTTGAAGAATAGGCCCGGGCAGCGAGGGCGGCGAATCAAGGTTGGCTATTGAAGTGATAGGGGACAATGGTCTTATTTGATGCTGTTTCTGCTGACGCCATCGCGGGCAAGCCCGCTCCCACACGGGATTGTGAACGCCGCTGAGTCTACTGTGGGAGCGGGCTTGCCCGCGATGAGGCCCTTAAAGTTTCAACTGCCCAATCGCCTTGTTCAGTTCCCCGGCCAGCGTCGCTAACTCGTTACTGGTGGTCGCCGAATCCACGGTCTGTTGCACGGTGTTTTCGGTCACGTCGCGAATGCTCACCACCGCGCGGTTCATCTCCTCGGCAACCTGACTTTGCTGTTCCGCCGCCACCGCAATCTGCGTGTTGCTCTCACGCATCTGCGCCACCGCACCGGTGATTTCCGCCAGTGCTTCTCCCGCCTCTTGCGCCTGCTGCACGCAGTCGTCGGCCTTGTACGAACTCTCCTGCATGAAGTCCACCGCATCGCGGGTGCCGGCCTGCAACGCCGAGACCATGGTGGTGATTTCATCGGTGGAAGTCTGCACGCGCTTGGCGAGGTTGCGCACTTCGTCGGCGACCACCGCGAACCCGCGACCCATTTCCCCGGCACGCGCCGCTTCGATCGCGGCGTTAAGTGCGAGCAGATTGGTCTGTTCGGCGATGCTGTGGATCACGCTGACCACGCCGTTGATCTTCTGGCTGTCCTCGGCCAGGCGCTGGATCATCTCGGCAGTCTGCTGCACGCCGCTGGACAGACCGGCTATCGAATGCTGGACGCGGGTCACCACTTGCTGGCCGCTGCCGGCCAGACCATCGGCGGTCTGCGACAGGTCGCGTGTGGCGCCGGCATGCTGGGCGATGTGGTAGACGGTGGCGGTCATTTCGTTGATCGCCGTGGCGGCCTGATCGGTTTCGCTCTGCTGGCCGAGCATGCCGTGACGCACCTCGTTCATGCTCGACGCCAGTCGCGCGGCACCGACGTCCAGTTGCCGCGCAGTGTTGGCCACGGTGGTCACCACGCGCTGATAACCGGCCTGCATCGCATTGAACGCATTGGCCATCTGCCCGACTTCGTCCTTGCAGGCCAGCGGCACCCGGGCGGCGAGGTCGCCGGTTTTCTCCACGTGCAGCATCACGTCCTTGAGGGTGTTGAGCTGGCTGAGCAGAAAGCGGATCAGCAACTGTGAAGCGCCGAGCATCGCCAGCATCAGGATGAACACTGCCACCGCGTAGTTGGCGAAACGCTCGCTGAACACCTGGCTGAGGCTGGGGGCGTAGGCGATCACGGCGACCTGCTGACCATCGGCACGGCTGAAGACCTCGGCGCCGAGCAGCGGGTTTTCACCGAACAACGGCAAGTGACTGATCTCGATCCAGCCGCTGCTGTCGGTGATCTCCAGCAGCGGTTGATCGTTGAGGCGCGGCGCTTCACCGCGTTTGAAGGTCAGTACCTGATCGGATTTGGGCAGCGCCTGCCCGGTCGGCCAGGCCTTGAGCAATTGCGCCTGGGCCTGGGCCGAGGTTTGCGCGGCGTGGCTGCGGGCCTGTTGTTCGAGCTGCACGGCGTACAGCACCAGCAACAGGGTGGTGACAAAGGCGACCGCGTTGACCGCCCAGAATTTGTATTTCAGCGAGATATTGCTAAGCCAGGCACCCATGGAGGTCTTCTCTGATAGCGGAAACAGTTTTGGCAAGGTGCCATTATTGTGCCGCTACCCAGGTGCCCGGTTCTTGATGTACATCAACAACCGATGCATCTGCCTCTTTCAGGGCAGAGTAGGTAAACCGTAGAACGCCCGCGCGCAGGCGGTGGTGTGGGCCGCCAGGTCTGCTTCGGTTTCGCCTCGATGCAACGCGACCTCACGTAACACTTCGGTCAGGTACGCCGGCTCGTTGCGCCCGTTCTTCGGCTTTGGCCGCAGTGTGCGTGGCAGCAGATACGGCGCATCGCTTTCCAGCATCAGGCGACCGCGCTTGATCTCCTTCACCAACGGATGCAAATGCGTGCCGCGACGCTCGTCACAGATCCAGCCGGTGATGCCGATGTGCAGGTCCAGATCGAGGTAGCTGAACAAGGCTTTCTGCTCGCCGGTGAAGCAATGCACCACGGCGGCAGGCAATCGGTCGCGGAAGTCACGGAGGATTTCCAGCAGGCGCTGGCTCGCATCACGCTCATGCAGAAACACAGGCAATTGCAGTTCGGCCGCCAGGGCCAGATGTTCTTCGAGGACTTTTTCCTGCTGCGGGCGCGGCGAGAAATCGCGGTTGAAATCCAGTCCGCATTCACCCACCGCCATTACGTTCGATTCCTGCAGCAGGCTGCGCAGACGCCGTGCGCTGTCGGCGTTCCAGTCGCTGGCCGAATGCGGGTGAATGCCGGCGGTGGCAAACAGTCGCTGGCCGTCCGGATCCAGTTGCTGGCAGAGCTCCAGCGCCTGTTCGCTGCCCTCGACACTGGTGCCGGTCAGCACCAGTTGGCAGACCCCGGCAGCGTAGGCGCGGTCGAGCACGGCCTGGTGTTTGTCGGCGAAACTGGGGTTGGTCAGGTTGACGCCGATATCGATGAGTTGCATGGTGCTACCTCGGGCCGAAGGCCGGAAAGCATATCAGAGCTGTAGATTTATAAGAAAAGCCAAGAACTACAACGGCTTATGGCTGTCTGTTGAGGCCGCGTAGCAGGCCGGGTTGGCAGGATTGCCATCACTGTGCCAGTCTCTCGCACTTTATCAGCGCTCCAGGCGCTCTGTTTTCGTCGGTGTTTTACGACCGCTCAGCGGTGAAAACGCCCCGTATTCTTTCCGGAGAGTGGATGGTTCGTCCCTCGGTTTTGCTCCTGCTGTGTGGTTCGCTGCTGTTGCCGATGACGGCGGTCGCGCGGCTGCCCGGACCACTGCAAGCCGTGCCGGCCGCCAAGGTTCGCGACCTGACCGAAATCCGCAGCAGCCGCGTCTTGCGGGTGCTGGTCAACCAGAGCCGCAACAGCTCCGGCGAAGTCCAGGGCCAGGCCATCGGCATCGAATACAACCGGCTGCGCGCCTTCGAGCAATACCTCAACGGCCACGCCCGCGACGGCCAGGAAATCACCCTCAAGATCATTCCCAAAGCCAAGGATCAATTGCTCGGCGCGTTGCAGCGTGGCGAAGGCGATCTCGTGGCGCCGGGCGAACTGCTCGAGCTGCAACCGGGCCACGCCGTCGCCAGCAGCGAGCCGATTGCCAGCAACGTACCGCTGGTGCTGGTCGGCATCAAAGGTGAAAAGCGCTACACCAAGGTCGAACAACTGGCCGGCAAAACCCTGGCGCTGCCCACCGGCAGTGCCGCGGGGGAGGCGGTCAGTCAGCTCAACCAGAAGCTGGCGCTGCACAAACTGGCGCCGATCAAGATCGAATGGGTCGATCCGACGCTGGCGGTCGAGGATGTGCTGGAAATGGTCCAGGGCGGGATCTTCCACCTGACCATCGTCGAACAACCGATTGCCGAGCGTTGGGGCAAGATCCTGCCCAAGTTGCGTTTCGACCGTCAGGTGATGATCAGCGAACCGGGCGAGGAATACTGGTTCGTGCGCCGTGATGCCTCGATGTTGCGGGCGAGCATCGACCGCTTCCTCACCGGCTACAAGAAGCCGGCGAACGAAGATGCGGCCTTCCTGCGGATCTACCGCCGTCTCTATCAAGTGCACTATCCGTTGGCCAAGGCCGATCGCCAGCGGCTGGAAAAACTGCGACCGACCCTGCAGAAGCACGCCGAAGCGCAAAACATGGACTGGCTCAACCTGGCGGCGCTGGCCTTCAAGGAATCGGCGCTGCAGCCCAACGCGCGCAGCGGCAGCGGGCCGACCGGGCTTATGCAGATCACCCCGTCGGCGGCACAGCGGGTTGGCGTCAACAACATCCAGAATCTCGATGCGAATGTGCAGGCCGGTGCCAAGTACCTGGCGATGATCCGCCGCAAGTTCTTCAACAGTCCGAAACTCAATGAGCGCGAGCGCATGGCGTTCACTCTTGCGGCTTACAACATCGGCCCGGAACGGGTGCAAGGCATGCGCGCCGAGGCGCGGCGTCGCGGCCTGAATCCCAACCAGTGGTTCTTTCAGGTCGAGCGCATCGCCATGGAGCAGGTGGGAATGGGCGCCGTCAGCTATGTTAATAGCGTGAACAAGTATTACTTGGCGTTCGACCGGGAGCGGGAGTCGTTGGAGCCCGGGGGGCAGAAAGTTGTCTCACGAAAATGATCAAATAAATTGATTGTTATGGCGGAATTTTTGCGCTTTTAACATGAAAATAACTGATTAATATAGCGGCCAACCAACAAGCACTTCTGACAACAAGGAAACGCAACATGAGCTCTCTGATCAACAAGGTTCTGTTCACCCGCGCCGGCTACGGTCTGACCATTCTGCGCATTGCCGTCGGCGTGATCTTCGCTGCCCACGGCTCGCAGAAACTCTTCGGTCTGTTCGGTGGCTACGGTCTGGCAGGCACCGCGCAATACATGGAAAGCATCGGCCTGACCCCGGGTTACCTGATGGCCACCCTGGCCGGCGGTACCGAGTTCTTCGCCGGTCTGGCGCTGATCATCGGCCTGCTGGTTCGCCCGGCGGCGCTGGGTCTGACCTTCCTGTCGCTGGTGGCGATCTTCACCGTACACATCAGCAACGGTCTGTTCATGGCCAACAACGGTTACGAGTTCGCTCTGGCCCTGCTCGGCGGTAGCCTCGCGGTGCTGATCGAAGGCGCCGGCAAGCTCTCGGTGGATCGCGCCATCGCCGGTTGACCGCTCTGGCTCAAGCAAAAGGCCCGCATTCTGCGGGCCTTTTTTGTTGCGGCTGATTCTTGACACTGGCCGGTCACGTTCTCTAGGATGCCGCCCATGCGCCGATTTAAACAGCTACTTGCGGGGCGCCAGGTGACTATTCTTCAGTTGCCATCAGAAGCCGGAACAGGGCTTCGAAATACCGCTAAAGCGCTGGTTCGGTGTTGCCTCTCACCTGCCATGCAGACTTTTGAGGCAGAGACACGACACGATGAATGCACTACGCCCTCCAGCACGTCCCGCGCCGATCACGGCACATATCACCCAGCGCAATCCGAAAATCCTGCTTGGCGGCAAACATCAGCCGACGCTGTTGCGTTATCTCGATGGCTGGCCACGTCGCAGCGGCGGTCCTGCCGCCTTCCTGATCCAGTTCGTTGAAGACGGTGAGTCGCTGGCGCGTTTTGCCGATGACAGTTTCGATCTGGCCGTCATTCAGGCCCCGAGCCGTGAAGAGGCGCCGGAAATGATTCGCCAACTGACCCGCGTCGCACGCCAGGGGCTGATCACCCGGCGCTGAGCGTCAGGGATATTCGATCGCCACGATGTAGACGAACTGTTCGCCGGTTGGCGTCTGTACCCGAACTTCGGCATCCAGCGCCTTGCCGATCAGGGCGCGGGCCAGCGGTGAGTCGATGCTGATCAGGCCGAGTTTCAGGTCCAGCTCGTCCGGGCCGACGATGCGATAGCGCGCCTGTTTGCCGTCTTCGTCTTCGATGGTCACCCACGCGCCGAAATAGACCTTGTTCGGATCACTGGGTTTTTCGCTGACCACTTTCAACGCCTCAAGGCGTTTGGTGAGAAAGCGCACGCGGCTGTCGATCTCGCGCAGCATTTTCTTGCCGTAGGTGTACTCGGCATTTTCCGAACGATCACCCTGAGCCGCCGCTTCGCTGACCGACTGCGTCACCTGCGGTCGGCGCACATGCCACAGCTCATGGAATTCGGCGCGCATCCGCGCTTCACCCTCGGGGGTGATCAGTGCGGTGCCGGCGGTGCGGGGAGGGCGATAACGGCTCATGGCAACTTCTTTTGATTAAGACGGCTGGAGTCTATCAACCCTCGCGCAACACTGTCAGCGGGCTGGCGTTGAGCGCACGTCGCGTGCCGAACACGCCGGCGCCACCGATCAGCGCCGCGCCGATCAATGGCAACAGCAGCAACCACGGATGGGGATGCCATGGCAGGTCGAAGGCGAAGCGATACAGCACCAGACTCACCACTTCCGAACCGATGGCCGCGAGCAATCCACTGACCGCGCCGAGCAAGCCGAACTCGATTCGTCGCGCCTTGATCAGCAACTGGCGCTCGGCACCCAGCGCACGCAGCAGTGCGCCCTGGCGAATGCGTTCGTCCAGCGTTGCCTGCAACCCGGAAAACAGCACCGCCATCCCCGCCGCCAACACAAACAACAACACATACTCCACCGCCAGGGTGACCTGGGCGAGGATGCTGCGCAGTTGTTCGAGCAAGGCTTCGACCTGCAGGATGGTCACTGCCGGGAATGCTCGCGACAGCTCGACAATCTGCTGATCGTGACCGGGCGCCAGATAGAAGCTGGTCAGGTAAGTCGCCGGCAGATCCTTCAGGGTGCCGGGCTGGAAGATCATGAAGAAGTTCGGCTGGAAGTTGTCCCAGTTGATCTCCCGCAGGCTGGTGACCTTCGCTTCGCGATTGACCCCGCCGACGCTGAATACCATGTGATCGCCCAGTTTGAGCTTGAGGCTTTCGGCCACCTTGCCTTCCACCGAGACGCCCGGAACATCGTCCGAAGGTTGGCCGGTCCACCACGAACCGGCGGTGATTTTGTTGCCCGCCGGCAGATCGGCCGCCCAGGTCAGGCTCAGGTCGCGCTGGATCGCGCGGTCGCCGGCCGAATCCTTGCTGACGATCTGCTGCACCGCTTCGCCGTTGATGCTGATCAGCCGTCCCGGCACCACCGGGTACAACGGCGCGGCCTGGGCCGAGACATTGATCAGGTGATCGGTGAAGGCCTGTTTGTCGGCCGGCAGGATGTTCAGGGCGAAGTAGTTGGGTGCATTTTTCGGCAACTGGTTCTGCCAGGTGTCGAGCAATTCGCCGCGCAGCAAGGCGATCAGCGCCATGGACAGCAGGATCAGCCCGAAGGCCAGTGACTGGCCGGCTGCCGCCAAAGGATGGCGCAACAACTGACCCAGCCCGAGACGCCACGGCAGGGACGCGCGTGCGAGCAGGCGACGCAGACTCTGCAGCAGCAAAAGCAGCAAGCCGCCGAGTACCAGAGCGGCGACCACGCCACCGCCGAGCAGGGCGAACGTCAGCAGCAGATCCAGGCTCAGGCGCCACATGATCAGCCCGAGTGCACCGAGTGCTGCGCCGTAGACCATCCAGGTACTGGAGGGAATCGGCAGCATGTCCCGGCGCAATACCCGCAGCGGCGGCACGCGGCCCAGCGCGGCGAGCGGTGGCAGGGCGAAACCGGCCAGCGCCACCAGTCCGGTGCCGATGCCGGCCAGTGCCGGCAACAAGCCACCCGGTGGAACGTCGGTCGGCAGCAGATCATGCAGCAACGCGAACAATCCCAATTGCGCGAGCCAGCCGAGCAGGGCGCCGCCGAGGCTGGCGAACAGGCCGAGCACCGTCAGTTGCAGACTGAACAGCACCAGGGTTTCCCGGCGTGACAGACCCAGACAACGCAGCAGGGCGCTGGCATCGAAGCGGCGACTGGCGAAGCGGTTGGCCGACAACGCCACCGCCACCCCGGCCAGAAGCACGGCGACCAGACTGGCCATGTTCAGATAGCGTTCGGCCTTGCCCAGTGCACCGCCGATCTGCCGGTTGCCATCGCGGGCATCCTGAATCCGCTGGTTGGCGGCGAGTCCCGGTTTGATCAGTTGGCGATAGGTTTCCAGCGCTTGCGGCTCACCGCGCCACAGTTCGCGGTAACTCACCCGGCTGCCGGGTTGCACCACGCCGGTGGCGGCGAGGTCGTCGAGGTTGATCAGCACCCGTGGCGTCAGGCTGTAGAAATTACCGGCGCGATCCGGTTCGTAGGTCAGCACTCGCGTCAGTTTCAGCGTCTTCATGCCGACGTCGATGCTGTCGCCGATCTTCAGGTCCAGCGCTGTCAGCAGGCGCGCTTCGACCCAGGCTTCACCGGGCTGCGGCTCGCCTCCGGCTTCTTCTGTCGCGTAAGGGGCGGGAGCGCTTTTCAGTTCGCCGCGCAGCGGATAGGCGCGGTCGACGGCTTTGATACTGGAGAGCTGAATACCGTTGTCCGTGGCGATGACGCTGGAAAATTCCACCACCTGCGCATGATCCAGACGCAGTTCGGTGCCGCTCCGGATCTGTTCCGGCCGAGCCGGCGAGCTGCCTTCGAGCGCCAGGTCGGCGCCAAGAAACTCGGTAGCGCGCAGCATCATTGCGCCGTTGAGGCGGGCGCCGAAATAGCCGATCGCGGTACTCGCCGCCACCGCCACCACCAAGGCGAAAAACAGCACCCGCAGTTCACCCGCGCGGGCATCGCGCATCAGTTGGCGCAGGGCGAGACTGAACAGACGCAACAGCGGCAGACGTGCCATCAAGGCTCCAGAGGGGCGACCAACAGGCCGGCTTCAAGACGGATCAGACGCCGGCAACGATGGGCCAGGCGTTCGTCGTGGGTCACCAGCACCAGGGTGGTGCCGCGTTCCTTGTTCAATTCGAACAGCAAGTCGCTGATGCGCTCGCCGGTGTGGCTGTCGAGATTACCGGTGGGTTCGTCGGCGAACAGCACGTCCGGCTCGGCGGCGAAGGCCCGGGCAATCGCCACGCGCTGTTGTTCGCCGCCGGAGAGCTGGCGCGGCGAGTGAGTCAGGCGCTGGCCGAGGCCGACCCGTTGCAGCAGTTCGGTGGCGCGGCTTCGGGCGTCTTTGCGGCCGTCGAGCTCCAGCGGCAACATGACGTTTTCCAGCGCGTTCAGACTGTCGAGCAATTGGAACGACTGAAAGACGAAGCCCACGTGCTCGGCCCGAATGCGCGCGCGCTGGTCCTCGTCGAGATTGCTCAGGCCTTGCCCGGCGAGGGTTACCTCGCCGCTGCTCGGCAGATCAAGGCCGGCGAGCAGGCCCAGCAGGGTGGATTTGCCGGAACCGGACGCGCCGACGATGGCAAGGCTGTCGCCCTTGTTCAGTTCCAGGCTGAGTTCGTGCAGGATGGTCAGTTCACCTTCCGCGCTGGGAACCACTTTGCTAAGGTTCTTCGCGGTGAGAATGCTTGCGCCCATGGAGAATCCGATGCGTGTGTGGTTTTTGAGTGCTGGCCTGGCCTTGATGTGCATGGCCCAGAACGCAGCGGCGGGTACAGTCCTGATCGTTGGCGATAGTATCAGCGCGGGTTTCGGACTGGATACCCGGCTGGGGTGGGTGTCGTTGCTCGAACAGCGGCTCAAGGCCGAAGGTTTTGACGATAAGGTGGTCAATGCGTCCATCAGTGGCGACACCAGCGCCGGAGGCCAGGCGCGGCTGCCGGCGCTGCTTGCAGAGCACAAGCCGGAACTGGTGATCCTCGAATTGGGCGGCAACGATGGCCTGCGCGGAATTCCGCCGACGCAATTGCAACAAAATCTTGCGTCGATGATCGACAGCTCCCGTCAAAGCGGTGCCAAGGTGCTGTTGCTCGGCATGCAATTGCCACCCAACTACGGCAAGCGCTATACCGATGCCTTTGCCGAGGTCTACGGCAAACTCGCCGAGGAGAAGAAAATCCCGCTGGTGCCGTTTTTCCTCGACGGCGTGGGCGGGCATCCGGACCTGATGCAGGCCGACGGTCTGCACCCGGCGGCCGGGGCTCAGGGCAAGTTGCTGGAAAATGTCTGGCCGACGCTAAAACCGCTGCTATGAGGCTTTTCTAGCGGCAGGCTTTCGGCTAATGTGGCGCCCCCTTATTTGGAGCCCCCGATGCCGCGTCCTGCCTGGTCCCTGTTCGCCTACCAACTGATCGAGCCTGACGAACAGCTGGATCTGTTCGCCTGCCAGGAAGTGCGGGTGCATCTGGTGACCCGTCAACTGGAGCTCGGTGGTTCGGCGGACCGCACCCTGTGCGGCAGTCTGCTGCCGGCGCAACCGCGCTGGTCGAGCGTGGATCGCCGGGTGTTCCAGGATCAGCGCCTGTGCTCGCTGTGCCGGGCAATCCTCGAATCGCAGAAGCGCGGCACCTCGCCGATCTGGCCTGAGCTGCGTTTCGAGCTCTGAGTCCTTTTTCGTCGATATCGCGGTCTATCGGCGCATCTCCCCGAATTCCCTGGGCGCGGTGTACAATCGCGCTCTTATACCCTTGTCGATCTTGCGAAGGATTCTCCGGATGTTGCCGCGTTTTCCTGCCGTCACCCGCTGCCTGTCTCTTGCCGCCCTGTGTGTGGCCGGTCCCGTTGCCGCACTGGAGTTTCCCCTGCCACCACCCGGTGAGGACATCATCGGCCAGGTGCAGGTGATCAAGGCCAAGTACGAAGACACTTTTGCCGATCTGGGCACCACCTACGATCTGGGTTATTCGGAGATGGTCGCGGCCAACCCGGGCGTCGATGCGTGGCTGCCGGGCGCCGGCACCGAAGTGGTCCTGCCGACGCGTTTCATCCTGCCGCCGGGGCCGCGTGAAGGCATCGTGATCAACCTCGCCGAATACCGTCTCTACTACTACCCGAAAGGCCGGAACGTGGTGTACACCTTCCCATTGGGAATTGGTCGTGAGGGCTGGGGTTCGCCGATTGCCCACACCTCAATCACTGCCAAGACTCCGAACCCGACCTGGACGCCGCCTGCCTCGATCAAGGCCGAGCACGCCGCCGATGGCGATCCGCTGCCGAACGTGGTGCCCGCCGGTCCCGACAACCCGCTGGGCCCGTTCAAGTTCACCCTGGGGACTCCAGGCTACCTGATCCACGGTTCGAACAAGAAGTTCGGCATCGGCATGCGCACCAGCCACGGTTGCTTCCGCATGTTCAACAACAACGTGCTGGAAATGGCCAGCATGGTGCCGGTGGGTACGTCGGTGCGGATCATCAACGATGCGTACAAGTTCGGTCGCAGTGGCGGCAAGGTCTATCTGGAAGCGCACACGCCGATTGACGACAAGGGCAACCCGTCGGTAGTCGACAAGCACACCGCTGTGATCAATGCGATGCTCAAGCGCGAAGACATCACCAACAATCTGCGCATGAACTGGGATGTGGTGCGTGATGTGGTGGCGGCCGAAGATGGCCTGCCAACTGAAATCGGCACGCCGAACACTTCGGCGCCGATGGTCTCCAGCGCACCGATCGACCTGCAGCAATAAGCTGTAAGACAGAACCCGCCGAGGCTATTGCATCGGCGGGTTTTTTGTCGCCCGTAGAAAACAGCGGGCACAAAAAAGCCGACCCAAAAAATGGGTCGGCTCGATAACAATCCCGGAGGATTATTACTTGCGGCTAGCTTTGTCCAGCATGCGCAGAGCACGCTCGTTAGCTTCGTCAGCAGTCTGTTGTGCTTTTTGAGCAGCAGCCAGAGCTTCATCAGCTTTACGGTAAGCTTCGTCTGCACGAGCCTGGGCGCGAGCAGCTGCGTCTTCAGTAGCGGTCAGACGTGCTTCGGTTTCTTTCGATGCGCTGCTGCAACCGGTAGCCAGAACTGCGGCCAGAGCCAGAGCAGAGAATTTCAGAACGTTGTTCATCGTGTTCCCCTTCAAGGACTTTCAATTAAGTGGCTGTCTCCTCCGATTGAGGAAATAGCCGGCGTACATACTACCCATTACTTGTAGTAAGTAAACTGACGTAAGGCAAGAAGCAAAAAAAATTGTAGGCGTTGATTCTTTTTCGAGCAACTTTTAACTGCGCTGTATAAAAAATATCCAGCTGTAAGCCGCGAGATGAGCGAGTTAATGAGAAAAAGTTCCCGGTGCCGTGCGCTGTTTTGCAGGTAGTGGCCAAAGTCTGTCTATATGGATTCGTCCACACTTTTGTTGCGAATTTGCGCAGCGCCTCGCATATCTTTGTCCATGTTGAGGTGACTTTAAAACAGGCGGCTCGTCTTAAGTCTCAACATCCGGCGATGTTCAGCCTTTCGGCTCGGGAAGATCGTCTCCCGAACCGGCCCTGAGTCCACCGGAACTGCCCCGTCAATCCGCACGATGACGAGCGTACCTTGAGCATTTTCGCCAATGGTGCCTACTATTTGATACGTGCTCGTGTTGCGCGAGATCGGTGCAGTTCTTCTCGATGCCCATCAGGCACGGGGTGGCGTAGATGTTCCTTCGCCGGGAAAACATCGGTAAGGTAGGGGTCAGAATTCGAGACCCGCGAGGAGTAGTGATGAGCGAGGCGTTGTCCATCCACCATGACCAGGCTGGTCATCAGTTCGAGACCAATGTGGACGGTCATCGTGCCTACCTGACCTACATGGATCTGGGGAAACAGACCCTGGATATCTACCGCACCTTCGTGCCCAACGCTTTGCGTGGCCGAGGCATTGCGGCAGCCCTGACCGAGCGGGCGCTGCAATACGCCGATGAAATGGGCTACACGGTCATTCCTTCGTGCTCCTACGTGGAGCGCTACATGGAGCGTCATCAGCGGCGCACCGCCAAGATCTGACTGACCTCACCGCATACACAAAAACGCCGGGCAATGCCCGGCGTTTTTTTATGCCTGCGAAACGGCTGTCAGCTGCGCTGACGTTTCGGCAGCACATCCTTGAGCTTGGCGTGCATGCTGCGCAAGGTGTTTTCGGTAGCGGACCAGTCGATGCAGGCGTCGGTGATCGACACGCCATATTGCAGGTCGGCGAGGTCTTTCGGGATCGCCTGGCAGCCCCAGTTCAGATGACTCTCGACCATCAGGCCGATGATCGACTGATTGCCTTCGAGGATCTGGTTGGCGACGTTCTCCATTACCAGCGGTTGCAGGGCCGGATCCTTGTTGGAGTTGGCGTGGCTGCAGTCGACCATGATGTTCGGTTTGATCTTCGCCTTGTTCAGCGCCTGCTCGCACAGGGCGACGCTGACCGAATCGTAGTTCGGCTTGCCGTTGCCGCCGCGCAGCACCACGTGGCCGTAGGCGTTGCCCTTGGTGGTGACGATCGACACGCCACCCTCCTGGTTGATGCCCAGGAAACGGTGCGGGCTGGAGACCGACTGCAACGCGTTGATCGCCACGGTCAGGCCGCCGTCGGTGCCGTTCTTGAAGCCGACCGCCGAGGACAGGCCGGAAGCCATCTCGCGGTGGGTCTGGGATTCGGTAGTCCGTGCGCCGATGGCCGACCAGCTGATCAGGTCCTGCAGATACTGCGGGGAGATCGGGTCGAGGGCTTCGGTCGCGGTCGGCAGGCCTTTCTCGGCCAGGTCCAGCAGCAGTTGGCGACCGATGTGCAGACCGTCCTGGATCTTGAACGAGTCATCCAGGTACGGGTCGTTGATCAGGCCTTTCCAGCCGACGGTGGTCCGTGGCTTTTCGAAATACACGCGCATGACCAGATACAGGGTGTCCGAGACTTCTGCCGCCAGCACCTTCAGGCGATCGGCATATTCATGGGCAGCCTTGATGTCGTGGATCGAGCAGGGGCCGATCACCACGAACAGACGATGGTCGGTGCCATCGAGAATGTTGCGGATGACTTCGCGACCCTTGGTGACAGTGCGCAAGGCAGCGTCGCTCAGAGGGATATCACGCTTGAGCTGATCGGGAGTGATCAGGGTCTCGTTGGAAGCGACGTTCAGGTCGTTGATCGGTAAATCAGCCATCGTTTACTCGTCAGGTCACGGGTGCCGGCCGCCAGCGATCCCCGCGCGGCGGAGCACAGCAGATTTAAGCGCGTCGGGGAGCCGAACCTTATCGCGTTAGGCGCCTGCTAGACAATGGGCAAGTCACTGTTCAGTCCAGCACGGGCTGCGCGAAAGCCTTGCGAACGGTGTCGTGGGAGAACTCGTCGGCGTGTTGTTCGACCCATTGCAGGGCCAGGGCCTGAATATCCTGGAGGTCGTCGTGGGCGTCGTTGAGTCGGCAATAGCGTTCGATCTGACACACCTGCTCACCCATTCGCGCGCTGAACAAGGTCTGTTCGTCGGTGAAGGCGATACCCACCAGATAGCCTTTTTTACGTCGCAGGCACCAGGCCACGTAGCCCGGATAACAGATGTCGGCGTTGAGTGTCGGCATGCGCACTTGCAACGCAGTGCCATGGCGCCAGGCACGGTGGTAATTGCAAGCGATGCCGCCGAGGCTGATAGTGTGCAGCCGTTGACGCGAAATACACTCCGGTGTGAGCAAGGTCAATTCAACGGGCACATCATCCGGATGAGGAATAAACCGTCCCATGAGCACAGACTCCCTGTGTCGGCCATTTGACATTGTTTCCCCCAGTATAGTGGTCGAATCGCAGCTGACCGATTTCGACGCCGACCAACGGCTGCTGGCGATGAGCGGCGTTTCGCTGGTGATTTTCACTAGCGTCGGCTGCGCCAGTTGCCGCTATGCCCGCGAAGTGTTGCCGGGGCTCGATCTGGTCGTCGATCGCGTGTGCTGGATCGATGCCGGTGACAACGGCGGACTGGTCGAGCGTTATCAGGTCTTTCATTTGCCGGCGCTGTTTGTGGTGCGCGACGGCGAGTTCTTTGGGGCGGTACACACGCGCCTGAATGCCGATGAGCTGAACGCAGCCGTGGCGCAGGCGCTGGGTCGAATTGCAGAGGAGTTGCCGTGATGGGAGCAGTGAACAAACCGGTGGTGGGGATCATTGGCACCGGTGCCATCGGCGGGTTTTATGGGGTGATGCTGGCCCGGGCCGGGTTCGATGTGCACTTTCTGTTGCGCAGTGAATTTTCCGCAGTCGCCGAGCGCGGCTTGCAGGTAGACAGTGCCGTGCATGGTGTGTTGACGCTGAACCCGGTGCAGGCCTATTCGTCGGCTGAAGACATGCCGCCCTGCGACTGGCTGCTGGTCGGCGCCAAGACCACCAGCAATGCCGGGTTGGCGCCGTCGATCATTCAGGCGGCGAAATCCGACGCGAAAGTGCTGGTATTGCAAAACGGCCTCGACGTCGAAGACAGCTTGCGGGCGTTGCTGCCCGATTCACTGCACTTGCTGGGCGGCTTGTGCCTGATCTGCGTCCACCGCGAAGGGCCGGGCCAGGTCACCCACCAGGCGCTGGGGGCGGTGAACGTTGGCTATCACAGCGGCCCGGCAGCGGATGACGCGGCGCGCATGGCAATTGTCGAGGAGGGCGCCGGTCTGTTTAGGGCCGCCGGTCTCGATTCCCAGGCGATGCCGAACCTGCATCAGGCGCGCTGGCAGAAACTGGTGTGGAACATTCCCTATAACGGACTTTCGGTGTTGCTCGGTGCCAGCACCACGCCGTTGATGGCCGATGCGGACAGCCGCGCATTGATTCAGGCGCTGATGGCCGAAGTGGTGCAGGGCGCCAAGGCCTGCGGTCACGACATGCCGCCCGGTTACGCCGAATACCTGTTCATGATGACCGAGAAAATGCCCGACTATTGGCCGAGCATGTACCACGATTTTTTGCACAAGCGACCGCTGGAGCTGGAGGCGATCTACGCTCGTCCTTTGGCGGCAGCAAAAGCGGCAGGCTGCGAGTTGCCGCGCATCGAATCGTTGTATCGCACATTGAGCTTTATCGACCGGCGTAACGTTTAAACCGGTCGCACTGGGGGAAAGGCATGGCCAAGAACATCGATGACAAACTGGTGCTGGCGATCTCGTCCCGTGCCCTGTTCGACCTGAGCGAAAGCCACAAGGTGTATGAGTCGAGTGGCGTCGAAGCCTATCGGCAATATCAGATCGAACACGAAGACGAAATCCTCGCGCCGGGTGATGCCTTTCCGCTGGTGGAAAAACTGCTCAATCTCAACAGTCGCCTCGGTCGCGCCCGGGTCGAGGTGATTCTGGTGTCGCGCAACAGCGCCGACACAGGCCTGCGCGTTTTCAACTCCATTGGTCATTACGGCCTGGCGATCTCCCGTGCGGCGTTCGTTGGCGGCCGCAGTCCTTATCCGTATCTGAAGGCTTTCGGTTGCGACCTGTTTCTCTCCACCCATGCCGAAGACGTACGCGCCGCGCTGGATGCCGGTTTCGCGGCGGCGACCATTCTGTCCGGGGGCGCCAGCCGTGCGGCCAGCGACGAATTGCGCATCGCCTTCGACGGTGATGCGGTGCTGTTTTCCGACGAGTCGGAGCGCGTCTATCAATCCGGTGGCCTCGAAGCCTTCCAGGCCAAGGAGCGTGAATCCGCTCGCGAACCGTTGCGCGGCGGGCCGTTCAAGGGCTTTCTCGCGGCGCTCAATCTGTTGCAGCGCGAGTTCTCCGATGAGGAGTGCCCGATCCGCACCGCACTGGTCACCGCGCGCTCGGCTCCGGCCCACGAGCGGGTGATCCGTACCTTGCGCGAGTGGGACATTCGTCTGGACGAGTCGCTGTTCCTCGGCGGCCTGACCAAATCGGCGTTCCTCGAAGCCTTCGCCGCCGACGTGTTTTTCGACGATCAGGCCGGCCACTGCGAGCTGGCCCGGGAAGTGGTGGCGACCGGTCACGTGCCTCATGGCATCAGCAACGAACCGGCGGTCTAAAGCCCTCGTGGTTCAAGACGTTGCGTCGCACGTCGTACTCGCCAAGGCACTGCTAAGCTGAATCAAATCTCCGCCATGTTGGCACGCGAGGAGGTCATATGATTCGTTCGATGCTGTATGCCACTGACCTCGGTCTGTACGCACCGTTAGTGATGCAGCATGCCCTGGCGATGGCGCGAACGTTCAATGCCGATCTGTACGTGGTGCACGCGGTGGAGCCCATGGGGCTGTTTGCCGAATCGGTGTTGCAGAGCTATCTCGACGAACAGGCATTGAACGAATTTCACAGTCAGGGTCTGAAAACGGTCATTGCCAATATCGAGCAGCGGGTGCTCGACAGTTTTCGCGAAGAACTGGGGGACGAGGGCGAGCAGGACCTGCAGCGGATACGCGCGGTACGGGTGCTGCAGGGCGATCCGTCACAGGTGATTCTCGATCAGGTGCAGAAACTCTCTGTCGATTTGCTGATCGTAGGAAGTCATAGCCACGGGGTCGGGGCGGAAACACCTTTGGGGCGAACGGCGGCCCGGCTGCTGCAATTGTCCAAGGTGCCGGTTTATCTGGTGCCGCTGGTGGAGCGTCGGCGTCGAGAGGATCGCTGAAGCAGGAATAATGGCACTTTGATAAAAAAGTTCTAGATTTATTCTTCAAACCATTAATATAGTTATATACCGTCGCTGATGCCCGTGGCGTCTACCTGCTTTGAGGGATTCATATGAAGCTTCAACAACTGCGCTACATCTGGGAAGTGGCGCACCACGACCTCAACGTTTCCGCTACAGCCCAAAGCCTCTACACCTCGCAACCGGGCATCAGTAAACAAATCCGTCTGCTGGAAGACGAACTGGGCGTCGAAGTGTTCGCCCGCAGCGGCAAGCACCTGACCCGTGTCACGCCGGCCGGCGAGCGCATCATCACCACTGCCGGTGAAATTCTGCGCAAGGTCGAAAGCATCAAGCAGATCGCCCAGGAATTCTCCAACGAGAAGAAGGGCACCCTGTCGATCGCCACCACCCACACCCAGGCACGCTATGCGCTGCCGCCGGTGATCAGCAATTTCATCAAGCAATACCCGGACGTGGCGCTGCACATGCACCAGGGCTCGCCGATGCAGATCGCCGAGATGGCCGCTGACGGCACCGTCGATTTCGCCATTGCCACCGAAGCGCTGGAGCTGTTCGGCGATCTGGTAATGATGCCGTGCTATCGCTGGAACCGTTGCGTGGTCGTGCCTCAGGGCCACCCGCTGACCAAACTGCCGAAGCTGACCCTTGAAGCGCTGGCCGAATACCCGATCGTGACTTACGTGTTCGGTTTCACCGGCCGTTCGAAACTCGACGAAGCCTTCAGCCATCGCGGCCTGACGCCGAAAGTGGTGTTCACCGCTGCCGACGCCGACGTGATCAAAACCTACGTACGTCTGGGCCTGGGTGTTGGCATCGTGGCGAAAATGGCGGTCGACACCAAACTGGATAACGATCTGGTGGTGCTCGATGCCAGCGAACTGTTCGAGTCCAGCGTGACCAAGATCGGTTTCCGTCGCGGTACCTTCCTGCGCGGCTTCATGTGCGACTTCATCGAGAAGTTCGCGCCGCACCTAACCCGCGAAGTCATGGCCAAGGCCATTCAGTGCCACAACAAGCAGGAACTGGAAGAGCTTTTCGATGGTGTCGAACTGCCGGTCCACTAAGCCCCTGTCACTAAGCCCCTGTCTACAGCACCTCGGTGACAGCAAACTGTTGCCGGGTGCCTGCTACCAGAATCTCCACCTCGTCACCCGCGAACTTGCCCAGCAGGCTTTTGCCCAGCGGCGAGCGCGGGGTGATGACGGTAATCGGCTGACCCACCACATCGACTTTCAGACCCGCCGCATCCGGCGCCAGAAACAGCCATTGCTCGCGACCCTTTTCGTCTTCCAGACCGAGCAGGGCGCCGATTTCAATCCCGCGTTGATCGTCATACGCGCGCAGCGTCAGGTTCTGGCACAGCGCCAGTGACTGACGAATTTCCTCGACCCGTTTCGCCTGGCCCGCCGCCAGATACGACGCCTCGAGGCCCAGAGTGTCGTACTTGTTTTCGGCGATGTTCTCTTCGTGGGTCGCGGTTTCGTAAGCGGTTTGCGCCGCGCGCTCGGCGATGTCGAGATCAACGCGCAGCTTGTCGAGAATCAGTTGGTGAACAATCTGTTTATTCATGATCAATCGCAGAATTGCAGGACGTTGGCGCGGCTTTTTTCGCTCGGGGCCGTCTGATCCTGTTGCAGCCAGAACTGGCATTTGGGGTTCGACAGATTGCGCGTGCTGCCACGGGCCTGGTCCAGGCGTGCCTGCTGTTCGTTCTTGCGCAGGTTTTCTTCGTACTGCTCGAACAGGCGGTTTTGTGGCTCAGGTTCTGGCTGCGGCTGGGCGGCTACCGGAGGCTTGCTCAGTTGTTGCACCGCTTCCGCCACCGGCTGCAATTGACGGCTGAACAGCAGCGAGGCGAGCCAGCAAGTCAGCGCAATGGCCAGGAAACCCAGCCACAGACCCAGGGCAATGCTGCCGGTCAATTGCAGCGCGCTAAACTGAACAGGCAAGGGGCGACGCGGGTTGGGACGATAGGGCATGGCTGCCTCCTGGCGGATGAATGCGGGCGAGTGGCGATTGTCGCACGAAGATTAATTGCCGTCGGCTCTTCTGCATGGAGACATTTATGCGGACAATCGGCGCTTTTGCCAACGGGAGCCTTGAATGCCGCCACTGAACACCCGCTGGGACATTTTTTGTACGGTCGTCGATAACTACGGCGACATCGGCGTGACCTGGCGTCTGGCCCGGCAACTGGTCAGCGAGCAGGCAATGACGGTGCGATTGTGGGTCGATGACCTGCGCGCTTTCGAACGCATTTGCCCGGAAATCGACATCGGCCTCGATCAGCAATGGCAGCAGGGCGTCGAAGTCCGGCATTGGCCGGCTGAGTGGCAGGAATCAGTAGCGGCCGACGTAGTGATCGCGGCTTTTGCCTGCCAGTTGCCGAGCATTTACATGGACGCCATGGCCGCACGGGAGAAGCCGCCGTTGTGGATGAACCTCGACTATCTCAGCGCTGAAGACTGGGTGACTGGCTGCCACGGTCTGCCGTCGGTGAAGTACAAGTCGGTGCAGAAGTACTTTTTCTTTCCGGGATTTCAGCCGGGGACCGGCGGCTTGCTGCGTGAGAGCGGTTTACTGGAGCGGCGTCAGCAGTTTCAACAGGACCCCGAGGCGCAGCGACAATTCCTGCATGGTCTGGGGATCGCTCCTGCATCCGGTGCGCAGCTGATTTCGCTGTTTGCCTACGAGAATGCCGGACTCGCCAGTTGGCTGGATGTGCTCGCGGCGGACGCTACGCCTACCCATCTGCTGGTGCCGGAAGGCCGGATTCTCGGCGATGTCGCCCGTTGGCTTGGAGTCGAGTCGCTGCCGGTCGGTGCAATGCACGTTCGTCAGTCGCTGACAGTGCAGGTGCTGCCGTTCGTCCGTCAGGATCAATACGATCAATTGCTCTGGTGCTGTGATTTCAACGCGGTGCGTGGTGAGGACTCGTTTGTCCGAGCGCAATGGGCGGGGCGGCCGATGCTGTGGCACATCTATCAGCAGGACGAAGACATCCATCTCGACAAGCTCGACGCCTTCCTTGCGCTCTACACAAAACGCCTTTCGCCCGCTGCCGCCGAGGCGATGAACGGTCTATGGCGTGCCTGGAGTGCCGGCCAGCCTATCGGCGACCACTGGCTTGAGGCCCGTAAATACTGGCCCGAACTGCAGGAAAATGCCAGCGCGTGGTGTCTGGAACAAGCCTTGCAGGCCGATCTTGCGACGGCGCTGGTACAGTTTTACCGAAATTGGATATGATACGCGGCCTAGATTTTTGTAAATCCCATCCAAATTCGGATATTCGCAATGAAAACTGGTAAAGAACTCAAACCCGGTACCGTGATCCGTATCGACAACGATCCTTGGCTGGTTCAGAAAGCTGAATTCACCAAGTCGGGCCGCAACAGCGCGATCATGAAGACCAAGCTGAAGAACCTGCTGACCGGTTACAAGACCGAAACCGTTTACGGTGCGGACGACAAGCTGGACGACGTGATTCTGGACCGCAAAGAAGCGACCCTGTCCTTCATCAGCGGTGACTCCTACACGTTCATGGACACCACCGACTACACCATGTACGAGCTGAACGCCGAAGACATCGAAAGCGTTCTGCCATTCGTGGAAGAAGGCATGACCGACGTTTGCGAAGCCGTATTCTTCGAAGGCCGTCTGGTTTCCGTAGAGCTGCCGACCACCATCGTGCGTCAGGTTGACTACACCGAAGGTTCCGCTCGCGGCGACACTTCCGGCAAGGTGATGAAGCCTGCCAAACTGAAGAACGGTACCGAGCTGTCGGTTGCTGACTTCATCGAAATCGGCGACATGATCGAGATCGATACCCGCGAAGGCGGTTCCTACAAAGGCCGTGCCAAATAAGCACTGCTTTTTGCGGAAAGAAAAAGCCCGACCATTGAGTCGGGCTTTTTTGCGCCTGAAAATTATTTCTTCAGGTGCTGTTTCAGTTCTTCCGAGGCCTGCAGCATCGCCGAACGCACTGCCGGCACCTGGCTGACCACGTTGAGCAAACCGTAGTCGTGGATCATGCCGTTGTAGCGCACCGAGGTCACTGGCACGCCGGCTTCGTCGAGTTTGCGGGCGTAGGCTTCACCTTCGTCACGCAGCACGTCAGCCCCCGCAGTCTGGACCAACGCAGGCGGCAGACCTTTCAACTGCGCAGTGGTTGCCCGCAACGGTGAGGCGTAGATCTCGTTCCGCTGGTTGGCGTCGGTGGTGTAGTTGTCCCAGAACCACTTCATCATGTTGCGAGTGAGGAAGTGCCCCTCGGCGTACTGGTTATACGAACCGGTATCGAAATTGGCATCGGTCACCGGCCACAGCAACACCTGGAATTTGATCGCCGGGGTGCCTTTGTCTTTGGCCATCAGGGCGACGACTGCCGCCATGTTGCCGCCGACGCTGTTGCCCGCCACCGCCAGACGCTTGCCGTCGACGTTGATCTCTTTGCCGTGTTCGGCTACCCATTTGGTTGCCGCGTAAGCCTGGTTGATCGCCACCGGGTAATGCGCTTCCGGCGAAGGGGTGTAATTGACGAACACTGCCGCCGCACCCGAGCCGACCACCAGATCCCGCACCAGACGTTCGTGGGTCGGGAAATCCCCCAGCACCCAGCCGCCGCCGTGGAAGAACATGAACACCGGCAGCTCGCCCTTGACCCCGGCCGGCCGGACGATGGTCAGGCTCAACGGTTGGCCATCGACCTGGATGGTTTTCTCGCTGACGTCCGCTTTGGGCAGCGTCAGTTTGACCCCGGACTGCGCGCCCGTCAGCACGGCGCGGGCATCCTTGGGCGTCATCTGTTCCATCGGTTTGCCGTTGCCGGCATTCAGCACATCAAGGAACGCCTGGGTGTTGTGTTCAACCTCCCCGGCGAATGCGCTGTGGATGGACAGGGCGAGAAGAGTACCGGTCAAGACTTTGCTGAAAGTGTTCATGTTCATTTCCTGTACGGGCCTGAGTGTCAGTGATTACACGGTGACGTGCAGACGCACATCGACGTTGCCGCGAGTGGCGTTGGAGTACGGGCAGACCTGGTGAGCCGCGTCAACCAGACTTTGTGCGTCAGCCTGTTCCAGGCCCGGCAGACTGATGTGCAGGTCGATGTCCAGACCGAAACCGCCAGGGATCTGGCCGATGCCGACGTGAGCGGTGATCGAGGCGTCGTCCGGGATTTTGCGTTTGGTCTGGCTGGCGACGAATTTCAGGGCGCCGATGAAGCAGGCCGAGTAGCCGGCGGCGAACAGTTGCTCAGGGTTGGTAGCTGCGCCGCCGGCACCGCCGAGTTCTTTCGGGGTGGCGAGTTTGACGTCGAGAATGTTGTCGCTGGAGATCGCACGACCGTCACGGCCGCCAGTGGAGGTTGCGATTGCGGTGTAGAGAGTTTGCATGGTGTGAGCCTCATTAAGTGTGGTTTGTTGCGCTAATTGTTTGCGCGCTAACTAGGTGCGAAGTAAATGTACTTCGCTAATATTTAGCGCGCAAGATAAATTTTTGAAGAAAGCAGGAATTAGCGCTTGGATTGGGAAGTGGCGTGATCTCAAGCTTTTGATATTGAAGGATTTTTTGAATGTAAAACGAGATGAAAAAATTTTTCTGTGATAAGCGGGGAAGGGGCGATGCGCCTGCAGGCGCAAGGCTGCGCCCACAGGAAAAGGGGGAGTTTTAAGTGAGGCTGTCCTGCAAATGACCACGCAAGGCCTGCAACTCGGCTTGCAGGTGTTGCAGGCGCTCCAGCGTGAAGCCACTGGCCCCCAGGATGCATTGTGGAACGGTCCGGGCCTTGTCTTTCAAGGCGCGTCCCTGGGCAGTCAGTTCAACGATCACCACACGCTCATCCTCACGGCTTCGCGTACGGCTGAGCAAACCTTCACCTTCCAGCCGCTTGAGCAACGGGGTCAGTGAACCCGGGTCGGTCAGCAGGCGCGTGCTGATTTCTCCGACGGTCAAACCATCCTTCTCCCACAGCACCATCATCGCCAGGTATTGCGGATACGTCAGGCCAAGCGCTTGCAGCAGTGGCTTGTAGACCTTGGTCATCATCAGCGAAGTGGAATGCAGGGCGAAGCAGGCCTGATTGTCGAGCAGCAGGTCTTCGCAGTGATCGGAGGTGTTGCGGTCGGTGGTCATGTCAGTGCCTTGAACGGTGATGCAGATGAATCTAGCGCTCGAATCTTTAATGCGCCAGACAATTGTGCCCGGTGGCGAATCGGTCAGTGCCGGCCCAGCTCCCGTTGCAATGCCAGATCCCAAGGCGGCACGGGGCTGAACCGGGTCTTCAGGTATTCCAACAGCAGACGGCTGCGGGAGCTGGCCTGTTGCTCCAGCCGCAGTGCATAGATGCCGGTGCTTTCCGGCTTTGGCAGACCGTGTTCGCAAAACAGCGGCAGCAACTCGCCACGCAACAGGTATTCGCTGGCCAACCAGGTTGGCAGATGCGCGATCCCGAGTCCCGCCAGCGCGCCGCACACCAGCGCCTCGGCGTTATTGGCGCTCATGCGCACCCGCGCCGGGCGGTGCAATTGCATTTGTCCATCCTGTTCGAAGCGCCAGGCGAAGGGCGGGGCGAGGCCGTCCCAATCGAGGCCGTCATGCTCGCTCAATTGCGCGGGTTCGCTCGGTACGCCGCGACGCTTGAGATAGTCGGGGCTGGCGCAGGCGATGCGGACCATGCTCGCCAGAGGGGTGGCCACCAGCCGGGTGTCAGCCATTTGCCCGGCGCGCAACACCAGATCGACTTTGCCCAGGTTTGAACCGTCCATGTCGACGAAGCTGTCGATCAAATGCAGTTGTACGTCCAGCCCCGGGTACAGCACCAGAAAATCGGCAATCACCGGCGCCAGATGCCGCCGTCCGAACGCCGCCGGCGCATCCACCCGAATCAGACCCTCCGGCGCACTGCTCAGGGATACCGCTTCAGCCCGGGCCAATTGCAACTCCGCCACAATCCGCCGCGCCCGTTCGGCAAATGCCAGACCCGCCGGTGTGGCACGCACCGCGTGGGTGCTGCGGATGAACAGCTGGCTGCCGACCGCGCTTTCCAGACTATCGATACGCCGGGCAACGGCGGAGGGCGTTAGCGGATGTCGGCGCGAGGCGGCGGAAAAACTGCCACTCTCCAGCACATCGAGAAACAGCCCGAGTTGGTCGGTCAATTGATTGGGATTCATGAATCAGTCCAGTGCCTATGCGGATTTGGCACAGCCATTGTGCGTTGCTGTGCGTTTCCGTGCCAGCGCCGACTGCGTAGGATGAATCGCCTGACGTTTGAGGAATTCTGCTGTGATCGAGTTTTCGATGTACCTGTTGTTCGGCGCCGCCCTTGGCACCCTGGGTGGGATCTTCGGCATTGGCGGCGGGCTGATCGCCATTCCCTTGCTCGGTGTCTGGTTCGGGCTCGATCAGCAGATCGCCCAAGGCACGGCGCTGGTGATGGTGGTGCCGAACGTAATGTTGGCGCTGTGGCGTTATCACCAGCGCAACCGCATCGAACTCCGCCATGCGTTGCCGCTGGCAGTGATGGGATTCTGCTTTGCGTGGATCGGCTCGATCTGGGCCGTGGGCATCGACGCGCAAACCATGCGCATCGGTTTTGTCGCGTTCCTCGTGGCTTTGTCGGCCTACAACCTGGTGCGCATGTTTGGTGCGCGCCCGGCGGCCACCTCCGAGATGCGTTATTCATGGCCGTGGCTGGGCGTGCTCGGCGCGGCGTCAGGCGCCATGGGTGGCTTGTTTGGTGTCGGCGGGGCGGTGGTGGCGACGCCGGTACTGACCAGTCTGTTCGGCACTACTCAAGTGGTCGCTCAGGGTCTTTCGCTGGCGCTGGCATTGCCGAGCACCGGCGTCACGCTGGTAACGTACGCGGTGCACCACGAAGTGGACTGGATGATCGGCCTGCCGCTGGCCATTGGCGGGCTGGCCAGCATCAGTTGGGGTGTGAAAGTCGCCCACGCGATGCCGGAAAAACTCCTGCGCGGGCTGTTCTGCGGGTTCCTGGTGCTGTGCGCGGTGATGCTCGCCTTTAAAGTTTGAAGCCTTCGACGATGTGCTCGGCCAGGCATTCGGTGATCGGCGAGGGGTTGTTGAGGTTGCGTATCAGCATGATGCTGGCTTCGGGCAGCAGCGGCAGATCCTCGGCGGCCCCGAGAATCCGCATGTCGGGAGTGATCAGGCTTTCCAGTTGCGCGGTGATCGCCAGACCCGCGCTCACCACCGCCATCAACGCCGACAGACTGGTGCTGTTGTAGGCGATCCGGTATTCGCGGCCCATCGCGTCCAGCGCATTGCAGGCCCACAGGCGACAGAAGCAATCACTGTTGAACATCGCCAGCGGCAACGGCGTCTGCTCGTGGGCGCTGAAATTCTGCGCCTCGGCCCACACGAAACGCTCCTTGCGCAGCAGTTGGCCGATTTCATTGCCCGGCTCGCGGGTGACGATCGACAGATCCAGATCCGTGCGCTGCAGCAGCTGTTTGGTGGACTCGCAGTGCACTTCGATCTGGATCAGCGGATAGAACTGCGCAAAACGCGACAGAATCCCCGGCAGAAAACGCATCACGTAATCGTCCGGCGTGCCGATCCTGACCGTGCCAACCATGTGTGGTTCGCGCAGGGTGTTGAACACTTCACTGTGCAGTTTAAGGATGCGCCGCGCATAGCCGAGCAACACTTGGCCTTCAGCGGTCAGGCGCACCTGACGCCCGTCGCGCTCGAACAACTGGCGCTGCAACACGTCCTCTTCCAGACGCTTCATTTGCATGCTCACCGCCGATTGGGTGCGGTTGACCATTTCGCCGGCACGGGTAAAACCGCCCTGATCGGCAATCGCGACAAAGGTGCGCAGGACATCGGTATCGATACTGGGATATGCCGACAATTGATGAATCTCCGTGATGCATGCCATCAGAAACATTCGTTGGATTGATCGTAGCTCTGGCGGGAGACTTGAGCCATCCCAAAAAGGAGGCAACACGATGAAAGGTCAAAGAGAGTACGCAGGCGAAGAAAAATTTTCCGGCCATATCGTTTCCGATCTGTTGCACAAGTTTAGCCGGTGGTACGAATTGCACCGTGAGCGCGAGCTGCTCGCCAGCCTGAGCGACGAAGCGCTCAAGGACATCGGGGTCAGCCGTGCCGATGTCGAACACGAGTCGGTGCGGCCGTTCTGGGACGATCCGATGCATAAATGATGAGGCCATCGCTACACAAACCCTCTTGCAGTGAGGTAGGTTGCGAGCAGACATGGAGGTACACATGCCCGCGACACTGTCCTTTTCCCTTAAACAGGCTCGACGTCTGGCACTGGCTGCCCAAGGGTTTCACGGGCGCCAGCCGCCGAATGTCAAGGCCATGCACCTCAACCGGCTGATCGAACGCCTCGGCCTGTTGCAGATCGACTCCGTCAACGCCGTTGTGCGCTCGCATTACCTGCCGCTGTTCTCCCGTCTCGGTTCCTATTCTTCCGATTTGCTCGACCAGGCTGCCTGGAGTTCGGGGCGACGTCGTTCGCTGTTCGAATACTGGGGCCATGAAGCGTCGCTGCTGCCGTTGTCGATGTACCCGTTGATGGGCTGGCGCATGCAGCGGGCCAGGCGCGGTGAAGACATCTATCAGCAATTGGCGCGCTTCGGTCACGAGCAACAGGACACCATCCGCCGCGTGCTGGCGTCGGTCCAAGAGCAGGGCGCATTGGGCGCCGGCAGCCTTTCGACCCGCGAAGAAAAGGCCGGGCCGTGGTGGGACTGGAGCGCGGAAAAGCACGCGTTGGAATGGCTGTTTGCTGCTGGCGAAGTCACCGTCGCCGGACGCCGTGGCTTCGAGCGGTTATATGACTTGCCGGAGCGCGTCATTCCGGCTTCCGTGCTGCACCAGCCATTGCCCGATGAGGCTGAGGCGCAGCGCGGTTTGCTGCTGCATGCAGCGCAAGCGCTTGGTGTCGGCACGGAAAGAGACCTGCGTGATTACTTCCGCCTGAAGCCTTCCGATGCCCGCCCGCGTCTGGCTGAACTGGTCGAGGACGGGCAGCTGCTGACTTGCGAAGTCGCCGGGTGGCGGCAGATCGCTTATTGCCTGCCCGAGCCGAAAATCCCTCGAAAAGTCGAAGCCAGCGCGCTGCTGTCACCTTTCGATTCACTGATCTGGGAGCGCAGCCGGACCGAGCGGCTGTTCGATTTTCGCTATCGTCTGGAGATATACACACCGCAGGACAAGCGGGTCTACGGTTATTACGTGCTGCCGTTCCTGCACAACGAACGGATTGCCGCGCGGGTTGATCTGCGCGCCGAACGGGTGGCGGGGCGGTTGGCGGTGCATGCGGTGCACGAGGAAGAAACGGGGCTGGACGAGGCGGGAATGCTGGCCCTGGCGCTGAACCTGCGGCGCATGGCGGACTGGTTGGGGCTCGCGCGGGTGCAGCTCAATTGTCAGCGGGAAAGTGCCGGTCGGCTCCGGATGGCTATGGTTCAGATCGGCTGCGACTGAACCGGCCTCATCGCTGGCAAGCCAGCTCCCACAGTGACCGAGTCGTTCACAAACCAAATGTACGACATCGATCCTGTGGGAGCCGGGCTTGCCCGCGAAGAGGCCAACTCAGACGCTAAAAATATCGAACCTTAGCGACGAACCTGCTTCAGGGTTTCAGCAATCAAGAACGCCAATTCCAGCGACTGATCGGCATTCATCCGTGGGTCGCAGTGAGTGTGATAGCGATCCGACAATCCATCTTCAGTGATCGGCCGCGCGCCACCGATGCACTCGGTGACGTTCTGCCCGGTCATCTCGATGTGGATGCCGCCGGCGTAGCTGCCTTCCGCTTCATTAACCTGGAAGAACTGCTTCACCTCACCAAGAATCTGCGCGAAGTCGCGAGTCTTGTAACCGCTGCTGGCCTTGATGGTGTTGCCGTGCATCGGGTCGGAGCTCCACAGCACCTGCTTGCCTTCACGCTGCACCGCACGGATCAGCGCCGGCAGGTGATCGCCGACCTTGTTCGCGCCCATCCGCGCGATCAGGTTCAGACGGCCCGGATCGTTGTCCGGATTGAGCACGTCGATCAGACGGATCAGGTCGTCGGGGTTCATGCTCGGGCCGACTTTCACCCCGATCGGGTTGTTCACCCCGCGCAGGAATTCGACGTGGGCACCGTCAAGCTGACGGGTGCGGTCACCGATCCACAGCATGTGCGCCGAGCAATCGTAGTAATCATTGGTCAGGCTGTCGCGGCGCACGAAGGCTTCTTCGTAGTTCAGCAGCAGCGCTTCGTGGGCGGTGAAGAAACTGGTTTCGCGCAGTTGCGGCGAGCTGTCCATGCCGCAGGCACGCATGAAGGCCAGGGTTTCATCGATGCGGTCGGCCAGATGGCTGTACTTTTCGGCCAGCGCCGAGTTGGCGATGAAGTCCAGGTTCCACTTGTGCACCTGATGCAGGTCGGCAAAACCGCCCTGGGCGAAGGCGCGCAGCAGGTTGAGGGTGGCGGTGGACTGGTGATACGACTGCAGCAGACGCTCCGGATCCGGTACGCGGCTGGCGGCGTCGAAACCGATGCCGTTGACGATGTCGCCACGGTAGGCCGGCAGAGTCACGCCGTCGATGGTCTCGTCGTTGGCCGAACGTGGCTTGGCGAACTGGCCGGCCATGCGCCCGACTTTGACCACCGGGCAACCGGCGGCGAAGGTCATGACGATTGCCATTTGCAGCAGCACTTTAAAGGTGTCGCGAATCTTCGCGGCTGAGAACTCGGCGAAGCTTTCCGCGCAGTCGCCGCCTTGCAGCAGGAACGCCCGGCCCTGGGTGACTTCGGCAAACTGACGGCGCAGCTCACGCGCTTCGCCGGCAAACACCAGCGGCGGATAGCTGGCCAGCGTCTGCTCGACCTGGCGCAGATGCGCGGCGTCGGGGTATTGGGGTTGTTGCTGGATCGGCAGGGCGCGCCAGCTGTCAGGGCTCCAGGGTTGGCTCATCACGGTCTCTATGGTTCTACGCACGGACGGCCATGTTAGCAGCAATTAGTGCGTGACCTGCTCCCGCCGCTTCGCCGACAATCGCCGCTTTGCCACGGCACCACAGCGGTGCCATCGCGTCACCGCGCCCGGTGACCACCAGGAGACGAAATGACTGAGGAGCGCGTCGAGCTGTTGCTCGCCGAGGTACAGGATGAGTTCGGCGTGATTCGCGTGCTGGAAGTGGCCGACTACCGCTTTCTGGAGTTCGGCGATGCCATTGAGCAAAGCTGCGTGTTTACCGCCGACCCGAGCTGGCTGGAGTACGACTACACCCGGGCGATGCTGATCGGCGCGTTGTGCCATGAGCAGCCAGAGAGCGCGCTGTTCCTCGGCCTGGGCGCGGGAACGCTGACCCAGGCCTGCCTCAAGTTCCTGCCGCTGGAAGATGTCGAAGCCATCGAGTTGCGCCCGGACGTGCCGCGTCTGGCCATCGAATACCTCGGGCTGGATGACGATCCACGGCTGTACATCCGCGTCGGTGATGCTCTCGAACTGCTGCCGACCGCTGAACCTGCGGATCTGATCTTCGTCGACCTGTACACCGATGTCGGTCCTGGCGCCGGGCACCTTGCGTGGAATTTCCTCGGTGACTGTCAGAAACGTCTGAATCCCGGTGGCTGGCTGGTGATCAACCAATGGGCCACCGACGACGGCAAACCGTTGGGCGCAGCGCTGCTGCGTGGGCTCTATCACCGGCATTACTGGGAATTGCCGGTGAAGGAGGGCAACGTGATTCTGATCGTGCCGGCGGATCTCGATCAGGTGCTGGACCTGCAGGCGCTGACTGCACGGGCTGAAGCGCTGGCGCCGAAGCTGGGCTACTCGTTGCAGTCGTTGATCAACTGCATCCGTCCGGCGACCTGATCTTCAAAGGCCTTTGAAAACCCCTGGTCTGCGCTCCACCAGCGAGCGCACACCTTCCTTGGCATCTTCAGTGGCCAGCAACTTCTTCACCAGCGGCGGCAAGCTCTGCGCCGCTGCGGTCTCACCTTCATAGCGTGCCTGCCGCGCCGACATCAGCGTCGCCTGCACGCCCAGCGGCGCCTGCCGGGCAATCCGTTCGGCCAGTTCGATGGCGCGCGGCAGCAGATCCTCGCTGGCCATAACCTCTTGCACCAGACCCAGGCGCAACGCATCGTGGGCATCGAATTCGTCGCCGGTCAGCAGCCAGCGCATCGCGTTGCCCCAACCGGCGATCTGATGAAAGCGTAGCGTCGCGCCGCCGAACGGAAAGATCCCGCGCTGCACTTCCATCTGCGCGAAGCGGGTGTTGCTCGCGCACAGGTTGATGTCGGCGGCGAGCATCAGCTCGATGCCGATGGTCAGGCAATAACCCTGCGCGGCAACAATCACCGGTTTGCTGACCCGCGGCCCGACGAACACGCCCCATGGGTCGCAACCGCCGGGAGGCACCTGCCAGCCCTGGGCGAGGGCGGAACTGGCATTCACCAGATCGAGCCCGGCGGTGAAATGCTCGCCATGCCCAAACACCACCGCCACCCGTGCGTCGCTGTCGGCCTCGAATTCACCGTAGGCCAGGGCCAGGTCGTTGAGCAGGTCGAGGTCGAAGGCATTGCGCTTGGCGACGCGGTCCAGGCCGATCAAATGCACGTGGCCGTGACGCGCACGGCTCACGCGGCCGGGGCAGGGCTGATTCATGGGTGTTTCCTCGCAGGGAAAGAAAGGGTGCAGCGACCAGATGCCGCACGTCGGTGAATCGTTTAAGCGCCATCGCCCGCAGGGCCGGGGTGTTTGAAAAATAGACCTTTGCCCGATTATCCGCAAAACCCCGTTACACAGCGGTGACAACTGCATTTCGCCGATAAAAAAAGCTCCCTTTTTGGGCAAATTCCGGTATAGTGCGCGCCGGCCTTTAACCGGGCCGCGTTTAGGTAGCGCAATTCCCCGAAGTCAGCTTCGGCTGCACGTCCGCACTGCGGGCTCTTCCTTGACGATTCTTTTTCATTCATTCGTTTTCGCAAATCCCCGCCGACAAAGCTGCCAGGGCGACTCTTGAGTCTCAACACGGCATGTGCAGCTTTGGAGCATGGGTCTTTGCGGATGCACTTAGAGGCAGACCCATGACCCAGGAAATCGGCGGCTTCGCCGCTCTTGAACTTCATCCCAATATTGTCGCTGCAGTAGTCGCTACCGGCTATGAAGAGCCTTCGGCCATTCAGCAGCAGTCGATCCCGATCATCCTCGCCGGTCACGATATGATTGGTCAGGCGCAAACCGGTACCGGTAAAACCGCTGCCTTTGCCCTGCCTATCCTGCACCGCATTGATCCGTCCAAGCGCGAGCCGCAAGCTCTGATCCTGGCCCCAACTCGTGAGTTGGCGCTACAAGTTGCAACCGCTTTCGAAACCTACGCCAAGCAAATGCCGGGCGTGACTGTTGTGGCTGTCTACGGCGGCGCGCCGATGGGCCCACAATTGAAAGCAATCCGTAATGGCGCACAGATCGTTGTCGCCACTCCGGGCCGTCTGTGCGACCACCTGCGTCGCGACGAAAAAGTACTGCAGACCGTGAACCACCTGGTTCTCGACGAAGCAGACGAAATGCTCAAACTGGGTTTCATGGACGACCTCGAAGTCATCTTCAAGGCCATGCCGGAAACCCGTCAGACCGTATTGTTCTCGGCGACCCTGCCGCAATCGATCCGTGCCATCGCCGAGCGTCACCTGCGCGATCCAAAGCACGTGAAGATCCAGAGCAAGACCCAGACCGTTACCGCGATCGAACAGGCTCACCTGTTGGTTCACGCTGACCAGAAGACTTCTGCCGTTCTCAGCTTGCTGGAAGTGGAAGACTTCGACGCTCTGATCATGTTCGTGCGCACCAAGCAAGCGACCTTGGATCTGGCCAGCGCCCTCGACGCCAAAGGCTACAAAGCCGCCGCGTTGAACGGCGACATCGCTCAGAACCAGCGTGAGCGCGTCATCGACTCGCTGAAAGATGGCCGTCTGGACATCGTTGTAGCGACCGACGTTGCCGCCCGTGGTCTGGACGTTCCGCGCATCACCCACGTGTTCAACGTGGACATGCCGTACGATCCGGAATCCTACGTGCACCGTATCGGCCGTACCGGCCGTGCCGGTCGCGAAGGCCGCGCGCTGCTGCTGGTGACGCCACGTGAGCGCCGCATGCTGCAGGTAATCGAGCGTGTGACCGGTCAGAAAGTTGCCGAAGTGCGTCTGCCGGATGCCCAGGCCGTTCTCGATGCCCGCATCAAGAAACTGACCAACAGCCTGTCGCCGCTGGTGGCTGACGCCGAATCGACCCACGGTGATCTGCTGGATCGCCTGACCGCCGACATCGGTTGCACCCCGCGTGCCCTGGCTGCCGCACTGCTGCGCAAGGCCACCAATGGTCAGGCGTTGAACCTGGCAGCGATCGAGAAGGAACGTCCACTGGTGCCGAACAGCGCGCCGCGTGGCGACCGTCCTGAGCGTTCCGGTGATCGTCCGGACCGTGGTGATCGTGAGCGTCGTGCGCCAATGCCGTTGGGCGAAGGCCGTGCTCGTTGCCGTACCGCGCTGGGCGCGCGTGACGGTATCGCGGCGAAAAACCTGCTGGGCGCCATCCTCAACGAAGGTGGTCTGGCACGTGAAGCCATCGGTCGCATTCAGGTGCGTGACAGCTTCAGCCTCGTCGAGCTGCCGGAAGATGGTCTGGACAAACTCCTGACCAAGCTGAAGGACACTCGCGTTGCCGGTAAGCAGTTGAAGCTGCGTCGCTACCGCGAAGATTGATCCGCCCTTGGGCTGATTGATCGAACATAAAAAATCCCCGACTGGTTCGGGGATTTTTTTTGCCTGCGATTTGGGCATCAGCCGAAGCGGTAGATGTCCATGCCCAGTGCGCCCATGGTGAAACCTTGATGGGCAATGCTGAAATCACCGCCAGCGCCGCGGGCGAAGTACAGCGGCAACAGGTGCTCGTCGCTTGGATGGTTGCGTACTGCGTTCGGTGCCTGCTGACGGTAATCGTGCAGGGCGGCTTCGTCGTTGGCGGCCAGTTTGTCGACTATCCAGTCGCGGAAATCCCGGGCCCACGGCTCGACGCTTTCCGGGCCGGCGTGCCAGTCCAGTTCCCGCAGGTTGTGGGTGATGCTGCCGGAGCCGATCAACAGAATGCCCTGTTCGCGCAGCCTGGCCAGCGCCTGGCCGACGCGGTTCTGTAGCGCCGGACCGCCACGACTCGGTAGGGAAACCTGTACCACCGGGATGTCAGCCTGCGGGTACATCAGCGACAGCGGCACCCACACACCGTGATCGAACGGTCGTTGTGGATCGAGGCGTGCCGGCAGGTCGTTGGCGGTCAGCAGATCGGCAACCTCACGGGCCAACTGCGGATCGCCCGGAGCCGGATACTGCACTTCAAACAGCGCGCGGGGGAAACCGCCGAAGTCGTGCCAGGTTTCCGGTTGCGGATGGCTGCTGACCAGCAGCTCATGGCTTTCCCAGTGGGCGGAAACGATGACGATGGCTTTCGGGCGTGGCAGTTCGGCCGCCAACCGGGCCAGGGCCGGGCCGCTGGCGCCGGGCTCCAGTGCCAGCATGGGCGAGCCGTGGGAGATAAACAGGCTGGGAAACATGGAAGGGTTCCTGAGCGTTAAGATGGTTCATCTTCAGTCAGTTTATTGATCTAATTCCAATATAAGTTTTAACGCCTTTTGATCGAATTCTTAGGAGGATGCATGCAGCCGGAGTTTTGGCACAAGAAGTGGGAATCGAACCAGATCGGCTTTCACCAGCCGGAGGTAAACCCGTATTTGCAGCGGCACTGGCCCGATCTGGCCATCCCGGCGCAGGCGCGTGTGTTGGTGCCGTTGTGCGGTAAAAGTCTGGATCTGCTGTGGCTTGCCGGGCGTGGGCATCGGGTGCTCGGCGTCGAGCTGTCGGAGAAGGCCGTGGAAGACTTCTTCCGTGAGCAGCAATTGCAGCCGCAGATCAGTGAAGAGGGCAGCTTCAAGGTTTATCGGGCCGGGGCGATCGAGTTGTGGTGCGGGGATTTTTTTTCGCTGACTGCGGCTGACGTGGCGGGTTGCACCGCGCTGTATGACCGTGCGGCAGTGATTGCCTTGCCGCAAGCGATGCGCGAGCGTTATGCGGCGCACTTGCAGGGTCTTTTGCCGACATGCCGAGGGCTGTTGGTGACGCTGGATTACGACCAGTCGCAGATGCCAGGGCCGCCATTTTCCGTAGACGATGCTGAAGTGCAGCGTTTGCTGGGCAGTGCCTGGCGTGTCGAGATGCTGGAAGAGCAGGATATACTCGGTGACAGCTGGAAGTTCGTACAAGCCGGCGTAACTCGGCTGGAAGAGCGGGTTTACCGGATTTGCGGGGAGTAATCGACAGGCAAAAAAAGGCCCGCATCACTGCGGGCCTTTTGGTTGGTGCGCCAGTTTGATCAGCCGCGACGACGCAGGGCGTCGATACGCTCTTCCAGCGGCGGGTGGCTCATGAACATGCGGGCGAACCCTTGTTTGATGCCGCCGTTGATGCCGAAGGCGTTCAGGGTATCAGGCATGTGCACCGGCAGGCCCTGTTCGGCGCGCAAGCGTTGCAAGGCGTTGATCATCGCCCCCGTACCGGCCAGGCGGGCGCCGGCATCGTCGGCACGGAACTCGCGTTTGCGCGAGAACCACATCACGATTGCGCTGGCCAGAATGCCCAGCACCAGCTCGGCGAAGATGGTCGCGATGTAGTAGGCCATGCCCTGGCCTTCTTCGTTCTTGAAAATCACCTTGTCGACGAAGTTGCCGATGATCCGCGCGAAGAACATCACGAAGGTGTTTACCACGCCCTGGATCAGCGCCAGGGTGACCATGTCGCCGTTGGCCACGTGGCCGATCTCGTGGGCCAGCACGGCCCGCACTTCATCTTCCTTGAAACGCTCGAGCAAGCCCTGGCTGACCGCGACCAGTGCGTCGTTCTTGTTCCAGCCGGTGGCGAAGGCGTTGGCTTCATAGGCCGGGAAAATCCCGACTTCGGGCATCTTGATCCCGGCTTCCCGGGACAGTTGCTCGACGGTTTGCAGCAGCCATTGTTCGTGGCGAGTACGTGGCTGGGTGATGATCTGGGTGCTGGTGCTCATCTTCGCCATCCACTTGGAGATGAACAGCGAGAACAGGGAACCGGCGAAACCAAAGACTGCACAGAAAACCAGCAGCTGATTGAGGTTGAGATCAACCCCGTTGGCCGCCATGAACCCGTTGAACCCGAAAAGGCTCAAGGTGATGCTGGCTATCAGCACGACCGCCAGGTTAGTGGCCAAAAACAGCAGAATGCGCATCATGGTTGTAGAAATCTCCTCAAGCTAAAGATGTAGCGTACTGCGGGGTATATAAGGTGCGGCACCTGGCGATTCAACCGAGTGACTATTTCAAACTGTGTCCTACACCGGATTCGTCCTGCCATGGGACATTTCCCACCGGTGAAATCGCTATGGATGACAGGCACGCACCACCCGCCCTGATTGCGTCAGGCACGCATGATTGATATGAATCGCAAGTGTAGAAGGTGCTGGAGGAGGGGCGCAGCAGAAGTGTTGCTGAATCAGACAGTGCGCAACGTTCGGGCCGTTGCGCACCGAGCGCCGGTTACTGGCGGTAGGACTTGAGGAAGTTGCCGATGCGACCGATGGCCATGTCCAGGTCATCGACCCGCGGCAGGGTCACCACACGGAAGTGGTCAGGCCACGGCCAATTGAACGCCGTACCTTGCACCACCAGCAGCTTCTCGGAGAGCAGCAGATCGAGCACGAATTTTTCGTCGTTATGGATCGGGCAGACTTTCGGGTCAATCTTCGGGAATGCGTACAGCGCGCCCATCGGCTTCACGCAGCTCACGCCGGGGATGTCGTTGAGCAACTCCCAGGTGCGGTTACGTTGCTCCAGCAAACGGCCTTGCGGCAGTACCAGATCGTTGATGCTCTGATAGCCGCCCAAGGCGGTCTGGATCGCATGCTGGCTTGGCACGTTGGCGCACAGGCGCATATTGGCCAGCATGTCGATGCCTTCGATGTAGCTGTGAGCGTTGTGTTTCGGCCCGGAGATGGCGATCCAGCCGGAGCGGAAACCGGCCACGCGATATGATTTGGACAGACCGTTGAAGGTCAGGCACAGCAGATCCGGGGCCAGGGATGCGGTGCAGATGTGCACGGCGTCGTCGTAGAGGATCTTGTCGTAGATCTCGTCGGAGAACACCACCAGGTTGTGCTGACGGGCCAGCTCGAGCATGCCCAGCAGCACTTCCTTCGAATACACCGCGCCAGTCGGGTTGTTCGGGTTGATGATCACCATCGCCTTGGTGTTCGGGGTGATTTTCGCCTTGATGTCGGCCAGGTCCGGGAACCAGTCGGCGCCTTCGTCGCACAGGTAATGCACCGCGTTACCACCGGCCAGGCTCACGGCAGCGGTCCACAGCGGGTAGTCCGGCGCCGGCACCAGCACTTCGTCACCGTTGTTGAGCAGCGCTTGCAACGACATTACGATCAGCTCGGACACGCCGTTGCCCAGGTAGATGTCTTCGATGCCGACACCTTCGACCTGCTTCTGCTGGTAGTACTGCATCACCGCCTTGCGCGCGCTGAACAGGCCTTTGGAATCGCTGTAGCCCTGGGCGGTCGGCAGGTTGCGGATCACATCCTGGAGAATTTCGTCCGGCGCCTCGAAACCAAAGGGTGCCGGGTTGCCGATGTTCAGCTTGAGGATGCGATGGCCTTCCTCTTCCAGGCGTTTGGCGTGCTTGAGCACCGGGCCGCGAATGTCGTAGCAGACGTTGGCGAGCTTGTTCGATTTGCTGAACTGCATGGCGATGTGATCCCGAAAATGAACGATCCAGGCGGCGGGTGGACAACCGTGCTGGGAATCCTGCGTCTTCACACAGGCAAGTGTCTCGAGCGGCGGTTTCCAACAATCCGTTTGAATGCGCAGGAACCCGCTGCCAGACTGGCGTGTGACGAGGCGCAATCATACGTGCCGCCCGATCCGTGGAAAAGGTACAGATCGGGCTTTTTCAGCCGCTGAGGTGTGATGATGGAAAAGATTGAAAAGACCCTGGAAGAATGGCGGGCGATGCTCGACCCCGAGCAGTTCAATGTGTGCCGCCTGAGCGCCACCGAGCGGCCGTTCTCCGGCAAGTACAACGCCACCAAGACCGATGGCGTCTACCACTGCATCTGCTGCAATGAGCCGCTGTTCGACTCCAGGACCAAATTCGACTCCGGTTGCGGCTGGCCAAGCTTCTACGCGCCGATCGGCGACAACGCGATGACCGAAATCCGTGACACCAGCCACGGCATGATCCGCACCGAAGTGAAATGCGCCAAGTGCGATGCACACCTTGGCCACGTGTTCCCGGACGGTCCGCCGCCGACCGGCCTGCGTTACTGCATCAACTCGGTGTGCCTGGACCTGGTGCCGCGCGAGTAACCGATACGGGCGATCCTCGGGTCGCCTTTCGGATAATTAAATTGCACGCAATTCAATTGCTCGCTATTTTTGCCGTCTACATTTCTCAAGAGTGCGCACCATGAGCGATAACCTGCTGAATATTCCGTGCACCACCATCAAGGGCGAGCAAAAGACCCTCGCCGATTTCGCCGGCAAGGCGGTGCTGGTGGTCAATACCGCCAGCAAATGCGGTTTCACGCCGCAGTACAAAGGCCTTGAGGAGCTGTGGCAGACCTACAAGGATCAGGGCCTGGTGGTGCTGGGCTTCCCGTGCAACCAGTTCGGCAAGCAGGAGCCGGGCAACGAGGGCGCCATCAGTGAGTTCTGCGAACTGAACTACGGCGTCAGCTTCCCGCTGTTCAAGAAGATCGAAGTCAATGGGACCGGTGCGCACCCGCTGTTTGTGCAATTGAAGAAACGCGCGCCGGGCGTGCTGGGCTCCCAGGGCATCAAGTGGAACTTCACCAAATTCCTGATCGGCAAGGACGGCCAGTTGGTCAAGCGCTTCGCCCCGGCCACCAAACCGCAGGATCTGAGCCGCGAGATCGAAGCCCTGCTCAAATGAACAACCTGTCCGCCGATTCGCTGAGGCTCGACAGCCAACTGTGCTTCAAGTTGTATGCCGCATCGCGGGCGGTGATCCGTGGCTACAAGCCGATGCTTGATCGGCTTGGCCTGACCTACCCGCAATACCTGGCGATGCTGGTGTTGTGGGAATGGCAGCAAACCGCGCCGGAGCAACCGACCGTCAAGGCGCTGGGTGAGCGGTTGGCACTGGACTCAGGAACGCTGACGCCGCTGCTCAAGCGTCTGGAGCAACTTGAACTGGTTCAGCGTCAACGCTCGGCCCGTGACGAGCGCGAGGTTCATCTGAGCCTTACTCCACAAGGGCAGGCGCTGCGTGAACAGGTCGGGCCATTGAAGGCGCAGCTGTTGTGCGAGAGCGGGGTGGATCTGGACCGGCTCAACGAGTTGCGTGAGGGACTCGATCACCTGCTGGGCCAGATCAAAGCGTTGTCGTAGTTGGTATCCACTGATCCAGCAGCGCCGCCAGCTCTTCACGGCGAAACGGCTTGGCCAGGTAGTCGCTCATGCCCGCCGCCCGGCAGCGCTCCCGTTCCTCGGACATCGCGTTGGCGGTCAGGGCGACAATCGGCAAGTGCGGCCAGCGACCGCTCTGGCGGATCTGGCGGCTGGCTTCGTAGCCGTCCATCACTGGCATGTTGCAGTCCATCAGCACCAGATCGAACTCGTCGTGTTCCAGCTGATCCAGTGCCTCCACTCCATGGGCGGCAACCACGACATCGCACCCCAGTTTGCCCAGCATGCCCTTGGCCACCAACTGGTTGACCGGGTTGTCTTCCACCAGCAGCACCCGACCGCGCCGCTGCGACGGCACGCTCTCAAGGCGTGCACGGTCGATGATGGTGAGGTCCGGCAACAGCGTCCGACGCAGATTCTGATACAGCGCGTTGCGAGCCAGCGGTCGGGCCTGCTGCTGCAACGGGGCGAGGGCCGCGGCTTCTTCACCCGGCAAGAAGCTGCCGTAGGCGGTCACCAGCAGAATCGGCGCCGTCATCACCGGGCGCAGGCCGAACAGGCATTCGGGGCAATCGGTGATGATGACGTCGGGGGACAGACCGAGCAGCGGATCGTCGAGGGTTCGCTGCTCGTAGGTCATCCCCCAGACCGGCAGCAGGCTTTCCAGCAGTTCCGCCAGCCCGCTGACCGCGTTGGTGATCGCCAGCACCTTGCCGTGCAACGGTGGCGGAATCACCGCGCGGGTGTGGCAGGGCAGTGGCAGTTCGGCGCAGAACTGGCTGCCGAAACCCACTTCGGAACTGATCGTCAGACGTCCCTGCATGGCTTCGCACAGGTTGTAGGTCAGCGCCAGACCGAGCCCGGTGCCGCCGTACTGACGAGTGATGCCGGCCCCCGCCTGGGTGAACGGCTGGAAAATCTTCACCTGGGCTTCCTGGGCGATACCGATGCCGGTGTCGCAGACTTCGATTCGAACGCCGTCCTTCCAGGTAGACAGACGCACATCGACCCGACCGAAGCGGGTGAATTTCAGCGCATTGGACAGCAGGTTGCTGACGATCTGCCTGACCCGGGTAGGATCGCCGAGCACCAGCGCCGGGAAGTAAGGATCGATCAGGCAGGTCAGCTCGACGCTCGGTGCCGCGTTCTGTGACAGCAGGTTGGCGGTGTCTTCGATCAGTGAGCCGAGATCGAAGGGAATGTGTTCCAGCTCAAGTTGCCCTGCATCGAATTTGGACAGGTCGAGAATGTCGTTGAGCAGCTCCACCAGCACTTTGCCCGAGTCGTGGGCGATGGACAGTTGCTGCTGCTGTTCGGCATTCAGCGGGCCGTCGAGCGAGAGGGCGATCATCCCCAGCAGGCCGTTGAGCGGAGTGCGGATCTCGTGGCTCATGTTGGCGAGAAATGCCGAGCGTGCCTCGGCCATGTCCAGCGCCGTACTGCGAGCCACTTCCAGCTCCTGGTTGGACTGGCTGAGTCGTGCATTGATCGCCTTGAGCTCTGCGGTACGCGCCGACACGATGTCTTCGAGTTGTGCGAGGTATTCAGTGAGGCGGTTTTCCGCATTGCGTCGCTGCTGGATTTCCGTGGCGATGTTCTCGAACTGCTGGTTGGCGACCTTGACCAGCACGCCGATCTCGTCATTGGCATGCCCGGCTGGACATTCCAGGGTGGTCGGCTCGGCGCTGCGCGGGTCGCGACCGCTGAGTTCGCGGATTACCCGTACCAGCGGTTTGGTCAGCATCACATAGAACAGCGCGAGCAGAATTCCGGTGAGGATCAGGCTGCGGGCGAAACCGTTCAGCAGCGTGACCTCGGCCCGGCGCAGGAAGCGGCTGCCGAACGCGTAGGTGTCGACTTCCAGTTTCAGGGTGCCTAGGGATTCGTTGGGCAAGTGATCGAGATAGAGGCGGTCTTCAAACTGACGTTTGGCGCCGAACAGGAAGTCGCTGATCATCCGGTAGCCGCTTTGCAGCTCCGGCCGTTTGACGTTGGCCAGCACCGTCTGATTGTTGTCGGTCAGTTGTGCGGAAATGATCGCCGGCGAGCGCAGCAGGCCCAGGGTCAGTTCCTGCGCCAGTTCGGCGTCGATGTTGTAGGCGATGCGCGAGGCCGGGTTATGGCTGATTTCCAGCAACGACAGGATTTCACGGTTGATGGACGCGTCTTCACTGGCATAATCGATGCCGATTTGCAGCAGGCTGAGCAGCGTGCCCAGAATGAACCCGACCAGCACGGTAAGCCGGGCCTGTTTGTACGACAGCCGGTGGGTGAATTTGATATCCATGGGGTGTTGAACCACTTCCGTTTCCCTTCGCTGCTCAAGCATAGTCGATCATGCACGGATTCCGGGGTTCCCGAAGCGCCTTGTAACAAGGCCTGGGGCAGGCTTCGAACGCTGTCTGTCGTCGCTGCACCGCCATCATTACTGTGAACGAGCCCGAGGAGAAGACGTGGATTCCCGATTGAATGCTTTTCTTGAGCGCGCCGAGTCGGTTCTGGCGCGGATCGAACCACTGCTGCCGGCGCCACGCCCGGTCATCGATTGGGGCACCTGCCTTGCCGCTCGCTGGCAACGTGACGGTCGCAGCGGTTATCTGCTGCCGCTGGAAGTCAGCCTCGACATGCGCCTGTCGGACCTGATCGGCGTCGACCGGCAGCTGGAGCAACTGGGCCGCAACACTCAGCAATTTCTCGACGGCATGCCGGCCAACCATGCGCTGCTGTGGGGGTCGCGCGGTACCGGTAAATCGTCGCTGGTGCGCGCGTTGCTGGCTGAACACGCCAAGGCCGGTTTGCGTCTGATCGAAATCGAGCGTGATCACCTGGCGGACCTGCCACGGGTGGTGGAGCAGATCGCCAAGCTGCCGCAACGTTTTGTGCTGTTCTGCGATGACCTGTCGTTCGAGTCCGGCGAAGGCGACTACCGCGTGCTGAAAAGTGTGCTGGACGGCTCGCTCGAACAGGCGCCGGACAACGTGTTGTTGTACGCCACCTCCAACCGTCGCCATCTGGTGCCGGAAAAGGAAAGCGACAACGAAAACTGGAAGCGCGTCGATGGCGAACTGCATCCGAGCGAAGCGGTGGAAGACAAGATCGCGCTGTCGGATCGCTTCGGCCTGTGGCTGTCGTTCTATCCGTTTACCCAGGAACATTTCCTCAACGTCGTCGAGCACTGGATCGGCCAGTTGGCCGCCAAGGCCGGCCTGAGCTGGGAACGCGACGAACAACTGGACATCCTCGCCGTGCGCTGGGCAACCGGCCGCGGCAACCGCAACGGACGTTGCGCCTACCAATTCGCCCGTTATTGGGTGGGACTGAAATTGTTGGAGCACAAGGCATGATTGATTTGCAGCAGAGCGGCCAGGGCCTCGAAGGCTATGGCATGTTGGCCGCGCAACTGGAGTCGCTGCTGGCGGACGAGCGCGATTTCATCGCCAACGCCGCGCAGTTTTCGGCGTTCCTGTTCAACCAGCTCGATGACCTGAACTGGGCCGGTTTCTACCTCAATCGCAATGAAGAGCTGGTGCTCGGCCCGTTCCAGGGCCAGATCGCCTGCGTGCGCATTCCGTTCGGTCGGGGCGTTTGCGGCGCGGCGGCTGCCAGCCTGCAGACGCAGCGGGTCGAAGACGTTCATGCGTTCCCCGGCCATATCGCCTGCGACAGCGCGTCGAACAGCGAACTGGTGGTCCCATTGGTCAAGGACGGTCGCCTGATCGGTGTGCTCGACCTCGACAGCCCGAAGCTCGCGCGTTTTGGTACGGACGATCAGGCCGGTATCGAACAACTGGCGGCGATCTTCCTGCGTCTGACCGATTGCTGATCACGTCGTCAGGCCTGCCTTGAGCAGCACGGCCGCCGGGTCCACGGCATCGATCTGCCGTGGATCGAGAAAACGCGTGGCGTATTGCAGATACACGCCATCGCGAATGAACAGCTCGAACAGCTCGGCATCGATGTGCGCGTCGCGGCACATGGTGGCCATGATCCCCAGTGCTTCGCTCAGGGACTTGGCCTTTTTGTACGGGCGATCGGCGGCGGTCAGGGCTTCGAAAATATCGGCAATCGCCATCATGCGCGCCGGCAGGCTCATGTCTTCGCGCTTCAGGCGCTTGGGATAACCGGTGCCATCCATCTTTTCGTGATGCCCACCGGCGATTTCCGCGACGCTGTTCAGGTGTCCGGGGAAGGGCAGGTGGCTGAGCATCAGGATCGTCTGCACCATGTGGTGGTTGATGATGTAGCGTTCTTCGCGGGTCAGGGTGCCCCGGGGGATGCTCAGGTTGTACAGCTCGCCGCGATTGTATTTGTACGGTGGCACGTCGAGCTTGAAGCCCCACGGATTGTCCTCTGGGATGAGCTCGCCTTCGGCGCGTTCCAGCAGATGCTCCGGCTTGTCTGCCAGCAACGGTTCGGTGACCGGCAGGGTCGGTGCCGGGGTGCGTGCCTGACGCCGGTTCTCCTCCCATGACAGGCCCAAGCGATCATCCAGCGTGCGCGTCCAGGTGCGTTGCGCGATGCCTTGCAGACGTTGCAGGTCAACCTCGAGCATGGTTTCACTGCCCAGATTGCAGCGGGCGACGAACGCAAAATCATCATCCAGTGCTTTCAGGGTGGCCTCGCGCAGACCGGCCAGTTGCTGTTCTTCACCGCCCAACGCCAGGGCTTGCCAATAGTTGATCCAGGCGTCGCGCTTGAGCACTTCGAAGCGGGTGCGGATTTCGTGAAGGCGATCGTTCAGGGTCTCCAGCTTGGTGGCTTTGTCGACCACGTATTCCGGGGTCGTGACCTTGCCGCAGTCGTGCAGCCATGCAGCGATGTGCAAGGCCTCCCATTCGTCTTCGCTCGGCTGGTAATCGCTGAAGGCCGGGGCCTGACTGGCTGCAGCGGCACGGGCGAGCATCAGGGTCAGTTCCGGCACGCGCTGGCAATGCCCGCCGGTATAAGGACTCTTGGCATCAATGGCGCCGGCCAGCAGTTGAATGAACGCATCCAGCAGTTGTTTCTGTCTGGCTTGCAGGCGTTGACTCTCGATACTCACCGCGGCCGCCCCGGACACCGCTTGCAGAAAGGCGATGCGATCTGGCCGGAGTTTTTCCAGGTCACTCGGCGTGCCGCCATCGTTGATCAACAGCACCAGCAGGCCGACGGTTTCGTTGTGCCGGTTATGCAGACGGATTCCAATCAAATGCACCCTCGGCGAACCCATGGCCAGCAGCACTTTCTGCAGGTCGGTGGCCTGTTCGAAACCCAGGTTGCTCACGACCGTGTCGGCGTTGGCCAGTTGCCGGAACCATTCGGGGCTTTGCGAGGCATCTAGACTGCGGCTTTGCAGATCGAATGTCGCCAACGGTTGAGACGAGTCTGCGACCACCAGGCCGTAGGGCTCCATGCGATTGCCATCGTTTTCACGCAGATAAATCAGCCCCGCCTGGGCCTGGGCGATCTGCACTGTCTCGAACAGTACCCGTTGCAGCAGCGGGTCGAAGCGGGTTTCGGCGGTCAGGCTGTCAGTGATGCGAAAGAAGCTGGCCAGGGTGTCTTTCATGCGAGCCATCGACAGGCTCAACTGGTCAATCTCCAGCACCAGCGATCGGCGGGTCACCGGGAAATTGAAGTCGAAGCTGCGAATTGCATCGGCTTCCTTGACCAAGGCATGCAAGGGCGTCACCAGCACCCGCGAGATCAGCCAGCCCAGCGGCAGACATAGCAGCAAGGTAGCCAGCGTGATGAGCGCTCCTTGCCAGCGCAGGCGATAGGCATCGACCAGCAGTTCGTCTTCGGGCACCAGTAAAGCCATCTGTAAACCTTTCGGTCCGCCTTCCTGAAGCTGGCTGCGGGCGACGATCCATTGTCGGCCGTCTACTTCGAGCCGATTGCCCTGGTGCCCGGACAACAAGGTGTGCAAGGCGGGGCTCAAATCGGCAGCCTTGGCCAGGCGCGCCGTGCGGTCATCGACGATCAGCCGGCGGCTGTCGGGGTAAGCCACGGCGTTGCCGTCGGCGTCGAACAGGACGATTTCCGTGGCCGGTGTCACCACGTGTTTGATCAGGGTCGCGGAGAGTGCATCAAGGGTCAGGTCGGCGCCGATCACGGCGTACTCGCCGCTGCGTCGGGCCAGCGTCGTGCCAACGTTGTGGGTGGAGAAAAAGACGTAGGGTTCGGTGGTGATCTGTTCGGCCTGCTGCCGTGCGTTGATGTACCACGCCCGGCTGCGAGGATCATAAGGATCATCGGGGTGGTCCTGTCGGCCGACCGGGGACAGTGCCTGGTCGAAGAACAGTGACTGTGAATGTGTCTGACCGCTGGCGTCATGTTCGATGCTCCAGACTTGAAACGCTGCTGCGTTCGGTGCCTTGAGCAGGGTTTTCAGCGCTGACGTGCGCAACGGACGAACCATGAAAAAATCGCCATTGCCATAACCCAGATACAGCGAGGCCAGATCCGGGTTGTTCGTCAGGGATTGACTGAACGGCTTGAGCAGCGCCATGCGCGATTCGAGGTTGAAAGATCCGGCGGCGGGGGTCTCTGCCAGCAGGCTCAGCAGGTGCCGGATCGGTGCATAAGTGGCCTGCAGGTCGAGACGTACATCCTGTTCGATCCGGCTGAACAGCTTTTCACTGCTCGACAGAATGATGTGTGTGGTCTGGTGGTAGTTGAACAAGCCCAGCACCACCCCGGTGAGCAACAGCAGAAAGGTGAACATGACGCTGATGTGTACATGCAGCGGAAACCGGCGTCTTTCCGGGCGCAGTGGGCTGGGCATTGCAGACTCTCCGTGTAGGTTAAGCACACTGCTCAGCCTTCAAGCATAGTTAAGCCCCGGCCATTTTGCTTTTGGCGATCCGCGCCAGTTGCTGTTCCAGTGCCTGCTCCAGTTCCAGGATAGCGAGGCGACTGGCCTGGCAATGACGCTCGATTTCTTCCCACGGCAGTGCTTGCAGACAAGCCTGCTCAAGCGCATCGCAGCAGTCGATCAGACGCGAGGCCTGGGCAATGCGTGCGGCACCTTTGATCTTGTGTGCGATGACGGCCAGCGCGGAGGGATCCCGGGTGAGGGACAGTGCTTGTAACTCCTGCCGATCGAGGCGACTGCTGTTGAGCAGTTCTGCCAGCAGTCGGTGGGTTTGCGAGGGGTTGTCACCGGTCAGCTGCGCCAGCCCCTGCAAGTTGAACGCCGGTGCGCGAAATAGCGGCTGAACACCGTTGACCCATTGGCTCAGGCTGTTGAGGCTCAGGGGTTTGAACAGGCATTCGTTCATGCCTGCCTGTTTGCAGCGCAGGATCTCTTCCGGCTGGGCATTGGCGGTGAATCCCAGCACTGTGCAGGCCGGGCGACTGGTAAGCTTTTCGTGCTGACGAATCGCCCGGGTCAGCTCATAACCGTTCATGACGGGCATGTTGCAATCGGCGATGACCAGATCGAATTCGCCGTTCTTCCATTGTTCCAGCCCGCGCTGGCCATCTTCGGCGATACAGAATCGATGGCCGAGGTATTCCAGTTGCTGGCACATCAGCAGTCGATTGGCCGGATGGTCATCGACCACCAGAACCGTCAACGGAATCAGGGATGTCTGAATCTGTGGTTCATCTTCAGCTCTCGCCACTTGTGCAGGCAGAATGGTCACCGGTAGCGATACCCGAACCTGGGTGCCAATTCCGGGCAGGCTGCTCAATCGCAGTTTTCCACCCATCATTTCGCACAGGTTGCGGCTGATGACCAGCCCGAGTCCTGCGCCGCTGACGGTTCGTTGCCCATCCTGGCCGGCCTGGGCAAAAGGTTCGAACAACCGCAACTGATCCTGCGTCGTGATCCCGATGCCACTGTCCTGTACGGTCAGCTGCACCATCGAGCCTTCGCTATCATCCGTGGGCAGAACATCCAGTGTGATTCTGACCTGTCCTGCCTCGGTGAACTTGATCGCATTGCTGATCAGGTTCGACAGCACCTGTTTGAAGCGCAGAGGATCGAGTTCCACATCGACATTCAGTTCAGGAGGCGAGACGGACACTGTCAGTGACAGCTGTTTCTGCCGGGCGAGCCCTTCGAAGATTCGCACCACCGAACCCACGGTGTCGATCAGGTTGATTCGCTCGGGATTCAGGCTCAGTCGCCCGGATTCGATGCGGGCAATGTCCAGAATGTCACCGATCAGGCCCAGCAGATCCCTGGCCGAATGGTAGGCCGTTTCGATGCCGGAGCGGTCCGGGTGGGTATGATCCATGCGTTTGAGCGTCAGCTCGAGCATGCCGATCACTGCGTTCATCGGCGTGCGGATCTCGTGACTCATGGTTGCCAGAAACGTACTCTTGGCCCGGTTGGCTTCGTCTGCCCGTTCCTTGGCTGCGCGAAGTTCATCGAGCAGTTCGCGGCGTTCGCTGATGTCGATCCAGCCGCCGATGATCCCCTGGACTTCGCCGCTGGAGTCCCGGTACGGCAGGATCCAGTGATAGATCGTCAGTCGTCGGTTGCCTATATGCAACGGCCGGTCGAGCACCAGTGGCTTGCCTTCGGTCACTACCCGCTGATAGTCGGCCTGATACGCCTGTGCCTCGAAAGCGTTGTTCAGTGCTCCCTGCATGACATCTTTGCCGATGACGTCTTCGCGCCGGGCATTGAAGGCCTGAAGATAACTGTCATTGCAGCTTTGCAGCAGGCCCTGTCGGTCACGCACGTAGATTGGGTGGGGCGTCCCGTTGACCAGTGAACCCATGAACTCCAGTTGGTCGTTCAAGGCCCGTTCGGCCGATTTGCGTTGTTTGATCTGGCGCCGCATGTAGGCATTCCAGAGCAACGACAGCAACAACAGCAGGCAGGCGCCGCCGATCAACTGAAAGAAGAAACGCTGGTATTGATGCCAGGTGCCTTGCGAAATGTTTGAGTAGCCCCGCCAGCGACCATTGATGATGCCCAGTTCTTCGGGTGTGATGCTCATCAGCGTCTTGTCGATGATCGAGCCCAGTTCCGTGTTGTCCCGGGCAGTCGCCAGAGAGAACGCTGCCTGCCGGGTGCCGATGGTGGTGGTGATCTGCAGGGGATGTTCGAAGGTTCGCGAGGCAATGAAGTAGTTTGCGATGACGAGGGAATTCACTGCGCCTTCGACCTGACCTGCGTCGAGCAGCGCCACTGCACTGAAGGTGTCCGGCGTTTCGATCAGATGGATGCGTGGAAACTCGCTGCGCAGGTATTCGATCATCGGATTGCCCTGAGCAATCGCCAGGCGCTTGCGTTTGAGTTGACCCAGGTGAGTAGGGCTGTCGGCGGCTTTTCGGGTCAGCAGTACGTATGAATTTTCCAGGTAGGGACGACTGAACTTCAGGGTTTCCTCGCGCTGGGCAGTAGGGAGCAAGGCTGCGATCAGGTCAGCCTGATGGTGTTCGACCTGCTTGACCATTTCGGCGTCGCTGCGGCTGCGACGGATTTCGAAGCGCAGTCCGGTGCGCAGACGGATGAGTTCCAGCAAGTCGGCGCTGATGCCGCGAAAGTTGCCGTCACTGTCAAAAAACGTCAGGGGCGCGAAAGCCTCGTTGACGACCACGCTCAGCACCGGATGTTTTTTCAGCCACTGCTCTTCACGTTTGGTCAGTTGCAGCCTCTGGTCGGTCAGAAGTACGTCGCTGCCCACGCTCCACCGTTTGGCGATATTTTCGCGCTCGCTGCCCGGCACGGCCTTTAGCGCAGTATTGATGATGGCGAGCAGCTGTGGATTGTTGCGATGTACGGCGAAGCTGAAACCGTGAGCCTCATGCTTGCCGAAACTGGCCATGCGGATGTTGTTCAGGTAACCCTTGTTGATCATGTAGTGGGTGGAAATGGTGTCGCCGAGAAACACGTCCGCCTGGTCGAACGCGACTGCGTTGATTGCGTTCTGGTAGGACGGATAAGAGGTGATGAGGGCCTTGGGATACATGGCCTTGACATCATCCAGCGGCAGGTAGTGATACAGCATGCTGAGTCGCAGGCCTGCCAGACCTTCGGTCAGCGTGCGGGTTTCGCCCTCACGTGTCACAAGGACCGGTTGATCGATGGCGTAAGGCCTGGACAGTACTATTTCGGCGTTTCCTGCCTCGAATCCGTTGGCAGTGCCGAGCATGTCGATCTGGCCGTCGATCAATGCCCGTATGGCGACCTCCCGCGTGGCGAAGCGTTTGACCCTGATCGGCAGACCGGTCGCCTGACCAATCAGTACTGCGTAATCCGCCGTGTAGCCTTCGTAGTCTTGTCCGCTGGCCGTCATGTCGAAGGGAGGATAGTCTGGCGCGGAAGTCCCCAGAACCAGCTCATTGCGAGTGTGCAGCCACGCCACTTGCGATGGATCGAACAAGGCCTGCACCGTCGGTTCGGTCGAGCGACCGAGCAGGGTGAAATCTTGCGAGGTGGGTGATGCGGCTGTTGCAGAGGTGCAGAAACCCAGGCATGCACTCAATGCAATCAGGAGACTCACTAAACGGCTGGGCATGTTGGCTCTCACACGAGTGCGTTACGTTTGGCCATTTCGATAAGTTCTACGAGAGACTTGGCCTTCAGTTTTTGCATCAGTCGTTTTTTATAAGTGCTTACTGTTTTGTTGCTGAGAAACATGCCTTTGGCAATTTCCTTGTTTGTGCGGCCTTGGGCGAAAAGTTGCAAAACCATGAGTTCCCGATCATTGACTGATTTGAAAAGTTCCAGCTCGGCATAACGCACGTCATCATGACGAACAGGGTTCAAAGCCTGGCTGGGAAAGTAGTTGTAACCGGAAAGGACCGCTTTGATCGCACTGACCAGTTCACTCAGGTCTTCCTGCTTGCACACATAACCCGATGCACCCGACTGCATACAGCGAATGCCGAACAGGGTCGGGCATTGCGCAGTCAGTACCAGTGTCTTGAATGGCGAGCTCATGGCGTTGAAGCGGGCCAGGACTTCCAGGCCATCGAGCTTGGGAATGCTGATGTCGAGAATGATCAGGTCGGGCATGCATTCGCGAATCATCTGCATGGCATCGACACCGTTATCGGTTTCTCCGACGACTTTATAACCTTCATGCTCCAGCAGCATTCGAACGGCGAGGCGGATGACCGGGTGATCGTCGACAATAAAAACGGAGTTCATAATCAAATCCCATACGAGCGCAAATAAAGGGCGAACCTTAGCTCAGTTGCATGAACACTCGCATGAACCGACAGGGTATTAGCAGCAATCTAGGATAAGTCCTACAAATAAAGAAGAATCAGACTACGTGTTAACTAGGTTTGGCGTAGGTAGGCCCGTGAGATGTTCGATGGCTGGACTTGATGAAGTTTACGGCGCACGGAAAAATTTATCGGGTAAAGGCTTTCAATGATTGTTGTTAGTTGATTTCAGGTTTTATTTTCAGCCCTGCCGACTGCACAGACTTTGGAAGAGGTTCAGTCGTCGGCGCCCGACCGATCCATTGCGGATCGGTCGGGCAGCAGACATCAATGGCTGGAACGTCCGGTCATTTCCAACGCCATGTCACTGGCGTAGCTGTCGGTCATGCCGGCGATGAAGTCGATCATGCGCAGGAACGACGCGTGCAAGGGGCCGTGCGGATCCGGTGCGTTGTTGCCCAACAGGTCGAGGATCCGGCGGCTCTTGAAGGACGGCGTGCGGCCGTTGTGCTGTTCCAGGGCGGCACCGCAGAAGGCGTTGAGCAGGATCTCCAGGGTCGTGTAGGCGCCGATCTCATGCAACGTCTTGCGCTTGTCCTGGAAAATTTTCTTGCGGGCGATGTCCTTGGCGTTCAACACGCAACGTTTGGCCGGACCGTGCATGTGTTCCACCAGATCCCCCGGCAGCGTACCGGCCAGCAGTGCGTCCTGTTGTTCGACGAAAGCCCGGGCGGCGGCGTTGGTCAGGTGCTCAATGGCTTTGCCGCGCAGGATCGCCAGTTTGCGCCGGCGCGAATCCTGCGGGCCGAGCTGGCGATAGGTTTCCGGCAGGTCATCGCCCACCAGACCGAGCAGCAGAGACTCGACTTCGGCGTAATCGAGCAGCTCCATTTCCAGGCCATCCTCCAGATCGATCAAGGCGTAACAGATGTCGTCCGCCGCCTCCATCAGATACACCAGCGGATGGCGCGCCCAGCGCTGTTCTTCGAGTTGCGGCAGACCCAGCTTGTGGGCGATCTGCTCCAGTAACGGCAGCTCGCTCTGGTAGCAGCCGAACTTGTGCTTCTTGTAACCGAGGGAGTCGGCGTGACGGGCTGTCCAAGGGTATTTCAGATAGGTCCCGAGTGTGGCGTAGGTCAGCCGGGTACCGCCGTCGAACTGGTGATACTCCAATTGCGTCAGCACCCGGAAACCCTGGGCATTGCCTTCGAAGTTCAGGAAGTCGCCGCGCTCGGCGTCGCTCATCGCGTCCAGCCAGCCACGCCCCGCAGCCTGCTGAAACCAGTGACGGATCGCGTCTTCGCCGGAGTGGCCGAACGGCGGGTTGCCGATGTCGTGCGCCAGACAGGCCGACTGGACCACCATGCCCAGATCGCTCGGCTCGCACCATTCGGGCAGGGCGGAGCGCAGGGTTTCGCCGACGCGCATGCCCAGCGAGCGGCCGACGCAACTGACTTCCAGCGAGTGGGTCAGGCGTGTGTGAATGTGGTCGTTGCTCGACACCGGATGCACCTGGGTCTTGCGCCCCAGACGGCGGAAGGCGCCGGAGAAGATGATACGGTCATGGTCTTTATGGAACGGGCTGCGGCCAAGTTCCTGCGGGCTGTGCAACGGTTTGCCGAGACGTTCGCGGTTGAGCAGGGTATGCCAATCCAAGGCTGATTCTCTCCGTCTGGTGACTGATTCCCTAGCTTCCCGGTTCAGGCTGGCATCTGCAAGCGCAACTACAGCCCCGCCGCATCGATGTCGATCAACAGCAGGCGCTCGCCGTTATCGAAAAACTGTCCGGCGGTCAGGCAATACTGGTTGCTGGTGGCGTCGCGGTAGGTGTTGGAAAGGGTCAGGCGCCGTTCCTCCCAGCCTTCGGCCAGCAGGTGATAGAAGTAGGGGCGCCACGACCAGTTGTGACCCAGATAGCGATTGTCGGCGACCCAGCCGCTGGGGCGCCACTCCAGGTTTGGCGTCAGTTGGGTGCCGTGGCGGTCACATTGATAAAAACGCAGCAGCCAGGGGAAGGCGTCGAGCTGTGGCAGGGCGCTGAGCGGAGCGCGGGCCTGGGCCCAGGTTTGGAGGATGGTCATGAGTTCGCTGAGCTGCTGGCGCATGAACATCAGCTTGCTGCGCTCGGCCAGCTTCTGACGCACGTAAGACTGGCGCAGCTCGGCAAAGCGCTCCACGAAGTCATTCGTACCGAAAAGCGCCTCCTGCGCCCGGGCGAACAGAAAACCCTGCACGTAGCGCGATCCGCATTCCAGCGCGAAATTCAGTTGCGCCGCAGTTTCCACACCTTCGGCAATGATCCAGCAGCCGGTTTTTTCGGCCATTTGCGCGAGGGCCTTGACCACGTCACTGCTCGGCCCGCCCAGTGCGGCGGCCTGGAACAGACGCATGTCGAGTTTGAGAATGTCCGGTTGCAGCGCCAGCACACGATCGAGCTGCGAATAACCGGCGCCGAAATCGTCGATAGCGATCCGGGCGCCGGCATCGCGGTAGCGCGCCACGACTTCGGTCAGGCGCTGGCTGTTACCGCCCAGTTCAGTGATCTCGAAAACAATCCGTTGCGGGTCGATACCGTGCCGCGCGAGTTGCTTCAGGCTGGGCAGTGCCTGATCGGCACGCAAGCGGCTGATCCAGCGCGGTGACATGTTCAGGCTGAGAAACCAGTCCGGCGGGGCTTCGTGCAGTCGACTCAGCGCGTTGTCGCGGATCTGCCGGTCCATTCGGCGCAGCGCGATGGCCGGGGTGCGCGGGTCGGCGAACAGCGGTCCGACCGACGCCAGTTGGCCATCGGCCTGGCGCAGACGGCCCAGTGCCTCGACCCCGGCAATGCGTCCGGTGGCGGTATCGATGAAAGGTTGAAAGCAGGCGAGCGGTTGCCCGTCGATCACGGGGCCTCCTTGTCGTTCTTGTTCTGGTCGAATTCTGCCGGCCGGACAGGCAAGCGGGATTGAACCTCCGGATAAGAGATTCAATCCCGCCGGTGTTGCAAGAATGCAGCCAGATGCGTGGGGATCAGCGCTTGCTCGAACTCTGCATGACCAGCTTGATCAGCGGAGCGAGGCTGGTGCCCAGGCGGATCAGTCGGGTCAAACCGCCGACGCCACCGCTCTTGGCCCCTTTACCCGTGATGAAACCCAGTAGCGTCACAGCCGCCACGCCCCACAACGGCGCGTGCTTGATGCCGAAACCACCCTGCAGGTTTTGCGTCATGCCACGCATGCGTTGCAGTGGTTGCAGGACCTGGCCGGTTTCATGGCGGATTTCCTGACGATGCATTTCCATGCGCAGGCGGATCAGTGCCTTGCGCATTTCCCGGCGTGAGCTGTTGTGCGGAAGTTCAGGCAGGCTCATGGCAGCAGGCGCTCCCGATCATTGGCCAGTTCTTCCAGCGTGCCGTGGAAGGGCGAGGATTCATCGAAGATCGCGGCTTTGAGACGCAGCGCGCAAAAAATTGCCGCCAGGGTGTAAAACACGCACAGACCAATTATTGCGGCGAGGCGATAGGTGTCCCAGAACACGATCAGTACGAGGGTCGACAGGCCGACCAGCAACAGCAGCGCAAACACCAGCGCCAGGCCGGCGAACAGCAACAGGCTGACGGTGCGTGCTTTCTGTTCCTGCAGTTCGATGCCGAACAGTTCGACGTGGCTGTGCAGCAGGCCGAGAACGGCAGCACCCAGACGACGCGTGGAGGAGGCGGTACCCGAGTTCGGGCCGGATTCACCGATCGACATGATCAGCGCCGCGTGGCCAGCAGGCCAATCAGAAAGCCGACGCCGGCGGCGATGCCCACCGATTGCCACGGGTTGGCCGACACATATTCCTCGGTGGCGGTGACCGCCGCCTGACCGCGCTCGCGCAGGGTGTCTTCGGTCAGCTTCAGGGTTTCCCGCGCGCGCAGCAGGCTTTCGTGGATCTGTTCGCGCAACTCATCGGCCTGATCACCGGCCAGCGTGGCGGTGTGCTCCAGCAAGCGTTCAGTGTCGCTGACCAGGGTCTGGAAGTCGTTCATCAGGATTTCTTGAGCAGTCTTTGCCTTGATGCTGGCCATGGGGGATCTCCGTAAGTGGCGTTCTGAAGCGGTGTTCTGAAGCGTTCGAGTATGAGTCAAGAGTGAAGGTTCAGTACAAATGACTGGTACAAACTTTGCTGTGTCGTGGTGCGTCGATCGGTGGCAGTGCGCTGTTGCCGGGCGTAAAACCGGGCAAACCTTGGCCCGGATGATGAAGGTTCATGTCAGCCCATCGACCTTGTGCGCCAAAGCGGTTCACCGACCTAGCGGATCAGTGACTGCGTGGTCGCAACTTGGTGCATGAAATGTGCGCATGAACCGCTTTGGTGCCTTTTTTAGCCTCGGGTCTGCCTCCTCATGGAAAATCTGCAAAGCGCTGTGGACACGCTGGTCCACAGTTCCAACACGTTGTTCATTCTGATCGGTGCGGTCATGGTGCTGGCCATGCACGCCGGTTTCGCGTTTCTGGAGGTCGGAACGGTTCGCCAGAAAAACCAGGTGAATGCCCTGTCGAAGATTCTCAGCGACTTCGCGGTGTCGACCCTGGCCTATTTCTTTATAGGCTATTGGCTTTCGTACGGAGTGACCTTCCTGCAACCGGCGGCGGTACTCAGTGCCGATCATGGTTATGGACTGGTGAAGTTTTTCTTCCTGCTGACCTTTGCGGCGGCGATCCCGGCGATCATTTCCGGCGGCATCGCCGAGCGAGCGCGGTTTGTGCCGCAACTGTGCGCCACGGCGCTGATCGTTGCGTTCATCTACCCGTTTTTCGAAGGCATGATCTGGAACGGCAACTACGGTGTGCAAGCCTGGCTGACCGCGCAATTCGGTGCAGCCTTCCATGACTTTGCAGGTTCGGTGGTGGTGCATGCCATGGGCGGCTGGCTGGCGTTGGCGGCAGTGCTGCTGCTCGGGCCGCGCAACGGACGCTATCGCGATGGCAATCTGGTGGCGTTTGCGCCGTCGAGCATTCCGTTTCTGGCATTGGGGTCGTGGATTCTGATCGTCGGCTGGTTTGGCTTCAACGTGATGAGCGCGCAAACCCTGCAAGGGGTCAGCGGGCTGGTGGCGGTCAACTCGCTGATGGCCATGGTGGGCGGAACGGTGGCGGCGCTGATCGTCGGTCGCAACGACCCTGGCTTCCTGCACAACGGCCCGTTGGCGGGGTTGGTGGCGGTGTGCGCCGGTTCCGACCTGATGCATCCGGTCGGTGCGCTGGTAACCGGCGCGGTTGCCGGTGCCCTGTTTGTCTGGTGCTTCACAGCGGCGCAGGTCAAATGGCGCATCGACGACGTGCTGGGTGTCTGGCCGTTGCACGGTCTGTGTGGCGTGTGGGGCGGCATTGCCTGCGGGATCTTCGGGTCGACCGCGTTGGGCGGGCTCGGTGGCGTCAGCCTGATCAGCCAGTTGATCGGCACTGCCCTCGGTGTGGCGGTGGCGCTGATCGGCGGTTTCGCCGTCTATGGCTCGATCAAGGCGCTGCATGGTCTGCGCCTGAGCCAGGAACAGGAGTACTACGGCGCCGACCTGTCGTTGCACAAGATCGGCGCGGTGAGCCAGGACTAGGTCTCCTCATCGTCAGCTCCGGGGTAAAAACCGTGAAGCAGGCGATAACGATCGATGCGCACCTGATCGACTTTCTCCTGCACCCGGTGTGCAGGAAATCCGAGCAGGATCAAGGCATGGGAACCGAGCATCAGGCTCGACTCCAGCAGTTCCGGCACCACTTCACTGGCGCCGGCTGCTTTCAGCTCGGCCGACTGGCTGTCGTCCCGGGTGCGCACCAGGATCGGCACTGTCGGGTTGAGGCGTCTTGCCTCCTTGAGAACCCGCAGAGCCACGTCGGCTTGATCCACAGCAATCACCAGCAACCTGGCGCGGAGCAAACCGACGGCGGTCAACAGATCGCCGCGGGTTGAATCGCCGTAGTGGACGTCGCGCTCGGCGGTGGCGGCTTCCTGGATCCGCACTGGATCGTTGTCCAGCGCGACGTAGGTTTGCCCGGCATTGCGCATGAAACGCCCGATCGACTGACCGACACGGCCGTAGCCACAAATCACCACATGTCCGTCGAACCCCGCATTGAGGGCGCTGATTTCCTCGATCTGCGCTTCCTGGTTGGGTTTGCGGTGCAGGGCGGCGGCGATGCGCGGTGCGGCGCGTAACAGCAGGGGCGTCAGCAGCATCGAGCAGAAGGTGGCGGCGAGCAGCAGCGCGCCGAGTTCGGCGGGGAGCAACCGGGTTTGCTGCATCTGTGCCATCAGGGCGAAGCAGAATTCACCGCCCTGGGCGAGGGCGAGGCCGCTGCGCCAGGCCGTTTCACTGTCGCTGCCGCGCCATTTCACCAGCAGCGCCACCACCAGGCCTTTGATCACCATTAAACCCAGGATCATCCCGATAATCAGCAGGCTGTGACTGGCGAACAGTTGCAGGTCGATCAGCATGCCGATGCTGACGAAAAACAATCCCAGCAGAATGTCGCGAAACGGCCGGATATCGGCCTCGATCTGATGTCGGTAATGGCTCTCGCCCAGCAGCATGCCCGCGAGGAACGCGCCGAGGGCCGGGGACAGGCCCAGCAGGTGGGTCAGCCAGGCCGTCAGCAGCACAATTACCAGTGCCAGCAGTACGAACAGCTCCGCCGAGCGGGACGCCGCGACTTCCTGAAACAGGCGGGGAAGCAGCCAGCGGCTGGCCAGCAACAAACCGAAAAACAGCAACACGGTCTTCAGCAAAGTCAGGGGCAACGCCCAGTACCAGGCCTGATCACTGCTGCCGGCGAACACCGGCACCAGCGTCAGCAGCAATACGGCCACCACGTCCTGGAACAACAGGACTCCTACCGCGTTCTGACCATGGCTGCTGAAGATTTCGCCGAGACTGCCCAGTTCCTTGGTCACAATTGCCGTGGATGACAACGACAGGCCGGCGCCCAGCAGCAAGGCCGGTGTGGCGGGCATGCCCAGGAGCATCAGCACGCTCCCAAGCAGCAGGGTGGTTATCAGCACCTGCTGGCTGCCCAAGCGGAAAACCACCTTGCGCAGGGCAATCATTTTCGACAGGGAGAATTCCAGCCCCAGGGAAAACAGCAGAAACACCACCCCCAGTTCGGCAAGATCCGGCAAGTGTTCGCTTTCATTGATCCAGTCGAACGCCTTCGGCCCGACCATCAATCCCACGCACAGGTAGCCCAGCACAGGTGGCAGGCGCAGGCGACGGAACAGGGCAATCATCACCAGGGACGACGCCAGAATGATCAGCAGATTGGCAAACACAAGACACTCCGGAACAGGTCAGGCTCTTCAAGCGTAGAGGTAAAAAACACCGGAGCATCGCGTAAATGGCGATTTTGTGGGCTGATTTACATCAGGGTTTTGCGAAGAGCGGATTTGTGCCCGGTGGGCAGGTCGACGGGCCTTGCGAGCAGGCCTAGAATGAGCACTCGTTTTCTGGGGTTGAGCGCACATGCTTCCTGAATGCCAGTTGTTCGGCACCCTGGGGTGCCATTTGTGTGCAGTCGCCGAGGCTGAACTGATGCCTTTTGTCGAGCATGGCCTGCTGGTGGAACTGGTGGATATTGCTGACGATGAGTCGTGGTTCGAGGCTTACAGCCTGCGGATCCCGGTCTTGCGCAGGGTCGATACCGGCGCGGAACTGGGGTGGCCGTTCAGTGCCGATCAGGTGGTGGCATTCCTGCTTTAATGGTCTTTTCCCTTCTGCGCTGATGGCGCTCGTCACCTTCGCTCAATCACGACTTGGCACTTTTCGGGTTATTCGGTTACTGTATGCGCATACAGTAATTGAGTTGGCCTGCCATGCCGTTTTCGGGCATTCGCCAGGGCAAGCCGGATGTCAGAGGGAGTCACCGTGGTCAATGTCGAACAGTTGAAAAGCAGCGTGAACGGGATGTCGGTTGACGTGGTGCGCGAGGCCGTCCACGAATTGCGCCTGGACGGTCTGGTCACGGAAGGCAAGACTCCCTTCAACAAGCTGCATTTCAATACGTGCTTTGCCGAGATCGAGGCCTTGTTTCAGCGCGCCGGTTATCACAAGCAACTGGATGTGGTCGGTTATCAGGGACTGTTGTACGCCTTGTACGACCCAGGCCGCTGGGAGGCCGTCGATGTTCTGCGCTGGCTCAAGGAATTCACCGAGGCGGCGGCGCTCAAATCGATCCCCGCCTGATTCTGCGCTAGGTCTGCTGCGCCCGGTGTTGGATAATGCCGCTCTGCTTTGAAGGTTCGAGTTCTCTGTATGTCCAGCACACCCACGTTTTCCGCCGCACTGAATCAGGCCAGCACGCTGTATCTGCCCCCCGGCAACTGGCGGACAGTGCTCGACTGCCTGTGTGAGCATTTCAGTGCCATCGGGCGCGATCAATGGCTGGATCGGATTGCCCGGGGCCGGGTGCTGGATGGTCAGGGGCGGCCGATCGCGCTGGATTTGCCCTACAGGGAAGGGCTGCGCATTCACTACTTTCGTGAAGTGCCGGATGAAAAACCGATTCCGGTAGTTGAGTCGATTCTGTATGCGGACGATCATCTGGTGGTGGCCGACAAGCCGCATTTCCTTCCGGTGACCCCGGCAGGCGAGTACGTCGAACAGACGCTGCTTCGCCGATTGATCCGGCGCCTGAACAATCCCCATCTGGTGCCGCTGCATCGGATTGACCGGCACACGGCCGGGCTGGTGATTTTTTCGGCCAACCCACAGACGCGTTCGGCGTATCAGTCACTGTTCCCCACCCGGCAGATCGAAAAACGCTATGAAGCCATTGCGGCCGCGTTACCTGGGCTGGACTTTCCGTTGGTACACAAAAGTCGTCTCGTCGATGGCGAACCTTTCTTCCGCATGAAGGAGGGGGCGGGTGCAAGTAACACCGAAACGGCGGTGGAGGTGCGTGAAAGGAATGGTGATCTCTGGCGCTACGGCCTGTATCCGGTGACCGGCAAGAAGCATCAGCTGCGAGTACACATGACGGCGCTGGGGGCGAGCATCTGCAATGATCCGTTTTATCCCGAAGTGCTCAAAGACGTTGAGGATGACTACGCCAATCCGCTGAAACTTCTGGCGCAAGGCCTTCGATTCATCGATCCGGTTACGGGGCAGCCCCGCGAGTTCGAGAGCCGCATCACGCTGGACTGGTGATCCCGCTATCGATTGTTTTCGGTCAGACACGAAAAAGCCCGCATATTGCGGGCTTTTCTGTATCGGGTGTCGAACTGAAGAATTAAAGCTCTTTGACAGTACGAACCTGATCCTTGTTGATGCGAGTGTGCTTGCCGTCCAGTTGTTCGAACTCGTAGAAGCCCGAATCTTCATCATATTTAGGGGCGTCGACAGCCTGGATTTCGCGACCGTCATTCAAGGTGATCACTGTTGGCGAGGCGCAACCGGCGAGGGTGGCGAGGCCCAGTGCGAGCATGAAAGTGGCGAGGGTCCGTTGAGTCATGAGTGTGTCTCCGAAGGGAAATTCTTTTGGTTACTGAGCTTGAGACGTATACAAGGCGTGCAAGTTCCTTGAGTGCTGTCAGTCTGACACAGTGTTGTGCGAACTCAACAGTTCAGGGGTGTTGAGATTGGCCAGGCGTGGGTCGTTGTCAGGGCAAACCAGGGCCTGGGCATCAAGATTGCGCATGACCCGGCCGGGGCTGCGTTCTCCAGCGTTCCAGGCGTTTTCGAAGGCGGGCAGGAGTGCCACGGGGATTACGCAAAGCAGCGGTTCCCAGTGATCGTCATGGCGCAACATTAAAGGTTTTTCAGAATTCAGATTGGCCGCTTCACGCATGCTGTGCAGCAACGCTAGGTCGATGCGCGGGACATCGCAGGGCAGTACCAGCAGGTGGGTATGGCGCGCGGCTTTCAAGCCGGCACGAATGCCGGCCAACGGACCGGGAAAATCTTCCTCGTCATCGCCTACCAACTGGTCGGCAAATGGCGCATAGCGTTCACGATTGCGGTTGCAGGAGATGATCAGATCATCGGTCAACGACCGAACTTTACGATGAAGATGCGCGATCAACGGTTCACCGTGCCATTCCACGAGCCCCTTGTCCTTGCCGTCCATGCGCTGGCCGCGCCCACCTGCCAGTAACAGAATGGAGCAAGGTGGTAATGGCGTGTTCGAGGTCATGGCAACTCTCCGCAGGGGCGGCGAAAAAAGGGGGCGCTGTGATATAACACCGGGCTGTTTCTCCTACAACTGGACGAGCCTATGAAAGCCAAGGCTGATGTACCTTTCGTGCCGCTCAATATCGCGGTACTGACGGTCAGCGACACCCGAACCCTGGAAACCGATACTTCCGGCCAGGTCTTCGTCGACCGTCTGACGGCCGCCGGCCACCATCTGGCGCAGCGAGTGCTGCTCAAAGATGACTTGTACAAGATTCGTGCGCAAGTCGCCCACTGGATTGCCGAAGACGTCGTGCAAGTCGTGCTGATTACCGGTGGTACCGGTTTTACCGGTCGCGACAGTACACCAGAAGCCGTTGCCTGCCTGCTGGACAAACAGGTCGATGGTTTTGGTGAGCTGTTTCGCCAGATATCGGTGGCCGACATCGGCACCTCCACCGTGCAATCCCGAGCTCTGGCGGGACTGGCCAATGGCACGCTGGTCTGCTGCCTGCCAGGTTCGACCAATGCAGTGCGCACCGGTTGGGATGGCATCCTGGCCGAGCAACTGGACTCACGTCACCGCCCTTGCAATTTCGTTACTCATTTGAAAAAGGCAGCGCCTTGTGAATCCCGTGGGTAAGCCGGGCAAGACCGGCAGCCTCATGCCTGTTGAAGAGGCATTGGTGCGTTTGCTGGAAATGGCCGAAACCTCGCGGATTGTCGAGTGCGAGTCTTTGCCACTGGCGCAGATTCACGGGCGGGTGCTGGCGCAGGATCTGATTTCGACGCTGGATCTGCCGCCATGGCCGAACAGCGCCATGGACGGATATGCCTTGAATCTGGTCGACTGGACCGGCGAGCCGTTGCCGGTCAGTCAGAAGATTTTCGCCGGTCAGGCACCGGAACCTTTGAAACCGGGCACCTGTGCCCGGATCTTTACCGGCGCGCCGGTGCCTGCGGGGGCCGACTGTGTCGAGATGCAGGAAAACGTCGAGATTCATGCCGATGAGCGCGTGAGTTTCATCGAAACGATGGTGGCCGGGCAGAACATTCGTCCACAAGGCCAGGAAACGACCGTCGGTGAATTGGTCTTGTCCGCAGGAACTCGGCTCGGTCCGATCGAGCTGGGGCTGGCTGCATCGCTGGGTTGTGCAGGGCTTGAGGTCGTTCGACAGGTTCGTGTGGCGGTTTTGTCCACCGGAGACGAGTTGGTCGAGCCGGGCACGACGTTGGGGCCGGGACAGATCTACAACAGCAACCGGGTGCTGTTGTGCAGCTGGTTGCAGCGCCTGGGATGTGAAGTGGTTGATGCCGGTATTCTGCCTGATGACCTGCCCACTACCCGTGCGAAACTCGGGGAGCTCCAGGATGTAGACCTGATTCTGTCGACCGGTGGGGTATCGGTCGGAGAGGCGGATTTCCTCGGAATCGCATTGAGGGAAGAAGGCGAGCTGACACTCTGGAAGCTGGCAATCAAACCTGGCAAGCCATTGACGGTCGGGCATTTTCGCGGTGTCCCGGTGATTGGATTGCCGGGTAATCCTGCCTCGACACTGGTGACTTTCGCCTTGTTGACCCGACCTTATCTGTTACGTCGCCAGGGCGTGCAGGATGTCGAGCCGCTGAAGTTTTCGGTACCCGCAGGATTTGTCTGGCCCCATGCCGGTAACCGCCGTGAATTTCTGCGAGGGCGCCTGGAGCAGGGGCAAGCGATTATCTACCGTAACCAGAGTTCGGGCGTTCTGCGCAGCGCTGCCTGGGCCGAGGGGCTGGTGGAGGTACGGGAGGGAGGAGTCCTGGTCGAAGGAGACCTGGTGCCATTCATTCCACTCAGCGAGCTTCTCGGTTGATCGCAGGTATTTGAAACGCAGGCACAGTGGTTACACGATGCCTGCCTTTCTGCCAGTCAACGACTGATCAGTGCAACGAGCTGGTCGAACCGGCTATTGGCAATCCAGCCCACCAGTCCGAGCACCATCGCTGTCGCACCTGCCGAGTAGGCAAGGCGGTGCTTGATGGCTTTGACGTCTCCTCTGACTTCGTCCATGTCGCGTCGAATGTACTTGAGGTGAGTTTCCAGCTCGGTGATACGCGGTTCCATATTGTTTTCTCCGGTATTTCTGGCGCTGCATTTGAATTCGTCTTTGAGGCTGGCGCGACTTTCGGAGAGAGAAGCAACCGGACTCACGGCTAGTCCTGCTTCATGGCTTTGCATGGAAACGTCCACCTGCTGCAGTGGGGGTCTCTTGGCAAATGCCGAAATGCAAAATATCGAAAGTCCTGAAACTGTTTCCACTCATTACATGCACATCCTTGTGTAATTGAATTGAAGATCACTAACGCCGACACACGTTGTACCAATGGCCGGGCCGGGTCAATTGAGCCGATTCCTTACGTTCTGTACGAAAAAGTACCGGTATGTAGGACAAGGAGGGCGAGCTTCAGGAATTAATCAGAAAGAGTGCGACTTTTTTATCCCTCTTGAGGGTCAAGATGTTCCGTACCGATTTAATTCCGGGAGTAACCGCAATGAGTGAACGCAAGGCATTGTTGATTCTGCATGGCAAGCAGGCGCTCAACGAGGCGGTTCGTGCCGCTGTCGAGAACAAGCGAGAGCAAGGCTGGGAGCTGGCTGTACGTCTGACCTGGGAGGCCGGCGATGCGCAGCGGTTGGTGGAGGAGGCGCTGGCGGCGGGATACCGCCAGATCATCGCCGGCGGTGGGGATGGCACCCTGCGTGATATCGCCGAAGCGCTGGCGGCGCATCCGGGCAAAGCCAGTCTGGTGCTTTTACCGCTGGGAACTGCCAACGACTTTTCCCACGCGGCGAGTATCCCGTTGGAGCCGACCGAGGCGCTTGAGTTGCTTGAAGCGCCCGCCCACGACATCGATCTGGGTGAAGTCGGTGGGCAGATCTTCCTGAACATGGCGACCGGAGGATTCGGCAGCCAGGTAACGGCCAACACGTCGGAAGATCTGAAAAAGGTATTGGGTGGCGCAGCTTATCTGTTCACCGGTTTGACGCGGTTCAGTGAACTGCATGCCGCGTACGGTGAGTTGCAGGGGCCGGATTTCCATTGGCAGGGCGAGTTGCTGGCCCTCGGGATCGGCAATGGCCGTCAGGCCGGCGGCGGACACGTGTTGTGCCCCGAAGCGCTGGTGGACGATGGTCTCTTGGATATCAGCATCCTGCCGGCGCCGCAGGAGTTGGTTGGCACCCTGAAAAATCTGCTCAGCGACGGCTTCGGCATTGACAACATGTTTGTGCGCGCCCGTTTGCCATGGGTTGAAATCAAGGTCGCCGAAGGGCTTTACATCAATCTCGACGGCGAGCCCCTGGAGGGCGAAAGTTTGCGGTTTGCGGCGCGCCCCGGGGCGTTGCGTGTGCATTTGCCGAAGGGCTCGCCGCTGTTGAGTGCAACTCGTCGGCTCAGTCGTCCAGACTGATGATCTGCTCCCGCACGGCAAACAGCACCAGGCCTGCCACATCGTAGATCTGCAGGCGCTTCATGATCTGCGAGCGGTGGGTTTCGACTGTTTTGATGCTCAGGCCCAGGCCGTTGGCGATTTCCCGTGTGGACTTGCCACGCACGATCAGGCGCAGGATTTCCAGCTGGCGTGCGGTCAGGTTGTGCGACTCGGCGACTTCCGGCTGCTGTTTCAGATTGCGGGTCAGCGCCTGATTGATCACGGTATGGGCGATGGCGGGGCTCAAGTAGCGCTCGTTGTTGCGCAGAGCTTCGAGCGCATGTTCGAGTTCGGTGGCTGTGGTGTCCTTGAGCAGATAACCGTGAGCACCGGACTCCAGCGCCTGCATGATCAGCGCGGGGTCGGTGTGCATCGAAAGAATCAGCACTTTGGCGTGCGGACGCACTCGTTTGAGTCGCTGCAGGGCTTCCAGGCCGCCGGTTTCTTTCATGGAAATGTCCAGCAATACGATATCGGGGGACAGCAGCTCGACCATCTCGAGCAGCTGCGAGCCATCATTGGCCTCGCCGATGACTGCATAGCCGGGAATATCCAGCACCAGGGCACGCACGCCGGCCCTGATCAGCGAGTGGTCATCCACCAGAAGTAAGTTACAAGTCAACGCATAACCTTATTCGTACTGGCCCGCTCGAGTGCCCGGGGCGCCCAGGGGAATAGTGCTTCGATTTGAGTGCCTTTGCCCGGCTCGCTGGTCACATTGAGTGTGCCGCCCAGTTGCTCAATGCGCTCGGCCATCCCGGCCATGCCCCGCTGTCCTTCGCGGCCGGGATTCGCCGCCGGGGAAAAGCCCAGGCCATCATCGCTGATAAGCAGGGTCAAGCCCTGTGGCAGGCGTTGCACGCGAATCAGCAGGTTTTTGGCCTGTGCGTGACGAAGGATGTTGGTCACGGCTTCCTGAGTGATGCGAAAGGCTGCGACGGCCATCTCTTCGGGGATTCCATTCAGGCGCTGCTGGCAGTCCAGACTCCAGTGCACCGAAGTATTGGCCAATACCTTGACCAGGTGTGCACGCAGGCTCGCTTCCAGACCCAGGCTGGTCAGTTGCCGCGGGTTGAGAATGGCCGAAACGTCGCGCACCTTGTTGAGGGTTTCTTCCAGCGTCTCGCAAAGTACCGAACAGTGTTCCTGCATATCCGCGGGCAAGCGACGCTTGAGCCATTCGCTTTGCAGCTTGGCGGCGGTCAGCAACTGGCCGATATCGTCATGCAGTTCGCGGCTCAGGCGATGGCGCTCGTTTTCCTGGACTTCCAGCAAACGGTCGGCCAGTTCCTGAGGCTGGAATTTGATGGATTTGCGCGACAGGCGATGTTGTGTCCAGACGCAGCCGGCAGCCGCCACGTTGATCAGCAACAGGCCGAGTGACAGCGGCGCGGAGACGCCATAGCTCAACAGACTGCCCAAGGCTGAAACCGTGCACAGCAGGAGTGTGAACCTGCGGGCATTTTCTCGGGAGGGAGGCCATGTGGTGATCGACTTGAGGCTGGCGTACATAGCGGATGGAGCCAATGGATGTTCGCTGCGGGCAGACCGTCAGAAGGGCTGGCGGTCTCTGTCTGGAAAACGTTTGCTCAGGTTGTTGATTTCAAAACGGTTCAGTGATCGATAATTGAGCGCCAACTTCGGTGGCAACCCATCATTGAAGTCACAATGCCATTAATTGAAGCAACTAACGGGCTGCATAATACCACTTAACATACCGTTGGTCGCGTTTGCCTATATGTCCAAAGAGTCAGGAAACAGGCCATGTTGGACGAGAGTTCCATAATGGAAAAGTTGAAATATCCGACTCGATATTATCGATGCGGCAGCAAGTTACTTTTGCACAGGAAAACCCTGACATCAGCAGAAGGCAGCCAGCATTCATCAAGCGTAATTATTTATTGGAGGATGTCGCAGGCAGGCATGAACTATTCAATTGCGACTTTCGTCTGTGAGAAATGACGGGCCCGAACAGCCCACGGTATGCCCGATTACGCTTGGCGCTCCGACCAGGTTACGAGGGACATCGGCTTGCCATTGAGCGGCAATTGGAAGTGAGTCTGCCCCACCTGGCAGGCAAAGGCTTCGATCAGCGTCACCTGTTCGCTTTCATCCAGGCCCAATTGGCCGGTGCTTGGGTCGATCAGTTCCAGTTGCCAGGCCATCAGGGTGAAGCAATCCTTCAGTGCTTCCAGGGCCTGTGCATGCAAATCCACGTGACCCTGCACCTGGTTGAGCAAGCCATGCAGGTGCAGGGAGAATTCGGATACCGCCTCCAGCCCCAGGGCATCGGCCTTGTTCGCCAGCTTGAGGAGGGTGCTGAGCATGCAGTCGATGGCGTCCTTGTCATTGCTGATCAGCTGCAGATGGCTTAGGCATTCTTCGGACTTGGCCAGGAGCGTTTCAGCCTCGACAAGGAATTCGGGGAAGCGCTGCGCCCAGTCACTACGGTCGTTCGGCATGCTTATCTCCACCACGTCATGTCTGATGAGGGAATGCCGTGTGTGTCGACGATCATGAACCGTCGCGAGACCGCGCCCCGGTGTGCATTGGCACAGACCTGGGGTTTCAAGAGGATGTGTTTCCACTGAACTGCGATCGCACACAATAGCCTGACTCCGTTCATGCAATGAGAATGGCGTCACATTAATGGCTATTGGATATCGCGAACATCAGGTTGGGCCTGATTGTTCCTAGGGGATTCCCTTAGGCACGGGAACCTGTGGCGCAAATCGGGGTCGCGCCGAGAAGAATGTAGCAGATGATTTCACCGGGCCAGTAAAGCATGATGTTAATGTGACATCAATGCCTGCCAATGGCATTTTTGTTGGTGATTTTGGACGGGATCAAGATCCGCCAGATTCAGCCGATAACCCCCAATAGTGAATTCATCAGAACAAGCCCAGGAGTCATTGATGGCCGGCATTCTCGACACGGTAGACCAACGCACGCAACTGGTGGGTGAGAATCGCCTGGAAATTCTCATGTTTCGACTGGCCGGGCGCCAATTGTTCGCGATCAACGTGTTCAAGGTGCAGGAAGTCCTGCAATTGCCGAAGCTGACTTTGATGCCCCAGCGTCACCCGTTTGTCTGCGGTGTGGTCAACCTGCGCGGCCAGACGCTGCCGGTGATCGACCTGTCCCAGGCGATCGGCATGCGACCGTTGGTGCCGGGCCCGAACAGCACGATCATCGTCACCGAGTACAACCGCTCGGTGCAGGCGTTCCTCGTCGGTGGCGTGGACCGCATCGTCAACATGAATTGGGAAGCCATTCTGCCGCCGCCGACCAGTGCCGGTCGCCAGCACTACCTGACTGCCATCAGCAAGGTCGACGATCAACTGGTGGAAATCATCGACGTCGAGAAAGTCCTCGCCGAAATCGTGCCGTACAACGCCAAGGTCTCCCGGGACAAACTGGACGACCCGGTGCTGGAACGTGCCCGTGGCCGCGAAGTGTTGCTGGTGGACGACTCCAACGTGGCGCTCTCGCAATTGCGCGACACCCTCGGCCAGTTGGGCGTGAAGATGCACATCGCCAGCGACGGCCTGAAAGCCCTGAACATGCTCAAGGCCTGGGCCGATACCGGGGTGAACATGACCGACAAACTGCTGATGGTGTTCACCGACGCCGAAATGCCGGAAATGGACGGCTATCGCCTGACCACCGAAATCCGCAACGACCCGCGCCTGCGTGGCCTGTACGTGGTGTTGCACACTTCTCTGTCCGGCAGTTTCAACGACTCGATGGTGAAAAAGGTCGGCTGCGACAATTTCCTCTCCAAGTTCCAGCCGGACAAACTGGTGGATGTGGTGCGCCAGCGTCTGATGCTTGACGAAGTGCCGGCCTGATCTACAGGTCGAGGCTGACCCTGCGTCAGCCTTTGATTCGCTGACAAAGCTCGTATAGGGTGGCGTTTTTGACCCACCAGGGAGCTGGCCATGCTGCGTCTGAGCGCGCTTTATCGTTACCCGTTGAAATCCGCCAAGGGTGAGGTCCTGCAAGGGATCGGCCTGGACAAACTGGGGCTTGAGGGTGACCGACGCTGGATGCTGGTGGATGGGGCCAGCGGGCGGTTCCTGACCCAGCGTGCCGAAGCGAAAATGAGCCAGCTCTCCGCGTTGTGGAATGCCAGCGGCGGGCTGACGCTCAGCGCGCCGGGGCATTCGGCAATGGATGTCGCCTTGCCCGGCAGCGACGACAACCTGCGTGGCGTGACCATCTGGCGTGACACCCTGCGTGTGCCGGATGCCGGTGAAGAGGCGGCCCGCTGGGTCAGCGATTTCATCGGCAAGCCAACCCGACTGGTGCAAGTGCCGCTGGATCGCGCCCGGACGACCCAGGCCGGGTACGGCAACGACGACGACCAAGTGGCATTCGCCGATGGTTTCCCGCTGTTGCTGATTGGTGAGGCCTCGCTGCAACACCTGTCGCAGGAAGTCGGGCGACCTTTGGAAATGCTGCGGTTCCGGCCGAATCTGGTGATCGAAGGCAGTGATGCTTACGCCGAGGATGGCTGGAAGCGGATTCGTATCGGCGATGTCGAGTTCCGCGTGGTCAAGTCCTGCTCGCGGTGCATTCTCACCACGATCGATCCGCAGACCGGTGAGCGCAGCGCTGACCGCGAACCCTTGGCGACCCTGCAGAAGACCCGTGCTCAGGCCGACGGTGCGATGTTCGGCCAGAACCTGGTCAACGACAGCAACGGTCGACTCGAAGTTGGCATGCCGGTGGAAGTCCTCGAATAACCCGCCCTGAAACGAAAAATGCCCGTGTCCTTGGACACGGGCATTTTTATGGCAGCAGGAAACCGGAGTTTCAGCCGCGGTATTCGCACAGGTAAGCGGTGTCGACGGCGACTTTCAGCTGGAACTTGCTGTTGGCGGGCACGTTGAACTGGCTGCCGGCGGCGAAGGTTTCCCAGTCGCTGCTGTCCGGCAGTTTGACGGTCAAGGCGCCCGAAACCACGTGCATGATTTCACGCTGGCTGGTGCCGAATTCGTATTCGCCCGGGGCCATGACGCCGATGGTCGCAGGGCCTTCAGCAGTGCCAAAAGCGATCGACTTGACGGTGCCGTCGAAGTACTCGTTGACTTTAAACATGGGCGATTCCTCTCGAAAAGGGCTTAAAAGGGTCAAAAAGGGTCGGCCAGTATGCACAAGGCTCATGGCGCCGTCACCTGCGCTAGAGCGGCAGCACCAACGGCAATAATCGGGCGGTATTGCGCGCATCCTCCAGCGCCCGGTGTTGTTGACCGCTGAATTGCATCCCCGCCAGTTGCAACGCGCCATTGAGGCCCAGAGGCCGTTCGAGGCGCCGGGCCTTGGCAAAGCGCTGTTTCAGGTTCATGTGCGGCACCCGGCTCAGGGCGCTGTCTAGTTGCAGGCGCTGCCATTCCTGAAGCAACTGCTTGCGGTCGTAATCGCCCCAGCTGGCCCAGCCTTCAAGGCGCGTCTGGTGCTGACCGAGCCAGCGCTCGAAGGCCGGCCAGACCTCGCTCAACGGCTGCGCCGCGTCGATGTTGGCCTGGGTGATGTGCGTGAGTTCGCGGCAAAAGGGCGTCAACAAGGGGCGCCGCGTCGGTTTGACGAAGCGCTGAAAGTGATCCTGCTCGCGACCCGCGCGATCCACCAGGGTCGCGCCGATCTCGATGATCTCCATTTCCGTAACCGGCCAGCCACCCTCATCGGTGGTGGCTTCCAGATCTATGACCAGCCAATGGGGCATCGCAGGGTTCCTGATTTCCGCGTCCTGATTATTCAGAGCGTAGTCAAACCTTGCGGATGCGCGCGGCGACTACTCGACCTGCAACAGAACCTGACGATTTTTTACCTGATCGCCGACCTTGACCTGCACCCGCTTGAGCACGCCGTCGATGCCGGCCTTGAGCGGGTGCTCCATTTTCATCGCTTCCAGCACCACCAGCAGCTGGCCCTTGCTGACCGGGCTGCCTTCGCTGACGAGCACATCGATGATGGCGCCATCCATCGGCGCTTTCAACGTGCCGGAACTGACGCTGGTCTGACTGTCGATCACCGCATGAGTTCGGTCCACCAGATGCAGGCTGCCGGGGTGGGTGAACAGCCAGAGCTGGTCGTTGTGCAGGCGACAGGCATGGCGCTGGCGCAGGCCGTCGATCTCCAGTGTCACGTCCCCGGCGGTGTGCTCGACCCATTTGAGTTCGATGACGTGCTCCGCAACCTGAACTTCAAAAGCGTTGTCAGGCTTGGTGCGCAGTTGCACATTCCAGTCGCGGGCGTCGAGGCCGATGCGATAAAGCAACGGTGCACCGACATTGTTGCGCCATCCGGACAACGGGGCGCGATGTTGCTGCGCGGCGGATTGGTAAAACAGCACCGCCGCGATGGCCAGCTCTTCGGCACTGGGCGAATAGGCGTGCAGGCAATCGTGATCGGCGAAATGTTGAGGGATGAAGCCAGTGCCGAACTCCCCGCTGATGAACTGCGGATGCTGCAACAGGCTGGCGAGCAAACGCTGATTGCTCTGCACGCCCAGCAACACGCTGTCCTGCACCGCACACAACAGTTTGCGCCGTGCCTCTTCGCGGGTCGCACCATGAGCGATCAGTTTGCCGAGCATCGGGTCGTAGAACGGTGAAATCGACTGTCCTTCGATCAGGCCGTGATCGACCCGCGCGCCGCGATCCAGTGCCGGCGCCCAGGCTTCGACACGCCCGGTCTGCGGCAGAAAACCCTGGGCCGGATCTTCGGCGTAGAGACGCACTTCCATCGCGTGGCCATCGAGTTTCACCTGCGCCTGGGTCAGCGGCAGTGGTTGGCCCTCGGCGACCGACAGTTGCCACGCCACAAGGTCCAGCCCGGTAATCAGTTCAGTCACCGGGTGCTCGACCTGCAACCGGGTGTTCATCTCCAGAAAGTAGAACTGGCCGCTGGCGTCGAGGAGAAATTCCACGGTGCCGGCACCCACGTAGTTCACCGCACGCCCTGCCTTGAGTGCCGCTTCGCCCATCGCCTGGCGCAGTTCTGCGGTCATCACCGGGCACGGCGCTTCTTCGATGACTTTCTGGTGGCGACGCTGTATCGAACAGTCGCGCTCGCCGAGGTAGATCAGGTTGCCGTGATGGTCGCCGAATAGCTGCACCTCGACATGGCGCGGCTCGATCAACGCCTGTTCGAGGATCAGTTCATCACTGCCGAAACCGTTCAAGGCTTCGGAGCGCGCCGTGCGCAATTGCGCCGGCAGTTCCTCGGCGCTGTGCACCAGACGCATGCCGCGCCCGCCACCGCCGGCGCTGGCCTTGATCATCAGCGGGTAACCGATGCGCTCGGCTTCTCGAGTCAGGGCCGCATCGTCCTGCTCGGCGCCTTGATAGCCGGCGATGCAGGGGACGCCGGCGGCGAGCATGGCGATTTTCGATTGGCGTTTGCTGCCCATCAGTTCGATGGCTTCGACGCTGGGGCCGATGAAGGTCAGGCCGGCCTGTTTGCAGGCGCGGGCGAAATCGGCATTTTCCGAGAGAAAACCGTAGCCCGGATGGATGGCGTCGGCGCCGCTGCGGCGGGCGGCGTCGAGAATGGCCGGGATGTTCAGGTAGGACTGTTGCACGGGTGCCGGACCGATGTTCACGGCCTCGTCCGCCATTTGGACATGCAGTGCGTCAGCGTCGGCATCGCTGAAAACGGCGACGGTGCGATAACCGAGGGGCTGGGCGGTGCGCTGGATGCGGCAGGCGATTTCACCGCGGTTGGCGATCAGGATTTTGTGGAGGGCGGGCATGGTGGTTTTCCTGAATGTTGGCGATGGATTGAAGGGCCTCATCGCGAGCAGGTTCGCTCCCACAGGATTCAGTGTTGCTCACAAAAACTGTGGGAGCGGGCTTGCCCGCGATGTTTTTAAGGGGCCCACCTCGGTTTGCGCTTTTGCACAAACGCCATCGTGCCTTCGATGCCTTCGGCACCGGTCACCGCGGCGTTGAACCACTGCGCGGCTTCGTCCAGCAATTCACTCGACGGTTGGCCGGCGCTGGCCAGCAGCAGTTTTTTCGTCACGGCATTCGCTTCCGGGGCGCAACACAAGACATGATCGAGCACTTCATCCAGCCGCTCGGCGAGCGCCTGCGGGTCCTGCTCGACAAAATGCACCAGCCCCAGACGCCGGGCCTGATGGCCGTCGAAACGGGCGGCGGTCAGGGCCAGGCGTCGGGTCTCGGTCAGGCCGATGCGCTGCACCACAAACGGCGCGATCTGCGCCGGCAGCAGGCCGAGGCTGGTTTCCGGCAAACCGAATTGCGCCTGGTGATCGGCTATCGCGATATCGCTGACACAGGCCAGCCCGAAGCCACCCCCGAGCACCGCGCCTTGCAGCACGGTGATCAGCACTTGCGGTGCGTGCTGCGCTTCTTCCAGCAACGATCCGAAGACTCGGTTCAATTCGCGATAGGCATCACTGCCCTTAGCGCGGGCGTTGGCCATGTCCTTGATGTCACCGCCGGCGCAGAAATGCCCGCCGGCACCGCTGAGCACCAGTGCGCGGACGCTGCGGTCATCGCACACGCTGGCCAGCACGGCGCGCAACTCGGCGACCATTTGCAGGCTCATGGCGTTGCGGCTGTTCGGGCGATTGAGGGTGATGTGCAACACGCCGTTGTGCCGCTCCAGCATCAGCGTCTGGCAATTGGGCAGGGCGCTCATTTCTTTTTCCCCGGCAGGATGCCCATCAGTTTGCAGATGATCCCCAGCATGATTTCGTCGGCGCCGCCGCCAATCGACACCAGCCGCACGTCGCGGTAGGCGCGGGCTACCGGGTTGTCCCACATGAAGCCCATGCCGCCCCAGTATTGCAGGCAACTGTCGCTGACTTCGCGGCCGAGGCGCCCGGCCTTGAGCTTGGCCATCGAGGCCAGTCGGGTGACGTCCTGGCCTTTCACGTATTGCTCGGTGGCCTGATAGACCAGCGCCCGCAGGCATTCGATTTCGGTCTGTAGTTCGGCGAGGCGGAAGTGGATCACCTGATTGTCGATCAGCGCATTGCCGAAGGTTTTGCGTTCCTTGCAGTACTCGATGGTGCTGTCGACGCAGTATTCCAGGCCCTTGATCATGTTGGCCGCGCCGAACAGACGTTCCTCCTGGAACTGCAGCATCTGCATCATGAACCCGGCGCCTTCATGGCCGATGCGATTGCGCTGGGGCACGCGCACGTTGTCGAAAAACACCTGGGCGGTTTCCGAACTGCGCATGCCGAGCTTGTCCAGGTGCGAACTGAGGCTGATGCCCGGCGTGTTCATCGGCACCATGATCAGCGATTTGTTGATGTGCGGTTTGTCGTCCGAGGTGTTGGCCAGCAGGCAGATGAAGTCGGCGCTCGGCGAGTTGGTGATCCACATTTTGCTGCCGTTGATCACATAGTCGTCGCCATCCTTGCGCGCTGTGGTCTTGAGCCCGGCGACATCGGAGCCGGCGCCGACTTCCGAGACGCCGATGCAGCCGACCTGCTCGCCGGTGATCGCCGGACGCAGGAATTCTTCGCGCAGTTCATCGGAGCCGAAACGGGCGAGGGCGGGAGTACACATGTCGGTTTGCACGCCGATCGACATTGGAATGCCGCCGCAGTGGATGGTGCCGAACTCTTCGGCGGCGACGATCGAATAGCTGTAATCCAGGCCCATGCCGCCGAATTTTTCCGGTTTGGAAATCCCCAGCAGACCGAGATCGCCGGCCTTGCGGAAAATCTCGTGGATCGGAAAGCGCCCGGCCTTTTCCCATTCATCGACGTGGGGGTTGATCTCGTGCTCGACGAACTGGCGGACGGTACGGCGCAGTGCTTCGTGTTCCGGGGTGAAGATCATTGTTATTGTTCTCCTTTAATCCGTGGCGATCAGAACCGGCTGACGCCGAAGCTGTTGGGTTGCAACGTGCGGATGTCGGCTTCGTGGCAGATGTCCAGCAGGTAACCGAGCAGGGTGCGGGTGTCGCGTGGATCGATCAGCCCGTCGTCCCACAGGTTGGCGCTGCCGTAGAGGGCGGTGGACTGGCTGTCGAGTTTCTGCGCGGTGACCTGCTCCAGCATGTCGAGCATTTTCGGATCGGGCACCAGACCGTCCTTGAGCTGCTTGGCTTCAGTGACGATGCGCAGCACCTTGCCGGCCTGGGCGCCGCCCATCACCGCCGTGCGGCTGTTGGGCCAGGCGAAGATGAAGCGCGGATCGAGCCCGCGTCCGCACATCGCATAGTTGCCCGCGCCGTAGGAGCCACCGACCACGATCGTCAGTTTCGGCACCCGCGCATTGGCCACGGCCTGGATCAGTTTCGAACCGTGCTTGATCACGCCGTGCTGTTCCGATTCGGTGCCGACCATGAACCCGGTGGTGTTGTGGAAAAACAGCAGCGGCGTTTGGCTCTGGTCGCAGAGCTGAATGAACTGCGCCGCCTTGCTCGCACCATTGGGCGTGATCGGGCCGTTGTTGCCGATGAAGCCGCAGGCGCGACCCTGAATCTTCAGGTGGCCACAGACGGTCTGCTGATCGAACTCGCCCTTGAACTCCAGAAAGCGCGACTCATCGGCGATCCGCGCAATGATTTCGCGCACGTCGTAGGGTTTTTTCGGGTCGTCCGGGATCAGCCCGAGCAGTTCGTCGATGGGGTACAACGGCTCCTTGAATGGCGGCTCAGGCAGCCACGGCAGTTGCTCGTTCCAGTTCAGCAGGCTGACGATTTCTCGCACCTGACGTATGCCGTCGGCATCGTTTTCGGCCAGGTATTCCGCGGTGCCGGCGACTTGCGCGTGCATCTCGGCGCCGCCCAGTTCTTCGTCGGTGGCGACTTCACCGGTCGCCGCTTTAAGCAATGGGGGACCGGCGAGAAACAGCTTGGCCTTGCCGCGCACCACCACCACATAATCCGACAGCCCCGGCTGATAGGCACCGCCAGCGGTGGCCGAACCGTGCACCACGGTGATCTGCGGCAAACCCATGGCCGACATCCGCGCCTGATTGGCAAAGCTGCGTGCGCCTTCGACGAAAATTTCCGCCGCGTAATTGAGGTTGGCGCCGCCGCTTTCGGCGAGGGTGATGACCGGCAGTTTGTTTTCCTGGGCGATCTGTTGCAGGCGCAGGGATTTTTTCAGGCCTGACGGGGAAATCGTTCCGCCCTTGATCGCGCTGTTGTTCGCCACGATCAAGGCGCGCACGCCGGACACGTAACCGATGCCGGCGATCAAGCCGCCACCGGCCGAACTGCCGTCCTTGTCGTCGTGCAGTTTGTAGCCGGCCAGGCTCGCCAGTTCGAGGAATGGCGCGCCGGGGTCGAGCAACAGATTCAGACGTTCACGGGGCAGCAATTGTCCGCGTTTGTCGAATTTCGGTTTGGCCTCGGCAGCCTTGTTCAGCAGGTTCTGTTCGAGCTGCTGGACTTGCTCGATGGCGGCGAGCATCGCTGCGCGGTTGCGGGCGAAGGCTTCGCTGTGCGAGTCGAGCTGGGACTGGATCTGCGGCATGGCTTACTCCTTGTCCTTCAAGACATCCGGCATATAGGCCCGGTGAAAACCGTTGAACGATTCGCTGTGGGCCGCCTTGTGCAAAGGCCAGGCGCGACTGCCCAGACTGGCCGCGCCGTCGATGCGCAAGGTGCTGCCGCTGATGAACGCGGCAGCCGGGCTGAGCAGAAACACGATCGCCGCGCTGACCTCCGATTCGGTGCCGATGCGCTTGAGCGGCACGTGTTCGCGCAAGGTCGGGATCACCGCTTTGAACGCGCCTTCATAGGTGTCCATGCCGCTGGAAGCGATCCACCCCGGGGCTACCGCATTCACTCGAACGCCGGCATAACCCCATTCGAACGCCGCCGTCTTGGTGAAGTTGTCCATGCCCGAGCGCGCGGCGCCGGAGTGGCCCATGCCGGGCATGCCGCCCCACATGTCGGCGAGCATGTTGACGATGCTGCCGCCGTGTTTGCTCATCGACTGGTTGAACACTTCGCGGGCCATCAGGAAACCGCCGACCAGATTGGTCCGCAGCACGGTTTCGAAACCTTTCTGATTGATCGAGGCCAGGGGCGAGGGGTACTGGCCGCCGGCATTGTTGACCAGCCCGTGGATCGGCCCGTGTTCACGGATCAGTTCGCTGACCAGCGCCTTCACCGCTTCTTCGTCACGGATATCGCAGGCCTTCCAGTGGGCGCGACCGCCATCCTCGGCGATTTCGGCGGCGACGGTCTGCAGCTTTTCCGGCTTGCGTCCGACCAGCACCACGTTGGCCCCGAGCGCCGCCAGTTCATGGGCGGTGCAACGCCCGATGCCACTGCCGCCCCCGGTGACGATGACGGTCCGGCCGCTGAACAGGTCAGCCCTGAAAATCGATTCGAACGCCATGCTGCCAATCCTCTAGTCGAACTGTTCGGCGATGCTCTGCGGCACCGGGATCTGGATTTCCAGTAGTTGTTGGGCGAAGGCCTTGCCTTGCGGGTCGATGCGCAGGCTCGCCACGCCGCCGCCACAAAGGGCGTTTTCCAGCAGGAAGTTGAGGCTGTGGGTGCCCGGCAGATACCAGCGTTCGACCCGGCCGTGAATCGGATCGAGGACATGGTTCATCCAGTCGACGACCACCGCCGGGGTCAGCGCCTCGGCGATCCACGGCAGGTATTCGGGACGGCGCGGCATGACGCCGATGTTGCTGTGATTGCCCTTGTCGCCGGAGCGCGCCACGGCCAGTTTCACCAATGGCACGCTCGCGTCGGCGCGGCCCTGGGGTTTGGGCGTTTCATGGGGCAGGGGCAGATCCTGACTGTCGAGGGCGGTGGGGGCGGGGAGGGCGAACGGGTGAGATTCGCCGGCGATGTCGATTTGCAATGTGCAGGCGCTTTTGTCGATCAGGAACGAGAACAGCCGGATCAGCGGATACACCGTCGGCCGCCCGCCGACGATACCGGTCAGGCCCGGCGCCATGCCGGTGGCGGCCTGTGCGATCTCCCGGGAGAACAGGATCAAGGCTTGTTTGTTCGGGTGACGCACGGCGAGTTTGATCACCACTTCACGACTGTCCCGGCGCTGACCGTGAGGGCCGTAGGTGGCTTCGCTGCCGAGCAGTTCGACGTGGGTTTCGGTGTAGGGCCCCAATCCTTTCTGGTCGAGCATTTCCGAGGTCTTGTCGAGGATCGCCTGGCTGACGCGCCGGGCTTTTTCCACGGCATCGATGCCGGCGATCAGGCAACTGGCGGTGCAACGGAAACCGTCCGGATATGTTGCGCTGACCTTGTATTGGTCGCTGGGCGGCAGGCCTTTGGCGCCGTGGACCCGGACGGCGTTCTTGCCTTGTTGCTGGAGTTTTACGTGGCTGAAATCGCAGACCACATCGGGTAGCAGATAAGCCTGCGGATCACCGATTTCGTAGAGCATCTGTTCGCCGACCGTCAGCGGCGTGACCAGTCCACCGGAGCCCTCGGGTTTGCTGACGATGAACTGGCCGTCGGCGCTGACCTCGACGATCGGGAAACCGATGTGTTCGTAGTCCGGCACGTCGCGCCAGTCGGTGAAATTACCGCCGGTGCACTGCGCGCCACATTCGATGATGTGCCCGGCCAGGGCGGCTTGCGCGAGTTTGTCGTAGTCGTGCCACGACCAGTCGAATTCATGCACCAGCGCGGCGCTGACCACTGCACTGTCGACCACCCGGCCGGTGATGACGATGTCGGCGCCCAGGCGCAGTGCTTCGACAATGCCCGGCGCGCCGAGGTAAGCGTTGGTCGACACGCACATCGGCGGCAGCGGGGCGCCGCTGAACATTTCCGTGATGCCTTGGGTGGCGAGTTGTTTGAACTGGGGTTGCAGGTCATCGCCTAGAAGCACGGCGATCTTCAGCACCACGCCAGCCTTGTCGCAGGCCGCTTGCAGCGCGGCGGCGCAGGCCTTTGGATTGACCCCGCCGGCATTGCTGATGACGCGAATGTTCTGTTCGGCCAGTTGCGGCAGCAGGGGCGCGAGGACTTCGATGAAATCGCCGGCGAACCCGGCCTGCGGATCCTTCATGCGGGCGCCGGCCATGATCGACATGGTGATTTCGGCGAGGTAGTCGAAGACCAGATAATCCAGCTGTCCTCCGGCCACGAGCTGCGCGGCAGCGGTGGAGGTGTCTCCCCAGAATGCGCTGGCGCATCCGATGCGAACCGTGGTGGGCATTTTGATCTCCGACTCAGGAACCTGTGACAGAAGTGCATCGAGACTACCAAGCAAGCGCTTGGTTTGTAAACGCTTGAAATTATCTTCTGCCCAAGCGCTTGCTTGGTCACCGCCGGCGGCTTAAATTGCCCGCGCAACCCCGCCGTTTCTGCGGCGTACGGCGCATTTGACTGAACGACTGTAGGAGAGAACGGGTGGACGAGCAAAAAGCCCTGAGGGTCATGCGTGAACTGGTCGATGCCGGCCAGTTGACCGATCCGGACAGCGCTCGCGGCAAACTGCTGCAAGTGGCGGCCCACCTGTTCCGCAACAAAGGCTACGAGCGCACGACGGTGCGCGATCTGGCCGGTGCCGTGGGAATTCAATCCGGCAGCATCTTTCATCACTTCAAGAGCAAGGATGAAATCCTGCGGGCGGTGATGGAAGAAACCATCCGCTACAACACTGCGCTGATGCGTGCGGCCCTTGCCGATGCCGTCGATGTGCGCGAGCGGGTGCTGGCGCTGATTCGCTGCGAATTGCAGTCGATCATGGGCGGCAGCGGCGAGGCGATGGCGGTGCTGGTGTATGAATGGCGCTCGCTGTCCGAAGACGGCCAGGCCAAAGTGCTGGCGCTGCGCGACATCTACGAAGACCTCTGGCTGCAAGTGCTGGGCGAGGCCAAGGAGGCGGGGTTCATCCGTGGTGACGTGTTCATTACCCGACGTTTTCTCACGGGTGCGCTGTCCTGGACCACCACCTGGTTCCGTGCCGGCGGCAGCCTGAGCCTGGATCAACTGGCCGAAGAAGCGCTGATTCTGGTGCTCGAAGAGCGCTAGGCGCTTTCTATCGGGCCGGGAAACTGGCTAACTTGGCGAAACCGCCTAGCTTGAATGCAATGATCGGTACTTTTTCGGGGAGTGGGGTGTTTTGAAGTCTTCGCCAATTCGGACGGCCGCCGGGCTGATGCTCGCAGCGCTGGCTGCACTATGGGTATTGCCCGCTCCGGCGGCGCAGGTGGTTCGAGTGGGCGCGGCGCATTTTCCGCCCTACACCATTCGCCCGGAAAATGGCGCCGACACCGGCCTGCTGCCCGAGTTGGTCGCGGCTTTGAACAGCGCCCAGAGCGACTATCGCTTCGAACTGGTGCCCACCTCGATTCCTCGCCGGTTCGGCGATTTCAAGGACAGCCGCACTGACATGGCGATCTTCGAAAACCCTGAGTGGGGCTGGAAAGACATTCCCCACATCACCGTCGACATGGGGCTTGAGGACGCAGAGATTTTCGTCGCGCAGAACAAGCCCGGTCGCCAGCAGAATTACTTCGCCGATCTCAAGGGCAAACGGCTGGCGCTGTACAGCGGCTATCACTACGAATTTGCCAACTTCAATGCCGATCCCAAGTACCTCGCCGAAACTTACAGCGCCACGCTGACCTATTCCCACGACAGCAACCTGCTGATGGTCTTGCGCGGGCGCGCAGACATTGCGCTGGTGACCCGCTCGTACCTGTTCGATTACCTGCTGCGCAACGAAAAGGTGCGCGACGAGTTGCTGGTGTCCCAGCGCATCGACCAGATCTACCACCATTACGCGATTCTCAGTCCGAAGGCTCCGATCACCGGTGAAGCCTTCGGCAAGCTGCTGCAAGGCCTGCGCGACAACGGGCAGATGCTGAAGATCTTCGATCCGTACAAGATTGCGGTGGTGCCGGTGCCGCATCAATGAGCTGCGGTTTTTCGCGTCCGGCCTAAATTTCCCGCCCCGGCTCACGTCCCATCGTTGAACTGTCGACGATTATCGTGAGCCCGACCCATGTCCAATCTGAATGACCTGACTGCCCTGGCCCTGCCTTCGGGCAGCCAACTGGTAGCCGATGCCACCGAAAGCCGTCTGAGCCTGAGCCTGGACGGGCAACCGCTGATTCGCCTGCGCCTCGATCGTGAAGGTCAGGGGCCGATCCAGATCGATGAACGCTACGCGCTGCCACCCGGCCAGGCGCTGTGGGCAGCCTGTTATTGGCTGTTTGCCCGGGAGCCGGCGCGTCAGCAATTGATCTGGCAACTGGACCAGGCGCCGACCGAAGCCTTGCTCAGCGGCTTGCTGGTGAGCACTGAAGTGGCGGGCGAATATCGCTGCGAGCGCACGCTGTTCTGGCAACTGCCGCAACCGTGGCTGGGGGCCTCGCTGACCGGCAGCTATCCGCAGCAGATGGTCATCAGCAACGGCAAGCGTCATCCGCTGCGACCGGTGAAACCGCGTGGTGAGGTTTATCGGCGTTTCGATGCGCGCCTCGGTGCCTGGATTTCCCTGCGAACGGTGGAGATCGAGCAGGATCTGGCGCGTTTCAATCGCTGGCAGAACAGCCCGCGAGTCGCCAGTTTCTGGCAGGAAGAGGGCAGCCTCGAACAGCATCGCGAGTACCTGAGCAAACTCGACGCCGATCCGCACACGCTGACCCTGATCGGTTGTTTCGATGATCAGCCGTTTGCCTATTTCGAAGCCTACTGGGCCAAGGAAGATCGCATCGCGCCGTTCTACGATGCCGACAATTACGATCGCGGCATTCACATGCTGGTCGGGGAAGAAGATCATCGCGGCCCGCACAAGGTGGCGAGCTGGCTGTCGGCGCTGGTGCACTACCTGTTCCTGGATGATCCGCGCACGCAGCGGGTGGTCGCCGAACCCCGTGCCGACAACGCGAAAATGATTGGCCACATGCACAACCAGTGCTTCCACTGCGAGAAGGAATTCGACTTCCCGCACAAACGCGCGGCGCTGATGATTCTTGGGCGCGAACGGTTCTTCGACCGGTGCACGCTGGTGTGACATTGCGCTGAAAACGAAAAAGATCGCAGCGCTTCGACGAAGGCTGCGATCTTTTTTTTGCGGCCGATTTTTATCAGCGACGGTTTGCGGTCACTGCATCAGCGCGACTGCTCGACACCTTGCGGCAATGCACCAGCGCATCGCGAATCATGAAGTTGACCAGGGTCGGCGAAACGCCGAGTTCCTTGGCAATGTCCTTCTGCGGCACGCCGTGCAGGCGGTACATCTCGAAGGCGTAGCGGGTGCGAACTGGCAGCTCGGTCAGCGCGTCGGCAATGTGTTCCAGGGTCGAAAAGTTGATGTGTGAGGTTTCCGGCGAAGCGCCCTGAATGACCACGTTCAACCCTTCCTCCTCGGGGCCGGCGTACTTCTGCTCCAGCGCCTGTTTGCGGTAGTGATCGATCGCCAGGTTGCGCACGATCTGGAACAGATAACTCAGCTGGGCCTTGATCGACGACGTGATCGGCGGTGCCGATTGCAGTCGGAAGAACGCATCCTGCACCACATCTTCGGCGCGTGACCGGCAGCCGGTAATGCGGGCTGCAATCTTGACCAGAATCAGTCGATTGTCGACGAATGCCTGAAGTAGCGGTGAATCGCACCTGCTTGTGGATACTTGTTCCGTCATGGAAATCACCTTGCTGCCAATAGGTTAGTGGGACGCCTGGGGGCGGGGCCGTCCTACACATCGAGCGACAAATTATGTTGAATGATAATGATTGTCAATTGAGAAAGAGAACTAATGATCCATCGCACTCGCCCAAGCGCCCAGCCCCGTTGGCGATCCAGCCTGCCGACTAATTATTTCAAGACGTCATCCGTTCTCATTGGTGAATGGATCCGGGTGCGCAGCCCCGGACCTACCGCATTCCAGTGCCTTGCACGGTCGGCGAAGACCGTGTCCCGCATGCCTTGCATGGGCATGCCGCAGCCAACCCGATTCCACCAGCAAGCCGAATTCAGGCAGGAAACCTCATGACCGACGCGTTCGAACTCCCCAGCACCCTGGTCCAAGCCCTTCAGCGCCGTTCGGCCCTGACGCCGGATCGGCTGGCCTTGCGCTTTCTCGCCGAAACCGAGGAGCAGGCTGTGGTGCTCAGTTATCGCGAACTCGATCAGCGTGCGCGCACCATCGCCGCCGCGTTGCAGGCCGAGGCCGGATTCGGTGATCGCGCGGTGTTGCTGTTTCCCAGCGGCCCGGATTACGTCGCGGCGTTCTTCGGTTGCCTGTATGCGGGGGTGATCGCGGTGCCAGCCTATCCGCCGGAATCGGCCAAGCGTCACCATCAGGAACGCCTGCTGTCGATCATCGCCGACGCCGAGCCGCGCCTGCTGCTGACCAGCGCCGACCTGCGCGACGCCCTGCAGCAAATCGAAGGCGCGCCGCCGCTGTTGTGCGTTGACACCCTCGATGCTTCGCTGGCCGAACGCTGGGTCGAGCCGGCCCTGCCGACAGACCATATCGCCTTCCTGCAATACACGTCCGGCTCCACCGCGCTGCCCAAAGGTGTGCAGGTCAGCCACGGCAATCTGGTGGCCAACGAACTGCTGATCCGCCACGGTTTCGGTATCGACGTAAACCCCGATGACGTGATCGTCAGCTGGCTGCCGCTGTACCACGACATGGGCCTGATCGGCGGTCTGCTGCAACCGATCTTCAGTGGCGTGCCGTGCATCCTGATGTCGCCGGCGTACTTCCTCGGCCGGCCGTTGCGCTGGCTTGAAGCGATCAGCCAGTATGGCGGCACCATCAGCGGCGGGCCGGACTTCGCCTACCGTTTGTGCAGCGAACGAGTCAGTGAATCGGCGCTGGAGCGTCTCGACCTGAGCCGTTGGCGCGTGGCCTATTCCGGCTCCGAGCCGATCCGTCTCGACACCCTCGAACGCTTCGCGGAGAAATTCACCGCATGCGGTTTCAGCGAAAGCAGCTTCATGGCGTCCTACGGTCTGGCCGAAGCGACCCTGTTCGTCGCCGGCACACCGCGTGGCAAAGGGATTCCTGCACTGCGCGTCGACGATCAAGCCCTCGCACAGAACCGCGCCGAAGCGGGCGAGGGCAGCCCGATCATGAGCTGCGGCATCAGTCAGCCGGAACATGCAGTGCTGATCGTCGAACCTAACACCCTCGAAGAACTGGCCGACAACGCAGTGGGTGAAGTCTGGGCCGCCGGCCCGAGCATCGCCCTCGGCTACTGGCGCAACCCCGAGGCCAGCGCCAAGACTTTCGTCCAGCACGCCGGCCAGACCTGGCTGCGCACCGGTGACCTGGGTTTCATCCGCGAAGGCGAACTGTTCATCACCGGTCGCCTGAAAGACATGCTGATCGTGCGCGGTCACAACCTCTATCCGCAGGATCTCGAAAAGACCGTCGAGAACGAAGTGGAAGTGGTGCGAAAGGGCCGCGTTGCGGCGTTTGCGGTCAATCAGAATGGCGAGGAGGGCATCGGCATCGCGGCGGAAATCAGCCGCAGCGTGCAGAAAATCCTGCCGCCCGAAGCGCTGATCAAAGCCATTCGCCAAGCGGTGGCCGAGGCGTATCAGGAAGCACCGAGCGTGGTGGTGCTGCTCAATCCGGGCGCATTGCCGAAGACTTCCAGCGGCAAGCTGCAACGTTCGGCCTGCCGCAATCGTCTGGCCGACGGCAGCCTCGACAGCTACGCGGTGTTCCCGTCGGCCACTGCGGAAATCGCTCTGGACTCGACGCCATCCGCCTCTGAACTGGAAGCGCTGATCGGCAAAGTCTGGGCCGAGCAACTCAACGTCAAACAGGTCAAGGCCGACGATCATTTCTTCCTGCTCGGCGGCAACTCGATCGCCGCCGCCCAGGTGATCGCCAAGATCCGCGAAGAACTGAGCCTGGAGCTGAACCTGCGCCTGCTGTTCGAAGCACCGACCCTGTCCGCATTCGCCGCTGTGGTGGCACAACAGCAACAGGACGGCGGCAGCACCCAAGGCGAAATCACCGCACTGTCGCGCAACGAAGCCTTGCCGCAATCCCTGGCGCAAAACCGACTGTGGATCACTTGGCAGCTCGATCCGCAGAGCAGCGCCTACAACATCCCCGGTGCCCTGCGCCTGCGCGGCGAACTGGACGAAGACGCCCTGCGCGCCAGTTTCCAGCAACTGATCGAACGCCACGAATCCCTGCGCACGCGCTTCTTCGAACGCGACGGCGTGGCCCTGCAACAGGTTGAAGCAGCGGGCGAATTCAACCTGCAACTGATCGACATCAGCGACCTGGCCGTCGCCGAACGTGAAGCCCGCGCACTACAGATCCGCGAGGACGAAGCCCGCACCCAATTCGACCTGGAGAAGGGCCCGCTGCTGTGGGTGACGCTGGTTCGCCTCGACGATGAAGATCACCAGTTGCTGGTGACCCTGCACCACATCATCGCCGACGGCTGGTCGCTGAACGTTTTCATCGACGAGTTTTCGCGCCTGTACGCCGCCGCTTCCCAAGGCCAGCGTGCCGAACTGGCGCCGCTGCCAACCCAGTACGCCGACTACGGCAGCTGGCAGCGCCAATGGCTGGCGCAGGGCGAGGGCGAACGGCAACTGGCGTACTGGAAAGCGCAGTTGGGCGATGAGCATCCGACCCTGGAACTGGCGACCGACCATCCGCGTTCTGCCAAACAAATTCACAGCGCCGCACGCCACAGCGTTCGTCTGGGGATCAGCCTCAGCGACGCCATTCGTCAGACAGCCCAGGCTTATCAGTCCACGCCATTCATGCTGCTGCTCTCGGCGTTCCAGAGCCTGTTGCATCGCTACAGCGGCCAGCGCGACATCCGCATCGGTGTGCCCAACGCCAACCGTCCGCGCCTGGAAACCCAGGGCCTGATCGGCTTCTTCATCAACACCCAGGTGCTGCGCGCCGACGTCGATTCGCGTCTGCCATTCACCGAACTGCTGGCGCAAACCCGTCAGGCGGCACTCGGTGCTCAGGCGAATCAGGACCTGCCGTTCGAACAACTGCTCGAAGCCTTCCCGCAGGCCCGCGAACAAGGCCTGTTCCAGGTCATGTTCAACCACCAGCAGCGCGACCTGAGTGCGCTCAAACGCCTGCCGGGCCTGCTCGCCGAAGAACTGCCGTGGCACAGCCGCGAGGCCAAGTTCGATCTGCAACTGCACAGTGAAGAAGACCGTAACGGTCGCCTGACGCTGTCCTTCGACTATGCCGATGAGCTGTTCGACGCCGCAACCATCGAGCGCCTCGCCGAGCATTTCAGCAACCTGTTGCGTGCAGTCTGCGAAGGTCCGGACCAAGCCATCGGCGACCTGCCATTGCTGACCGCCACTGAATACACTCAGCAAAACGCGTGGAGCATTGCCCCGTGCACCCCGGCGCAACAATGGCTGCCGGAACTGCTGAATGAACAGGCCCGTCAGACCCCGGATCGCACGGCATTGGTGTGGGACGGCGGCAGCCTGGACTTCGCCGAACTGCACGCGCAGGCCAACCGTCTGGCCCATTACCTGCGCGACAAGGGCGTCGGCCCGGACGTCTGCGTGGCCATCGCCGCCGAGCGTTCGCCGCAACTGTTGATCGGTCTGCTGGCGATCATCAAGGCTGGTGGCGCCTACGTGCCGCTGGACCCGGATTACCCGGCAGAACGCCTGGCCTACATGCTCAGCGACAGCGGCGCCGAACTGTTGCTGACCCAGACGGCATTGCTCGACCGCTTGCCGGCCAGCGAAGGCGTCAGCGTGATCGCCATGGACACCCTGCACCTGGAAAACTGGCCGAGCCAGGCACCGGGCCTGCACCTGCACGGCGACAATCTCGCCTACGTGATTTACACCTCCGGCTCCACCGGCCAGCCGAAAGGTGTGGGCAACACGCATGCGGCGTTGGCCGAGCGTCTGCAATGGATGCAGAACACTTATCGCCTGAATGAAACCGATGTGCTGATGCAAAAGGCGCCGATCAGTTTCGACGTGTCGGTGTGGGAGTGCTTTTGGCCGCTGATCACCGGCGCGCGCCTGCTGATCGCCGGCCCCGGTGAACACCGCGATCCGCATCGCATCGCGCAGTTGGTTCAGCAATACGGCGTGACCACGCTGCACTTCGTGCCGCCGCTGCTTTCGCTGTTTATCGATGAACCACTGAGCGGCGAATGCACCAGCCTGCGCCGGGTTTTCTCCGGCGGTGAAGCGCTGCCGGCGGAACTGCGCAACCGCGTGTTGGCGCAACTGCCGGCGGTGCAACTGCACAACCGTTACGGCCCGACCGAAACCGCGATCAATGTCACCCACTGGCATTGCAGCGTGGCGGATGGCGAGCGTTCGCCGATTGGTCGTCCGCTGGGCAACGTGGTCTGCCGGGTGCTCGATAGCGATCTCAATCCTGTGCCGGCCGGTGTGCCGGGTGAACTGTGCATCAGCGGCATCGGCCTGGCCCGGGGTTACCTCGGCCGTCCGGCGCTGACGGCGGAGCGTTTCGTGGTCGATCCGCTGGGCGAGCAGGGCGCGCGTCTGTACCGCACCGGTGACCGCGCACGCTGGACCCACGATGGCGTGATCGAATACCTCGGCCGTCTCGATCAGCAGGTCAAACTGCGTGGTTTCCGCGTCGAGCCGGAAGAAATCGAAGCCCGTCTGCTGGCTCAGGACGGCGTGGCGCAGGTCGCCGTGCTGGTGCGCGAAACCGTCGCCGGCCCGCAACTGATCGGCTACTTCACCGCCACCGACACCAGTGAAGATCAAGACGGGCAAATCGCTCGCCTGAAAACCGCACTGGCCGCCGAGCTGCCGGAATACATGGTCCCGGCGCAACTTATGCGCCTGGACGCCATGCCCCTGAGCCCGAGCGGCAAACTCGACCGCCGCGCCTTGCCCGAGCCGCAATGGCAGGTGCGCGAACACGTCGAGCCGGTCACCGAGCTGGAACAACAGATCGCCGCGATCTGGCGCGAAGTGCTGGGCCTGAAACAGGTCGGCCTGCGCGACGACTTCTTCGCCCTCGGCGGTCACTCGCTGCTGGCCACGCAAATCATTTCCCGCACCCGTCAGGCCTGTGACGTCGAGCTGCCGTTGCGTGCCTTGTTCGAACACAGCGAACTGGGTGATTTCGCCGAGCAGATCCTTCAGATCCAGGCCAGCGGCCGCACCAACAAGCAGCCGCCGATCGACAAGGTTGATCGCAGCAAACCGGTGCCGCTGTCCTATTCGCAGCAGCGCATGTGGTTCCTCTGGCAGATGGAGCCGGACAGCCCGGCGTACAACGTCGGCGGTATGGCGCGCCTGCGTGGCGTGCTGGATGTCGGGCGTTTCGAGGCCGCGCTGCAAGCGCTGATCCTGCGTCACGAAACCCTGCGTACCACGTTCCCGAGCGTCGACGGCGTGGCCCGTCAGCAGGTGCATGCCGAGACCGGCGTGCGTATGGACTGGAAGGATTTCTCGAAATTCGCCGCCGATGTGCGCGAGCAGAAGGTCCAGCAACTGGCCGACGATGAAGCGCACCTGCCGTTCGATCTCGAGACCGGCCCGCTGCTGCGCGCCTGCCTGGTCAAGACCGCCGAGCAGGAGCATTACTTCGTCCTGACCCTGCACCACATCGTCACCGAAGGCTGGGCGATGGACATCTTCGCCCGGGAACTCAGCGCGCTTTATGAAGCGTTCGTCGATGATCGCGAATCGCCGCTGGAACCGTTGCCGGTGCAGTACCTCGACTACAGCGTCTGGCAGCGCAACTGGCTGGAGTCCGGCGAGCGTCAGCGTCAGCTCGATTACTGGACCGAACAACTGGGCCGCGAACATCCACTGTTGGAATTGCCGGGTGACCGCCCGCGTCCGCCGGTGCAAAGTCATCAGGGCGAGCTGTTCCGTTTCGACCTCAGCGACGATCTCGCCGCGCGCGTTCGGGCGTTCAACGCGCAGAACGGTCTGACCCTGTTCATGACCATGACTGCTGCACTCGCGACCTTGCTTTACCGCTACAGCGGCCAGACCGATCTGCGGATCGGTGCGCCGGTGGCCAACCGGATCCGCCCGGAAAGCGAAGGCCTGATCGGTGCGTTCCTCAACACCCAGGTGCTGCGTTGCCAGCTCGACGGCCAGATGTCGGTCGGCGAATTGTTCGAGCAGGTGCGCCACACCGTGATCGAAGGTCAGTCCCATCAGGACCTGCCGTTCGATCATCTGGTTGAAGCGTTGCAGCCACCGCGCAGTGCCGCCTACAACCCGTTGTTCCAAGTGATGTGCAACGTGCAGCGCTGGGAATTCCAGCAGAGTCGCATGCTCGCCGGGATGACCGTCGAGTACCTGGCCAACGATGCGCGGGCGACCAAGTTCGACCTCAACCTGGAAGTCACCGACCTCGACCATCGCCTCGGTTGCTGCCTGACCTACAGCACCGATCTGTTCGACGAGCCGACGATTGCGCGCATGGCCAGGCACTGGCGCAACCTGCTGGAAGCGCTGATCGCCGACCCGCAGCAACGCCTCAGCGAATTGCCACTGCTCGATGCGCCTGAGCAACAGCAATTGCTCGACAGCCTTGGTGTCGAGCCGGGCGAGCGTCGTCTCGACCAGTGCATTCATCATCTGTTCGCCGAGCAGGCGCTGGCGCGCAAAGATGCGCCGGCCCTGACTTTCGCCGGGCAGACCCTCAGCTACGCCGAACTCGACGCTCGCGCCAATCGCCTGGCCTGGGCCCTGCGTGAGCGCGGTGTCGGCCCGCAAGTGCGGGTCGGTCTGGCGCTGGAGCGCTCGCTGGAAATGGTCGTCGGCCTGCTGGCGATCCTCAAGGCCGGCGGCGCCTATGTGCCGCTGGACCCGGAATACCCGCTCGACCGTTTGCATTACATGATCGAAGACAGCGGCGTCGGCCTGCTGCTCAGCGACCGCGCAATGTTCAAGGCCCTCGGCGAACTGCCGCCGAACGTGGCGCGCTGGTGCCTGGAAGACGACAGCGTCGCGCTGGCCGATTACCCGGCCTCTGAGCTGCCATTCATCAGCCTGCCGCAGCATCAGGCGTACCTGATTTACACCTCGGGTTCCACCGGCAAGCCGAAAGGCGTGGTGGTGTCCCACGGTGAAATCGCCATGCATTGCCAGGCGGTGATCGAACGCTTCGGCATGCGTCCGGACGACTGCGAACTGCATTTCTATTCGATCAACTTCGACGCCGCCACCGAGCGCCTGTTGGTGCCGCTGCTCAGCGGTGCGCAGGTGGTGCTGCGTGCGCAAGGTCAGTGGGACGCGGAACAAATCTGCGGCCTGATCCGTGAACACCGGATCAATATTCTCGGCTTCACCCCGAGCTACGGCAGCCAGTTGGCGCAGTTCCTCGCGACGCAAAACGAGGTTTTGCCGGTCCGGATGATCATCACCGGCGGCGAAGCACTGACCGGCGAACACCTGCAGCGGATTCGCGCGACATTCAAGCCGAGCCTGTTCTTCAACGCTTACGGCCCGACCGAAACCGTGGTCATGCCGCTGGCCAGCCTCGCGCCAGAAGTGCTGGAAGAGGGCGCCGGCAGTGTGCCGATCGGCAGCGTGATCGGTGATCGCGTGGCCTACATTCTCGACGCCGATCTGGCGCTGGTGCCGCAAGGCGCGACCGGTGAATTGTTCGTCGGCGGCGCCGGTCTGGCGGTGGGCTATCACGAGCGTGCGGGCATCACGGCCGAACGTTTCGTCGCCGACCCGTTTGCCGCCGCTGGCGGGCGCATGTACCGCACCGGCGACCTGGTGCGCCAGCGCGCCGACGGTCTGGTGGAATACCTGGGGCGGATCGACCATCAGGTGAAGATCCGTGGTTTCCGGATCGAACTGGGCGAGATCGAAACCCGCCTGCTTGATCACGACTCGATCCGCGAAGCCGTGGTGCTGGCGCTGGATGCGCCGAGCGGGAAGCAACTGGTCGGCTATCTCGTGACCGAGGTCGCTTCGCGAAGCGAAGCCGAGCAGGCCGAACTGCGCGACGCGCTGAAGGCGCACCTGAAGACGCAATTGCCGGATTACATGGTGCCGACCCATCTGATTCTGCTGGCGAGCATGCCGCTGACCGCCAACGGCAAGCTCGATCGCCGCGCCTTGCCGGCACCGGATCCGGAGCTCAATCGTCAGGATTACGTGGCGCCGAGCAACGAGCTTGAGCAAACCCTGGCGCAGATCTGGTGCGAAGTGCTCAACGTCGAGCAGGTCGGTCTGAACGACAACTTCTTCGAACTGGGCGGCGACTCGATCCTGTCGATTCAAGTGGTCAGCCGCGCGCGTCAGCAGGGCATTCACTTCAGCCCGCGTGATCTGTTCCAGCATCAGACCGTGCAGACCCTGGCGGCTGTCGCCAGTCGCAGTGAGACCGTGACCGCTGAGCAAGGTCTGGTAACGGGTGAATCGCGTCTGACACCGATCCAGCACTGGTTCTTCGACACCGAGACTCCCGAGCGTCAGCACTGGAACCAGGCGTTGCTGCTGGAGCCGACTGTGGCGCTGGAACCGCATCGTCTTGAGCAAGCGCTGTTGGCGGTGATCGAGCGGCATGACGCCCTGCGTCTGCGCTTCACCGAGGTCAACGGCGCATGGCAAGCAGCGCATCAACCGGTGTCCGATGCTGCCGTGCTGTGGCAGGTTCGCGTGCCGTCAATGGACAAGTGCGCGGCGCTGTTCGCCGACGCCCAGCGCAGTCTCGACCTTGCACAGGGGCCTCTGCTGCGTGCGGTGCTGGTCGATGGGCCGGACGCTCAGCAACGGCTGTTCGTCGCGATTCATCACCTGGTGGTCGACGGTGTGTCGTGGCGTGTTCTGCTCGATGATCTGCAAACCGTGTACCGCCAGCTCGATACCGATCAGTCGCTGAAACTGCCGGCGAAAACCAGCGCCTTCAAGGACTGGGCCGCGCGCTTGCAGGCTTACGCCGGCAGCGAATCCCTGCGTGAAGAACTGAGCTGGTGGCAAGCGCAACTGGCTGGCCCGAGCGCCGATTTGCCGTGCGAACGTCCTGAGGGCGGTCGCGAGAATCGTTACGCGCAAACCGTCAGCGTGCGACTGGATGCCGAGCGCACCAGGCAACTGCTGCAACAGGCACCGAGCGCCTATCGCACTCAGGTCAACGACCTGTTGCTGACCGCGCTGGCCCGCGTGCTGTGCCGCTGGAGCGGTCAGCCGTCAGCGCTGATTCAACTGGAAGGGCACGGCCGCGAAACCCTGTTCGACGAGATCGACCTGACCCGCACCGTCGGCTGGTTCACCAGCGCCTATCCGCTGCGCCTGACCCCGCACAATATCGAAGAGGCTGCGGGGCAGGGCGCTTCGATCAAGGCGATCAAGGAGCAACTGCGCGCCGTGCCGCACAAGGGGCTGGGCTATGGCGTGCTGCGTTATCTGGCCGATGACGCCAGCCGTCAGAGCATGGCGACGTTGCCGAGTGCGCCGATCACGTTTAACTACCTCGGCCAGTTCGACCAGAGCTTCGGCAGCGACGCGCTGTTCCGACCGCTGGATGAATCGGTCGGCGCCGCCCACGATCCGCACGCACCGCTGCCGAACGAGTTGAGTGTTGACAGTCAGGTGTACGGCGGTGAGTTGCTGCTGCGCTGGACCTTCAGCGCCGAACGCTACGACGCGCAGACCATCAACGACTTGGCCGATGCCTACGTCGGCGAGTTACAGAGCCTGATCGAACATTGCCTGCAGGACGAGGCCGGTGGCCTGACGCCATCGGACTTCCCGCTGGCAAATCTGACCCAAGCGCAGCTCGACGCACTGCCGGTGCCGGCGGCGCACATTGAGGACGTGTACCCGCTGACGCCGATGCAGGAAGGCATGCTGCTGCACACCTTGCTCGAACCGGGCACCGGTCTGTACTACATGCAGGATCGCTACCGCATCAACAGCGAACTCGATCCCGAGCGTTTCGCCCAGGCGTGGCAAGCGGTGGTCGCCCGTCACGAAGCGCTGCGTGCCTCGTTCTGCTGGAACGTCGGCGAAGACATGCTGCAAGTGATTCATACGCCGGGGCGCACGCCGATCGAGTACCTGGACTGGAGCGCCATCGCCGACGCCGAGCAGGAGCCGAAACTGCAAGCGCTGCTCAAGACCGAACGCGAGGCCGGGTTCGATCTGCTCAATCAGGCACCGTTTCACCTGCGCCTGATCAAGGTCGGCGCGGCGCGTTACTGGTTCATGATGAGCAACCACCACATCCTCATCGATGCCTGGTGCCGCTCGCTGCTGATGAACGATTTCTTCGAGATCTACACCGCCCTCGGCGAAGGTCGCGAAGCGCAACTGGCGGTGCCGCCGCGCTACCGCGATTACATCGGCTGGCTGCAACGCCAGAGCCTGGCCGAAGCGCGTCAGTGGTGGCAGCAGAACCTGCAAGGGTTCGAGCGCACCACGCCGATCCCGAGTGACCGTCCGTTCCTGCGTGAACACGCCGGCGAAAGCGGCGGCATGATCGTCGGCGACCGCTACACGCGACTGAGTGTCGAGGACGGCGCCCGTCTGCGTGAGCTGGCCCAGGCCCATCAACTGACCATCAACACCTTCGCCCAGGCGGCGTGGGCGCTGGTGCTGCGCCGCATGAGCGGTGATCGCGACGTGCTGTTCGGCGTGACCGTGGCCGGGCGCCCGGTGGAAATGCCAGAGATGCAACGCACCGTCGGCCTGTTCATCAACAGCATCGCGCTGCGGGTGCAGATCCCGGCGGACGATCAGCGTGTCAGCGTGCGCCAGTGGTTGAGCGGTCTGCTCGACAGCAACATGCAACTGCGCGAGTACGAATACCTGCCGCTGGTGAACATTCAGGAGCAGAGCGAACTGCCGAAAGGCCAACCACTGTTCGACAGCCTGTTCGTGTTCGAAAACGCCCCGGTGGAAGTGTCGGTACTGGACCGTGCGCAGAGCCTCAATGCGACCTCGGACTCGGGCCGTACCCACACCAACTTCCCGTTGACGGCGGTGTGCTACCCGGGTGATGACCTCGGTCTGCATCTGTCCTACGACCAGCGTTACTTCGACGAGTCGACCATCGAGCGCATGCTTGGCGAGTTCAAGCGTCTGCTGCTGGCACTGGTCGAGGGCTTCCATGGCGACATGGCCGACCTGCCGCTGCTGGGCTTTGATGAGCAGGAATTCCTGCTCCACGGCTGCAACCAGAGTGAGCACGACTATCCGCTGGAGCAGAGCTACGTCGAACTGTTCGAAGCGCAGGTCGCGCAACATCCGCAACGCATCGCCGCCAGTTGCCTCGATCAGCAACTGAGCTATGCCGAGCTGAACCGGAACGCCAACCGTCTCGGTCATGCACTGGTCGCGGCCGAAGTGCAGATGGATCAACCGGTGGCGTTGCTGGGTGAACGGAATCTGGATCTGCTGGGCATGATCATCGGCAGCTTCAAGGCCGGTGCCGGTTACCTGCCGCTGGATCCGGGCCTGCCGAGCCAGCGTCTGCAACGGATCATCGAGCTCAGCCGCACGCCGGTGCTGGTGTGCACCGAGGCTTGCCGTGAACAGGCGACGACCTTGCTGGATGAGTTCAGCTGCGCCAACCGCCCACGCTTGCTGGTGTGGGAGGAGGTTCAGGCCGGCGCGGTATCGTCGGCGAATCCGGGCATCTTCAGCGGCCCGGACAATCTGGCCTACGTGATCTACACCTCGGGCTCCACCGGGTTGCCGAAAGGCGTGATGGTCGAGCAGCGCGGCATGCTCAACAACCAGTTGAGCAAGGTGCCGTACCTGAACCTGAGCGACGCCGATGTGATCGCCCAGACCGCTTCGCAAAGTTTCGACATTTCGGTCTGGCAATTCCTCGCCGCGCCGCTGTTCGGGGCGCGGGTGGACATCGTGCCGAACACCATCGCCCACGATCCGCAAGGCTTGCTGGTGCATGTGCAACAGCAGGGCATCACCGTGCTGGAAAGTGTGCCGTCGCTGATCCAGGGCATGCTCGCTTCCGATCGCCTGAGCCTCGACGGTCTGCGCTGGATGTTGCCGACCGGTGAAGCAATGCCGCCGGAGCTGGCGCACCAATGGCTGCTGCGCTACCCGGACATCGGTCTGGTCAACGCCTATGGCCCGGCGGAGTGCTCGGACGACGTGGCGTTCTTCCGTGTCGATATGGCCTCGACTCGCGGCAGTTACCTGCCGATCGGTACGCCGACCGACAACAATTTGCTGTACCTGCTCGATGGCGCGCTGGAGCTGGTGCCGCTGGGTGCGGTGGGTGAGTTGTGTGTGGCGGGCACCGGGGTCGGTCGCGGTTATGTCAGCGATCCGCTGCGCACCGCGCCGGTGTTTGTGCCGAATCCGTTCGGTGCGCCGGGCGAGCGTCTGTACCGCACCGGCGACCTGGCGCGCCGCCGCAGTGACGGGGTGCTGGAGTACGTCGGCCGGGTCGACCATCAGGTGAAGATCCGCGGTTACCGGATCGAACTGGGTGAAATCGAGGCGCGTCTGCACGAGCAACCGGAAGTCCGTGACGGCGCGGTCGGCGTGCAGGAAGGCGTCAATGGCAAGCATCTGGTCGGCTATCTGGTCGCCTCCGATTCTGCACTGAACCAAAGCGAACGGCTGGAGCGAATCAAGCAGCGCCTGCGCGCGGAACTGCCGGAATACATGGTGCCGCTGCACTGGTTGTGGCTCGACCGGTTGCCGCTGAACGCCAACGGCAAACTCGATCGCAAGGCCTTGCCGGCGCTGGAGATCGGCCAGTTGCAAAGCCAGGATTACCTGGCGCCACGCAGCCATCTGGAACAGACCCTGGCCGATATCTGGGCCGAGGTGCTGAAGGTCGAGAAGGTCGGGGTACGCGACAACTTCTTCGAACTGGGCGGCCACTCGCTGCTCGCCACGCAGATTGCCTCGCGGGTGCAGAAAGCCCTGCAACGGGACGTGCCGCTGCGAGCGATGTTCGAATGCAGCACGGTGGAGGAACTGGCCGGGTACATCGAAGGACTGGCGGCCAGCGACATTACCGAGGAGAAGGTTGATCGGTTGAATGACCTGATGGCGGAACTGGAGGGGCTGTAAAGCACAGCCTGCGGCAATGGCTACCGAAACATGAGTTTTGCTGTGGCCGTTGTCGCAAATCGGGCTTTGTAATCCTTTCATATCATTGACGGCCGAGGCGCGCCCGCTCAGTCTTCGTGCTCCAGTTTCTTTGCCACGGGGGTTATCCATGCCTTTTTTCACGGTTGACGGACAGGCGCTTCACTACATTGATCAAGGCACGGGCCCGGCGGTGTTGTTGGCCGGCAGCTACCTGTGGGACCAGGCCATGTGGGCCCCGCAAATCGCAGCGCTGTCGGCGAACTACCGGGTGATTGCCCTGGATCTGTGGGGCCATGGCGAATCCGGGCGCTTGCCGCAAGGCACCGCTTCGCTGGACGACATCGCCCGTCAGGCACAGGCGTTGCTCGATCATCTGGACATCGACCGGGTGACCCTGGTCGGGTTGTCGGTCGGCGGCATGTGGGGCGTGCGCCTGGCACTGTCGGCGCCGCAGCGGCTCAACGGTCTGGTGCTGATGGACACTTACGTCGGCGTCGAGCCGGAGCCGACCCGCCAGTACTATTTCTCGCTGTTCAAACAGATCGAGGAAAACGGCGGGATCTCCGAGCAACTGCTGGATATCGTGGTGCCGATCTTCTTCCGGCCGGGCATCGATCGGGCGTCGGCGCTGTATCAGGATTTCCGCGCAAAACTCGCCGGCTATTCGGCCGAACGCCTGCGCGACAGCATCGTGCCGATGGGACGCATCACCTTTGGCCGTGACGACCTGTTGCCGCGTCTGGGCGAGCTGAACGCGGCGACCACGCTGGTGGTCTGCGGCGATCAGGACAAACCACGCCCGCCGTCGGAAGCACGGGAAATGGCCGAGTTGATTGGTTGCCCGTGTGTGCTGGTGCCGGAAGCGGGGCATATCTCCAATCTGGAGAATCCGTCGTTCGTGACCGACACGCTGCTGAAGTTTCTGACTGAGCTGAAGTAACGAAAACGCCCACGCATTGCGTGGGCGTTTTTTATTTCGGCCCGAGAATCTTCGCCAGCTTGTCCGGCGTCGGTGCACCTTGCTGTTGTTGCAGTTCGCCCTTGTCGTCCATGTAGAAGATCGCCGGGGTGGCCTGTAACTCCAGGTCTTCCATCAACTGCATGTTCGCCGCGAGTTTGGTCTGCACGGCGACCGGAATGTCCTTCAAGGCCTTGAGGGTGCTGGCCTTGCCGGCCTTCTCGTGATCTTCCAGGGCTTTGCTCGGGTCCTTGGCGGCGAGCAGGGCAGCGGCTTTGGCCGGGCTGTCTTCGCGGATGATGCCGACCATGATGTGTCGCAGCTGCACCTTGCCGGCCTTGACCCATGGACGGGCTTGTTCCCAGAACATGTTGCAATACGGGCAGTTCGGGTCGCTGAACAGGTACACAGTGCGTGGTGCATCCTTGTTGCCGTCCTGAATCCAGTTGCTGGCCTCGAACTTGGCCCAGACTTCCTTGGCCATCGGCGCGTAGACCAGTTTTTGCAGCGGTGCGCTGCTCAGGTCGTTGCCGTCGGCGTCGTACAGGTTGCCCAGCAGCACGTGCTTGCCGTCCGGCGTCAGGTACAGCGCCATGCCGCGGTTCTGGTATTGCGCGGCGTAACCGCGCAAGCCGTCCGGCGCGTCGAACTGACCGACGATCTTGGCGCCCTTGGCTTCAATTTTCTTGATCGCTTCAGGCAGTTCTTCAGCGGCCTGGACCGACGGCAAGTGCAGCAGGGCGGCGCCCAGGGTCAGCGTCAGCAGGTGGCGGAGGCGGGGCATGGCAGTTTCCTTGAAGAAGAGGTGGCCGGATTCGGGCTGGAGGCCGGGGTGTCGAAGCTTTCCAGGGCACGGGCCAGGCTGGCGTTGGACAATTCGCCCAAATGGCTGCTCAGCAGGCGACCGTCCGGGCTATAGAACAGGGTAGTCGGCAGGGCCATGGAGCCCACGGCCTGGCCGAGGCGTCCGCTGCGGTCGAACAGCACGTTGTTCAGGCTCAAACCCTGGGTTTCGAGAAACGTGGCGACGCTTTGCATGCTTTCGGCCTGGTTGACGAACAGGAACGTCAGGTCCGGGCGTTGTTGCTGGGCGTTTTCCAGCACCGGCATTTCCCGGCGGCACGGCGGACACCAGGTGGCCCACAGGTTGATCACCAGCGGCCCGCCCTGATAGTCGGTGAGTTTCACGGTTTCCCCGGCGGCGTTGCGCAGAGTGATGTCCGGCAGGCGCGTGCCTTGCTCGTAGATGTTCAGCGACAGGGTCGCCATCACCCAGAACACCACACCGCTGACCACACCGAAACCCAGCGGTCGACGCAGACCCGGCCGGCGCCAGCCGCGATACAGCGCCGCGAGCAACAGCACGATCACCCCCGGCCAGGCGAGAAAACCGCCGTCGCGCAGGTCGATGATCTGCCACAGGTCGTTGCGATAGTGCCCCCAATACACGGCGACGAACGCAATGCGCGCCGCCAGCATGCCGAGCAGAAACAGGCTGAACAGCGCCGACTCGGGATTGTCACCGCCGCGCTTGGCCACCCGCCAGCCGACGAAGGTCGCCAGTGCCAGCGCGCTGATCAGCAACAAGTGATTGAGTGCGATGGCAAAGGTGCCGAGGGTGAAGGTCAGCATTAACGGGCGTCTCGGATGGTGGTCCAGCGTTGCAGGAAAGTATCGGCATCGACCTCGCCGGTGATGCGCTGGCTGCGGCGCTCTTCACCGTCGGCGCCGATCCACACGAAACTCGGTGGCCCAGGCACTTTATAACGACCGAGCAGTTCGCGGCTGGCGGCATTGTCGGCGGTGACGTCGATTTGGAGCAAGCGCACATCACTCAGGGCCTGCATCACCCGCGCCTGGCCGAACACCTGTTTCTCCATGACTTTGCACGACACGCACCAATCGGCGTAGTAATCGAGCAGCACCCACTGGCCCTGGGCTTTGGCGGCGTCTAACTCGCGTTGCAGGGCGGCGGGATCCTTGATCGTCGTGAAGGCTTCGTGGCCGCTGGGCGCCGCAGATCCGACGCGTCCGGCGCTGTACACCTGCAACGGCTGATATGGATCGTCACTGCCACCCGCCGCCCCGACCACCAGCAGACTGCCCCACAGGCCCAGCAACAGCGAACCGGCACCGAACAGCTGCGCCACGCGACCAAAGCCATCGGACTGTTTCCAGGCGCTGTAAGCGGCGATCAACAGCAGCGCGCCGCACAGGCCCAACCACAGCGACGGCTCCAGCACCGGGCGCAGCATCAGCAGCGCGGTGGCGAGGAACAGGAAGCCGAACACGCCTTTGAGCAGATTCATCCACGCGCCGGGCTTGGGCAGGAAGCGATTGCCGACCGTTACCAGCAACAGCAGCGGGACGCCGATGCCGATGCCCAAAGCAAACAGGATCAGGCCGCCATGCAGCGCGTTGCCGCTTTGCGCGATGTAGAGCAGAGCGCCGGCCAGCGGCGCGGTCATGCACGGGCCGACCAGCAGACCGGACAGCGCGCCCAATACGCCGGCACCGATCAGGCTGCCGCCGCGTTGGCTGCGCGAGGCGTGTTCCAGTCGATCCCGCAGGGCCACCGGCAATTGCAGTTCGAAGAAGCCGAACATCGGCAACGCCAGAACCACAAATACGGCCGCGAATGTCCCGAGCAGCCACGGGTTCTGCAACCACGCCTGCAGGTTGGCCCCCAGCAGCGCGGCAATAACGCCCATCGCCGCATACACCAGGGCCATGCAAACCACATAACTGCCGGCCAGCGCGAAACCGCGACGCGGCGTAGCACCGCTGCCCACCACCATGCCCGCCAGAATCGGCAGCATCGGCAGCGAACACGGCGCAAACGCCAGCAGCAGACCCAGGCCGAAGAACACCAGCAGACTCCAGCCCAGCGAGTGCTGTTGCAGGCCGCTGGCCAGTGCCTGATCCGGCGCTTCATCTGTCGCCGCAGCGGCAGCTTTGCCGCCGAGGTCGATCACTCGGGTCTGCGGGGGATAGCAAAGACCGGCATCGGCACAGCCCTGATAACTGACCTTGATCTGGCCCGTGGCGGCCGCCGGAATCTTCAGTTCCAGACCCTGGCGATAAACCGGTTGTTCGCCGAAGTACTCGTCGCTGTGGGACTCGCCTTCGGGCAGGGCCGGGATGTTTTGTGTTGTCAGTCCGTCGAACTTCAGACGCTTCTGATACAGGTAATAGCCATCGGCGATTTGCCAGAACAGCTGGGTCTCACCGGAATCCAGACGTTGCGAGGTCAGCACGAATGCCTTGTCGACCGGCAAGAACTCCGGTTTTGACGCAAATGGATCATTCCCCGCCTGGGCCAGACTCGAAATCAGCAGTGCAAAAAACAGAAAAAAATGACGCATGGAGGAGCCTTGTCCCTGTGCAATTGAGGGGCACAATGGGCGGCGGCGATTAACCGATGATTAACCGCGACGCCCTTGTCGCGGTGGCGTTCGGGGCATAATGTCGGCTTAATCGGCCAGCGGCCTAATCAGCACTTTTCCACGGGACTCACCATGCACGTACTGGTTTGCGAAGACGATGAGTTGATCGCCAGCGGGATCGTCGCCGGGCTGACGGCGCAGGGCCTGACCGTCGAGCACGTCAACACCGCCTCCAAGGCGCGGGCGATTCTCAAGGTTGCCGAATTCGACGTGATGGTGCTCGATCTCGGCCTGCCGGACGAAGATGGCCTCAAGTTGCTGCAACAACTGCGTCAGCAAGGCCTGGAGATTCCGGTCCTGATCCTGACTGCGCGGGATTCGGTTACCGACCGTGTCGACGGTCTGCAGTCCGGTGCCGACGACTACCTGCTCAAGCCGTTCGACCTGCGCGAGTTGTTCGCCCGCCTGCAAACCCTGCTGCGCCGGGTGGCCGGACGCAGCGTCAATCTGATCGAACACGGCGCGCTGACTTACGATCCGAGCAGTCGCGAAACCACCCTGGCGGGGCGTCCGGTGGATCTGTCGCGGCGCGAGCAGTCGTTGTTGCAAGCCTTGCTGCACAACCGTGGCCGGGTGCTGTCCACCGAGCAGTTGAAGGACAGCGTCTACGGTTTCAACGATGAACTGGAAAGCAATGCGCTCAATGTGCACATCCATCACCTGCGCAGCAAACTCGGCAAAGGCATCGTCGAAACCGTGCGCGGTCTGGGTTATCGCCTGGGCCCGGCCGATGGCGGAGAACCCGACAAGTGATGAGCCTGCGCCTGCGCCTGAGCCTGACCCTCGGCGCCGCATTCGCGCTGATCTGGGCATTGGCGGCCGCCTGGATGCTCAGCGACCTGCGCAACCAGATGATGTTTTCCCTCGACCAGCGCCTGGTGGCGTCGGCGCGGATGGTCGCCGGGTTGCTGGAACAATTGCCGGCTGTCCCGAGCAAAGGCGAGGGCACTCATTTCAGCGCCGAGCAGTTGAACATTCCCGGCGGCATGGCCTGCCAGGTCAGCTCGCTGCGCGGGGAAATCCTCGCTCGCAGCCACAACAATCCGGAACAGGCGCTGGAAGCCCAGAAGATGGGCTTCCACGATCAAATGATCGACGGTGCGCCATGGCGCAGCTTCACCCTGGCCCGGGGCGATGTGCGTATTACCACCGCCGACCGGGTGATCGAGCGCGAAGCCCTGAACATGTCGATCCTGCTGGCGGCCTCGGTGCCGGTCGGCGTGGCGCTGCTTGGCTGCCTGTGCCTGTTGTGGCTGGGGATCGGCCAGGGGTTGGCGCCGCTCAACCGCTTGCGTGAAGCCTTGATGCGTCGCAACGCGGATTCGCTTGAGCCGTTGCAGTTGCAGTCATTCCCCAGCGAACTGAAACCGCTGCTCGAAACCCAGAACCAATTGTTTCAGCGCATCGGCAAGACCATCGAGCGCGAGCGTCGCCTGACCGGCGATGCCGCCCACGAACTGCGCAGCCCGCTGACGGCGATCAAGACCCACCTGCAAGTGGCGCGCATGACCGATGGCAGCGCCCGCGATCAGTCTCTGGCCCGAGCCGAGGAGGGTGCCGACCGCCTGCACCGGACCCTTGAGCAGTTGCTGTTGCTGGCCCGGGTCGAGGGCAGCCTGTCGTTCGATGACGGCGTGCAGTGCAGTGCCGAGCAGGTAGCGAAACTGGCGATTCAGGACTCGGCCAGCGACCAGCGTCAGCGCATCAGGCTGCATCTGCCTGAACACTTGTCCGCTGCGCCGCTGCAAATGCCGGCGGTGCTGTCGATCGCGGCCCTGCGCAATCTGTTGGACAACGCTCTGCGTCACACGCCGACGGACGGCGCGGTGGACCTGAGCCTGGAAACCAGTGCCAATCGCGTGCGTTTCGTGGTGCGCGACTATGGGCCGGGAATCGCCCCTGACGATCTGCAACACCTGACCCAGCGCTTCTGGCGCAACGGCCAGAGCACCGGCTGCGGACTGGGGCTGGCGATTGTCCAGGCGATCGTTCAGCGCTGCGCCTGCACCCTGCATTTCGACAGCCGTCCGGATGGTTTGCGGGTCGAGCTGACCATGCCGCTGCAACCGGTCTGACAGTTTGCCGGGCACATCAAATGTAACCTCTCTCCATTAGTCATCCGCCGGCCGTGACGTTATTGTCGCCCCAGCCTTTGACTCAATGGATTGAGGGAAACAGCGCCATGGAAGCACCCGTCTATATCTGTCCCGCCACCCCCGCCGACGCCGGCATCATCAGCAGGATCCTTGAGCGTTCGATCCGCGTCGGTTGCGCGCTCGATCATCGCAACGACCCACAACTGGTCGACCGCTGGGTCCGCCGACAATCGGCGGAGCACGTCGGCGCCTGGCTCGCCGATCCCCATCACTATCTGAACATCGCGCTGCTGCAGGACAAACCCGTCGGCGTCGGCATGGCCGCAGCCCATGGCGAGGTCATGTTCTGTCACGTGCAGCCGGAGTGGTTTCGCCGAGGTGCGGGCCGTGCGCTGATGGGCGATCTCGAGGGTTGGCTGAGGATTCGTGGCAGACCATGCATCACGCTTGCAAGCACGCGAACCGGCGCGGCGTTCTACCGGCGCCTGGGGTATCGCGAAACGGCGTCTCCCTTCATGCAACACGGCGTTTTGACCCTGCCGATGCACAAGCCGCTGGCATTGTCGGCCTGACATTCGATCAAGGGTGTAAATCCTCGACACGCTGGTGCGTTTCCAGAACAGGAAAACCTGCATGTGCGCCCCGCGACCGGAAAGCGCACCTGCCCGGTGTGCAGTTTTGGTCACTATCCATAGCGTATTGAGGGGTCGAGAGATGTCAGTCGCCACCAGCCTTATCGAAGAGTCGTCGGCCCGGATCGCCTCCGCGCCGGCGGAAACGCTGTATCAGTTCAATGAGTCGCCGTTGCTGGCCCGTCAGAGCCAGCAGGAGTCCAATGCCCGCAGCTACCCGCGGCGCATTCCCCTGGCGCTTAAACGCGCCAAGGGCCTGTACGTCGAGGACGTCGAAGGCCGCAGCTTCATCGATTGCCTGGCCGGCGCTGGCACCCTCGCGCTGGGGCATAACCATCCGGTAGTGATCGAGGCCATTCAGCAGGTGCTGGCCGATGAGTTGCCACTGCACACCCTGGACCTGACCACGCCGGTAAAGGATCAATTTGTTCAGGACCTGTTCGGCCTGCTGCCTCCGGCATTGGCCAAGGAAGCGAAAATCCAGTTCTGCGGCCCGACCGGCACCGACGCCGTGGAAGCCGCGCTGAAACTGGTGCGCACCGCCACCGGGCGCAGCACCGTGCTGTCGTTCTCCGGCGGTTACCACGGCATGAGCCAAGGCGCCTTGAGCCTGATGGGCAGCCTGGGGCCGAAAAAACCACTGGGCGCGTTGCTCAGCAACGGCGTGCAATTCATGCCGTTCCCTTACGACTACCGTTGCCCGTTCGGCCTCGGTGGCGCGGCGGGTGTGAAGGCCAATCTGAGCTACCTGGAAAACCTGCTCAATGATCCCGAGGCCGGCGTGCAATTGCCGGCCGCCGTCATCGTCGAAGCGGTGCAGGGCGAGGGCGGTGTGATCCCGGCGGACATCGAGTGGCTGCGCGGTCTGCGCCGCATCACCGAAAAGGCCGGTGTTGCACTGATCGTCGACGAAATCCAGAGCGGTTTCGCCCGCACCGGCAAGATGTTTGCCTTTGAGCACGCAGGCATCACCCCGGATGTGGTGGTGCTGTCCAAAGCCATCGGCGGCAGCCTGCCGCTGGCGGTGGTGGTCTATCGCGACTGGCTCGACACCTGGCAGCCGGGCGCTCACGCCGGTACGTTCCGTGGCAACCAGATGGCGATGGCCGCCGGTTCTGCCGTGATGCGGTACCTGGTCGAGCACAAGGTCTGCGAACACGCTGCCGCCATGGGCGATCGCCTGAGCGAACACCTGCGCATTCTGCAGCGCGATTTCCCGCAACTGGGCGATATTCGTGGTCGTGGCCTGATGCTCGGTGTCGAGCTGGTCGATCCGAACGGTGCACCGGATGCGCTGGGGCATCCACCGGCCTTCGCACGTCTGGCGCCGCTGGTTCAGCGCGAATGCCTCAAGCGCGGGCTGATTCTGGAGCTGGGCGGGCGTCACGGTGCGGTGGTGCGGTTCCTGCCGCCGCTGGTGATCACCGCCGCGGAAATCGACCGCGTCGCCGAGATCTTCGGCCGTGCGTTGAGCGCTGCGACTGCCGGCCTGTAAATTTTTCGCCGCGTCGAACGTTCTTTCTACATACCCGGCTGCACCGTCGTGCAGCCCACCCTTACAGCGATGGAGACACAGCATGACGTCAGTATTCGACCGCGAGGACATCCTCTTTCAAGTCGTGGTCAACCACGAAGAGCAGTACTCGATCTGGCCGGACTACAAGGCCGTGCCGGAAGGTTGGCGCACTGTGGGCAAGAGTGGCCTGAAAAAGGAATGCCTGGCCTACATCGAAGAAGTCTGGACCGACATGCGTCCGCTAAGCCTGCGCCAGAAGATGGAAGCGCAAGCGGCTGCCCAGTAAGTTATCAGCCAAAAGAAACCCGCTGGACTGGAAACAGTCAGCGGGTTTTTTCATGTCCGGGATTTTTGTTGCCTGTGAAGGCCTCATCGCTGGCAAGCCAGCGATGGACGATGACGCGGTCATAATGGCGTTACGCGCCGGTCAGGCCCTTGAGCAGCACATCCACATTCCCTTCCAGCTCTGCCACCGGATCCGCTGCATCGGTGCTCAGCACCAGCAGTTGACTGCCCGATTCGGCAATCGCCGCTTTCACCGCATCCGAAGGCTGGCGATGGTGCAGCACCACTGCTACGTCGTTGTCTTTCAAAGTCGCAGTCAGTTTTTTCAGCTCCTCCGACGTCCATTCGGCATCCGGTCGCGCATCCTGTCCAATCAACTCCAGATTCAGGCTGCCGATCAGGTAACCGAAGTGATCGCTCAGGCTCATCACGCTCAGGTTGTCGGCACTGGCCAGACGCGCTTCGCTGTCGGCACTGAGTTTCAGCAGACGCTGTTTCAGTGCGGCCAGATTGGCCTCGATCTTCGATTTGTCCTTCGGTGCCAGGCGCACCAGATCCGCCGCCATCACATCGGCCATGCGCCCCATGTTGTTGCTGGCCAGCCACGGCTGACTGTTCAGGCCGTCGACCTTGAGCCCCGGTTGCACGGCAATGCCGGGCAGGGCGCCGTCCACCGGGCGGGCCGCGTCGACTTCGACGATGCGGATGTTGCTGCGGCGGGCGATCGGGTACAGCGGATCATCGGCCCACAGCGAGCGCACGCCGATCACTGCATCGGCGCCCGTGGCCAGTTTGCTCAGCACGGGCGCGCCGCGACCGGTGAAGTAGGCGGTCTGGCGGCTGCCTGGCAGGTTGGCCGGTGCTGCGCGTTCGAGGCTGATGTCGGTGCCCTTGAGCAGGACTTCGCCCAGACCATAAGTGATCGGCAGCGAGGCCAGCACCCGCAACGGTTTCTCGGCCGCCAGCAGAGGGCTCGAAACCGCGCCGCTGAGGGCGATGGCCAGGGTCAGTTGTCGCAATGAAAAAGCCATTTATCCAAGGTTCCCTTTCAGACTGGGGACGACGCCCCGGGCAATCGCGGCGAGGGCGAAGGCGATACCGGCGACCAGGATGATCGCGGCACCGGACGGAATCGGCAGGTCGAACACGATCGGCGCGAGAATCCCGCACAGCGTACTGACCGTGGCAATCAGCACTGAACACCAGAAAAAGCCCTTGAGCGACTGGCTGAGCAGGCGCGCAGCCGCCGCCGGAATCACCAGCAGTGCACCGACCAGAATCGCGCCGATGACTTTCACCGCGGCAACCGTAATCAGTGTCACCAGAATCACGAACAGATAATCCAGGGTCTTCACCGCGACGCCACGCACCACCGCCAGTTGCGGGTTGAAGCTGGCGAGCATGATCCGGTTGTACAGCGGCAGGGCCAGCGCCATGACCAGCGAGCCGACAATCGCCAGCACCAGCAGGTCGTTGCCATTGACCGTCAGCACCGAGCCGAACAGCACGTTTTCCAGAATGTGCACGTTGATCTTGCCCGCCAGAATCAGCAGCAGGCTGGCGCCCAAAGCGAGGGACACCGACAGGAACACGCCGATCAATGTGTCCGGGGCCAGCCCGGTACGGTTGCGCAGGTAATTGAGCAGAATGCCAAACAGCAGGCAGTAACCGAACAGGCTGCCGTAAGGCCCGGTGTAGGGCTCGCCGAGCAGGATGCCGATGGCCACGCCGGTCAACGCCGCGTGGCCCACCGCTTCGGAGAAAAACGCGAAGCGCTTGACCACCACCAGCGTGCCGAGGCCACCCAGTACCGGGCCGATCAACAGACCGGCAAGCAAGGCATTGACCACAAACCCATAGGCCAGGGCTTCCGGCAGGTAACCGGAAGAGGCCCAGCCTTGCACCGTCAAACGAAAGGCTTCGTAACTCATCAGGCAGCGCTCCGTGGATGGGTCGAAAACAGGGTCAGCAGACGTTCCGGGGTCAGGGCCTGTTGCGGCGTGGCGTCGAACAGCACCCGGCGGTTAAGGCCGGTGACGCGATTGGCCAGACGCCCGACCGCTTCCAGGTCGTGCTCGATCCACAGCACGGTGATGCCCGCCGCGCGCCAGTCGCCCAGCAAACGCTCGAACACCTGGATCCCGGCTTCATCGAGGGCGGACATCGGCTCATCCAGCACCAGCAATTGCGGCGCCGGAATCAGGCCCTGGGCAAGCAATACCCGCTGGCGTTCGCCACCGGACAGCGCACCCATTCGGCGTTTGCGTTTGTCCTGCATGCCGACCCGCTCCAGCGCATCACCGATGGCGCCGGCGTAGCGTTTGCTCAAGCCGAGAAAGGCCGGGCGACGCTGACACATGGCGGCCATGAAGTCGTCGACGGTCATGGGCAGGCCGCGATCAAACTCCAGCGCCTGCGGCACGTAACCAATGGTGCCGGGTTCGCCGGGCCATTGCAGGCTGAGCCGGCCCTGATGGGGCATCTGCCCGAGCAGGGTCTTGATCAGCGAACTCTTGCCGCCGCCGTTGGGGCCGACCAGCGCATGCACGCTGCCGGGCTGCACCTGGAAGGTGACCTTGTCCAGAATCGTCGTGCGGCCGAGGGTCAGGCTGACGTCAGCGAAATCCAGGGTCGGGCCGCTGCTGGCTATCGACAGGTTTTCCTGAGCTGTCATGCGCCGGACTCCTGAATCGCTCGAACCACGGTGTTGAGGTTGCCGGTCATTTCCTTTTCGTATTTGTCGGCGGTGTATTCGCCGTAGGAAATGTGCGACAGCGGGTAAAGTTTCACGCCGGATTCACGCTGGATGGTTTCGACGTAGGTGGAGGGGAAATCCATCTCGGAGAAGATCACTTTCACGTCCAGTTCACGCAATTGGTCGATGGTTTTCTTCAACTGGCTCGGGCTCGGCTCGATACCGTGGGCCGGCTCGACCACCGCCGTCACTTCCAAGCCGAATTCACGCAGCAGGTAGTCATAAGCGGCGTGCACCGTGGCTACTCGCAGTTCGGCGTTCGGCGCCTGGGTCAGCCTGGCCAGGGCGTCGGCGCGCATCTGCCGCAGGCGTTTGCCGTAGGCGCGGGCGTTCTGGGTGTAGGTCTTGGCATTGTCCGGGTCGAGCTTGCCCAGCTCACGGGCGATGTTGTTGACCTGGGCAATCGAGGCGCTGATCGACAGGAAGGTGTGCGGGTTCACCACTTTGCCGGCACCGCGCGCGGCAACCCCGGTGGCGGCCAGCAACGGCACGTTTTCGTTGGCTTCGATGGTCTTGATGTTCGGCGTTTCGCTGGCGGCGATCATGCGGTCGGCGAAGTCGTCATGGCCAACGCCGTTGAGCACGATCACATCCAGCCCGCTGATGCGCTTGATGTCTTCGGCGCGCGGCTCGTAGGCATGCGGGTTGAAGCCGGCGGGAATCAGCGGCACGACCTCGGCCTTGTCGCCTACGATGTTCGCCACATAGCTGTAATACGGATGCAGGGTGATGCCGATGCGCAGGCGCTTGGCCTGATCGGCGCTGGCCAGCGGACTCAGCAGGCAGGCGCACAGACCGATCAGCAGCAGGCGCAGGAAAGGACGGCGTTGAGATGAACTAGGCATGGGCAAGCGGTCTTCTCTCGAATGAAGGCGAGGGTTCAATGACGATGTTCGCGGGTCACCCCGGCATCGAATTGCGCGACGATCTGTTTCCATCCGGCAGCGGTCAGCGCTGCGTCTGACAGGTCTTTCGGCGCTTGCAGGTCGGTGGCGCGGTTGAGCCAGATGTCCGGCGCGGCGTCGTTCAGGCGCATCAGAAACGAACCGGCCACGGCCGGTGCCTGACTGTGGCCGAAGTAGGCGCGGTCGGCCAGCAACTGCCAGGCATGGCCGCCACGACTGACCGAGCTGGCGTCCTGGGCGAACGGTGCAAAACCTTCATCGGCCAGGTTCTGCGGGCTTGGCAGCGTTTGCTGTTCTTCACGCAGCAGGCGGATCTCGTCGAGGGTCACGCGCAGATCGGCATAGATGCCCTGCTCGCTGGCGCCAAGGTCGCGACGGGCATCCAGTTGATGGCTGGAGACCGGCTCCGGTTCGTGGGAAACGCCGCGCCATGTCACTACCGAGCCGGCAACCGCGAGGATCAGCAGGCACATCAGCAGCACATTGAGGGTTTCGTGCCCGGCACCGGCGGGGCGGACAACCTGGGTAGTCGGCGTGGTCATGGGGCTTCGATATCCGCTTGGTCAATTTCGACCACGTGACCGGGGCCGGCGTCGAACAGCACGTAGAACTCGGCGCCGGGTTTCTTGAAGGTCAGGGTCGAGTCGGCGCCGAGCTTGCCCGGCACCAGGATGGTTTCGTCGTAGCCGATCACATCGAGGGTCACCCCCGGCGCGCCGCTGCCGTCCGAGAAACCGCCGGTGCACTTGATCTGCTCGGCATCGATGGCCTTGCACTCGCACATCGGGTTGTGGGCCAGGGCGCCTGTGCTGAAACCGGCAGACAGCACCACCAAGGCAGCGCTCAGGTGCAGGCGGAAGGGGCGTTGGGCATGACTCATGGTTTGGCTCCTTGTTTGTTCAGCCAGGCGAGGGTGGCAGGCGAGGCCTGGCTCAGCGGAATCGAGGCTTGGTGCATGCTGCCGTCCCAGCCTTCCATGGTGATCCACAGTTCGGCGTCGGCAGCGGTCTTTTCCGGAACCGGCAACTGGGTGCCCATGCGGTACGGCGTGCCGAAGAAAATCACCCCGGCCGCGCGCAGGCTGCGAGGTTTGCCGATGCGCAGATACGTCGCCTTGACGTGGTCGACGCAGGCGTCGCAGAGGGCGGCGCTGAAATCTTTCATGTAGCCGGCGGGGCCGGTCAGGATCGGTGCCTGATTACGCAGTTCGGCCAGTCGCAGGCTCCAGGGACCGACCTGGATTTCGCCGATCTCCCGTTCACCCAGTCCGCTGTCACCGCGAAACAGCGAGGCATCGGCGAAGTATTTGGGCATGAAGCCCAAGGGGATCAGCAGCAACAGCACGTTGATGTGGAAGCGCCATTTGTGCCAGATCACGCTCAGCCGTGAAGGCTGAGCCACGGTAGTGGATTTGCTCACAGATTGGCCTCCGAGGTTTCACGGCGCAGGGCCGGTTGTGCCTGCACGCGCTGTTTCTTGTGCTCGCGCTTGAGGGCGTTGGCGGTGGCCAGCGCGGTGCGCTTGGTCCAGATCAGCAGGCCACTGAGGACCATCATGCTCAGCAGCAGGCCGAAGAAGAACCAGATCAGCTTGATCCACAGACCGCCGAAGTCACCGGTGTGCAGCGGGCGCATGGATTCGGTGACGAACTCCAGCGACGTGCGATCGGACAACAGCCGCGAAGCCGCCACTTCACCGCTGTATGGGTTGAGCGTGGCGGTCTGGTACATCAGCGGGTACCAGCCGCGACCGCCGATATCCAGGTGCGCGTAGGCATTGCCCGGCAGGCTGATGAAGCTGGCTTCGAAGCCGGGGATTTTCGTCTGGGCGATTTCGATGGCGCGGTCGAGGCTGATACGCGGCGGTGGCGAACCATCGTTGGACTGTGGCACGGCTTCGCGGGACATGGCCGGGACGATCGGCTCGCTGGAAATGGAAATCTGGTTGTCAAACAGCAGCGCCTGAATCAGGAACCAGGTGCCGGTGATCGAAATCACCGCGATGAACCAGATCGACCAGATGCCGCTCAAGCGGTGGAAGTCGCCCCAGAAGATCCGTGCGCCGTGATTGAAGCGCAGGGTCGGGCGGAAAAAACCCTTCCAGAAGCGCTTGTACACCACCAGCCCGGTCACCAGCGAAGCCAGCATCGGCAGGCCGAGGAACGACACCAGATACCAGCCCCAGCTGAAGCCGTTGGTGAACGGCACCAGCCACCAGCCATGCAGTGCGCGGGTGAACGCCTTGAAGTTGAAGCTCGGTGCCGTGCCCTGAATCACGCCGGTGTACGGGTTGACGTAGACGGTCAGCGAGCGGCCGTCGGGATAGCTGACGTCGACGTCGAGAGCAAAGTGCGACTCGTCCGGACGGTTGATGCTTTGCACCACTGTCTGCGGTTCGGCTTTTTTGATTTCGGCGAGGATCTGGTCGTAGCTGAGCAATGGTGCGTCGTCGGACGGCGCGCTGGCGCGCATTTGCGGGTTGGCCAGCCAGACGATTTCCTGGCTGACCACTGCCAGGGTGCCGGTGACGCAGACGATCAGAACGAAAAACCAGATCGGCAATGCCAGCCAGCTGTGTACCAGGAACCACAGTTTCGAGCGGGATTTCTTCGACATGATGACGGGTCTTGATTCAGTGAGAGGGAGCGGTACTACGGGCTTCGCAGCACGGGAGTCCCCTGAAAGGCCGGTCGTGGCTTTTGCCTACGCGACCGGCCCGCATCTCTATAAGACGGATGACCGAAGCAATTCCCGATGAACGATATGAAAGTAAATGTTTCGCGATTACATCTTGATGCCGCGTGGGCGGATTTCTGCGGGGGAGGCGAAGCAGTCCGACGGCGCATGCCGCCGGATTGAAGGAAAGGATCAGCGTAGAAAGTCGAGCGCTTCGGTCAGCAACAGCTCAGGGACTTCTTCGGCAAGGTAATGCCCGGCCGGCAGGGCCTTGCCCCGTACGTCGGTAGCAATCTGTTGCCATTCCCTCAGCGGATCGAAGCAGCGACCGACGGTGCCCTCGGCGCCCCACAGCACCAGCAACGGCAGGGTCAGGTGACGACCGGCCGCGAGATCGGCGCGATCATGTTCCAGGTCGATGCCGGCACTGGCGCGGTAATCCTCGCAGATCCCCCGAGCACTTCCGGGACGTTCCAGGCAACGCCGGTACTCACTGAACGCCTCGTCGGTAAAGGGTGCAAGCCCGGCGCTGCGACTGCCCATGACGCTGCGCAGATAACCTTCGGGATCGGCTTCGATCAGGGTTTCCGGCAACGGTGCCGGGCGGATCAGGAAGAACCAGTGCCAGTAGGCCCGGGCGAAGGCTTCATTTGTCTGGCTGTACATCGCCAGCGTTGGCGCGATGTCGAGCAGGAGCATGCGCTGCACAACCTCGGGATGATCGAGCGCCAGGCGATGGGCAACCCGCGCGCCACGGTCGTGGGCAAGGATCGAGAAGTGCTCGAAACCCAACGCCTTCATCAATTCCACGCCGTCGCGGGCCATCTCGCGCTTGGAGTAATTGAGGTGAGCCTCATCGGCCGGCGGGCGACTGCTGTCGCCATAACCGCGCAGGTCGGCGGCGATCACCGTGAAGTGCTCCGCCAGTTGCTCGGCGATCTTGTGCCAGATGACGTGGGTCTGCGGGTGCCCGTGCAACAGCAGCAGGCCGGGGCCGCTGCCTTTGAGGCGGTAGCTGATGTCCACACCGTTGACGTGGCGCTGGTCTTTGACGAATCCGGCAAACATCGGGTGATCCTTTATTCAGGCGAGTGGCCTGCATCCTGAAATCGCCGGGCGTTCATGACAAGACGTGATGCGTGATTCGACGGTTCATGAATCGTGTTCGCCCATCCCCGCGCGCCGCGCGGGAATGGGCACTCGGCGTAGTTAGCTCTGCTGGAACATTTCCTTCGCCCGCTGCTCGATCTGCGCCTGGGTCAGGTCCTCCTTGCGCGAGGCCAGGAACCACAGATGCCCGTACGGATCTTTCAACGTGCCGCTGCGGTCGCCGTAGAACTGATCCTTGACCTCGGACACCGAGGTGGCGCCGGCCTCCAGTGCGCGTTGGAAGGACTTGTCCACATCGGTCACGTACAGATGCAGGCCGACCGACACTGCGTTGTCCGGATTGCTCAACGGCCCTTGATCGCACGGCGAGCCGAGCATGATCGCGCTGTCGCCGATGCGCAGTTCGGCGTGGCCGATGCCGCCGTCGGGCATGCTCAGGCGCATGACTTCGGTGGCACCGAACGCCTTTTTATAGAAATCGATGGCTTCGGCAGCTTTGTGAATGCCGAGGTACGGGGTAATGCTGTGATACCCCTCGGGAATGGGTTTGACGCTCATGGCGGTACTCCCTGTTATTTGTTGCCTGGTTTTTATTAGAGATTGAGGTGTGCCTTCGCCGGGATTGCCGGTCGCTCAACTATAGATCCGTGCCGCCGTCGTGACCGAGTAGCCGACGAGCAGGCCTCCCACTGTTCAGCCATCGACAGCGAAGCAACAGAGTGCGCGGGTTTTCATCGCCAGACGCCCTGAAGTTCCGCTGCAGCCCCCGTAAAACAAGGCCTTTGCGTCAGGCACAGAAGCTGCAATGACCCGGTACAACACCGATACCGAGAGTCATCCATGTCTGAATCTGCCGTTTATCCGATCAACCCGCCGGCCGCCCACCGGATCGCCGACGACGCCGAAGCCTTGCGCGTGGCTGTGCAGGTCGCCGCCGTCTTGCAGGAACACGCCGCCGAGCGTGACCGCAACCGCGAAGTGCCCGCCGAGGTCGTCGACCTGTTTTCCAACAGTGGCCTGTGGGGCATCACCGTGCCGAAGGAATACGGCGGCGCGCAGGTGTCCTTTGCGGTGCTGGCCCAAGTGATCGCGATCATTTCCGCCGCCGATCCGTCCCTCGGGCAGATCCCGCAAAACCATTACTGCCTGCTCGAAGACATCCGCCTGCAAGGTACCCCGGCCCAGCAGGCGCATTTCTTTGAGCTGGCGCTGCAAGGTCATCGTTTCGCCAATGCGCTGTCGGAAACCGGCGGCAAGAACGTGCAGGACATTCAGGCGACCCTCCGCCGTTATGGCGACGGCTTCGTGATCAACGGTCGCAAGGGCTACTGCACCGGTTCGCTCTACGCCCATTGGCTGGCGGTGCTGGCGCTGGATGAAGAGCAGAAGGGCCAGTTGGCCTTCGTCGAGCGCGGTACGAAAGGGCTGGTGATCGTCGACGACTGGGACAGCATCGGTCAGCGCACTACTTCCAGCGGCACGGTGCTGGCGGAAAATCTGCAAGTGGCGCCCTTCAATCTGTTTCCGACGTACCGTTCCTACGAGAGCCCGACCCTGGCCGGGCCTTTCGCCCAGTTGACCACCGCTGCCATCGACGCCGGCATTGCCCGGGCAGCGTTGCGCGATACCGTGGAGCGATACCGTGGAATTCGTCCGCCAGTTTGCGCGGCCATGGATCGATGCAGGTGTGGACAAGGCCAGTGAAGATCCGTTGACCATCATTCAGATCGGCGCACTGGAAATCCGTCTGGAAGCCGCCGAAGCCTTGCTTGAACGCGCCGGCTGGGCGCTCGACGCCGCACGTCCGGCGCCTGATGAAGACAACGTCGCGCTGGCCTCGCTGGCCGTGGCCAAGGCTAAAGTGCTGACCACCGAAATCGCCATCGAGGCCAGCAACAAGCTGTTCGAACTCGGCGGTACCCGCTCGACCCTGAAAAAGCACAACTTCGACCGCCACTGGCGCAACGCCCGGGTCCACACCCTGCATGACCCGGTGCGCTGGAAATACCACGTGGTCGGCAACTGGCTGCTCAACGGCGTCAAACCACCGCGCCACGACTGGTCCTGATCATGGCCGAGTGGTTCAAACACATTTACTGGGCCGACATCGCCCAGGCCTGTCTCGACACCCTCAGCATGCTCGGCGCGGCGCTGCTGTTTACGGTGCTGCTGGGATTGCCGCTGGGGCTGCTGCTGTTTCTCACCGGCAAGCGCCAGCTGCATGAAACCGTCGGCCTGTACCGGGTTCTGTCAGTGATCGTGAACATGCTGCGTTCGCTGCCGTTCATCATTTTGCTGATCGTGCTGATTCCGCTGACCACGTTGCTGGTGGGCACGTCACTGGGCGTGCCCGGAACCATTCCGCCGCTGGTCGTCGGTTGCACACCGTTCTTCGCGCGGCTGGTGGAAACCGCACTGCGCGAAGTCGATCGCGGGGTGGTCGAGGCGACTCAGGCCATGGGCGCCAACACCTGGCAGATCATCCGCCACACCCTGTTGCCGGAGGCCCGCGGCGGGTTGCTGGCGGCGGTGACGGTCACCGCCATCGTGCTGGTGGATTACACGGCGATGGCCGGCGTGATCGGTGGCGGCGGGCTCGGCGATCTGGCGATCCGCTACGGCTATCAACGCTTTCAGACCGACGTGATGGTGGTCACCGTGGTGTTGCTGCTGATTCTGGTGCAGGCCCTGCAAATGACCGGCGACCGCTTGGTGGCGCACTACAGCCGACGCTGAAAAAACAAGTTCAACCCATAAAGGCCCCACGTTCACCCCACGACGGCCACTCAAATCTGCCTTGGAGCACAGCATGAAAAAGACCCTGGCCGTTCTGGCTGCCGTTCTGTCGTTCGGCGCCCATGCCAACGAAAAACTGATCGTCGGTGCCACCCCGGTGCCGCACGCGGAAATCCTCGAGTTCGTCAAACCGACCCTGGCCAAGGAAGGCGTGGATCTGGACATCAAGGTCTTCACCGACTTCATCCAGCCCAACCAGCAACTGGCGCTGAAAAACCTCGACGCCAACTATTACCAGTACCGGCCGTTTCTCGATGATTTCAACAAGACCCGCCACACCGATCTGGTGCCGGTGGTCGGCGTGCACATCGAACCGTTCGGGGCTTACTCGACCAAGATCAAGAACATTTCGGAGCTGAAGGACGGCGCCAGTGTGTCGATCCCCAATGACCCGGTGAACACCGGTCGCGCCCTGGTGCTGTTACACGAGGCCGGGCTGATCAAACTCAAGGATCCGAGCAACACCCTGGCCACCCAGCGCGACATCGTCGAAAACCCCAAGCACCTGAAAATCCGTGAACTGGAGGGCGCGTTGTTGGCTCGTTCGGTGAGTCAGGTGGATCTGGCATTCGTGTTCGCCAACTACGCGCTGGAAGCCGGGATCGACACCAACAGCGCACTGATCGTCGAGAAGGGCAAGAGCCTGTACATCGAGTTTCTGGTCGCACGGCCCGACAACATCAACGACCCGGGCCTGCAGAAACTGGCCAAGGCGTTGAATTCCGATGAAGTGCGTCAGTTCATTCTGACTCGCTACAAAGGGCAGATTGCGCCGGGCTTCTGATGGATCGAATTGGGGGTTCCCATGGCATGGGAACCCTCACTTGGGTACGTCGAGAAAGTGCGCCCCCGGCCCTTGCTCGCCCAGCACATCGCCCTGATTGCGCAGCGGGCAGGCTTCCATCGACAGGCATCCGCAACCGATGCAACCGGTCAGCCGGTCACGCAGCAACATCAACTGATTGATCCGCTCGTCCAGCTCCCGCCGCCACTGCTCCGACAGCACTTTCCAGTCCGCCGCTGTTGGCGCGCGGTTGTCCGGTAGCTGCTTCAACGCCTCGCCAATTTCCGCCAGTGGAATGCCCAGGCGTTGCGCCACTTTGATCAACGCCACCCGCCGCAGTACTTCCCGTGGATAGCGCCGCTGGTTGCCGGCATTGCGCTGGCTCTTGATCAAGCCTTTCGATTCATAAAAGTGCAGGGCGGTGACGGCCACACCGCTGCGGGCCGCGACTTCGCCGACGGTCAATTGCTTGTGCACATTTTCCGCAGTGATCATTTGCAAATTGCCCCTTGACCTCTAGTTAACTCGAGGTTTTACCCTGCAGGCCTTCGAATCGCAAGATTCGCCTGACCGAGTGGGGATCTCATGCAAGCACCAGCGAAAAACCGCAGCTTTACCCAATTGATCGAATTTGAAATCGAACCCGGCCAGCAACCGGCGCTGGTCTCGGCGCTGGCGGTGCAGACCGAACGTCTGGCCCAGCGTTACGCCGGCTTCGTCAGCGCCAGCGTCCAGGCCAGCGACGATGGCCGGCGAGTGTTGAGCTTTCTGCAATGGCAGTCCCGCGAGGCGGGGGAGGCGGCGTTCCAGAGTTTCGAAACCGGCGAGCAGGACTTCTGGCAACTGATCCGCACCCATCAGGCGCGCACCGTGACCTTCGGTTCATTCCAGGTGCTGAGCAGTATCGCTCGCAGTCACGACGATGGCTTGCACTGTCAACTGGTTGGTTAGATCGACAGCTGGATCAAGCGCTCGCCTTGCAGGTTTTCCGTGGGCCGCCGCTTGTTCACCGCCAGTTCGCCGATTTTGATCAGTCGCGTGCGGGTGACATTACGGCTCAGGCCTAACAGGGCCGCGGTGTGCACCTGGTTGTAATGGCAGAAGCGATAGGCCGCGCGCAGCAATGCGTCCTCGACCTTCTCATGCAGGGCGCCGGCCTGTTGCTCGAACAGTTTCTGGAAGGCGCGTTCCAGCAGCGCTTCCGGTGAGTCGTCGGCGGTCGCGTGCTGATCGTCGGGACGATCGATGCGCAGGTTGGATAGACGTAGATCGTCGCGCTCGATCACGCCGTTACGGCAGATCAGCAGCGTGTGGTGGATGACGTTTTCCAGTTCGCGGATATTGCCCGGCCAACTGTAGCCGCGCAGTTTGTGTTCGGCGCCGGGACTGATGGTGACGCGCCCGTAACCCAGACGCTGACTGTAGGCCTCGATGAAATGCCGGGTCAGCGGCAGGATATCGCCGGGCCGCTCGCGCAACGGGCTCAGCTCCAGATTGACCACGTTCAGCCGGTAATACAGATCCTCGCGGAAATGTCCGGCGTTGATGGCTTTCTCCAGTTGCACGTTGGTCGCTGCCAACACTCGCACATCGATGGGAATGCTCTTGCGCGAACCCAGGCGCACCACTTCGCGCTCCTGCAACACCCGCAGCAATTTGACCTGAATGGCCATCGGCAGATCGCCGATTTCATCGAGGAACAGAGTGCCGCCATCCGCCTCTTCGAACCACCCGGCCTTGGCACTGAGGGCGCCGGTGAAGGCGCCTTTTTCATGGCCGAACAATTCGGCTTCCACCAGCGATTCGGAAAACGCCCCGCAGTTCACCGCAATGAACGGCCGGTTGCGCCGGTTGCTCAGGTTGTGGATGTGCCGCGCTACCAACTCTTTGCCGGTGCCCGTTTCGCCGATGATCAGCACGCTGGCTTCGCTCGGTGCGACCTGTTGCAGATGCGCGAGCAGGGCCTGGGATTTCGGGTCTTCGAACACCTGGGCGGTGGCGCGAATCGAAGTGGCCAGGGCGGGTGAGGGCGGCAGGGTCAGCAGTTGCATGGGGTCTCGCTCCACGAAAGAAAATCAGGAATAGAACGTCGGCACCGGCAGGGACTGGTTCAGCGCCCAGTCGCCCAGCTCGTGGAGCTTGTAATCCAGCGGGTCGTGCAGGGTTTGCGTGCGCAGGTTGCGCCAGTGTCGATCCAGACGCAGCGACGCGTGAGTCGAACGGGCGCCGGTGACTTCGAACAATCGGCTGCAGATATCCAGACCCTGACGACTGGCGGCGACCTTGGCCGTGGCAATTGCCGTGGCCAGGTGACCGCGTTCTTCGGCACTGAGGTTCGGGCCTTTGGCCCAGGCCTCGTCGAGCAGCGCAGCGGCGCGTTCCACCAACAGACGGATGCCTTCGAGGGCGACCCAGAACTCGCCGTAATGGGCCAGCACATAAGGATCTTCGCGCACCTCGCGCACCGAGGATTTGTGCCAGACACGGGTTTCGCTGAGGGTGTATTGCCGCGCCTCTTCAAAGGCCCCTTCGGCAATGCCGAGAAACATGTGGGTGAACGTCAGTTGCGCGATCAACGGGCGCAAGCAGGCGAACGGTGTGCTCAGCGGACCCGGATCCTGCAGCAGTTCCGACTCTTCGACCCGCACCCGTTCGAACGTCGCGCTGCCGCTGTCGGTCTGGCGCTGGCCGATATTGTTCCAGTCGTTGTGCAGGGTGATGCCGCTGCGCCCGCTGGGGATCGCCGCGATCAACAGTTTGCCGCCGTTGCTTTCGTCCACCGCCGAGGCGATCAGCATCTGCGAATCGCTGGCGCCGGAGCAGAAGCTCTTCTTGCCGGAAAACTCGCGCCAGCCACCGAGGTCCTTGACCACGGTGCGGGTGTCCAGCGGGTTGAGCGCGTTGCCCCAGAACCAGTTCTGTCGCGCGGTCTGTTCGAACCACGGTTGCCATTGTTCGGGGCGGGAAAACAGGAGCACGGTGGCAAGCATCAAATGATGAAAGCCGAAGACGTGGGCGATCGAGCTGTCGACCTTGGCGAACTCGCGCACGACTTCGAGGGTTTCGCTCCAGCGCGCGCCGAGGCCGCCGTAACGGGTGGGAATGCTCAGGGCCAGCAGACCGCTGTCGCGCAGGGCGTCACGTTCGGCTTTCGGTGTGCCACCACGCTCGTCGCGCTCGACGGCGGTCAGAGCAAATTCGGCGGCCAGTTGGCGGGCGGTCTGCAACGGGGAGAGCAGGGTGCTTTGCGGTTTGGCAGTCACTCGGTCTTCCTCAGGCGTTGGCTTTGGCGGGCAGTACATCGTTGGCGATCATTTCGCCGAACGGCCCGGTGAGGTTGGTGACACCGCGTCCAGCCAGGCTTGCATATGGCTCGGGCAACAACGGGAAGACCAGCTCGGCAAAGCGGTAGGCCTCTTCGAGATGCGGGTAGCCGGAGAAGATGAAACTCTCGATGCCGAGGTCTGCGTACTCCTTGATTCGCGCTGCCACTTGCTGCGGATCGCCGACCAATGCGGTACCGGCACCGCCGCGCACCAGTCCGACGCCGGCCCACAGGTTGGGGGCGATTTCCAGGTTGTCGCGGCGTCCGTCGTGCAGAGCGGCCATGCGCCGCTGGCCTTCGGAGTCGAAGCGCGAAAAGGATTTCTGCGCGGCTTCAATGGTTTCGTCGCTGATGTGCTCGATCAGTTTGTCGGCGGCTTTCCAGGCTTCTTCGGCGGTCTCGCGCACGATCACGTGCAGACGAATGCCGAACTTCACTTTGCGTCCGTGGCGAGCGGCGCGTTCGCGCACATCGGCGAGTTTTTCGGCGACGGCGGCCGGTGGTTCGCCCCAGGTCAGGTACACGTCGACCTGCTCGGCGGCCAGATCGTGGGCCGCGTCGGAGGACCCGCCGAAGTACAGCGGCGGATAGGGTTTCTGCACCGGCGGATACAGCGCCTTGGCGTTCTGTACCTTCAGGTGTTTACCTTCGAAATCTACCGCTTCGCCTTGCAGCACCCGGCGCCAGATCTTGAGGAATTCATCGGTGACTTCGTAGCGTTCGCTGTGGCTGAGGAAGCTGCCGTCGCCACGGTTTTCGTCCGGATCGCCACCGGTCACAACGTTGATCAGCAAGCGGCCGTTGGACAGTCGATCCAGGGTCGCGGCCATGCGCGCCGAGACGGTCGGCGAGATGATTCCCGGACGGATCGCCACCAGATAACGCAGGCGTTCGGTGAGCGGCACCAGCGCCGAGGCGATCACCCACGAATCCTCGCAGGAACGACCGGTGGGAATCAGTACGCCGTAGTAGCCGAGGCTGTCGGCGGCTTGCGCCACCTGCTTCAGGTAATTGAGGGTGACCGGGCGCGCGCCTTGGGTGGTGCCCAGATAGTGACCGTCGCCGTGGGTCGGCAGGAACCAGAAAACATCCATGAACAGCTCCTCAGGCGATTTTCAGCAACGGTTTGATGTGAGTGCCGAACAGCGGCGCGGCGCGTTCGGCGGCCAGACGGATGCGCGCCTTGAGCGGTTCGCTGGTGATCTGGTAGTCGGCGAAATCGGCTTCGGTGGCGTACACGCCAATCGGCAGGGTCACGGCCTGGAAGAAACTGAACAGTGGGCGCAACTGGTGATCGAGGACCAGCGCATGGCGATCGCTGCCACCGGTGGCGGCGAGCAGCACTGGTGTGTCGATCAGCGCATTCAGGTCGATCAGATCGAACAGATGCTTGAGCAATCCAGGATAGGAACCGCGATAGACCGGCGCGGCGACGATCAGCAGGTCAGCCTGTTCGATGGCTTGCAGCTCGGCTTCGATCTCGGCCGGCAACTCCTGACGCGACAGCGCGGCGCCAAGTGGGCGGGCGATGTCGCCGAGTTCGATCAGATGACTCTCGACCGGCAAGTGCCCGGACAATTCGGCCAGCAAGGCCTGGGTCAGCACCAGGGTGCGGGACGGACGCCAGGTTCCGCCGGACAGGGCGACGACTTTCAGTGGACGCGACATGGTCAGTTCCTTTTTCAACAGTTGCTCGACGAGCAGTGAGTAGTCACTGGAGCAGAGCAAGCGTTGTACCAATTCCTGTAAGGCCCGTATTCCGAGGCTTTGAGCGTTGTCGGCGGCTGTGTTTGTGTGACTTTCAGGCGGGTTTGTTGAACCGCTGTTGCCTGGGAAACAGTTGCTGGAGCAACAGTGCCGAACGCGATGAAGGATTTATAAAGGCTGACTGTTATTCCGTAAAAGACTGTTAATTGATATTGATAGATCCTCTGGAAATATGAAGGTAAATCCTGCTCGAATTCTGATAGCCACTATTGAGAGCGTTGATTTCTGCCAAAGCGTGCCCGGGCGTAGCCTTTCTCCATCGACCCACACTGCTCGCCAGGACGCTCCCATGAATCGTTTACTGACTGTTTCCCTGATGCTCGCTGTCTCCGTTCTCGCTGGTTGCGCGAGCCACGTTTCTCCGGAACTGCGCCCTTACACGGCGGAAGAAACCCGCGAACTGGCGCTGGAAAACTTGAACCGCAGCGGCTTGTCGTTCGAGGAATACCACGCGAAGAAAGCCCAACTGCTTGGCCAGCCACAGAAGACTTTCGGGTTTGATAACAAGGGTGAGATGAGCGCCGAGCGGGCCGTACAGCTGCACGGTCGTCCTAGCTGATCGCTAACTGTACTGCTCGAAGTTTTATCCAACTGTCCGTGGGTTTGCGCGGCGCCGTGGGATAGGGTCAACACCTGAATGACCCTGACGGACTGCCTGCCATGACCCTCTCGCTCGACCTGTTGCTGGGCTTCGCCCTGTTTGCCCTTGTCACCTCGATCACACCGGGGCCGAACAACACCATGTTGCTGGCATCGGGCGTGAACTTCGGTTTCAACCGCACCATCCCTCATATGCTTGGCATTACCTGCGGCTTCTTCGTGCTGGTGGTGGCGGTGGGTTTTGGCCTGGGCGCGGTATTCCAGACCTATCCGCTGCTTTATACGATCCTGCGTTATGTCGGCGCGGCGTACTTGCTGTACCTGGCATGGAAAATCGCTCACTCCGGCCCGGTCGGCGACAGCGAGCAGGGCGAGGCGAAACCGATCAGCTATCTCGGCGCGGCAGCCTTCCAGTGGGTCAACCCCAAGGCGTGGATCATGGCCATTGGTGCCATCAGCACCTACACGCCGATGCAGGGCTATTTCACCAACGTGATCGTGATTGCGGCGGTGTTCGCCATCATCAACCTGCCGAGCGTCGGCGTCTGGGCGGCGTGCGGGACCTTGCTGCGCAACGTGCTCAAGGATCGCCGCTGGTTGCGGCTGTTCAACTGGGGCATGGCGGCGCTGCTGGTGATTTCGCTGTATCCGTTACTCCTTGAAAGCTTTAGCTGACGCAGCGCTACAACCGCCGGCCCGATGCCTGTTAAAGTCGCGTTCAGGAGCGTTCCTACGCACTTTTAAATGAAGTTGTTCTTCTTTAACGGCCTCCGATCAGGTATTGATGACGCTCTCGAACCCGGACGCAGCTCACAAGGCTGCGTCGTGCCGTTTGCAGACACGAGCCTCCTGATCCCGGAACACGCTCTGCGAGTCTTTTTATGAACACACGTCCGCTGTATTTCGATTACGCCGCCACCACCCCGGTGGACGAGCGGGTCATCCAGGTGATGATCGAGTGTCTGGGTTTCAACGGTAATTTCGGCAACCCGGCTTCCAGTTCCCACGCCTTCGGCCAGCAGGCCCGGCAAACGGTCGAGAACGCTCGCCGGCAAGTCGCCGAACTGGTCGGCGCCCAGGCGCAGCAGATCGTCTGGACCTCCGGCGCCACTGAATCCAACAACCTTGCACTGAAAGGCGTGGCCCAGGCCCGTGGTATGTCCGGCGGGCACATCATCACCAGTCAGATCGAACACAAGGCCATCCTCGATACCGCCCGGCAATTGCAGGACGCCGGTGTCGCCGTGACCTATCTGGTGCCGGACGCCGAAGGCCTGATTACCGCGCAAGCGGTCAGCGAAGCGATGCGTGAAGACACCTTTCTGGTGTCGCTGATGCTGGTCAACAACGAACTTGGTACCGTCAACGACATCCCGGCCATCGGCGAAGTGGTGCGTGGGCGCGGGGCGTTGTTCCACGTCGATGCGGCCCAGGGCGCCGGCAAGGTCGCGATCGATCTGGCGCAATGGCCGGTCGATCTGATGTCGTTTTCGGCGCACAAACTCTACGGGCCCAAAGGCATCGGTGCGCTGTACGTCGGCCCGCGTGCGCAACAGCGTTTGCAGGCGCAGATTCACGGTGGCGGGCACGAGGGCGGCTTGCGTTCCGGTACGCTGGCGACTCACCAGATTGCTGCCATGGGCTCGGCGTTTGCCCTGGCCGCCGAGGCTTTCGATGACGAGAAAAAGACCATCGTCGCGCTGCGCGAGCGACTGCTCGAACAACTCTTGAACCTTCCGGGCGTGCGCCTCAACGGCAGCAGCACCCAACGTATCCCGCACACCTTGAGCCTGACCTTCAGCGAAGGCGAGTTCAACCCGGTGGCGCTGAGCCATTCGATTGCATTTTCCGCGACCTCGGCCTGCAATTCCGCCAGCAACGCGCCGTCCCACGTCTTGCTGGCATTGGGGCATGACGCGCACCTGGCCGGCCGTACCATTCGCCTGAGCCTCGGCCGTTTCACCACCGCCGAGGACATCGACAAGGCTGTAGAACTGATCAAGACCGCCTGCGCCAGTGCTCCGGCATTCTGGGCGACAGGACTTTAACCAGCCGACCTGACGGCTACGAACAATAACGATGCAGTGATTGGCAGGAGACATGATGAGTACCCAGACTTTGACCGAAGGAACGGTTCCCCAGCGCCTCGCGCACACCCGTGAATTGATGCGTCGCGAAGGTATCCATGCGTTGCTGGTGCCGTCCGCCGACCCGCACCTGTCGGAATACTTGCCGGGTTACTGGCAGGGCCGGCAATGGCTGTCGGGTTTCCATGGCTCGGTCGGCACGTTGATTGTCACCAACGATTTCGCCGGGGTCTGGGCTGACAGCCGTTACTGGGAACAGGCGACAAAGGAACTCAAGGGCAGCGGTATCGAACTGGTGAAACTGCAACCGGGTCAGCCGAGCCCGCTGGACTGGCTGGCCGAGCAGACCCCGAAAGGTGGCGTGGTCGCGGTCGATGGTGCGGTGATGGCCGTCGCGTCGGCACGTACGCTGGGCAGCAAGCTCGAAGCCCGGGGCGCCAGTCTGCGTACCGACATCGACTTGTTGAAGGAAGTCTGGAGTGATCGCCCGGCGCTGCCGAACGCGCCGATCTACCAGCACCTGCCACCGCAGGCGACTGTCAGCCGTGGCGAGAAACTCGGCAAACTGCGCGAGACTTTGCAGGAACGCGGTGCCGACTGGCACTTCATTGCCACCCTCGACGATATCGCCTGGCTGTTTAACCTGCGCGGCGGCGATGTGTCGTTCAACCCGGTATTCGTTTCCTTCGCGCTGATCAGCCAGCAACAAGCCACGCTGTTTGTCGCACTGAGCAAGGTCGATGCTGAGCTGCGCGCAGTGCTGGATAAAGACGGCGTGACCCTGCGCGATTACAGCGAAGTCGCTGACGCCTTGCGTGCGATCCCGAGTGGCGCGAGCCTGCTGGTGGATCCGGCGCGGGTCACGAGCGGTCTGCTGGATAATCTCGACACTGGCGTGAAACTGGTCGAAGGCCTGAACCCGACCACACTGGCCAAGTCGCAGAAGAGCCTGGCGGACGCCGCACACATCCGTCAGGCGATGGAGCAGGACGGCGCGGCGCTGTGCGAGTTTTTCACCTGGCTGGATTCGGCCTGGGGTCGTGAGCGCATTACCGAACTGACCATCGACGAAAAACTCACCGCCGCCCGGGAGCGTCGCCCGGATTATGTGTCGCTGAGTTTCAACACCATCGCTGCGTTCAACGCCAATGGTGCGATGCCGCACTACCACGCCACTCCGGAAGAACACGCGGTGATCGAGGGTGACGGCTTGCTGCTGATTGATTCCGGTGGCCAATACCTGGGCGGTACCACCGACATTACGCGGATGGTGGCGGTCGGTACGCCGAGTGAAGAGCAGAAACGTGACTGCACTCGGGTGTTGAAGGGCGTGATCGCCTTGTCCCGCGCGCATTTCCCGAAAGGCATTCTGTCGCCGTTACTGGATGCGATTGCCCGTGCGCCGATCTGGGCCGAAAACGTGGACTACGGTCACGGCACCGGTCACGGCGTGGGCTACTTCCTCAACGTGCATGAAGGTCCGCAGGTGATCGCCTATCAGGCGGCGCCGGCGCCACAAACCGCTATGCAGCCTGGAATGATCACCTCCATCGAGCCGGGCACTTATCGTCCGGGCCGCTGGGGTGTGCGGATCGAGAACCTGGCGATGAACGTTGAAGCGGGAAGCAGTGAGTTCGGCGAATTCCTCAAGTTCGAAACCCTGACCCTGTGCCCGATCGACACTCGCTGCCTGGAGCCCTCGTTGCTGACGCAGGAAGAGAAGCAGTGGTTCAACGCCTATCACGCCGAAGTGCGCGAGCGCCTGAGCCCGTTGCTTGATGGCGCGGCGCTGGATTGGTTGAACACCCGTACTGCCGCTATTTAACAGGTTGAAGCTCGGGCGCTGCGGCCAGCGCCTGGGTCATGAAGTCGACAAACGCGTTGACCCAGGCGGACTGGTGTGGTTGTGGAGATTTAACGCAGGGCTTCCACAACGAAGTCGAGCCGGTCCTGACCGAAGAACAACTGGTTGTCGATGAACATGCTCGGCGCACCGAAGACGCCACGCTTCACGGCGGTTTCGGTGTTGTCCTTGAGCGCAGCCTTGACCGCTTCATCGTTGGTCAACGCCAGTACTTCTTCAGGATTGAAGCCATGTTCGGTCAGCACGGCGGCAACTGTTGCCGGCTCATCGAGGGCGCGGCCTTCAACCCACAGCGCTTTGAACAGGCAATCGATGAATGCCGGGAAGCGATCCGGATAACGCAGTTGAATGCCGGTGACCGCGCGCATCAACATCAGGGTATTGATCGGGAAATGCGGGTTGAATTTCAGGGGCACGCCGTAGCGTTTGGCGTAGCGGTCCAGGTCCTGAAACATGTAACGACCCTTGGCCGGGATCATTGCCGGCGACGCGTTGCCGGTGGCTTTGAAGACGCCGCCCAGCAATATCGGAATGTAGATCAACTGGCTGCCGGTTTCAGCGCAGATTTTCGGCAGTTGGGTATACGCCAGGTAGGTGGCGGGGCTGCCGAGATCAAAATAGAACTCCACGGTTTTGCTCATGTTCGCTGCACTCTGTTTTTGTTCTTGGTGGGATTACCAGCGTTCGTTCCACGGGCGCAGATCCAGCTCGAACGTCCAGGCGTCCCGTGGCTGGCTATGCAGATACCAGTAGTTCTCGGCAATGTGTTCGGGGGCGAGGATACCGTCCTGATCTTTGGTGGCATATTTGTCAGGGAAGTTGTCGCGGATGAAATCGGTATCGATGGCACCGTCGACCACAACGTGGGCGACATGAATGTTCATCGGGCCAAGCTCTCTGGCCATGCTTTGTGCCAGAGCCCGGATACCGTGCTTGGCTCCCGCGAATGCGGCAAAGCCCGAGGCGCCCCGCAGACCAGCGGTGGCACCCGTAAACAGGATCGTGCCGCGACGGCGGGTCACCATCCGTTTGGCGACTTCCCGGGCATTGAGAAACCCGGAGAAACAGGCCATCTCCCAGATCTTGAAATACTTGCGAGCGGTTTCTTCAAGAATGCTGCAGGGCACGTTGGCGCCGATGTTGAAAACGAATGCTTCAATCGGTCCGAGGCGGGTTTCGATATCTTCAATCAGCGCAATTACGTCTTCTTCCTTGCGCGCATCGCAGGCAAAACCGTGGGCTTCACCGCCGTCCATCTGAATGGCTTCCACCAAGGGCTGTAATTTGTCGGCGCTGCGCCGCGTGACGCAAGCGATGAAACCCTCTTTGGCAAACCGCCTAGCAATGGCGCCGCCCGTGGCGTCACCTGCTCCGACAACCAACACGACCTTCTTGTTATTCATGGGTGGATCCCTTTAGTAAACGATCGTTAAGTGAACGAACGTTATGCTAGGATTTGCTCAGCGTCAAGGCACTCAATGTGAGGACAGAACATGCGGTATTCCGCCGGTCACAAGCTGGAAACCAAAGAAAAGCTCCTGCAAAGCAGCTCGTTGTCTGCGAAAAAAAATGGGTTTTCATCAATGGGCGTCGATGGTCTGATGAAGGCGATCGGCCTGAGTGGGGCGGCGTTTTACAGCCACTTCTCGTCCAAGGATGCTCTGTTCGCGGCTATCGTCGAGCGCGAGTTATGCCAGAGTCTGGAGCGGTTGGGCGGGCAGGGTGCGCAGGATCGCGAACGGCTGGAGCGGTGCCTGAAGCTGTATCTGAAAATGGCTCATGTCGAGCAGCCTGAACTGGGCTGTGCATTACCGGCTCTGGGCGCCGAGATTGCGCGGTCGGACGTCGTTGTGCGGGAACAGGCTGAGCTGTGGATTTGCAAGCTTCAGGAGAGTTGGGCGCAAATTCTGGAAAGTGACAGCCTGGCCTGGGCAATTCTGTCGCAATGCGTCGGGGCATTGGTGGTGGCGCGTATGCTGGCGTCGCCCAGGATTCAGCAGCGGGTGCTGGATTCCTGTCGTGAAGAGATCGGGATCCAGCTCGCCGCTTCGCGAACGCAGTAGGGGCGATGATTTATTTGCAGATGACGATCATGCTGCGGCTGGTATAGCCGGCGGGGTTGAGGCCAAAGGGATAATCACCTGGCTCTTCTACGGTGTCGCCAGATTTTGCAATGACCTTGTAGCCCTTCGGCGCGCAAGAGTTCGCGGCGCTGGCGTAGCACTTGTCCCAAGAGGAGGACAACCCCGAACAGTTGATGTGCAGCCCTTTCTTGCCGTGTTTTACGTGGGTCTTCGACGTCGCCGCGCAGCCCGCAACGGCGAGTATGGCGATCAGTATCAAAATTCGTTTCATTACCGTCCTTATGGCCGCCTCGAGTCTGACGCTCGGGTCTGCCTGTATGCGCTCTCGCTTGAAGCGTTCCGATATCCCTATCCGAAAAAATCCATGTCTGGCATTGGGTTGCGAGGCTAAACATGGCCTAAATGAACGCCAATTGCCAGACCTTCGTAAAATCCTCTTTCAATCTGCCGCGATGGCGGGTTTAGAGGTGCTACCCATCGTCATGGTTGCTCCTACGGAGGCCAGAATAATGCACAGGATCGCCATCCATTGTGACAAAGAGAGGTATTCCTGAAGGAAAAGCAGACCCGAGAGTGCGCCGAAGGCCGGTTCGATGCTCATAAGCGTGCCAAAGGTGCGGGCGGGCATGCGGGTGAGGGCGACCATTTCCAGTGTGTAGGGGAGAGCTGTGGAAAGGATCGCGACCCCGATAGCGATGGGGATCAATGCGGGTGTCAGCAGTGCGCTGCCGGCGTGGACGATGCCTATGGGGGCGACGAACAGGGCTGCGATCATCACACCAAGTGCCGCAGTGGTCACGCCGTTATCTGCGCCGGCCTTCTGGCCAAACAGGATATACAACGCCCAGCACGCGCCGGCTCCCAGCGCATAACCTGCACCGACCAGATCGATACCCGTTGCCGTGGCGCCGGTCGGTATCAACAGCAACAAGCCGATGGCAGCCAGGGCAATCCAGAGAAAGTCGATCGCGCGACGCGAGGCATAGATAGCGACTGCCAGCGGACCCGTGAACTCCAGCGCGACTGCGATGCCGAGCGGAACGGTGCGCAACGACATATAGAAAAGGAAGTTCATGCCGCCTAGTGCCATCCCGTAGATAATCACTGTGCGCAGTGATTTGGCTGTCAGCTTCGCTCTCCAGGGTTTGAGCAATAACAGCATGATCACGCTGGCGAAGATCAGGCGAAGGGTAGTAGTACCTTGGGCTCCAACGATAGGGAACATGCTTTTGGCCAGCGAAGCGCCTGACTGGATTGATGCCATGGCTATTAATAGCAAGCCAACCGGGAACAGAGTTGAGGCAAGGCTGCGAGGTTGATCGTTCATTGCGTGGCATCATCCGAAGAGTAGCTGTTGTATTGGGCAATATAGTGCGCACTCGCCAAGCCCCCGTCTATAAAGAAGCGGTCTTTTTCCTTCTCTTGATAGAAAACTCAAATTAATGGTTGACGGCAGATTCTGAGTCTCTATAATTCGCCCCACTTCCGGCGCAGTCGAAACGGAAAACTCCTTGAGATTCAATGAGTTAAGTAGGTTTCGATAGTAGATCGCTTCAGTTCATCGA
>NZ_NEKA01000009.1:0-264407 GCF_002113205.1 Pseudomonas sp. B16(2017)
TGGTAGGTGTTGCCAACGGAGTCGGCGGTGAAGGCGCCGGCAGTGATCAGGCCTTGTTTTTCGCCGGTAACCGACATGTACGCTGGTGTTGCCATGGGAGGTGCTCCTTGCGGATAAAGTTAGGGTGCCCGGGAGGCGAAATCGCCCGGTGGGTACCTGACTGTTATCAAGGAGCGTGCCAGCTTTTGGTGCGTCCCCGGGAGCCGGGGACTTGACCGCTCTGGCTCGCGTGTTTGAGCGTTTTTTGAACAGCGATGAAAGCAAAAGTGCGCAACTTCTTGCGCAGTACTGCGCAAGAAGTTGCGCACTCGGCTACAGGCGACGGTAACCGGGGGCTGTAGCGAAATAAGGCGGCGATTTCGCGAATCAAGTGCGCAAGAAGTTGCGCACCATGGCACATGGCTACCGCCTCTTCGGATCATCTAAAACTGAAATGACCAATCCATCGCCCCTTTTTGCCATTGCGTCACTGGCACGCCACCCTCCGATTCCTTGAAAGTCCCTGTCCAGAGCCCACCCCGTTTAATGCCGGAAGGCTAGAGCGCGGCAAACCGTCTTATAAATGAAACACCGCCCTCAGCTATACTCCCCCGCATTTCGACCCGCCCCGAGGACTGACTGTGAAGAACTGGACGTTGCGCCAACGCATTTTGGCGAGCTTTGCGGTGATTATCGCCATCATGCTGCTGATGGTGGTCGTCTCGTATTCGCGGCTGCTGAAAATCGAAGCCAGTGAAAACAGCGTCCGTGACGACGCGATTCCCGGCGTCTATTACAGCTCGATGATTCGTGGCGCGTGGGTCGACAGTTATCTGCAAACACAGGAACTGCTGGGGCTCAAGGAAGGGCAGGGCATCAGCAGTGAAGATGCGGCCGATTACAAGGCTTTCGAATCTCGGCTTCAGGAACAGATGGCCAATTATCGTGGCACGGTGGTGACGGACGAGGACAAGCTCGAATTCGCGGCGTTCGAGAAATATCACGATGCCTACCTGAAAATTCAGGATGCGGTGCTCGATTTGCACAAGCGCAATCTGGAAGCCGACGCCGTCAAGCTGTTCCACGAACAATTGACTCCGACCTGGTACTCGGGCCGGATGAAGCTCAACGACATCATTGGCGAGAACAAGAAAGTCGCCGACAAGGCCATGGCCAACATTGATGAGGCCGTGACGGCGGCCAAGGTCAGCATGTTCGTCTCACTGCTGGTGGCCGTGCTGGCCGCCGGTTTCTGCGGTCTGCTGCTGATGCGCGCGATCATGGCGCCGATGAACCGCATCGTGCAGATCCTCGACATCATGCGCACCGGCGATCTGAGCAGCCGCTTGAACCTCGACCGCAAGGACGAGTTCGGTGCCGTGGAAACCGGCTTCAACGACATGATGACCGAGCTCACCTCGCTGGTGTCCCAGGCCCAGCGCTCGTCGGTACAGGTCACCACATCGGTGACCGAGATCGCCGCCACTTCCAAGCAGCAACAGGCGACCGCCACCGAAACCGCTGCGACCACCACTGAAATTGGCGCGACATCCCGCGAAATCGCGGCAACCTCTCGCGACCTTGTACGCACCATGACTGAAGTCTCCACTGCCGCCGATCAGGCCTCGGTGCTGGCCGGTTCCGGGCAGCAAGGCCTGGCGCGGATGGAAGACACCATGCACTCGGTGATGGGCGCGGCGGATCTGGTGAACGCCAAACTGGCGATCCTCAACGAGAAGGCCGGCAACATCAATCAGGTGGTGGTGACCATCGTCAAGGTCGCCGACCAGACCAACCTGCTGTCCCTGAACGCCGCGATCGAAGCGGAGAAGGCCGGTGAATACGGTCGCGGTTTCGCCGTGGTCGCCACTGAAGTGCGGCGTCTGGCGGATCAGACTGCTGTCGCCACCTATGACATCGAACAGATGGTCCGCGAGATCCAGTCGGCGGTGTCCGCCGGGGTGATGGGCATGGACAAGTTCTCCGAGGAAGTGCGGCGCGGCATGGCCGAAGTGCAGCAGGTCGGCGAGCAGCTGTCGCAGATCATCCATCAGGTGCAGGCGCTGGCGCCGCGGGTGTTGATGGTCAACGAAGGCATGCAGGCCCAGGCCACCGGCGCCGAGCAGATCAACCACGCGCTGGTGCAGCTGGGTGATGCCAGCAGCCAGACCGTCGAATCGTTGCGTCAGGCCAGTTTCGCCATCGACGAACTGAGCCAGGTGGCCGTGGGCCTGCGCAGCGGCGTTTCGCGATTCAAAGTCTGATGAGCGAAATCACCGCCAAACGCAGCGCTGCGCCGGTGGCGAAGCAGGCGTTGTTCCTGCTGTTTCGCATCGGCAGCGAACGCTACGCCTTGCGTGCCATGGAAGTGGCCGAAGTGCTGCCGCGCCTGCCGTTGAAGCCGATTGCCCGGGCGCCGAACTGGGTGGCGGGGGTGTTCGCCTACCGTGGCACAGTGGTGCCGGTGATCGACCTCAGTGCCCTGACCTTCGGCCATCCTGCGCAAGCGCGTACCAGCACGCGACTGGTGCTGGTGCATTACCGCGTGGATGACTCGCAACCCTCGCAATGGCTGGGCCTGATCCTCGAACAGGCCACCGATACCCTGCGCTGCAACCCGGCTGATTTCCAGCCGTACGGCCTCGACAATCGTCAGGCGCCGTACCTGGGCCCGGTGCGTGAGGATGCGCAGGGGCTGGTGCAGTGGGTGCGGGTCAACGACTTGCTGGACGAGTCGGTGCGCACGTTGCTGTTCCCGACACCGCCGCTGGATCCGGCGCGGCTTGAGGAGCAGCCATGAGCAGCGACCAGCGCTTCTTCGATTTCCTCAAGGAACGCATCGGCCTCGACGTCGCTTCGGTCGGGCCGGCGATCATCGAACGGGCCGTGCGCCAGCGCATCACCCTGTCGCAAACGGTGAATGCCGATGAGTACTGGCAGACCCTGCAAGGCTCGCGGGATGAACAGCAGGCGCTGATCGAAGCGGTGATCGTCCCCGAGACCTGGTTTTTCCGTTACCCGGAATCCTTCGCCACGCTGGGCAAACTGGCGCGCAAACGCCTGGGCGAATTGAACAATATGCGCGCGCTGCGCATCCTCAGCCTGCCGTGTTCCACGGGCGAAGAACCCTATTCGATTGCCATGGCGTTGCTCGATGCCGGCCTCAAGCCCCATCAGTTCAAGGTCGATGGCATGGACGTCAGCCCCTTGTCAGTGGACAAGGCGCGGCGGGCGCTGTACGGCAAAAACTCGTTTCGCGGCCAGGAACTGGACTTTCGCGAGCGGCATTTTTTCGCCGAGAACGAGGGCTTTCGGGTAAATGAAATCGTCCGCGAACAGGTGCGCCTGCAGGTCGGCAACGTGCTCGATCCGTCATTGCTGGTCAACGAGCCGCCGTTCGATTTCGTGTTCTGCCGCAATCTGCTGATCTATTTCGATCAGCCGACCCAGCAGCAGGTATTCGCCGTGCTCAAGCGCCTGACCCATGTCGATGGCGTGCTGTTTATCGGCCCGGCCGAGGGCAGCCTGCTTGGGCGGTTGGGCATGCGTTCGATCGGGATTCCACAGTCCTTCGCCTTCAGCCGTCACAGCGATCCACAACCCGAACCGTTGCCGATGCCGACCGCGATTGCGCTGCCGTTGCCTGTGCGCCAACCGCTGCGCAGCACGCCACCGCCGCCGGTGCGCAACCGTCCGTTTGCTGGCGTGACGCCTTTGCCGGCGACGGCTAAAAGCACCAACCCCGAAGCGGCGACCTTGCTGGCCAACATCGCCGCCCTGGCCAACGAAGGCAAAAGCGCCGAGGCCCGCACCGCGTGCGAGCAGTATTTGCGCAGCCATGAGCCGGTGGCCCAGGTGTTCTACTGGCTCGGCCTGCTCAGCGATGTCGCCGGCAGCGCCTTCGAAGCCCAGGGCTTTTACCGCAAAGCGTTGTACCTTGAGCCGCAACACCCCGAAGCCCTGATGCACCTGGCCGCCTTGCTGCAAGCCCAGGGCGACACGGCCGGCGCCAGACGATTGCAGGAGCGCGCCGCCCGCAGCGACCGCACCGCCGACAGTGAGCGTAAACGATGATCCCGTCCGACACCTTGAACGTCACCCACGAAGACGCCCGGGCTATCGACGATTGCTGGAACCGCATCGGCATCCACGGCGACAAGTCCTGTCCGCTGCTGGATGAGCACATCCATTGCCGCAATTGCTCGGTGTATTCCGCCGCCGCCACACGCCTGCTCGACCGCTATGCGTTGCAGCAGGACGAGCGCGACCCGGTGGCGACCCAGGTCGAAACCGAGCTGAAGACCCGGTCGCTGCTGATGTTCCGCCTCGGCGAAGAATGGCTCGGCCTGGCCACCCGCAGTCTGGTGGAGGTCGCGCCGTTGCAGGCGATTCACTCGCTGCCGCACCAGCGCTCCCGGGCCTTGCTCGGCGTGGCGAACGTGCGCGGTGCGCTGGTGGCGTGCCTGTCGCTGGTTGAACTGCTCGACCTCGACAGCAACGCGGCCCCGGCGACCGGCGCGCGGATCATGCCGCGCATGCTGATCATCTCGGCCCAGGGCGGGCCGGTGGTGGTGCCGGTGGACGAAGTCGACGGGATTCACGCCATCGACGAGCGAATCCTCGATGCCGCCTCACGCTCCGGTGCGCAAGCCAGCGCCAAATACACCCGAGGCGTGTTGCCTTTCAAAGGTCGCAGCCTGCGTTGGCTGGATGAAGAACAGTTGCTGTCCGCCGTGTCCCGGAGCCTCACATGACCCCCGAGCAAATGCGCGACGCCTCCTTGCTTGAGCTGTTCAGCCTCGAAGCCGAAGCCCAGACCCAGGTGCTCAGCGCCGGGCTGCTGGCGCTGGAGCGCAACCCGACCCAGGCCGATCAGCTCGAGTCGTGCATGCGTGCGGCGCACTCCTTGAAAGGCGCGGCGCGGATCGTCGGCATCGACAGCGGCGTCAGCGTCGCCCACGTGATGGAAGATTGTCTGGTCAGTGCGCAGGAAGGACGGTTGTTCCTGCGCCCGGAACATATCGACGCGCTGTTGCAGGGCACCGACTTGCTGATGCGCATTGCCACCCCGGCCAACGCCCCCCAACCGGCGGACATCGAGGCTTATGTGGCGTTGATGGGCGGATTGCTCGATCCGGCGGCGCCGCCACTAGTGCCCGCCGCTGCGAGTGCGCCGCTGATGGCCGAGTTGCAGCTTCAGCCACCGTCGGTGGCGGAGCCTGCGCCGGTTGAAATCCCGGTCGAGGTTGCCGAACCGGAACCCGCGCCGCGCAAGAGCAAACGCGCCACCGAAGGTGGCGAGCGGGTGCTGCGGGTCACCGCCGAACGTCTGAACAGCCTGCTCGATCTGTCGAGCAAATCCTTGGTGGAAACCCAGCGCCTCAAGCCGCACCTGGCCACGATGCAGCGCCTCAAGCGCATGCAGAGCAACGGTCTGCGGGCACTGGAGAGTCTCAATGTGCACCTCAAGGAACATGCCCTGAGCCTTGAAGCTCAGGAAGCGCTGGAGGATGCGCGGCGTTTGCTCGCCGAATCCCAGCAACTGCTGGCAGAAAAAAACGCCGAACTCGACGAGTTTGCCTGGCAGGCCAGCCAGCGCGCGCAAGTGCTTTACGACACCGCACTGGCCTGCCGCATGCGGCCGTTCGCCGATGTGCTGTCCGGGCAAGTGCGGATGGTGCGCGACCTCGGCCGCAGCCTCGGCAAGCAGGTACGGCTGGAGATCGAGGGCGAGAAGACCCAGGTCGACCGCGATGTGCTGGAGAAACTCGAAGCCCCGCTAACGCACCTGCTGCGCAACGCGGTCGATCACGGCATCGAAACCCCACAGGAACGCCTGCTCAAGGGCAAGTCGGAGGAAGGCCTGATCCGTCTGCGCGCCTCGCATCAGGCCGGTTTGCTGGTACTGGAACTGAGCGATGACGGCAACGGCGTGGATCTGGAAAAGGTCCGGCGCAGCATCGTCGAACGTCAGTTGTCGCCGGCCGAAACCGCCGCCCAGTTGAGCGAAGAAGAACTGCTGACCTTCCTGTTTCTGCCGGGTTTCAGCCTGCGCGACAAGGTCACCGAGGTCTCCGGTCGTGGCGTCGGCCTCGATGCCGTGCAGCACATGGTCCGCCAGTTGCGCGGCGCGGTGGTGCTGGAGCAGACGGCGGGCGAGGGCAGCCGTTTCCATCTGGAGGTGCCGCTGACCCTGTCGGTGGTGCGCAGCCTGGTGGTGGAAGTCGGCGACGAGGCCTACGCCTTCCCGCTGGCGCACATCGAGCGCATGTGCGACCTGGCGCCGGAGGACATCGTGCAGGTCGAAGGGCGCCAGCATTTCTGGCACGAGGGCCGACATGTCGGGCTCGTCGCGGCCAGTCAGTTATTGCAACGTCCGGCCAGTCAGAACAGCGGCGACACCCTGAAGGTCGTGGTCATCCGCGAGCGCGATGCGATCTACGGCGTGGCGGTCGAGCGCTTCATTGGCGAGCGCACGCTGGTGGTGCTGCCGCTGGACGAGCGGCTGGGCAAGGTGCAGGACATTTCCGCCGGGGCCTTGCTCGACGACGGCTCGGTGGTGCTGATCGTCGATGTCGAAGACATGCTGCGGTCGGTGGACAAACTGCTCAACACCGGGCGTCTGGAACGCATCGCGCGCCACGGCAATCAGGCGGCGGAAGCCGCGCGCAAGCGGATTCTGGTGGTCGACGACTCGCTGACCGTGCGCGAACTGCAACGCAAGCTGCTGCTCAATCGCGGCTACGACGTCGCCGTTGCGGTGGACGGCATGGACGGCTGGAACGCCTTGCGTTCGGAGGATTTCGATCTGCTGATCACCGACATCGACATGCCGCGCATGGACGGCATCGAGCTGGTTTCGCTGCTGCGCCGCGACAACCGTCTGCAATCGCTGCCGGTGATGGTGGTGTCCTACAAGGATCGCGAGGAAGACCGCCGCCGTGGACTGGACGCCGGGGCCGACTATTATCTGGCCAAGGCCAGTTTTCATGACGACGCCCTGCTCGACGCAGTGGTTGAGCTCATCGGAGGAGCGCGGGCATGAAGATCGCAATCGTCAACGACATGCCCCTGGCGGTGGAGGCCCTGCGTCGCGCGCTGGCCTTCGAGCCGGCGCATCAGGTGCTGTGGGTCGCCAACAACGGCGCCGAAGCGGTGCGCCTGTGCGCGGAGAACACCCCGGACCTGATCCTGATGGACCTGATCATGCCGGTGATGGATGGCGTCGAGGCCACCCGGCGGATCATGGCCGAGAGCCCGTGCGCGATCGTCATCGTCACCGTGGACCGCCAGCAGAATGTGCACCGGGTGTTCGAAGCCATGGGCCATGGCGCGCTGGACGTGGTCGACACCCCGGCCATCGGCGGTGGCAATCCTCAGGAAGCGGCGGCGCCGCTGCTGCGCAAAATCCTCAATATCGGCTGGCTGATCGGCGAGAAAACCGCCCGCTCGCGCCCGGCACCTGCGACACCGCGCAGTACCGCCTCGCGCCAGCGACTGGTGGCGATCGGCTCTTCGGCCGGTGGCCCGGCGGCGCTGGAAGTCTTGCTCAAGGGCCTGCCGCGCCACTTTTCGGCGGCCATCGTGCTGGTGCAGCATGTCGACCAGGTGTTCGCCGCCGGCATGGCCGAATGGCTGGCCAGCGCCAGCGGCCTGGACGTGCGTCTGGCTCGCGAAGGCGAACCGCCGCAGGCCGGCGCGGTGCTGCTGGCCGGCACCAATCACCATATTCGTTTGCTCAAGAACGGCACGCTGGCCTACACCGCCGAGCCGGTCAACGAGATCTACCGCCCCTCGATCGACGTGTTTTTCGAAAGCGTCGCCAATTACTGGAACGGTGACGCAGTAGGGGTTTTATTGACAGGGATGGGACGCGACGGGGCGCAAGGGCTTAAGCTCATGCGCCAACAGGGTTACCTGACCATCGCGCAGGATCAGCAAAGCAGTGCGGTGTACGGCATGCCCAAGGCCGCAGCGGCCATTGACGCGGCCGTAGAAATCCGTCCACTGGAAAAGATAGCGCCACGATTGCTGGAGATATTCCCCAAATGAATACGTCCATCGGCAATCCTGGCCCCCGCAGCACTCAGGTGACCGCCCATGAATGACTTACAGATCGATGACATCAAAACCGACGAGAACGCCGCCATGGTGTTGTTGGTGGACGATCAGGCGATGATCGGCGAAGCCGTGCGCCGTGGGCTGTCGAATGAAGAGAACATCGACTTCCACTTCTGCTCCGACCCGCATCTTGCCGTGGCCCATGCGGTGCGGATCAAGCCGACCGTGATCCTGCAGGATCTGGTGATGCCGGGCCTCGACGGTCTGAGCCTGGTGCGCGAATACCGCAATCACCCGGCGACCAAAGACATTCCGATCATCGTCCTGTCGACCAAGGAAGACCCGCTGATCAAAAGCGCGGCGTTCTCCGCCGGGGCCAACGATTACCTGGTGAAACTGCCGGACAACATCGAACTGGTGGCGCGGATCCGCTATCACTCGCGGTCCTACATGACGTTGCTGCAACGGGACGCGGCCTACCGCGCGTTGCGGGTCAGCCAGCAGCAATTGCTCGACACCAACCTCGTCCTGCAGCGGCTGATGAACTCCGACGGCCTGACCGGGCTGTCCAACCGCCGGCACTTCGACGAATACCTGGAGCTGGAATGGCGCCGCTCGTTGCGCGACCAGAGCCAGTTGTCGTTGCTGATGATCGACGTCGATTACTTCAAGTCCTACAACGACACCTTCGGCCACGTCGAAGGCGACGAAGCCTTGCGCAAGGTCGCCACGGCCATCCGCGAGGCCAGTGCCCGGCCGTCCGATCTGCCGGCGCGTTATGGCGGCGAAGAATTTGCGCTGGTGCTGCCCAACACCTCGCCGGGCGGGGCGCGACTGGTGGCGGAAAAGCTGCGCCAGACGGTCGCGGCGCTGAAGATTCCGCACAATGCCCCGGCCGAGGGCTCGAGCCTCACCATCAGCATCGGCCTGGCAACCATGGTGCCGGAGTCGGGCAGCGACTGCCGGTTGCTGATCTCGGCGGCGGATCGCGGCCTGTACCTGGCCAAGAACAACGGGCGCAATCAGGTCGGCATCGAATAGGTACGCGATACCCTTGTGGGAGCGGGCTTGCTCGCGAATGCGGTGGGTCATTCAGCAATGATGTCGACTGATACTCCGCCTTCGCGGGCAAGCCCGCTCCCACAGGGATCTGTGTCAGGCCATGTCAAGTGAATCGCCTTAACAGCCGCCAGACGGGCTGCCGTGACAGCTTGATTACGTTATACTCGCCGGCTTTCAAAAGTTCGCCAACGAGTGCTGCCCGTCATGGAAATCAACCCGATCCTGAACACCATCAAGGACCTGTCCGAGCGCTCCGAAACTATTCGGGGGTATCTTTGACTACGATCAAAAGCATGAGCGTCTGATCGAAGTCAATCGCGAGCTTGAAGATCCTGCCGTCTGGAACAAACCTGAATACGCCCAGGAACTGGGCCGCGAGCGCGCTGCGCTGGCGCAGATCGTCGACACCCTCGACGAACTGAACGGTGGCCTGGCCGATTGCCGCGAGCTGCTGGACATGGCTGTTGAAGAGAACGACGAGGGCGCGGTCAACGACGTCGTCGAAGTCCTTCAAGGTCTCGAAGAGTCCCTGTCCAAGCTCGAATTCCGCCGTATGTTCAGCCACGAGATGGACCCGAACAACGCCTACCTGGACATCCAGGCCGGTTCCGGCGGCACCGAAGCCCAGGACTGGGCCAACATCCTGCTACGCATGTACCTGCGCTGGGCCGACAAGCGCGGTTTCGACGCGACCATCATGGAGCTGTCGGCCGGTGAAGTCGCCGGGATCAAAGGTGCGACCGTGCACATCAAGGGCGAATACGCCTTTGGCTGGCTGCGTACCGAGATCGGCGTGCACCGTCTGGTGCGCAAGAGCCCGTTCGACTCCGGCAACCGTCGTCACACCTCGTTCTCCGCGGTTTTCGTCTCGCCAGAGATCGACGACAAGGTGGAAATCGAAATCAACCCGGCAGACCTGCGGATCGACACCTATCGTTCCTCCGGTGCCGGTGGTCAGCACGTAAACACCACCGACTCGGCCGTACGTATCACCCACGTACCGACCAACACCGTGGTGAGCTGCCAGAACGAACGTTCCCAGCACGCCAACAAGGACACCGCCATGAAAATGCTGCGGGCCAAGTTGTACGAGCAGGAAATGCAGAAGCGCAACGCGGCGTCCCAGGCGCTGGAAGACACCAAGTCGGATATCGGCTGGGGGCACCAGATCCGTTCGTACGTGCTCGATGCGTCGCGGATCAAGGATCTGCGCACCAACATCGAACGCAGCGACTGCGACAAGGTACTCGACGGCGACATCGACGAATACCTGGAAGCCAGCCTGAAATCGGGCCTGTAAGCTTTCACCCGACCTCAAGTCCCCCGCCATCGGCGGGGGCAACGAACCTGTGATGGAATATTTAAAGACATGAGCGACCAACAACTCGATCCGCAAGCCCTGCAACAGGAAGAAAACTCCCTGATCGCCCTGCGCAAGGAAAAGCTTGCTGCCGAGCGCGCCAAGGGCAATGCCTTCCCGAACGACTTCCGCCGCGAAAACTACTGCGAAGCACTGCAGAAACAGTACGCGGACAAGACCAAGGAAGAGCTGGCAGAGGCTGCGATCCCGGTCAAGGTTGCAGGTCGCATCATGCTCAACCGTGGCTCGTTCATGGTGATCCAGGACATGACCGGTCGCATCCAGGTCTACGTCAACCGCAAGACCCTGTCCGAAGAAACCCTGGCCGCGGTGAAAACCTGGGACATGGGCGACATCATCGCCGCCGAAGGCACCCTGGCCCGCTCCGGCAAGGGCGACCTGTACGTCGAGATGACCAGCGTGCGCCTGCTGACCAAATCCCTGCGCCCGCTGCCGGACAAGCACCACGGCCTGACCGACACCGAACAGCGCTACCGTCAGCGCTACGTTGACCTGATCGTCAACGAAGACGTGCGTCAGACCTTCCGCGTCCGTTCGCAAGTGATCGCGCATATCCGCAGCTTCCTGATGAAGCGCGACTTCCTCGAAGTCGAAACGCCGATGCTGCAGACCATTCCTGGCGGCGCCGCGGCCAAGCCGTTCGAAACCCACCACAACGCGCTGGACATGGAAATGTTCCTGCGTATCGCGCCGGAGCTGTACCTCAAGCGTCTGGTGGTTGGCGGCTTCGAGAAAGTGTTCGAGATCAACCGCAACTTCCGTAACGAAGGCGTTTCGACTCGTCACAACCCAGAATTCACCATGTTGGAGTTCTACCAGGCTTACGCCGACTACGAAGACAACATGGACCTGACCGAAGAACTGTTCCGCGAGCTGGCGCAGCTGGTTCTGGGCAGCACCGACGTGCCGTACGGCGACAAGGTGTTCCACTTCGGCGAGCCGTTCGTGCGCCTGTCGGTGTTCGACTCGATCCTCAAGTACAACCCAGAGCTGACCGCCGATGACCTGAACGACATCGACAAGGCTCGCGCCATCGCCAAGAAGGCCGGCGCCAAGGTGCTGGGCTTCGAAGGTCTGGGCAAGCTGCAGGTGATGATTTTCGAAGAGCTGGTCGAGCACAAGCTGGAACAACCGCACTTCATCACCCAGTACCCGTTCGAAGTGTCGCCGCTGGCCCGTCGCAACGATGACAACCCGAACGTCACAGACCGCTTCGAGCTGTTCATCGGCGGCCGTGAAATCGCCAACGCCTACTCCGAGCTGAACGACGCGGAAGACCAGGCCGAGCGCTTCATGGCGCAGGTGGCCGACAAGGACGCCGGCGACGACGAAGCCATGCACTACGACGCCGACTTCGTTCGCGCGCTAGAGTACGGCATGCCGCCGACGGCAGGTGAAGGTATCGGCATCGACCGTCTGGTGATGCTGCTGACCAACTCCCCGTCGATCCGCGACGTAATCCTGTTCCCGCACATGCGGCCGCAAGCGTAAGTGTTTCAATAAAAAAGCCGCCTGAAATGGGCGGCTTTTTATTGCCTGTCTGGTACAAACGTATCAAATGGTTAATTTTGAAGAAAACAACAGAGGTATGCCTGTCGTGATCGGTGCAATGGCTCAAGAGGGTGCAGCGGGAATCGCCACTGCGGTCGCTGAAAGTGTTCAGTACCAGGGCCGCAAGGCCAGCCGGCAGGGCAGTGAACAGCGTCGACAGGACATTCTCGATGCGGCGATGCGCATTGTCGTGCGCGACGGCGTGCGGGCCGTGCGTCACCGGGCGGTGGCGGCCGAGGCCGGTGTGCCGCTGTCGGCCACCACGTATTACTTCAAGGACATCGATGACCTGCTCACCGATACCTTCGCCCAGTACGTCGAGCGCAGCGCGGCCTACATGGCCAAGCTGTGGATCAACAACGAAGGCCTGCTGCGCGAAATGGTGGTCAGCGGCGACGGCAGCCCGGAGTCGCGTTCGCAACTGGCCGACGATATCGCCCGGTTGATGGCTGATTACGTGCATCGGCAACTGGTCAACCGTCGCGAGCATTTGATGGCCGAGCAGGCGTTCCGTCAGGAAGCACTGCTCAACCCGCGGCTGGCGGAACTGGTGCGTTCCCATCAGCAGATTCTGTTGCAGGGCACCTGCCAGTTGTTCCAGGTATTGGGCTCACGCGAGCCGCAGCAGGATGCCAAGGTGTTGACGGCGATTATCGGACGGATGGAATATCAGGGCCTGCTCAACGACGCCGAGCCTTTGGCCGAAGAGGACATGCTCGGCATTCTGACGCGCTATATGCACCTGGTACTCGCGTCGGTCTGATAGCCAATCGAGGTCCCTTGTGGGAGCGGGCTTGCTCGCGAATACGGTGGGTCAGTCAACTGAAGTGTTGAATGTGAAACCGTATTCGCGAGCACGCCCGCTCCCACAGGGGAAGGTGTTTCAGGTTCTAGGGAGTGTCGAATGAAAGCCTGGCGTGGCGTGCTGATCGCCTTGTCGTTCCTGCTGCTCAGCGGATGTCTGGTGACCTTCAAGGAGCCGCTGCCCGCCAGTGAACCGGCGCCCAAGGGCCTGCTCGGCCAATGGTCGAGCACCAATGCCTGGGGCGAGCCGATGAATCTGGAGCTGACGTGCCTGGGCAACGACCGCTATCAGGCGGTTGCGTATTTCAAAGCCAAACCCCGGGAGCGTGAAGCCTATCCGTTCACGGTGTCGCGCCATGGCAACCGCTGGTACCTGTCGGCGAAGGTGCCGGCGCAATACGGCGGGCACTTCACCATTGCCGGTTTCGAGATCACCGACAAGCGCGAGCTGGTGATCTACAACCTCGACCTCGAACAGATCAACCAGGCCATCGCCCAGAAGACCCTCGACGGCCAGGGCTTCCAGACCGATGACGGCGAGGGCGTGCAGGTCGACAGCCCGCTTGAAAAGGTCTTTGCTTACCTCGACGATCCGGCCAATTCCGACGTCTTCGTCGAAGCGGCGCGCTATCAGCATCAAGCCAAAGCCAAATAATTCAGTTCGTCACGTTTTCTACAGGAGTTTCGGGTGGACGATTACCAGCAGACGATACGCATTCTGTCCGATCGCATAGTGCTGGCGCAGACGCCGATCCGCGTGCTCGACGCGGTCAAGTGGGACGAGAACATCCGCAAGGGGTTCCTCAAGGCCAAGGGCAAGGAATTGCCGGCGGTGGATCGCGACTACTACCTCAACCGGCCGCTGTCCTTCGATTCGAGCAAGGTCAAGCTGGAATTCCAGAACATCGAGCGGGACATCACCCGCCAGCTCGGCCAGTTCAACCCGGTCGGCCAGATCATGCGCCGCATGTGCAAGGAATACCGGATGGTGGTGCGCATGCTCGAAGCGCGCGGCACAGAGGATTTCGGCCTGATTTCCCAGGAGCTGTACGGCGCCGCGTCCGATGCGTTTCACGCCGGCGACCCGACCCTCGCCGACCTCGGCCTGATGATGTCGGACTATTTGAACAACATCGACGGCCGTGGCGATCTGAAGGACGAACCGAAGATCCTCACCGCCAAAGACGCCGTGCACCTGCTGCAAACTCGCCTGAACAAGGTGTTCGGCGAGGCCGAGGAAACCATCCGCGTGTTCGAGTCCGACGGCATCGTCGCCGACGCGGCGGCGGGTGCCGACTACATCAAGATCCGCACCGATGCGATGTTCAACGACCGCGACGTGCGGGCGCTGGAGGTTCACGAAGGCCTGGTGCACGTCGGCACCACGCTCAACGGTTTGAATCAGCCGATCTGCACCTTCCTCTCCAAAGGCCCGCCCTCGTCGACCGTGACTCAGGAAGGCTTGGCGATCCTGATGGAAATCATCACCTTCGCCTCCTACCCGAGCCGTCTGCGCAAACTGACCAACCGCACCCGTGCCATTCACATGGTCGAGGAGGGCGCGGACTTCCTGCAGATTTTCGAGTTCTTCCGCGAGCAGGGCTTCGAGATGGCGGAAAGCTACGGCAACGCCAGTCGGGTTTTCCGTGGCTCGACGCCGACCGGCCTGCCATTCACCAAAGACTTGTCCTACCTCAAGGGCTTCATCATGGTTTACAACTACATTCAGTTGGCCGTGCGCAAGGGCAAGCTCGAGCAGATCCCGCTGTTGTTCTGTGGCAAGACCACGTTGGAAGACATGCGAACCCTGCGTCAGCTGGTGGACGAAGGATTGGTGGTGCCGCCGAAGTACCTGCCGGACCAGTTCCGCGACATGAATGCGTTGTCGGCGTGGATGTGCTTCTCCAACTTCCTCAATCACTTGAGCCTGGACCGGATCGAAGCGGATTACTCCAACATCCTGTAACCAACCAATATCCCTTGTGGGAGCTAGCCTGCTAGCGATGGCGGTCAACGTTCAAAAGTGAAGTTGCCTGACACGCCGCCATCGCGAGCAGGCTCGCTCCCACAGGTTTGATCTGTGTTCCAACCCGAAATTTTGCGAGGTTTCACCGGATGAGAATCCTCGGCATCCTTTGCCTGCTCCTGACCCTCGGCGGTTGCAGTTCCTTGCTGTTCTACCCCGAACCGGGTCAGCTTTTCACGCCAGAAAAGGCCAAGCTCGAATACCGCACCGTCACCCTGACCACCGCCGACGGCCTCAAGCTGAATGCCTGGTGGCTGCCGGCCAAACCCGGGGTTGAGGTCAAGGGCACGGTGCTGCACCTGCACGGCAACGGCGGCAATTTGCCGATGCACCTGGGCGGGAGCTGGTGGTTGCCGAAGAACGGCTATCAAGTGCTACTGGTGGACTATCGCGGTTACGGTTTGTCCGAGGGCGAACCGAGCCTGCCGGCGATCTATCAGGACATTGATGCCGCCTTCGCCTGGCTGGACAAGGCGCCGGAGGTCAAAGGCAAACCGCTGGTGCTGCTGGGCCAGAGTCTCGGCGGGGCAATGGCCGTGCACTGGCTGGTGCAACATCCGGAAAGGCAAAAACAGCTCAAGGCCCTGGTACTCGACGGCGTGCCCGCCAGTTACCGCAGCGTCGGCCAATACGCCCTCAGCACCTCATGGCTGACCTGGCCGTTTCAGGTGCCGCTGTCATGGCTGGTGCCGGACAGCGACAGTGCGATCAACGCCATGCCGCAGCTCAACGGCGTGCCGAAACTGATCTTCCACAGCCTCGACGATCCGCTGGTGCCCCTTTCCAACGGCATCCGTCTGTATCAAGCTGCGCCGCCACCGCGTGTGCTGCAGCTGACTCGGGGCGGGCATGTGCAGACCTTCGGCGACCCGGTCTGGCGTCAGGTGATGCTGCGCTACCTCGACGATCCCGAACACTTCAACGGCCTGCGCCGCCTCGGCGAGATCCCGAATTATCCAACACCCCCGAATTCTGAAGACGAACCACCAGAGAGTCCGCAATGAGTGAAGAACGTAACGCCATCCCGCTGATCATCACCGGCATCTGCAGCATCCTCGGCACCGTCGGCGCCCTGTGGTACTACGGCTACCTGCACTTCGCCAAACCCGAGGATGCGTTGCTGCTCAACGACTTCACCATGCTCAAGACCGTTCCCGGCGAAGACTACAAGGTCTCCCTGACCCCGGCGCCGCAAGTGGCGCAATGCATCGATGGCGTGCTGGTGCTGTTCGACACCGAACAGAAAGGCCTGACCGGGGTGCTGGTCAACAGTCAGAAAAAGGCTGTGCGCTGCATGGGCCAAGAGACGCCGCAGAAGCTCGAAGAGTAAATCTGCGACGGACAAAAAAGCCCCGCCTGATCAAATCAGGCGGGGCTTTTCATTTACCGCTCAGCGAATCAGTGCGCGGTCGAGCTCACGGCCGAACGCGGCATCACTGGCTGGTTGTCGTTGGAAATGGTCACTTCCACGCGACGGTTCATCGCACGGCCCGAGACCGAGGTGTTATCCGCCACTGGGTATTCCTTGCCATAACCCTGTACGACGATACGCGAAGGGTCTACACCCATCTTGATCAGCGCAACCTGCACCGAAGTCGCGCGACGCTCGGACAGCGACTGGTTGTAGCTCGCGGTACCGGTGCTGTCGGTGTAGCCCTCGACGATCACTTTGCGATCAGGGTTTTCCTGGAGGAACTGCGCCAGTTTGTTGATGTTCACCAGACCGCTGGATTTCAGGTCGGCCTTGTTGGTGGCGAACAGCACGTCACCGAAAGTCACCAGCGTGCCGCGGTCGGTCTGCTTGGCGTTGAGACTGTCCTGCAGCTGTTTGATCTGCTGATCGCGGGCATCCAGACGGGCCTGGGCACGTTGGGCGGCGGCGTTCTTCAGGTTGTTTTCAGCGGTGCGCAGAGCGATGGTCTGCTTGGCCACTTCTACGCGCTGGTTGGTCAGATAAGCCAGTTGATCGACCTTGGCGGCGTCTTCTTTATCCAGATAAGCCTTGTCGGCCTTGTCCAGATAGTCGCTGGCATCCTTGGTTTCCAGCGCTGCGACCTTGCTTGCCTGCGGGTTGGCCTGCAGGCCGGCGTAGTTGGTGCGTGCCTGTTCCAGGTTCGGGTTGGGCGGCGTGGAGCAGGCAGCCAGGGCAACGCTTGCAGCCAGGAGAGCGGGGATCATCAGTTGTTTACGCATAATCGTTCGTCCTTTATATCGATAAGAGTTTCAGCCTTGCGGTCGGGATGCGCGCTTACTGCACTGGGCGCTGACTTTCCTGACGCAGTTCCTGAACACCTTTCTGGGAGTCCTTCACAGCCAGTTCGGCCTTGGCTGCCTGAGCCTTGCGTTCGGCAACGCGGGCATCCCACTCGGCCTGCTCGGACAAGCGACGGGCTTCGTCATACTTCTTGTCGTGCATGGCGATTTCGGCTTGCTTCAGCTTGTCCTGAGCTTGCTTCATCTCCACAGCGGCGAACTCGGTACCGCCAGCGCTGACCGCGCTGTTGACTGCCGATTGAGTGACGGCGTATTGCTCGGTCGGTGGGTTGCCGGCACAACCGGCCAGCACGAAGCTGGTGCCGATGGCCAGAGCAGCCAGTTTCAGACCGCGCAGGTGGGAGAACGAGGTTTGGGTCTTCATGGTCTTCAACTCCATTGGTTAACTCCTTGGAAGCTTCGAAATCCATCCTGGTCGAGGAGTGACAACCGTCATGTGTCAGCGCGTTTTGAAACGCTCGTTCCAGGCGTGGTTACCTGTTCCGACCGAAGGCATTTTTCAAAAGTTCAGAAAAGATGGCCCATCGCCAAAAAAAACTTTGACCGAACGGACAGGGCTCTAAACCGGGAACTTTGGCGGTGGGCAGAGGTACGCGCGGGCGAGAAACGGCGCAAAAGCGGAGGGGGACACAGTCACTGTGGGAGCTGGCTCGCCAGCGATGAGGCCATCGAATTCAGCACATGTGCTGCTGAACTGACGCCATCGAGGGCAAACCATTCCCACCGTTCTGAAGGGTCAGGAATCAGTGTTTCTGCTTCCCGGCAGCAGCCGACAAGTCATGCAGATGACGCCGCGACAACGCGAGAAAACGCGGGGTCGGGCCGACGTCTTCATACAGCGGATCGCCTTCTTCGTCGGTGGCGACCACGGTCGAGCCTTTCACATACGGCAGGCTCGCTTCGAACTCCTCGAGGGCGGCGCCGATCAGCTCGCCGAGCAGTTCTTCGGCATGGCGTTTGGGGTACATCTCGGCAATCGCCGCCAGCCGTGCGGCGGCTTCCACGTCCAGATGAATCGTGTAGCCGGTATCGGTCAGGCGACCCTTGGCGGTTTCTTCCCAATGCTGGGCGAGTTCACGGATTTTCATAAAAACCTCATGTCGCACCTGCTCATGGCAGGTCTTGGTGAGTATCCGGCGTCTGCCGGCGGCAAGCCGTTGTGCGGCTTACTGTTGAGACTAGCTGCAACCCTCAAGGTTTAAAGTCCCTTCGTCGTCTGCTTGTAAGAAGCGTTCCAGAGCGGCACTCTCTGTTCATCCACTCACTTGCGATCCGTCACCGATTACTGCTGGAGAGATGCTGATGACCGATATTGATGCACGCTTGCGCGAAGACGTTCACCTGCTCGGTGAGCTGTTGGGCAACACCATTCGTGACCAGTACGGCGAGGCGTTTCTCGACAAGATCGAGCAGATTCGCAAGGGCGCCAAGGCCGACCGGCGCGGCTCGATGGACGCCGAACTCAGCGCCAGCCTCAATCAATTGAGCGAAGACGAACTGCTGCCGGTGGCGCGCGCGTTCAACCAGTTTCTCAACCTGGCGAACATCGCCGAGCAGTACCAGCTCATTCATCGCCGGGAAGAGACCCAGGCCGCGCCGTTCGAGTCCCGCGTGCTGCCGGAACTGCTCGCCCGCCTGCGCAACGAAGGGCACAGCGCCGAATCCCTGGCCCGGCAACTGGCGCGGCTGGAAATCGAACTGGTGCTCACCGCGCACCCGACCGAAGTGGCCCGGCGCACGCTGATCCAGAAGTACGACGCGATTGCCGCGCAACTGGCAGCCCAAGATCATCGTGACTTGACCACGACCGAACGCGAGCAGATCCACAACACCCTGCAACGCCTGATCGCCGAAGCCTGGCACACCGAAGAAATCCGCCGCACCCGACCGACCCCGGTGGACGAAGCCAAGTGGGGGTTTGCGGTGATCGAACATTCGCTGTGGCAGGCGATTCCCCACCATATGCGCAAGGCCGATCAGGCGCTGTTCGCCGCTACCGGTTTGCGCTTGCCGCTGGAAGCTGCGCCGATCCGCTTCGCTTCGTGGATGGGCGGCGACCGTGACGGCAACCCGAACGTGACCGCTGCCGTGACCCGCGAAGTGCTGTTGCTGGCACGCTGGATGGCGGCGGATCTGTACCTGCGTGACGTCGATCACCTGGCCGCCGAACTGTCGATGCAGCAGGCCAGCGAAGCGCTCAAGGCCCGGGCCGGCGACAGTGCCGAGCCGTATCGGGCAGTGCTCAAACAATTGCGTGAACGGCTGCGCGCCACGCGCAACTGGGCTCATGCATCTTTGACGGCGACCACGCCGGCGCCTGCCGATGTGCTGCACAACAACCGCGACCTGCTCGATCCGCTGGAGCTGTGTTTCAACTCGCTGCACGAATGCGGGATGGGCGTGATCGCCGACGGGCCGTTGCTCGATTGCCTGCGCCGGGCCGTGACCTTCGGCCTGTTTCTGGTGCGCCTCGATGTACGTCAGGATTCGTCCCGTCACAGCGCGGCCATGAGCGAAATCACCGATTACCTCGGCCTCGGCAAATACGAGGAGTGGGACGAAGAACAGCGCATCGGCTTCCTGACCCGCGAACTGCAAAACCGTCGGCCGTTGCTGCCGGCGCATTTCAAACCCTCGGCCGACACCGCCGAAGTGCTCGCCACCTGCAAGGAAATCGCCGCCGCGCCGGGCGCTTCGCTGGGCTCTTACGTGATCTCGATGGCCGGTGCCGCTTCCGATGTGCTCGCGGTGCAGTTGTTGCTCAAGGAATCCGGCGTACTGCGGCCGATGCGCGTGGTGCCGCTGTTCGAAACCCTCGCCGACCTCGACAACGCCGGCCCAGTGATCGAACGCCTGTTGCTGCTGCCGGGTTACCGCGCGCGGCTGCAAGGCCCGCAGGAAGTGATGATCGGCTATTCCGACTCGGCCAAGGACGCCGGCACTACCGCCGCGGCCTGGGCGCAGTACCGGGCGCAGGAGCGGCTGGTGGAAATCTGCCGCGAGCAGCAAGTCGAACTGCTGCTGTTCCACGGTCGCGGTGGCACCGTGGGCCGGGGTGGCGGTCCGGCGCACGCGGCGATTCTGTCGCAGCCGCCGGGGTCGGTGGCCGGACGTTTCCGCACCACCGAGCAGGGGGAAATGATTCGATTCAAATTCGGCCTGCCGGACATCGCCGAGCAAAACCTCAATCTGTATCTGGCGGCGGTGCTCGAAGCGACCCTGTTGCCTCCGCCGCCACCAACCCCTGAATGGCGGCATCTGATGGACGAACTGGCCGCCGACGGCGTCGCTGCTTACCGTGCGGTGGTGCGGGAGAACCCGCAATTCGTCGAGTATTTCCGCCAGTCCACACCGGAGCAGGAGTTGGGCCGCTTGCCGCTGGGCAGCCGTCCGGCCAAGCGCCGTGCTGGTGGCATCGAAAGCCTGCGGGCGATTCCGTGGATTTTCGGCTGGACCCAGACGCGCCTGATGCTGCCGGCCTGGCTCGGCTGGGAAACCGCGCTGAACAATGCGCTGGAGCGCGGCGAAGGCGAGTTGCTGGGGCAGATGCGCGAGCAGTGGCCGTTCTTCCGCACCCGCATCGACATGCTGGAAATGGTGCTGGCCAAGGCCGACGCCGATATCGCGCTGTCTTACGACGAGCGTCTGGTGGAGCCGGAGTTGCTGCCGTTGGGTGCGCACTTACGCGACCTATTGTCGCAGGCCTGTTCCGTTGTCCTCGGCCTGACCGGTCAGTCGCAGCTACTGGCACATAGCCCAGACACCCTGGAATTCATCCGTCTGCGCAACACCTACCTCGACCCGCTGCATCTATTGCAGGCCGAGTTGCTGGCGCGTTCGCGGCAGCAGAATGTCGAGCAGGGCAGCCCGGTGGAACAGGCGTTGCTGGTGTCTGTGGCGGGGATTGCCGCCGGTTTGCGAAATACCGGCTAAGGTTTTCTGCGTGGGGCGGGGCACCCGGGGCGAACCTCGGGTGCCGTTTATTGACTGTAGGAAAAATGCGGTCAGGCGACAGTTAATGATGGGGTTGCGACTTGGGGAACCGCGTCGCAAGGTCGCGGCGGGCGCCGGTTTCTCCGACTTTTGGCGTCTTGTGTGGGCGCAGCCTGCTGTGTATCTTGATCAGCCTTTGGCCGTTTGGTCGGCCACGACCCGTTTTATGAGATTGGCCCCACGAGGCGAATCCGTTGTTTTTTATATAAAAAATTGAGGAGCACATCGATGCGCGTCATTCTGCTGGGAGCTCCCGGGGCCGGTAAAGGTACTCAGGCTAAGTTCATCACCGAGAAATTCGGCATTCCGCAAATCTCCACCGGCGACATGCTGCGTGCTGCGGTCAAGGCCGGCACCGAGCTGGGCATCAAGGCCAAGAGCATCATGGATGCCGGCGGCCTGGTGTCGGATGACCTGATCATCGCGCTGGTCAAGGACCGTATCGCTCAAGCCGATTGTGCCAAGGGTTTCCTGTTCGATGGCTTCCCGCGCACCATTCCTCAGGCTGAAGCGCTGGTGACTGCCGGTGTCGAGCTGGACGCCGTGGTCGAAATCGCCGTTGAAGACGAAGAAATCGTTCAGCGTATCGCCGGTCGTCGCGTTCACGAGGCCAGCGGCCGCGTTTACCACATCGTCTACAACCCGCCGAAACTGGCCGGCAAAGACGACATCACCGGCGAAGAGCTGGTGCAGCGCAAGGACGACACCGAAGAAACCGTGCGTCATCGCCTGTCGGTCTACCATTCGCAGACCAAGCCGCTGGTGGAGTTCTACCAGAACCTGTCCGCCAAGAACGGTGGCAAGCCGAAGTACAGCCATATCCCTGGCGTCGGTTCGGTTGAAGCGATCACTGCCAAGGTGCTTGAAGCCCTGAGCTGAAAAACCTGATCCGCTGCATCATCCACGGCCCGCTTGCGGGCCGTAGTTGTTTATACTGGCGCACTTTTTCCCCCACCTGATTTACGGACACATCGATGAGCACCTTGCTGGCCCTGGACACCGCGACTGAAGCTTGCTCCGTTGCCTTGCTGCATGACGGCAAGGTCACGAGCCATTACGAGGTGATCCCGCGCCTGCACGCGCAGAAACTGCTGCCGATGATCCAGCAACTGCTGGCCGACGCCGGCACCACCCTGCAAGCGGTGGACGCCATCGCCTTCGGACGTGGCCCGGGCGCATTCACCGGTGTGCGGATTGCCATTGGCGTGGTGCAAGGCCTGGCCTTTGCGCTGGATCGCCCGGTGTTGCCGGTGTCGAACCTGGCCGTGCTGGCGCAACGGGCTTATCGCGAGCACGGCGTAAGCCAGGTTGCGGCCGCCATCGATGCGCGGATGGATGAGGTGTATTGGGGCTGCTACCGCGAGACGGCCGGGGAGATGCGTCTGGTGGGCGCCGAGGCGGTGTTGCCGCCGGAAGTCGCCGCATTGCCGGACGATGCTTCGGGTGACTGGTTCGGTGCTGGCACTGGTTGGGGTTATGGCGAACGCATCGCTGTAAACCTGAGCGGGTTCGACGCTGGCATGCTGCCCCATGCCGAAGACCTGCTGACCCTGGCGCGATTTGCCTGGGAGCGCGGTGAAGCGATTCCGGCAGACGACGCCCAGCCGGTTTACCTGCGCGACAAAGTGGCCACCCCCAAGGCTCGTTGATCCTCGAAATCAAGTTTTCCCAATCGCGAGCAGGCTCGCTCCCACATGAGTGTCGCAAATCATGTGGGAGCGAGCCTGCTCGCGATGCGCTCATCGGCAAACGCCAATCGTCCGTTTCTAACCCCGCGCTTTAAACCTTTTGTCTTTTATGTGTTCTAGTTATCACTCGGCGATTTGCTAAGTCGGTCAGGTGCCGCTAAATTGCCATCATCGATACCGAGCATGACTTTATGCGTATAGACGGCGTTTCCACTCATTCCTACCCCATCAAGCGCAAGCCTCGCAAAGGCAATCCGGCGCTGGATGAGTCCGTCGACGATATCGACGGCGAGCTGGAATTCCCGACCGAAGAGCAACTGGCTGCCCGTGCCGCCAAAGCCACCGCCCAACGCCTGAGCAATCTGCCCGCCCGCCAACAAGACATGATTTATCACCGCGCGATGAAGAAAAGCGTGGCCATGGCCCTGGCCAGCTACCTGAGCACCGCCGGTTTTGTCGATTGGGATGCAGACGTGCTGGGCCTCGATCTGTACATCTGATGGATCTGCCTTACTACCTCGGTTGCCCGTCCTGGAGCGAAAACGCCTGGCGCGAGTATCTGTATCCGGTAGACGCCAGGACCTCCGATTTCCTCGGGCTCTATTCACAAGTGTTCAACGCCGTGGAAGGCAACACGACCTTCTACGCCAGCCCGTCGCCGGCCACCGTGCAGCGCTGGGCCGAGGTGATGCCGGAGCACTTTCGCTTCACTGCCAAGTTTCCCGGTGACATCAGCCACAGCGGCGATTTGCGCGATCAACTGACTGCCGCCGAAACCTTCCTCCAGTTGCTCAAACCGCTCGGTGAGCGCGTCTCGCCAATGTGGCTGCAACTGTCGAAAAGCTTCACGCCATACCGCTTGCCTGAGCTTGCCGCATTCATCGATGCGCTGGATTGTCCGCTGGCGGTGGAAGTGCGCCACGAACAGTTTTTCGCCAAGGGTGAGAGTGAGCGTTTGCTCAACCGGCTGTTGCTGGATCGTGGCGTGGAGCGCATCTGTCTCGATCCGCGCGCGCTGTTCAGTTGCCTGTCCACCGAATCGTCAGTGATCCACGCCCAATCAAAAAAGCCCCGCGTGCCGACACGGCCGGCAGCGTTCACTCAATTCCCGCAGGTGCGCTTCATCGGCCATCCGGAGCTTGAGGCCAACGACCCGTTCCTGGTGCCGTGGGTGGCGAAAATCGCCGAGTGGATCGAAGAGGGCCGCACGCCGTACATCTTCCTGCACACCGCCGACAACATTCTTGCGGCGAAGCTGGCGCAACGTTTTCACGCACAACTGATGCAACGTTTGCCTGGCCTGCGACCTTTGCCTGAGCTATACAGAGAACCCGCCGCTGAGCAACTTGGCCTGCTCTGAGGCGGATTTCTTTCCTGCCCAGGAGCCTGCCGATGGACGCCCAAGCCCGTCAACAACAAGCCCGTAAAGCCGAAACCTTCAAAGCCCTGCACGAACGCCCCGGGATTTTCGTGATTCCCAATCCGTGGGATGCCGGTTCCGCGAATATGCTCGCCAGTCTCGGCTATCAGGCGCTGGCGACCACCAGCGCCGGTTATGCGTTTTCCCAAGGCAAGCCCGATGGTGGCCTGAGTCTTGACGATACGCTGGCCAATGTCCGGGCGATTGTCGCGGCCACGGATTTGCCGGTGGCAGTGGATCTGGAAAACGGCTTCGCCGACGCCCCGGCCGAATCGGCGCAGAGTCTGATCCGCGCAGCCGAGGCGGGCGCCGTGGGTGGTTCGATCGAAGATGCCACCGGCCGGGAAGACTCGCCGATCTACTGTTTCGAACACGCGGTGGCAAGGATCGAAGCCGCCGTCGCTGCCGTGCGCACCTTGCCGTTTCCCTTCACCTTGACGGCCCGTGCGGAAAACTACCTGCACGGCAATCCCGATCTCAACGACACCATCCGCCGCTTGCAGGCCTTTGCCGAAGCCGGCGCCGACGTGTTGTACGCGCCGGGCCTGCGCACCGCCGAAGAAGTCCTCGCGGTAGTGCGCGCAGTGGCGCCGAAACCGGTCAATGTGTTGATGTCCGGCGGCTTGAAACTGACCGTGCAGGAGCTGGAAGAAATGGGCGTGAAGCGGATCAGCACCGGCTCGGCGCTGGCACTGGCGGCATTGGGTGAGTTTTTCCGCGCGGCTGAAGAAATCCAGCAGTCCGGCACGTTCACCTTCACCTCCCGTTCGATGCCGTACGCCAAGGCCAATCAATTCTTCAAGGGATGAGCATGGGGCGCTGGCTGGTGTTGGCAGGCCTGCTGATCATCGGTGGCGGGCTGATCGGCGTCTGGCGCGGTTGGCTCGATGTGCCGCCGCAGTGGAACCCGTGGGCGCCGCTGGACGTGCAGGCGACGCCCAACTGGCTCACGGGTTACAAGTTGATGCGCCTGCGCAGCGATCCGCTGTTGTGCCAGCAGGCATTGGGCAGCTCTGGCCTGCGGGTTTCGCCACAGGCCGACAGTCCGGATGCCAAATGTCCGTTGATCAGCGCTTTGCGCGTGCAGGGCGGCGGGGTGGGGCTCAGCAGCAGCTTTCTCGCCAGTTGCCCGTTGGCCGTGGCGTTTGCGATGTTCGAGCGCCATACGTTGCAACCGGCGGCGCAGCAGGTCTACGGTCAATCCGTGGCGCGGGTCGATCATCTTGGCAGCTTTGCCTGCCGCAACGTCTACAACCGCGAGAGCGGCGCGCTCAGCCGCCACGCCAGCGCCGATGCCCTGGACATCGCCGGCTTCCGCCTGGCGGATGGTCGTGCGATCAGCGTGCTCAAGGACTGGCCGAAGCAAAACCAAGACGCGCAGTTTCTACGTCAGGTGCGCGATGGCGCCTGCGAGGTGTTCAGTGTGGTGTTGAGTCCGGATTACAACGCCGCCCATCGCAATCACTTTCATGTCGATGTCGGGCGCTGGAGCGTGTGTCGCTGAGGAATCAGGCGGCGATGCGCAGGTTCTGCTGAACGATTGGGCGTACCCAGCCGTTATCGAAGTCCAGGGCTTTCTGCTGCTCGACGATGGCTTCCGGCGGGAATGGCGGGTACGGCTGCAGCAGATCCAGGTCGAACTCGGCAATCGGCAGGTACAGCGGTTTTTTCTGCGGGGCAGGGCCTGGCTCCGGAATCGGCTGGCCGTTGTTGATCACGACCGGACGAACCCAGCTGCTGTCGAAATCCTGCTGCTTTTGCTGAGTCTTGATTTCTTCTGGCGGGAACGGAGGGTACGGCTCGGCCAGCGTCATGTCGATCTCGGCAATCGGCAGGAACAGCGGCTCCGGCGGACGCACCTCGGTTTCAACCACATCGCATTCACGCTGGCTGACGATGTGCGCGTGCAGTTCGCTGCCGACAGTCGGTTCTTCAGGGCTTTCCAGGTCAACCGGTGGGAACGTGCCGCAGGCCGGCACCACATCACTCGATTGTTCGGCCAGTGCCTGGGCAAAGAAATCCTGCCACAGGTGGCTGACGCCGCCCAATGCTTGAGTGTTATGACGGCTGAAGTCGCCTGTGGGCGAAATGTAGCCAATCGATGTGGGAAGAATGCCTGACATTTTTTTCGGTTGACGCTCAGCTCTGGCAAAATGCGCGTTGATTGGGTTATCGGCGGTTTTTGCCGATCCTTAACTTTTTTGAGCGTGTTTTCCATGATTGAGCAACCCGCGGCCTGCCGCATCCATGTCGAGGCCCTCGGCCCGACGTTCGAAGCGCAGGCCGAGCAGTGGGCGCAACGCCTGAACCTGCCGTTGCAGGTGGCTGATGGCGAGTTTGCCCTGCAGGTCGGCGAGCAGGGTTTGCAGCTGCAACAACTGGGGCCGGATGCGCCGGGACCGGTGCGGGTCGACTTCGTCGAGGGCGGTGCGGCCCATCGCCGGTTGTACGGCGGCGGCAGTGGGCAGATGATCGCCAAGGCGGTCGGCATCGCCCAGGGCGTGCGTCCTCGGGTGCTGGATGCCACGGCAGGGCTGGGCAAGGATGCGTTCGTGCTGGCCAGCCTCGGTTGCGAGATGAGCCTGATCGAGCGTCAGCCATTGATCGGCGCGTTGCTGGAGGATGGTCTGGCCCGCGCTGCGGAAGACTTCGAGGTGGCGCCGATCGTGGCGCGGATGAAGCTGCTCAAGGGCAACTCCATCGACGTGATGCGCAATTGGGAGGGCGAGCCGCCGCAGGTGATCTACCTCGACCCGATGTTCCCGCACCGTGAGAAAACCGCGCTGGTGAAGAAGGAAATGCGCCTGTTCCGCCCGTTGGTAGGCGATGACCCGGATGCACCGGCCTTGCTGGAAGCGGCGTTGGCGCTGGCCACGCACCGGGTGGTGGTCAAGCGCCCGCGCAAGGCGCCGTGCATCGAAGGGCCGAAGCCGAGCCATGCGCTGGATGGCAAATCCAGCCGCTATGACATCTACCCGAAGAAAGCGCTCAAGGCCTGAGCCGTCGCATAAGAAAATCCCACGCATGGCGTGGGATTTTTGTTTTCAGGGTCGAAAAGCCCGCATGAACAGCCCGACCACTTCCTGCACATGACTTTCCGCCGCCTCGCCGGTCAGCGGCTCACCGCAGCCGTACAACAGGCGGAAATTCCCGGCGCCCTTGATCAGGCAAAAGAAGTGCTCGGCGGCGTTGTGCGGGTTGTCGATGCTCAGCACGCCGGTTTCGTGAATCCGCCGCAGCAAACGTTCCATTCCCTGCACCATGCGCTGAGGGCCGGCCTCGAAGAAGATCAGTGACAGGTTGGGATCCTGACTGCCCAAGGCCATGATCAGACGATGCAGGTTCACCGATTCATCGCTGTTGATCAGGTGGTGAAAGCCTCGCGCAATGTTCAGCAACACATTTTCCACCGCGATGCCGTCCGGCAATTCGAAAAACAGCGGTGGCAATTGCTCCTCGCATTTGGCCACCACGGCGGCAGAGAACAGCGTCTCCTTGTCGTTGAAATGGCTGTAGACCGTCAGCTTCGACACCCCGGCCTCGGCGGCCACCGCGTCCATGCTGGTGTTGGCATAGCCATGACTCAGGAACAGGATTTTCGCCGCCTCGAGAATCGCCTGGCGTTTGGCCGGATCCTTCGGTCGGCCCGGGCCGTTTGGAGTGGAAAGATTGTTCGACATTCTTCGCTTTTAATACTGGACTGGTGAGTTTGCTATTAATAACATACCGGCCAGTATAATTATTCCAAGCCTCCTTAGCGAAAGGTCCTTCACCATGTTCCGCCATGCGTTGTCCTTTGCGGTGCCAGTCAGTCTGGCTTTTTTATTGTCGGCGTGTGGCAAGGAAGAGGTGACGCAAGTCAACGTGCGACCGGCCATGGTGGTGCAGCCAGAGCCTTCGGCGCAGGCGATGGAAAGTTATCCGGGCGAGGTTCGCGCCCGCTACGAACCCGATCTGGCGTTCCGCATCGGCGGCAAAGTCAGCCGACGACTGGTCGAGGAAGGCCAGCGCGTGAAGGCCGATCAGCCACTCGCCGAGCTCGATCCGCAGGATGTGCGCCTGCAACTGGAAGCCACCCGGGCCCAGGTCGCGGCGGCCGAAGCCAACCTGAACCTGGTGCGTGCCGAGCGTGACCGCTACAAGACCCTGATGGAACGGCAGATGGTCAGCCGCTCGGCCTACGACAATGCCGAAAATCTCTATCGCTCCGGCGAGGCCCGCCTGAAACAGATCAAAGCCGAATTCAACGTCTCGACCAATCAGGCCAGTTACGCCGTGCTGCGCGCGCCCCAGGATGGCGTGGTGGCCAAGCGTTCGGTGGAGGTCGGGCAGGTGGTCGCCGCCGGGCAGACCGTTTTCACTCTCGCCACTGACGGCGAACGGGAAGTGCTGATCAGCCTGCCGGAGCAGAGCTTCGGCCGCTTCAAGGTCGGCCAGCCGGTCTCTGTGGAGCTATGGACGCAACAGAACCAGCGCTTCGCCGGGCAGATCCGCGAGCTGTCGCCGGCCGCCGATCCGAAATCCCGCACCTTCGCCGCACGCATTTCATTCACCGCCGGCAAGGTCCCGGCAGAACTGGGCCAGAGCGCCCGGGTCTTCGTGCGGACCGCCGATGTCATCCCGCTGTCGGTGCCGCTCTCGGCACTGACTGCCGAAAACGGCGCGACCTACGTCTGGGTCGTCAGCGCCAACAACACCCTGAAAAAGACCCCGGTGCGCGTCGGCCCGTTCGGTGAGAAAACCGTGCCGGTGCTCGAAGGCCTGAACGCCAGCGACTGGGTGGTCGCCGCTGGCGTTCACGTATTGCTGGAAGGGCAGCAGGTGCGTCCGGTGGATCGCTCCAACCGCGTGGTCAATCTGGCGGACAAGGAGTAATCCCCGATGGGTTTCAATCTTTCCGCCTGGGCGCTGCGCAATCGCCAGATCGTACTGTTCCTGATGCTTTTGCTGGCGATTGTCGGTGCCTTGTCCTACACCAAGCTCGGCCAGAGCGAAGACCCGCCGTTCACCTTCAAGGCGATGGTCATCCAGACCCGCTGGCCCGGCGCAACGGCTCAGGAAGTCTCGCGCCAGGTTACCGAACGCATCGAAAAGAAACTGATGGAAACCGGCGAGTACGAGCGGATTGTTTCGTTCTCGCGCCCCGGTGAATCCCAGGTCACGTTCATTGCCCGCGACTCGATGCATTCGGTGGAGATTCCGGATCTCTGGTATCAGGTGCGCAAGAAAGTCAGCGACATTCGCCAGACCCTGCCGCCGGGCATTCAGGGGCCGTTTTTCAACGATGAGTTCGGCACCACCTTCGGCAATATCTATGCGCTGACCGGCGACGGTTTCGACTACGCGGTGCTCAAGGATTACGCCGACCGCATCCAGATCCAGCTGCAACGGGTCAAGGACGTGGGCAAGGTCGATCTGCTCGGTTTGCAGGACGAGAAGGTCTGGGTCGAATTGTCCAACGTCAAACTCGCCACCCTCGGTTTGCCGCTGGCAGCCGTGCAGCAGGCGCTGGAAGAACAGAATGCGGTGTCCACCGCAGGGTTTTTCGAAACCGGCAGCGAGCGTTTGCAGCTGCGGGTGTCGGGGAATTTTCAGACAGTCGACGAGATCAAGAACTTCCCGATCCGGGTCGGGGATCGTACGTTCCGCATCTCCGATGTCGCTGACGTGCGGCGCGGTTTCAACGATCCTCCGGCACCGCGCATGCGCTTCATGGGCGAAGACGCCATCGGTCTTGCGGTAGCGATGAAGGACGGCGGCGACATTCTGGTGCTGGGCAAGGCCTTGGAAATCGAATTCGCCCGCATCCAGAAAAACCTGCCGGCCGGCATGCAATTGCGCAAGGTCTCCGACCAGCCCGCAGCCGTGAAAACCGGCGTCGGCGAGTTCGTCCAGGTGCTGGTCGAAGCGCTGGCCATCGTGTTGCTGGTGAGCTTCTTCTCCCTCGGCGTGCGCACCGGCATGGTGGTGGCGCTGACCATTCCGCTGGTGCTGGCGATGACGTTCGCCTGCATGTATTACCTCGGCATCGGCCTGCACAAGATTTCCCTCGGTGCGCTGGTACTGGCGCTGGGTTTGCTGGTGGACGACGCGATCATCGCCGTGGAGATGATGGCGATCAAAATGGAGCAGGGCTTTGACCGGATCAAAGCCGCCAGTTACGCCTGGACCAGCACCGCGTTCCCGATGCTCACCGGTACGCTGATCACCGCCGCCGGTTTCCTGCCAATTGCCACGGCGCAATCCGGCACCGGCGAATACACCCGCTCGATCTTCCAGGTGGTGACCATCGCCTTGCTCGCATCCTGGGTAGCGGCGGTGGTGTTCGTGCCGTATCTGGGGGAAAAGCTCCTGCCGGATCTGGCGAAAATTCACGCGGCCAAACACGGCACGGCTGACGGCCACACTGATCCCTACGGCACGCCGTTCTACCAACGGGTACGGCGTCTGGTGGAGTGGTGCGTACGTCGGCGCAAAACCGTGATCGTGCTCACCGTGCTGCTATTTGTTGCGTCGCTGGCGTTGTTCCGGTTCGTGCCGCAGCAATTCTTTCCGGCTTCCGGGCGACTGGAGCTGATGGTCGATCTGAAGCTTGCCGAGGGCGCCTCGCTGGCCAATACCACGGCCGAAGTCAAACGGCTGGAAGCGATGCTCAAGGATCACACCGGCATCGACAACTATGTCGCTTACGTCGGCACCGGTTCGCCACGTTTCTATCTACCGCTGGATCAACAACTGCCGGCGGCGAGCTTCGCCCAGTTCGTCGTTCTGGCGAAAACCATCGAGGAGCGCGAAGCGCTGCGCACCTGGCTGATCGACACGTTGAACGAGCAGTTCCCGGCCTTGCGCTCGCGGGTCACGCGCCTGGAAAACGGCCCGCCGGTCGGTTATCCGGTGCAATTCCGTGTCACCGGCGAGCACATCGAGGAAGTCCGTGCTTTGGCGCGCAAGGTGGCGGCCAAAGTGCGCGAGAACCCGCATGTGGTGAATGTGCATCTGGACTGGGAAGAGCCGAGCAAGGTCGTGTACCTGAACATTGATCAGGATCGCGCCCGGGCACTGGGTGTGAGCACGGCGAATCTGGCGAAATTCCTCCAGAGTTCGCTGACCGGCTCCAGCGTCAGCCAGTACCGCGAGGACAACGAATTGATCGAAATCCTCCTGCGCGGCACCGTGCACGAGCGCACCGAACTGTCGTTGCTGCCGAGTCTGGCGGTGCCGACCGACAACGGTCGCAGCGTCGCGCTGTCGCAGATTGCCACGCTGGAATATGGCTTCGAGGAAGGCATCATCTGGCACCGCAATCGTCTGCCGAACGTGACCGTGCGGGCGGACATCTATGGCAAGGAACAACCGGCAACGCTGGTGAAGCAGATCATGCCGACGCTTGATCCGATCCGCGCCGAATTGCCGGACGGCTATCTGCTGGATGTCGGCGGTACGGTCGAGGATTCGGAGCGTGGGCAGAAGTCGGTGAACGCCGGGGTGCCGATGTTCATTGTCGTGGTGCTGACGTTGCTGATGGTGCAATTGCGTAGCTTCTCACGCACGGCGATGGTGTTTCTGACGGCGCCGCTGGGGTTGATCGGAGTGACGCTGTTTCTGCTGGTGTTCCGTCAGCCGTTCGGCTTTGTGGCGATGCTCGGGACGATCGCGCTGTCGGGGATGATCATGCGTAACTCGGTGATTCTGGTGGATCAGATCGAGCAGGACATCGCCGCCGGGCTCAAGCCGTGGCAGGCGATTATCGAGGCGACCGTGCGGCGGTTCCGGCCGATTGTGTTGACGGCTTTGGCGGCGGTGTTAGCGATGATTCCGCTTTCTCGCAGTGTGTTTTTTGGGCCGATGGCGGTGGCGATTATGGGGGGGTTGATTGTTGCTACTGCTTTGACGCTTTTGTTTTTGCCGGCGTTGTATGCGGCTTGGTTCCGGGTTCGCAAGGAGTCTTGATTTGGTTTGGTGAGCTTGGCGGCCTTTGGGCCGGCCATGCTCTGGGTGTTTTGGGTACATATCCGTTGCTGCGGTAACGGCTTCTTATGGTTTCGCCCTTACGGCGGGTCCCTTTGGCAAACGCCGGAGTGCCGGCCCAGCCCAAAGGAACCAAAGGTCTGGGCCCCGGCGTTCGGCCCCTCGCTGGGGCTCGGGGTTCCTTCGTTCCGATGGGGCCGGCACGTCAAGAGCTGTACTCGAGCTAACGCTCATCGTGTTGAGTGGGTTGGCTACGTCATATTTTTGAGGAAACCCGTTTCAACTGTGGGAGTGAGCCTGCTAGCGATGGCGGTCTGTGGGCCGACCTATTTCTTTTGAGAGCAAGCAGCTTTGTAGGACCTTGCGCCGTCTCCTACGTTTTTTTCAGACGCCTCCGATATTGAGTCGCTGTGTTGGCGGTGCTGTACTCGAGGCTGTTTTTCAGCTTGGTTGAGCAGCGTTGATGAAGAAACCGCCGGTATTGAAAGGTCGGGCCGATCCGGTCTTTGAGTTGTTGATGCGCGCGCCTCACAAGCAGCGTCTGGCGGACTATCTTGCGTTGCTCAAGCCGCTGGATGATCAGGGGCGGTATCTGCCTTTTGAGGATTTGCGGTATCGCTGGGCCAGCGGGCTGGATTCGCGTTTGTGTTGGGCGCTGGTCAAGAAGGCGCGTGTCGCTCAGTACATTCATCTTCTGCGTTTGGGGGAACCGGCGCAGTGGGGGAAGTTTGTGCCGACGCCAACCGCGCAGAAGGCCCTTTCAGTGGTTGATCGGCAAACCACGACGGCGTCGCTGGAATACATGACCAGCCAGATAGGCGAGCGGGCGTATTTCAGTTATCTGCTCAACGATCTGATCGAGGATGAGGCGATCAGCAGCAGTCAGCTGGAGGGCGCCGCGACCACCACTCGTGTTGCCAAGGACATGCTCAAGCAACGGCGCCAGCCGCGGACGCCGGATGAGCGGATGGTCATGGGTAATTACCGGATGATGAATTTCGCCTGGGAAAAACGTTACGAGCCTTTGAGCGTGAAGTTGATTGCGTCGATGCATCGGGTCGGTGTCGAAGGCATTGATGACGCGCAGTACGACCCCGGACTTTTCAGGACGAACGATGAAGTGGTGGTGCAGGACGGCGAAGGAAATACCGTGCACTCGCCACCGCCTGCGGTCGGATTGGTGAGGCGACTGGATTTGCTCTCGCAGTGGATCAATCAACCACAGGGTTCACCTCGGCAAAAAAACTACCTGCATCCGCTGATCAAGGCGATCACGCTTCACTTTGCCCTGGGCTATGAACATCCCTTTCGCGATGGCAACGGGCGGGTCGCCAGGGCGCTGTTTTACTGGTTCATGTTCAAGCATGAGTTTTCGGCATTCCGCTATATCGCGATCAGTCTTTTACTGCGCAACGCGCCGGTAAAGTACGGGCGGTCGTATTTGCACAGCGAGGCTGATGAGCTCGACCTGACGTACTTCATCGAGTTTCAGTGTTCGGTGATTTTGCGGGCGGTGGAGGGTTTTACCGATGTGTACCGCAAGAGTGTGGCGTACAGCGAAGGCTTCGAGCGCTGGTTGACCTGTTCGGGCTTTTTTGATCGGCTGACAGAGCGGCAGCGGGCCATTTATCAGGTGGCCAGGAGCGGGGTGGCGAGGGAGTTCACGGCGGGGAACGTCAAGGAGCATCTTGGTTGTGCCTACAACACAGCGGTGTCGGCGTTGAGCGGGTTGGTTGAGCTGCAGGTTTTCGAGAAGAAGAAAATGGGACGCGAGTGGGTGTACTTTTTACGTGTGTCTGCTGGCGACGGATTGAACAACGGGAGTGAGAAAACTCACTCCCGTGTGGTGCCGGTTTAGAGCGTACCGAACACTTTTTTCGCCAGACTCGTCGCCGCAGCGGCCGGGTTCTTGCGAATGGTTTCTTCCTGTTTGCCGATCATTTCGAACAGGCCATTCAGCGCTTGTTCGGTCACGTAGCTTTCGATGTTGGCGCTCTTCGCATCCACTACGCCGAAGGTTGCGGCCTGGCCGGCGAAGGCGTTGTATTTCTGGGCTACGCCGACCTTGTCGGTTGCCTGTTTGACGATCGGCAGGAACTTGGTGCGGATCTGTTCGCGGCTGGATTTGTCCAGGTATTGAGTAGCGGAGTCGTTGCCGCCGCTGAGGATGCCTTTGGCGTCTTCCACGCTCATTTTCTTCACGGCGTCGACGAGGATCGGCTGGGCCTGGGTGACGGCGGTTTCCGCGGCCTTGTTCATGGCGGTTTCCAGTTCTTCAACTTGAGCGCCCATGCCGAAGGCTTTCATCTTGCCGGCGACTTTCCCGAGTTTGCCCGGCAGTTCGATCTTCACGTCCGGGTTGTTGCTGAAACCGCCCGGGGTGCCGAGTTGTTTGACGGCCAGTTGCGCGCCCTGGGTCAGGGCATCCTTGAGGCCACCGGTGGCGTCGCCTTGCGACAGGTCGCTGAGGGACAGGGCCAGTGCGTTGGCGGAGATCATCAGGCCCGCGCACAGGCCGGCGAAGCGAAGGGTAGGACGGAGCATGAGAGCTTCCTTGTTTGAAAAGGGCGTTAACGGGCCGAGTCGACGCGGATCTTCAGTGGCTGTGGATCCTTGCCATCAAGCTGCACGGCATGGTTTTCGGTGGTGATGAACATCAGCTCGCCGTTGACTTCAATGCGCGCGCTGACCGAGTAGCGGTGGCCGGGTTTGACCTGGGCCGGATCGTAGCTCAAGTGGAACGGCAGCGGCACCTGGCTTTTGACCGGGCCTTTCTGTTCGTCGAGTACCACGGCCGGAGCGTCGGCCAGCGAAACGTCCTGCAGGCTCACACTCAAGGTCGCACTGGGCGGCAGGGCGATGCGTTGCAGGTAGAACACTTCGCCGTCGAGGCTCGTTTTACCGCCCGGTGTCGTAGACTGGCAGGCGCTCAACAACGTGGCGGCGGCGAGAAGAGAAATTTTTTTCATCAGGACCTCAAAAGACATGGGCACCGTAAGGGCGCCCAGGGAAATCTAGCGGATTTTGGATAATGAGTCAGTGAACAAACGTAATGGATCTTTCAGCCACCCTTGAAACGCTTGCACCAGACGGGAACTGATTGGGGTTGGCAACGGAACAAGTTCGACAGGCCCGGGAGAGACGGAAACTTGTTGGTGATACCGGTTTTCAATTCCGGTCAACGCGTAATGTTTACCCGGGACAGCCTGGTCCGGGTCATACCTCAGGTAAAACGAAGTTGCAGTTTGTTCGTCATGGGAAACTCGTGCCAGTTCCAACTCGGGATTCGATTTCTCGTGCAGGCTGATGGTAACGGCCTGTTCGCTAGCAATCGCCTGGGGCGACTGCACTTCAACATACAAATAACCGATTGGACTCAGGTGCAGCGTCTGATGATAGGGCGCCCGATGAACGATCACGAAATAGTCCTGTTTCAGTAACAACGGCCGCTCGTCATGAAACATCTGGATTCTGATGCGGTACTTTACGCTGACTCCGTCATAACGGTGCGGGAACGAAAAGTTCCATTGGCCATCGACGATGGCAGGCTGTTTCCAGTTCTTGACGTTGACGGGCTGTTGGGCGTTGACAACTTGAATGTCGATAACGGTTTCATTCTTGCCGTCGAGGGGAGCAATAAACTCAGGTGGCAGGCTGAATGTCACAGTGACATTTCGCGGTGAATCTTTTAAAAGGCTCATGTCGATTTCCTTATCGATTGAAAAGAGCCCATTAATTCATAGAACAACTAACCGGAAAACAATCCGGTCCATCGGTTAGTTGTCTTCAAGTTTCAGGAAGTCGGAGAGGTTGCAGTTTCAGCCGCATCTTCACTGCGGTGCAGTGCCACCTGACGGATCGACAAGCGAATCTCCGCCGGCAACACCCGTTTGGCCGCGCCTTCGGCCAGTTCGCCGAGCAGTTCGTGGTAGCTCAACTTGCCGGCTTCGTCGCGACGCAGTACGTCGAGGTCGAGCAGGGTCTGGATGAAGTGGCGGAACAGGCTCTTGTCGAAGAACTCCGGTGCGTTCAGGCCGTGCAGGATCGACAGGCGCTGGGCCATGACCGTGCACAGGTCTTCCAGCTCTTCGGCGCTGATGCTGTTCTGGCCGCTGTTGAGCAGCAGGGAAACGGTCATGTAGAAGCGTTGCAAGGTTTGGGCGATGCTCTTCGACAGCAGGGTCAGCAGCACGAAATGCCGCGAGCTCGGTGCCGGGCGCAGGTACACGTCTTTCTCGAAACGCAGCAGGCCTTGTTCGACGAACGCTTCCAGCCACTGATCGATCACCGCATCCAGTTCGTCCAGCGTCCAGCGAATGAACAGCTCTGATTGCAGGTACGGATACAGCGCGCGGGTGTAGCGCAGGATCTGTTCGCGGCTCATGCGCGAGGTGCTCTGGAAGAAGCTCGCCAGCAGCGCCGGCAGGGCGAAGATGTGCAGCACGTTGTTGCGGTAATAGGTCATCAGGACGGCGTTCTGCTCGTCCAGATAAAGAATCTTGCCCAGCGCATCGTTCTGCTCGGACAGCAGATCCATGTCCTTCACGTGCTCGATCAGCGCGCGGCCATCGCCTTCCGGCAACGTGGTGTGCGGCGAGTACGGGACCTTGCGCAGCAGCGCCAGATACAGATCCAGCACCCGCGCCATGGCCCGATCATCCAGCGCCAGGCGGGTGGTCGACAGCAGCGCCAGCGCCACCAGGTTGACCGGGTTGATCGCCGCCGCTTCGTTCAGGTGCTGCGCGACTTTTTCGCCGAGGCGATTGGTGGTTTCGTTGAGCCACGCCGGCTTGTACTGCGGGCCGAGTTCCTGCTGGCGCCAGTCGGGCTGTTCGCTGTCGAGGAACTCCGCGAGTTTGATCGGTTCGCCAAAGTTCACCGCCACCTGGCCGAAGCGCTGCTTTAGCGCGCCGATGACTTTGAAGATGTCGAAGATCGATTCTTTCTTCTTGCTCGCGCCACGCAGCTCGCCGAGGTAGGTGCGGCCTTCGAGCACGCGCTCATAACCGATGTACACCGGGACAAACACGATCGGCATCCGCGACGAGCGCAGGAAGCTGCGCATGGTGATTGCGAGCATCCCGGTTTTCGGTTGCAGCATGCGCCCGGTACGCGAGCGACCGCCCTCGACGAAGTACTCGACCGGGAAACCTTTGGTGAACAGGGTGTGCAGGTATTCGTTGAACACCGAGGTGTACAGTGGATTGCCCTTGAACGTGCGGCGCATGAAGAACGCGCCGCCACGGCGCAGCAGGCTGCCGATCACCGGCATGTTGAGGTTGATCCCGGCGGCGATGTGCGGCGGGGTCAGGCCATTGCGGAACAGCAAGTACGACAGCAGCAGATAGTCGATGTGGCTGCGGTGGCACGGCACGTAGATCACTTCGTGACCCTGGGCGACCTTCTGCACACCTTCGATGTGGTTGACCTTGATCCCGTCGTAGATCTTGTTCCAGAACCAGCTCAGCACCACTTCCAGAAAACGGATCGCGGTGTAGGTGTAGTCCGAGGCGATCTCGTTGCCGTAGCGCAGGGCCTGGGCCTTGGCTTTTTCCGGGGAGATGTTTTCGCGCTCGGCTTCGTCGAGGATCGCTTGCTTGACCAGCGGCTGGTTGAGCAGGCCTTTGACCAGGTTGCGGCGGTGGGAAATGTCCGGACCGATCACTGCAGCCTTGAGGTTGCGGAAGTGCACCCGCAGGATCCGCTGGGCCATGCGCACCGTGCGCTCGTGGCCCTTGTTGTGTTCGATCAGTTCGCGCAGGTGGATCGGTGCGGAGAATTGCACGCGGGTCTTGCGCCCCAGAATCATGATGCTCAGCAGGCGACGCAGACGCCCGGTGACGGCCCAGCTGTCGGCGAACAGCAGTTTCCACGGACTGTTTTCGCTGTCCGGCGACTGGCCCCAGAACACGCTGACCGGAATGATCTGCGCGTCTTCGGCAGCGTTCTGGCTGAGGGCGCTGACCAGTCGGGTCAGGGTCGGCGGTGCACCGCGCTTGTCCTGGCGACCGAGCCAGTCCGGGTCCGGCGTCAGGTAGAAAAACGCTGCCGGTTCGATCAGCGAACCCACGGACACCGGCAGCACCGGGCGCGGCAGGCCGGCCTTGGTGCACTCGGTGTCGACCACCGCCAGATCAGTCAGCGATGGATTTTGCAGGACGTAGAACACCGGACGACTGCGGTCGAGGTTGAGGGTGAACGACGACTGGTTGATCGTCTCGGAGCGAACCCAGAGATACAACAGTCGGCGCAAGGTGCCAAACACAAGACGGCGGAACGGGGAACGGGTCATACGGCTTCTGCGTGAGTGGATAAACCGAGCGTTTGCTCGGGCGGTCGACAGTTTGCCGTATTGGGCGAAAATCGGCAAAAAAGCGGCGAAGTAATCTCCTGTTGAGAGTTTTGCCGCCTGTCATATACTCGGCGATCTGTCGCCGGGGCCCTTTTATGGACGTCGGACGCAGGCTGACGTTCCTCAAAGGCTTTCCTGCGAAAAGCCTGTTCAATAATAAAAAAGGAGTATGAACAGATGGCAACACGTGAAACCGGCAACGTGAAGTGGTTCAACGACGCCAAGGGCTACGGCTTCATTCAGCGCGAAGACGGGGTGGACGTGTTCGTGCACTACCGCGCGATCCGTGGCGAAGGCCACCGTTCGCTGACCGAGGGTCAGCAGGTTGAATACGCGGTGGTGGAAGGGCAGAAGGGGTTGCAGGCTGAAGACGTTGTAGGCCTGTAACGCAAATCTTCAGAACACCGAAAATCATTGTGGGAGCGAGCCTGCTCCGGGCGGCGTTCCGACGATTGCGGTGTATCAGTCAGCCTTGATATCGACTGACACTACGCAATCGCGAGCAGGCTCGCTCCCACATTGTCATTGTGTTGCTGGTTTTTAAGCCGTTTTCCAGGTGATCTCTTCTTCACCATCGGCGCTGATCCGGATCCAGCGATCCGCCGTTTCTTCACCTTCTTCCTCGACCCACGTCCCCGGCGCGCAGCGCACTTCGACGTTCAGCGCGGCAAAGGCTGCCCGGGCGCAGGCGATGTCGTCGTCCCAAGGGGTCGCGTCGCTTTCCAGGTACAGGCTGTTCCACTTGCCCACGGCTTTCGGCAGCCAGGTCACCGGGATGTTGCCGGCCTTGCACTTGTACGTCTGACCTTTCTGTACCCAGTCGCTGCACGGGCCGAGGGCGGCGCCCAGCCAGGCGGATATGGCCTTGTGGTCGACGTCGGCGTCTTTCAGGTAAATCTCGATGTCCGGTTGGCGCATGGATATCCTCACTGCGGGTCTGAAAAATCCATTCGCGGATTTAGCCGGCCCCGGGTCGTTGCCCGGGACCAAAAGTTATTGAAGAACGAAATAATCGTAGCGCATCGAGACCGTGGTCACGAACGGCTCGGCCTGTTCGATCACCGCCGCGCGGCGCTCGGCACTGGCGCGCCAGCCGTGGGGCGTCATCGCCAGCAGGTTGGCGCGATCCTCGGGCTTGTCCAGCGTCAGTTTGAATTCCAGGGTTTCACTGTGCGCCAGCGCCATGCCTTCCGGCACCAGGGCCAGGTGCTTGTCGTCGGTGTATTCGCGCACTTCGTCGTACAGGCGTTCGCGCAGTTCCATCAGATGGCCGCTGGTCGGGCCGACTTTCATCAGGCCGCCGCCAACACTGAGCAGGCGTTTGGCCTCTTCCCAGTCCAGTGGGCTGAAGACGCTGGCCAGAAACTGGCAACTGCCGGAGGCCAGTGGCACCCGGGCCATGCTGGCGATCAACCAGGTCAGCGCCGGGTTGCGTTTGCAGGCGCGTTTGACCGCTTCCTTCGAGATGTCCAGCGCGTAACCGTCGGCGTCGGGCAAAGCCTCGGCGATCTGCGCGGTGTAGTAACCCTCGCCACAACCGATATCGACCCAGCGCGCCGGCGCATAACTCGCCGCCAGTTCCGCCAGGCGCTTGGCCACTGGCGCGTAATGCCCGGCGTTCAGAAAGTCGCGGCGGGCCTCGACCATCGCCTGATTGTCACCGGGATCGCGGCTGTTCTTGTGCTGCACCGGCAGCAGGTTGAGGTAACCCTGGCGCGCACGGTCAAAGCGGTGGCCGGCGGGGCAGACCACGCCGTTGTCCACCGCGTTTAGCGGTTCACTGCAGATCGGGCACGCGAGCATCAGACGAGCAACTTGATCAGGGTCTGGTAGTAGATCTCGGTCAGCACGTCGAGATCGGCCGCCAGCACGCGCTCGTTGACCTGGTGGATGGTTGCGTTGACCGGGCCCAGCTCAACAACCTGCGTACCCATGGTCGCGATGAAACGACCGTCGGAGGTGCCGCCGCTGGTGGACGCCTTGGTCTCGCGGCCAGTGATGTCCTTGATGCTCGACGACACCGCGTCGAGCAGCGCACCCGGCTCGGTGAGGAATGGCAGACCGGACAGCGCCCAGTCGATGTGCCAGTCCAGGCCGTGCTTGTCGAGGATGTCGGCGACGCGTTTCTGCAGCCCTTCAACGGTCGACTCGGTGGAGAAGCGGAAGTTGAACACCGCCACCAGATCGCCCGGAATCACGTTGGTCGCGCCGGTGCCGGAGTTGACGTTGGAAATCTGGAAACTGGTCGGCGGGAAGAAGTCGTTGCCGTGATCCCAATGCTCGGCTGCCAGCTCGGCCAGAGCCGGGGCAGCGAGGTGGATCGGGTTCTTCGCCAGATGCGGATAGGCGACGTGGCCCTGGACACCGCGCACGGTCAGTTTGGCGCCGAGGGAGCCGCGACGACCGTTCTTCACCACGTCGCCCACTAGCGTGGTGCTCGACGGTTCGCCGACGATGCACCAGTCCAGACGCTCGTTACGGGCTGCCAGGCGCTCGACCACAGCCTTGGTGCCGTGATGCGCCGGGCCTTCTTCGTCGCTGGTGATCAGGAATGCAACCTTGCCCTTGTGATCCGGGTAGTCGGCGACGAAACGCTCGGCCGCTACGGTCATCGAGGCCAGGCTGCCTTTCATGTCCGCCGCGCCACGGCCGCAGAGCATGCCGTGCTCGTCGATCACCGCGTTGAACGGGTCGATCTGCCAGGCCGTCACCGGGCCGGTTGGTACCACGTCGGTGTGGCCAGCGAAGCACAGCACCGGGCCGTCGCCTTTGCCGTGAGTCGCCCAGAAGTTATCCACATCTTCGATGCGCATCGGTTCCAGCTGGAAACCGGCATCGCCCAGGCGCTGCATCATCTGCTTCTGGCAATCGGCGTCGACCGGCGTCACGGACGGACGGCGGATCAGGTCGATGGCGAGTTGGAGGGTCGGCGAAAGGTCGGCGTGGGCCGTCATGGAAAACTCCGAAAGCTGGGGGGCAAGGCGCGCAAAATGGCGGTTATCTTAAAGCAAAACGGCGACCATTGGCCGCCGTTTAGTGCATCGGTGAGGATTTAGACCACCGGTGCCGGTTCAGGCGCCGCCGCAGGTTTTGGCAGCGACGACAGGAACGCCATGATCAGCGCCGCCACGTACGGCAGCGACTGCACCAGCAACATGGCCACCCAGAAGCGCATGTCGTTGCTCGGAATGCCCTGCACCAGGAAGATCCCCAGTGCCGCGCCCCACAACAGCAGCATGATGAACAGCTCTTCCCGGGCTTCGGAAATCGCCACCCAGAAGCCATGGTTGTCGGCGTTTTTCGGGGTGCGGAAGAACGGAATGCTGCTGGTGAAGAAGCCGTACAGCACCGCTTTGGCGATGGTGTGCGACAACGCCAGACCGGCCAGTGCCGCGCAGAATGCATCCTTGAGGTTCACGCCCACGGCGCGACGGTAGAGGAAGATGATCTTGCCGACCTTGAACACGAACAGCGCCAGCGGCGGGATCGCGAAGATCAGCAGCGGTGGGTCGACCCGTTGCGGCACGATGATCATCGCCGCCGACCACAACAGCGCGCCGACGGTGAAGAAGATGTTCATGCCGTCCGCCACCCAAGGCAGCCAGCCTGCGAGGAAGTGGTAACGCTGGCCGCGAGTCAGCTCGGTGTCCTTGCCGCGCAGCAGGCTGCGGGTGTGGCGCTTGATGATCTGGATTGCACCGTAGGCCCAGCGGAACCGCTGCTTCTTGAAGTCGATGAAGGTGTCCGGCATCAGACCCTTGCCGTAACTGTCGTGGTAATACGCCGCCGACAGGCCTTTCTCGAATACCCGCAGACCGAGTTCGGCGTCTTCACAGATGCACCAGTCGGCCCAGCCCAGTTCTTCCAGAACCGAACGACGGGTCATGGTCATGGTGCCGTGCTGGATGATCGCGTCGCGGTCGTTGCGGGTGACCATGCCGATGTGGAAGAAGCCTTTGTATTCGGCGTAGCAGAGCTTTTTGAAGGTGCTTTCGTTCTGGTCGCGATAATCCTGCGGCGACTGCACCACGGCGATTTTCGGGTCGGCGAAGTGCGGCACCATGTGCTTGAGCCAGTTCGGGTGCACGCAGTAGTCGGAGTCGATCACCGCGATCACTTCGGCGTCCTTGGCGGTGTGCGGGATCAGGTAGTTCAGCGCGCCGCCCTTGAAACCGGCCAGAGGCGAGACGTGGAAGAACTTGAAGCGCGGGCCGAGCGTTTCGCAGTAGTCGCGCACCGGTTCCCAGACCGCCGGGTCCTTGGTGTTGTTGTCGATGATCAGGACTTCGAAGTCCGGATAGTCGAGGTTGGCCAGGGCGTTGAGGGTCTGTTTGACCATCTCCGGCGGCTCGTTGTAGCAGGGCACGTGGATCGAAACTTTCGGGCGGTAATCAGAATCGCCGACCACCGGCAGGAATTCACGCCGGCGTTTGTGAATCCACACCGCTTCGGCCAGTTCGTGGGCCTCGGTCAGCAACACGATGAACACCCCGAGCGCACCGAGCGCCAGCAGGAAGCCCACCGTCAGGCTGAACCACGTGCTGTATTGCTGGCTGTAGTCGTAACCGATCCACACCAGCACCGAACCGCAGAGGAACGCGATAAAGGTCAGGAAGGTACGGCCGCGCTGACGCAGGGCCGAGCCGTCGATCATCAGCAGCGTCAGCGACAACAGCGCCAGCACCACCGAACCGATGGCCAGCACGCGCCATTGCGGGATCGCCACCACCGGACCTTCGAAGTTGAATTTCTGCTGGCGTGCGGCGTTGAACACGCCCCAGTAAGCGCCGACCGAACCTTCGTCGCTGGCCTTCCACGGCTGGTCAAACGCTTCGATCACGAAGTAGTTGAAGCCCTGGCGGTTGAGTTTGTTGACCAGCGTGCGCAGGTAGATCGCCTGATCCGCCGGCGACGCATCGGCGCCACCGCGCATGCGGCCGTTGCTCGGCCAGCCCACTTCGGACAGCAGCAACGGCTTTTTCGGGAACATCTTTTTCAGGTCGCGGGCGCGGTCGAAAACGAACTGCCCGGCCTTGTCCACCGGAATGAATTCCCAGTAGGGCAGAACGTGGGCGGCAATCAGGTCGACGTGTTTGGCCAGTTGCGGGTATTTCTCCCAGATATGCCATTGTTCGGAGGTGGTGACCGGTACCTTCACCGCTGCACGGACACGATCCAGCAGGACGATCAGGGCCTCAGGCGTGATTTCCTCCCGGAATAATGCTTCGTTGCCGACCACCACGCGAACCACACTGCGCGAAGAGTTGGCCAACTCGATAGCTTTAGCGATCTCCCGCTCGTTGCGCTCCTGGTCGGGGCTGATCCAGATCCCCAGGGTCACGCGCAGGCCGAATTCTTCTGCCAGTTTCGGGATGTCCTGCAGGGAGCCGTCGACCGAGTAGATGCGGATGTTGTCCGTCAGCTTGCTCATGATCTCCAGGTCGCGGCGCATTTCATCGTCGGACGGATACTGATCCTTCTGTGGGAACTGTCCCTGCTGGAACGGTGAATAGGAGAAACCGGAGATCTGCTCCGGCCAGTTCGGCGCGGAAACGGGGCGGTTGATCAGCGCCCAGAAACCGGTGAACAGGGCGGCGATTGCCAGAACCACCACCAGGTTGAGTCCAAATTTACGCGATGACATAGCTGTGTCGGGTTCCAAAGGCTGTGGAACGAAGGGTCGGCTGGTTGACGCCAGGAGGGCGCGCATCCTACACCGGCAGTTCGCTGAGTCCTACAAGAGACAGGGAAATGCCGGATGTTGGGCAATCCAACCTGACTTAAGTTCTTACACTTGTAGCTTGAAGCTTAAAACTTGTCGCTGCGTAGTCCTATAATGCGCGCCGGTTTTCAGGGTAATGGTCATGAGTACAGAAGATCCGCGGTTTGCAGGCATCGCCCGTTTGTATGGCATCGAGGGCCTTGAGCGCCTGCGTGCAGCCCATGTGGCGATTGTCGGCGTTGGCGGCGTCGGTTCCTGGGCGGCGGAAGCCATGGCCCGTTGCGGGGTGGGCGAGATTTCGCTGTTCGACCTCGACGACGTCTGCGTCAGCAACGCCAACCGCCAGTTGCACGCGCTCGACAGCACCGTCGGCAAACCCAAGGTCGAGGTGATGGCCGAGCGTCTGCGCGGGATCAACCCGGACTGCAAGGTGCACGCCGTGGCGGACTTCGTCACCCGCGACACCATGGCCGAATACATCACGCCGAACATCGACTGCGTGATCGACTGCATTGATGCGGTCAACGCCAAGGCTGCGCTGATCGCCTGGTGCAAGCGCCGCAAGATTCAGATCATCACCACCGGTGGAGCTGGCGGACAGATCGATCCAACGTTGATTCAGGTCTGCGACCTCAACCGCACCTTCAACGATCCGCTGGCTTCGAAAGTGCGTTCAACGTTGCGCCGTGACTACGGTTTCTCGCGAACCGTGACCCGCCATTACAGCGTGCCGTGCGTGTTCTCCACCGAACAGCTGCGCTATCCGAAGCCGGACGGCAGCATTTGCCTGCAGAAGAGTTTTGTCGGTGACGGCGTGAAACTGGACTGCGCCGGCGGGTTTGGCGCGGTGATGATGGTGACGGCGACGTTCGGCATGGTCGCGGCGACCAAGGCCGTAGACAAGATTGTGGCGGGCGTGCGGCGACCGGCGGATCGGGTCAAGCCTCAGGCCTGAAGCATAGGGCTGCCCAGCAGCCCTTTTACTGCGCCAGCTCGTTCATCCGCTGCAGCACGGCATTCAAGCCATTGCTGCGCGACGGCGACAACTGCCGCGACAGTCCCAATTGATTGAACCACTCCGGCAGATCGATTTGCTGCAACTCGGCGGCCGACAAGCCGTTGACCCGCAACAGCAACAACGCCACCAATCCGCGAATCATCCGCGCATCGCTGCCTGCTGCGAATTGCCAGTGACCGTCGCGCAACTCTCCAACCAGCCACACCTGGCTTTCACAGCCGTGCACCCGATTGGCCTCGCACTTGTCCGCATCGCTCAACGGCGGCAGGCGGTCACCAAATTGCATTAACAGCCGCGCCCGCTGTTCCCAGCCGGCGGCGTTCTGAAACGTTTGCAGCGCGTCGGCGGCCTCGACCGGCAGGCTCATCGCAACAGCTCCAGCGCCTGATCCAGCGCTTCAAAGAACCGCTCCAGATCTTCGGAATCGTTGTACAGCGCCAGCGACACACGAATCGCCCCGGCCAGTTCGAAACGCTTGAGCAGTGGCATCGCGCAGTGGTGTCCGGCACGCACGGCGATGCCCTGTTCGGTCAGCAAGTGCGCAAGATCGGCGTTGTGCACACCTTCCACGACAAAACTGGCCAGCGCCAGTTGCGGCTTGCCCAGCAGACGGATGCCATTGCGGGCAGCAAGGCCGCGCAACAGATAGTCGTGCAGCGCCGCTTCGTGGGTGGACACGGCGTCCTGATCCAGACCGGCCAGATAATCGAGGGTCGCGCCGAGGCCGATCACGTTGGCAATCGGCGGCGTTCCCGCTTCGAAACCCAGTGGCGCCGGGCGGAAACGCGCGTCGTGATAATTGGCTTCCAGCACCATTTCGCCACCGAACTGCCACGGGCGCAGTTGTTCGAGCGCGGCGTTGCGCCCGAACAGCACGCCAAGGCCATCGGGCCCGTACAACTTGTGGCTGGAAAACACATAAAAGTCGCAACCCAGCGCCTGCGCGTCATGCCGGCCGTGAACCACGCCTTGAGCGCCATCGACCACGGTCAACGCGTTGTGCGCCTTGGCCATTGCCAGCAGTGCCGGCAACGGTTGCCAGGCGCCCAGTACGTTGGACAACTGGCTGACCGCCAGCAAGCGAGTGCGCGGACCGATCAGGTGAACGGCAGCAGCGAGGTCGATCACGCCGTCATCGTCCAGCGGCAGGATCACCAGTTTGAGGTCGCGACGTTGTGCCAGTTGCTGCCACGGCAGCAGATTGGCGTGATGCTCCAGGGCGCTGATGACAATTTCATCGCCTGGAAGGAAAAGATGTTCCAGGCCGTAAGCCAGGAGATTCAGCGCACTGGTGGCGCCGTGGGTGAAGATGATCTGCCCGCTGTCACCGGCATTCAGCCACTGGGCAACCTTCAGGCGGCTGTCCTCGAACGCCTGCGTGGCGTGGGCGCCGGGCAGATGCTGAGCACGATGCACGTTGGCCGCGCCATTGGCGTAGTAATGCGCCAGCGCGTCGAGCAGGGCCTGGGGTTTTTGCGTGGTGGCGGCGTTGTCCAGATAGGTCTGGTCTTGCCGTTGCAGGGCGGCGATGGCCGGGAAATCGGCGCGCCAGGGGGAGGGAATCATCACGGTTTCAAGCCCTGGTGAAGATGGGCGGGTTAACGCCGAACCCTGTGGGAGCGGGCTTGCCCGCGAATGCGTCGTGTCAGTCAAAATGAAGGGTGACTGACACACCGTCTTCGCGAGCAAGCCCGCTCCCACAGGAGGTCACAGCGGCGCTTAGTTGTGAGCGTGCAGCGCTTCGTTCAGTTCGATCGCCGATTTGTGGGTTTTGCATTCCACAGCGCCGGTTTCCGAATTGCGACGGAACAGCAGGTCGGTCTGACCGGCCAGTTCACGAGCCTTGACCACTTTGACCAGGTTGTTGTGCTCGTCCAGCAGCGCCACCTTGGTGCCAGCGGTCACGTACAGGCCCGACTCGACGGTGTTGCGGTCGCCCAGCGGGATACCGATACCGGCGTTGGCGCCGATCAGGCAGCCTTCGCCGACCTTGATCACGATGTTGCCGCCGCCCGACAGGGTGCCCATGGTCGAGCAGCCGCCGCCCAGGTCCGAACCCTTGCCAACGAAGACGCCAGCGGAAACGCGGCCTTCGATCATGCCCGGGCCTTCGGTGCCGGCGTTGAAGTTGATGAAACCTTCGTGCATCACGGTGGTGCCTTCGCCCACGTAGGCGCCCAGACGCAGGCGTGCGGCGTCAGCGATACGCACGCCGGCCGGTACCACGTAGTCGGTCATTTTCGGGAACTTGTCCACCGAGAACACTTCCAGCAGCTCGCCGCGCAGACGGGCTTCGAGTTGCAGCTCGGCCAGTTCGCTCAGGTCGATCGCGCCCTGGCTGGTCCAGGCCACGTTCGGCAGCAGCGGGAAGATCCCGGCCAGGCTCACGCCGTGCGGCTTGACCAGGCGATGGGACAGCAGGTGCAGCTTGAGGTAAGCCTCAGGAGTCGAAGTCAGTTGCGCGTCTTCGGCCAGCAGGGTCGCGACCAGCGGCTTGTGGCTTTCGGCCAGGCGGGTCAGCAGCTTGCCTTGTACCGCGTCGATGCCTTTCACGGCTTCAGCCAGTTGCGCAGCCTGTGCGGTGGTGAAGGTGATGGCCTGGTTGCCTCCGGTGTAGCCGAGGATCGGTGCAACTGCGGCAACCAGTTCGGCCGAAGGGTTCAACAGCGGCTGGGCGTAGAACACTTCCAGCCACGCGCCTTGACGGTTTTGGGTGCCGACGCCGAAGGCAATACTGAACAGGGAGTTGGACATGTGAATACCTCTACAAAAAGTGACGGGCTGCTTACTTGAGCGCGGCCGCGTAGATGTCTGGCTTGAAGCCAATCAGGGTTCGGTCACCGAGATCGAGCACCGGGCGCTTGATCATCGAGGGTTGAGCGAGCATCAGTTCGATGGCTTTCGACTGGTCGAGATCGGCTTTGCGTTCGTCGTCGAGTTTGCGAAAGGTCGTGCCTGCGCGGTTCAACACCGTTTGCCAGCCATGCTCGTCGCACCATTGGGTCAGGTGCTCGCGGTCAATGCCGGCGGTCTTGTAATCGTGGAAGTCATAGCTGACAGCGTGTTCATCGAGCCAGGTGCGCGCCTTTTTCATGGTGTCGCAGGCTTTGATGCCGAAAAGGTGCAACGTTTTGCTTGAAACGGTCAAGGAATTGCCCCCTTTACAGGTGCTGGAAAAAAATGGTGTCGGATTATGCCATGACCAGACGGTTTCGCGGCGCCGAGGTTGCTTTTGCTGAGGGGGCTGCGACATAGGTGCAACGGCCACGCACAGCCTAAGCGGCTAATATGGCAGTTCAACGCTGTCGATTGTCCGGGATTTCCGCTCTATGCAAACCGCTTATACCGTCCTGATCCTGCTGATGCTGGTCAGTGTCTCGCGCCTGGTGGGACGGGTGATTCCGCTGCCGCTGCCACTGGTGCAGATCGCCGCCGGTGCCTTGCTGGCCTGGCCGACCCTCGGCCTGCACGTGGCTCTTGATCCGGAGCTGTTCCTGTTTCTGTTCCTGCCACCGCTGCTGTTTTCCGATGGCTGGCGCATGCCCAAGCGGGAATTGTGGCGCCTGCGCGGGCCGGTGCTGACGCTGGCGGTCGGGTTGGTGCTGTTTACCGTGGTCGGGGCGGGCTACTTCATTCATTGGCTGCTGCCGACGATTCCCTTGCCGGTGGCCTTCGCGCTGGCGGCGGTACTGTCGCCAACGGATGCCGTGGCCGTCTCGGCCATTTCGCAGAACCGCTTGCCCACACCATTGATGCACATGTTGCAGGGCGAGGCGCTGATGAATGACGCTTCGGGCCTGGTGACGTTCAAGTTCGCCCTGGTCGCGGCGGTTACCGGTGCGTTTTCCCTGGCCAACGCCAGCCTGACCTTCGTACTGGTCGCGGTCGGCGGGCTGGCAGTGGGTGTGGCGCTGAGCTGGCTGGTCGGCCGGTTGCGCGCCTGGATGATCGCCCGGGGCTGGGACGATCCGGCGACCCACGTGGTGTTCATGTTGCTGCTGCCATTCGCCGCTTACGTGCTGGCCGAACGGCTCGGCGCGTCGGGCATTCTTTCGGCAGTGGCGGCGGGGATGATGCAGAGCTGGCTCGATCTGCTGCCGCGCCAGACCAGCACCCGGTTGCTCAATCGCAGCGTGTGGTCGTTGCTGGAGTTTGCCTTCAACGGTTTGATTTTTCTGCTGCTCGGCCTGCAGCTACCGGACATCATTAAAGCGGTGGTCAGCCACGAGACGTCGTTGTGGCCGACCCTGTTCTATCGCTGTCTCGATGTGGTGGCGATCTTCCTGGCGCTGGTCCTGTTGCGTTTTATCTGGGTGCAGAGCATCTGGCGTCTTTCGGTGCTGTTGCGTCGCCTGCGTGGGAAGGGGGATCTGACGCAAGTGCCGACCGCCCGTTCCTGCTGGTTGCTGACCGTTGGCGGTGTGCGCGGTGCGGTGACCCTGGCGGGTGTGATGTCGGTGCCGATGCTGATGGGCAGCGAGGTGTTTCCCGAGCGCGACCTGCTGATCTTCATCGCCGCCGGGGTGATTCTGTTGTCGCTGGTGACGGCGTGTATTGCGCTGCCATTGCTGTTGCGTGGTATCGAAAAAAGCCCGGACGACAAGCGTCGTCAGGAAGTCCGTGACGCCTGGCGCAAGACCGCGGAAGCAGCGATTCATGCGCTGGAGACCGAAGAGGTCAACCCGCAGGATGCCGCGCAAGCCGCGCTGGCAGCGGAGCTCAAGGCGCGGATCATGTCCGAGTACCGCCATCAGCTGGAGGTGTTCAACGATTCGGCCGAAGCCCAGGCGCTGGCGTTCCAGATGGATCTGCTGGAACGCCGCTTGCGCCTCAAGGCATTGCGGGCGCAGCGCCTTGAGTTGTACAGCCTCAGTCGTCAGCATCAGATTGGTGATGACGTTTTACGTGAAGTGCTGGGCGAACTGGATTTGAGTGAGGCCAATCTGGGGCAGGTCAAATGATCCAGATTGGCCCGTTCCACCGATTACGCCGTTTGTGCAGCAGGGTACGGATAGACCTTCGCCATGAAGGCCTTGTCCTTTTCACTGAGCACTCGATTCAGATCAATCTTGAAATCGCCGTGGGTCCAGTCCTGGCGAACGGGGTAATGCATGATCGATTTCGGATCGTAAGGCGAATAGTCGAACGAGCCGGCATCGAGCAGGTTGAAGTAGCGTTCATCGACAGACTGGCGCGCGTAATCGTCTTCATCGGCGTCTTCGGCCACGCCGTGTGAGGCGTAAACCGCAGGTTTGTTCCAGGGAATGTTTGACTCCGGATGCAGGTGCTCATGTTCGGCTCCCAATGCGTGCCCGAACTCATGCATGACATTGGCGGCGAAGAACGCTGGTGCTCGCAGGTCCGGTGACAGCCTCATGGTCGGGTCTGGCGCTTCGACCAATAGGGCGTTGTTACCGATGACAGACCAGTAAATACCGGGCTCGCTTTTGATACGAATATCCCCTGAGTCGCCCTCGACAAAATCGAACTTCAGGTTGATGTGAGGCAGCCAGTTGCTCGCTGCGGTTTTGACAGCCTCTTTGAACGCCTGGTCGCCATTCAGAAAGGCAATTCGCAATGTCTGGCCAGGCGTCCAGAAGTGAGCCGGTTTGCCGGCTGCGCGTTTTTTTCGGCGAGACTGGTTGATTGTTTGAATCATGTTCAAGTGTCCTTACTTGCAGGAAATAATTAACGTGTCCAGCAACTCGATGAGTTCGGGTGGTGAAGTTATTGTTGATCGTGAAAGTATGAAAGTTGTTTGATGTAAGTGGGTGTGTTCAATCCAGTTTCGTCAGGCGTTGCACCTGACGAATGTTGTTTTGAAGCAGGCATTTATTTCGGATAAAGCAGTTTCATCAATTGTTTGTCTTTTTTACTGATCTTGCGGTTGATCGGGACTTCCCAGTTGCCGATGGTCAAATCGTTCGATACGGGATGGTGCATGATCGATCGCCTGTCGTAATTCGTATAAAGCGCGTCCAGCGTATCGAAGGAGGCGAACAGATTGCGGTCGACCTGTTCGCGGGTCAGCGGATTCATTTCCCGATTTCGGTAAAACGCGTACACCTTGGGTTTGTCCCACGGAATATTGGCTTGAGGGTGCTGATGTTCGTGCAGGGCCCCCAGCGCATGGCCGAACTCGTGAACCACGATGGTTTCGAAATCGGCATGTTCCGGTTTGACGCCCAGATTCATCGTTGGATGGTCGGGATGAATCAATAGCGCATCGGTGCCGAGCACCGAACTGTTGTTATTGTTCCGAGTGGCGATGCGGATATCACCTTTCAGATCGTCGACGAATTCAAACTTGAGGTTGATATAGGGCAGCCATTTACAGGCTGCCTTGATAATCGCGACCTTAAGGTCTGGGTCGGGTGTATCGATGAATGCGATTTTTAACGTGCGGCCATTTGCCCAGAGTTTCGAGTAATTGACCACGGAGCGTTTGCGGCGAGAGCCGGGTGCGCTGTGTGTACCGGCATTTGCCGGATTCTCGCTGATGGCGGCTGTGTAAGCGGCCTGATCGTCAGGCCATTGAATCAGTTGGCAATCCAGAAGTTCTTTCATTGTTCACTTCTTCCATGAAGTTAAAGTTGGCGTTGGTTCACGCGCAGCGAGTGGCGCGACTCAAGACTAACGCCTGGCCGGCACAGGAATGAGATACAAAAAACAAGGGAAGTGTTACGTGATATTTGACCACCCGTGCCGGATTGGCCGGCACGGGCATTCAGACATTACTTGTGGCGCAGGACGAAGTCGCGAATACGCTCGGCAGCCTCGACGCACTCCGCCAGCGGCGCAACCAGTGCCATCCGCACGCGCCCGGCGCCCGGATTGACGCCATCGACGTCGCGCGACAGGTACGAGCCCGGCACCACGGTCACGTGTTCTTCGGCAAACAGATCACGGCAGAACGCGGCATCGTCGCCTTGCACATTCGGCCACAGATAGAAGCTACCATCAGGGCGCTGCACGTCCATCACCGGGCTGAGGATCGCCAGCACGGCATCGAACTTCTCACGGTACAGCGCACGGTTGGCGCGCACGTGCACTTCGTCATTCCACGCAGCGACGCTGGCCAGTTGGGTCTGAACCGGCATCGCGCAGCCGTGGTAGGTGCGGTACAGCAGGAAGCCCTTGAGGATGTCGGCATCGCCAGCGACGAAACCGGAACGCAGGCCCGGCAGGTTCGAGCGCTTGGACAGGCTGTGGAACACCACGCAGCGCTTGAAGTCCTGGCGGCCCAGTTCGGCGCAGGCACTGAGCAGGCCCGGCGGCGGGGTTTGTTCGTCGAAGTACAGTTCGCTGTAGCACTCGTCGGCGGCGATCACGAAGTCGTATTCGTCGGCCAGGGCGATCAGCTTTTTCAGCACGTCGACCGGAATCAGCGCACCGGTCGGGTTGCCCGGCGAGCACAGGAACAGGATCTGGCAGCGCTTCCAGATGTCCGGCGACACTGCGTCGAAATCCGGGTTGAAGCCGTTCTCGTCCAGGCACGGCAGGTAGTGCGGCTTGGCGCCGGCGAGGAACGCCGCGCCTTCGTAGATCTGATAGAACGGGTTCGGGCTGACCACCAGTGCGTCGTCGCCACGGTTGACCACGGTCTGGGTGAAAGCGAACAGCGCTTCACGGGTGCCGTTGACCGGCAGCACATTGCGCGCCGGGTCGATCCAGCCGTTCGGCACGTTGAAACGACGTTCGCACCAGGCCGCGATGGCTTCGCGCAGCGCCGGGATGCCGAGGGTGGTCGGGTACACCGCCATCTGATCCAGATTGTTGGCCAGCGCCTCGGCGACAAAGCTTGGCGAGCGATGCTTCGGTTCGCCGATGGACAGCGCGATCGGGCGCTTGTCCGGGTTTGGCGTAACGCTGCCGAGCAGGGCGCGGAGCTTTTCGAACGGGTAGGGCTGAAGCTGGGACAGAGCGTTGTTCATCGGTGCGGGATCTCGTGCAAAGCGGTTGAATCCGGGCGCGCAATCAAATGCTGATGCGCGACAGTTTGATATCGGGTTCCTGATTGACGCTCAACTGTTCGACGATGGCATCCTGCAAACGGCTGCACAGCAGCGGGTCGGACAGCGGTTGATTGTGGGCGTCGGTGATGAAGAACACGTCTTCCACCCGCTCGCCCAAGGTGGCGATTTTGGCGTTCTGCAGCGACAGGTCGAACTCGAGGAAAATCCCGCCGACCCGTGCCAGCAGGCCTGGACGATCCGGCGCAGTGAGTTCCAGTACGGTTACCGGACGCTGGGCGTCGTTGTGGATCGTCACCTGCGGGGCGAACGCAAAATGCTTGAGCTGGCGCGGCACCCGACGCTGGATGATCGTCGGGTAGTCGGCCGGGTTGCGCAGGGCTTCGGTCAGTCCCTCGCGAATCTGCTTGACCCGGACCGGATTGTCGCCGATCGAGTCGCCATCGGTGTCGAGCACGATGTAGGTGTCGAGGGTGAACTGGCTGCTGGACGTGATGACCCGGGCGTCGTGAATGTTCAGATTGAGCTGATCCATCGCAGCCACGGTCACGGCGAAGAAGTCGTGCTGGTCCGGCGCATAGATGAAGATCTGCGTGCCGCCCTCGAATTCGCGCTGGGTGGTTTCCTTGATCAGCACCAGCGGGCCGCCGTCAGCCGGTTGCTGGAGAATGGCGTCGGTGTGCCAGGCCACATCGCCGGCGGTGTGGCGCAGGAAGTAGTCGTCGCCCAGCTGCGCCCACAATTGCTCGACGTCATCCGGGTCGGTGCCGCCGCGCACCAGGATGTCCAGTGCTGCGCTCTGGGTCTGGCGGATCTGTTCTTCGCGATCCACCGGGTTCTCCAGGCCGCGGCGCAGTGCACGCTTGGTCTCGGTGTAGAGCTGGCGCAGCAGACTGGCGCGCCACGAGTTCCACAGCGTCGGGTTGGTCGCGTTGATGTCGGCCACGGTCAGCACGTACAGGTAGTCGAGACGTGTCTCGTCACCGACCGCCAGCGCGAAGTCATGGATCACCTGCGGGTCGGACAGGTCCTTGCGCTGGGCGGTGGTCGACATCACCAGGTGGTTCTGCACCAGCCACACGATCAGGCGGCTGTCCCACACCGGCAATTGATGGCGCTGACAGAACGCTTCAGCGTCCACGGCACCAATTTCCGAGTGATCACCATGCCGGCCCTTGCCGATGTCGTGGTACAGGCCGGCCATATAAATGAGTTCAGGCTTGGGCAGTTTCGCCATCAGCTTGGCGGCCAGCGGGAATTTCTCCGACACCTGGGTGTACTGCAATTTGCGCAGGTGCTTGATCAGGTTCAGCGTGTGCGCATCGACCGTATAGATGTGAAACAGGTCGTGCTGCATCTGCCCGACAATGAAGCCGAATTCCGGCAGATAGCGCCCGAGAATGCCGTAACGGTTCATCCGCCGCAGGTTGCGGTGGATGCCGATCTTGCACTTGAACAGCTCGATGAACAGGCTGGTGTTGCGGATGTCGTTGCGAAAGTTGTCGTCGATCAGGTGACGGTTTTCCCGCAGCAGACGAATGGTGTCGGCGCGTACACCTTTGATTTCCGGCTGCTGGGCCATCAGCACGAAGATCTCGAGCATGGCGAACGGCGTGCGGCGGAATACGTTGTCGTTGCGTGCCTCGATGTAACCGTCGTGCAGTTGGAAGCGCGAGTTGATCGGCTGTGGCGGCGCTTCGTCTTCCGGGGCGAGGATGACTTCCTCGAAGTGCTGGATGATCAGGTCGCTGAGCTGGGCGATGCTCATCACCACCCGGAAATACTGCTGCATGAAGTTTTCGACGGCCTGTTTGGCGTCGTCGCCTTCAAAACCCAGCAGCCCGGCGATGGTGCGCTGGTGATCGAACAGCAGGCGGTCTTCGGAGCGACCGGCGAGCATGTGCAGGGCGTAACGCACTTTCCAGAGGAATTCCTGAGAGGACGCCAGCAGGGCGTTTTCACTCTCGACCAGAAAGCCTTCGCCGGCCAGGGCGCGCAGGTTCAGGGTGCCGTACTGACGACGGGCTACCCACAGAATGGTCTGAATATCCCGTAGTCCGCCGGGCGAGCCTTTGACGTTGGGTTCCAGGTTGTATTCGGTGTCGTTGTACTTGTGGTGGCGAGCCTTCTGCTCGGCGCGCTTGGCCAGGAAGAACTCCTTGCTCGGCCACATGTGTGCGGTGCTGGTGACGTCGAGCATGCGCTGGCGCAGGCGCTCGGGGCCGCAGATGGTGCGGCTTTCCATCAGGTTGGTGACCACTGTCAGGTCGGCGCGGGCCTCTTCGGCGCATTCGTCGACCGAACGAACGCTCTGACCGACTTCCAGGCCGATGTCCCACAGCAGGGTGAGAAAACGCTCGATGGAATCGCGGAAGATTTCGTGGTCGGCGCTGTCCAGCAGGATCAGCAGGTCGATGTCGGAGTAAGGGTGCAGTTCGCCGCGACCGTAGCCGCCGACCGCGACCAGCGCGATGTCGGCGTCTTCGCTCCAGTCGAACTGGTCCCAGGCCTTTTGCAGGATGTTATCGACGAACCACGCCCGATCTTCGATCAATCGCCGGATGTCGCGACCGGCCCGGAAGCGTGCATCGAGCACCTCGCGGGCCTGGCGGATCGCCTTCTTGAACGCCGCGATGGGACTCGCTTTCAGGGCCAGTTCAGCCTGGAACTGGCCGCGGTCGAAGAGTTCGGGATCCACCTGCGGCATCGATTGACTTTCCTTCTATAGGCTGGGAACGGTGTCTGGGTCAGGCCGAGATGCGCGGGATGGTGTCGTCGCTGCGCAGGGTGAAGATCTCGTAGCCGGTGTCGGTGACAAGCAAAGTGTGTTCCCACTGTGCCGACAGCTTGCGATCCTTGGTGATAGCGGTCCAGCCGTCGCCCAGTACTTTGGTGTCGGCCTTGCCCTGGTTGATCATCGGCTCGATGGTGAAGGTCATGCCGGCCTTCAGTTCCATGCCGGTGCCGGCACGGCCGTAGTGCAGGATCTGCGGCTCTTCGTGGAACACCTTGCCGATGCCATGGCCGCAGAATTCGCGAACCACCGAGAAACCGTTCTTTTCCGCGTGTTTCTGGATGATTTCGCCGATGTCGCCGAGGCGGCAGCCGGGTTTGACGATTTCGATCGCCTTGTACATGCATTCCTGGGTGACCTGCGACAGGCGCTCGGCCCAGACCGGCACGGTGCCGACGTGGAACATGCGGCTGGTGTCGCCGTGGTAGCCGTCCTTGATCACGGTGACGTCGATGTTCAGGGTGTCGCCGTTTTTCAGCGGCTTGTCGTTCGGGATGCCGTGGCAGACCACGTGGTTGATCGAGGTGCAGATCGACTTCGGGTAGCCCTTGTAGTTGAGCGGGGCAGGGATGGCCTGCTGGACGTTGACGATGTAGTCGTGGCAGATCTGGTTCAGCTCATCGGTGGTCACGCCAGGCTTGACGTGCTCGGCAATCATTTCCAGCACATCGGCGGCCAGTTTGCCGGCGACACGCATGCCAGCGATGTCCTCGGGGGTTTTGAGGGTGACGGTCATACAGGCTCTCTCTGCGCTCGACGGCGCTTGCTGATACGAACAGGGGCGCGGCTGTTGATTTGGCGGCCCCGAAAAACGCGATTCTAACAGACCAAAGGCGCAAATCCGCGCCTGCGTGCATCGCTTCTCTCTATACAATGCGGCGCATTGTCCCGATTCCAAGGGGCTGGCGCGCATGTCCCTGACGCGATTGCAGATTCCGGGTTCCGTTTGCGTCGCCCCTGTGGTATAAAATGCGCCGCTTTCCGGGGATAGCTCCGGGAGCATTAACCCACACACGTGTCGACACGATGGCCTGGGTGCCTTTGATCCTCGGATCAATGGTTGGTCATTGGGATACGTGGAGGCCCAACCCGACTTATCAAGGAACTATCATGTCCCAAGTCAACATGCGCGATATGCTGAAGGCCGGTGTGCACTTCGGTCACCAAACCCGTTACTGGAATCCGAAAATGGGTAAATACATTTTCGGCGCGCGTAACAAGATTCACATCATCAACCTTGAAAAAACCCTGCCAATGTTCAACGAAGCTCTGACTTTCGTAGAGCGTCTGGCCCAGGGCAAAAACAAGATTCTGTTCGTCGGCACCAAGCGTTCCGCTGGCAAGATCGTTGCTGAAGAAGCAGCACGTTGCGGTTCGCCGTACGTCGATCACCGCTGGTTGGGCGGCATGCTGACCAACTTCAAGACCATTCGTGCTTCCATCAAGCGTCTGCGTGACCTTGAAGTACAAGCCGAAGACGGTACTTTCGCCAAGCTGACCAAGAAAGAAGCGCTGATGCGCACTCGCGATCTTGAGAAGCTGGATCGTTCCCTGGGCGGCATCAAGGACATGGGCGGTCTGCCAGACGCACTGTTCGTGATCGACGTTGACCACGAGCGCATCGCGATCACCGAAGCCAACAAGCTGGGCATCCCGGTCATCGGCGTTGTCGATACCAACAGCAGCCCGGAAGGCGTTGACTACATCATCCCAGGCAACGATGACGCAATCCGCGCTATCCAGCTGTACATGGGTTCGATGGCTGACGCAGTCATCCGCGGTCGCAACAACGTTGCTGGCGGTACTGTAGAATTCGCAGCTGAAGAAACTCAGGCTGCAGCTGAGTAATTGACGCCCTGGCGTTGACTCAGTAAGCAAAAAGGGGGCTTGGCCCCCTTTTTGCCACCTCGAAAACCATCTGTCGGCAGCGCAGCTACAGCATCTGTAACGTGCAGCGGCTACAAACAGGTTCGGGAAGAATTGAACGCCCGTTCGATCGGGTGGAATGGTTGAAAACCTATCCAAGAGGAATTTGAAAATGGCAGCAATTACTGCAGCGTTGGTCAAAGAACTGCGCGAGCGTACCGGCGAAGGCATGATGGATTGCAAGAAAGCCCTGGAAAAGGCTGGCGGCGACATCGAAAAAGCCATTGATGACATGCGTGCTTCGGGCGCCATCAAGGCTGCCAAGAAAGCTGGCAACGTTGCCGCTGAAGGCGCTATCGCCATCAAGGACGACGGCAAGGCTGCCGTTCTGATCGAAGTCAACTCGCAGACCGACTTCCTGGCTCTGCAGGACGACTTCAAAAACTTCGTTGCTGCCAGCGTTGACAAAGCATTCGCTGACAAGCTGACCGATGCAGCTCCGCTGATCGCTTCTCAAGAAGCCGCTCGCGAAGCACTGGTTGCCAAAGTAGGCGAGAACGTCAACATCCGTCGCCTGGTGCGCGTAGAAGGCGACGTAGTCGGCACCTACCTGCACGGCAACAAGATCGGTGTTGCTGTTGTCCTGAAAGGCGGCGACGTCGAGCTGGCCAAAGACATCGCAATGCACGTTGCTGCAAGCAACCCTGAGTTCCTGCTGCCTTCGCAAGTCTCCGACGAAGCGATCGAGCGTGAAAAGGCTGTGTTCCTGCAGCTGAACGAAGAAAAAATCAAAGGCAAGCCAGAAAACATTGTTGAGAACATGGTCAAGGGCCGTATCAGCAAGTTCCTGGCAGAAGCAAGCCTGGTTGAGCAGGCGTTCGTCAAGAACCCTGAAATCAAGGTTGGTGAGCTGGCCAAGAAAGGCGGCGCTGAAATCGTTTCCTTCACCTACTTCAAAGTAGGCGAAGGCATCGAGAAGCCGGTCGACAACTTCGCTGAAGAAGTTGCTGCCCAGCTGGCTGCCGCCAAGCAATAAGACGGTTTTTCAACTGTCGCCCGAAAGAGGCTGCCCGCTCACGCGCGCAGCCTCTTTTCAGATAGGGTTACCAATTTTTAATTGGTTTCCCCTTGGAACTGACTTACAAAGCCATGTTCCGATGGCGCTGAAGCAGCGCCAAGCTAGAGTGAACGCCAGCTGTAAACAGCTCGCAAAGAATTTTTAAAATACGCCGCAGGAGAGATTCGCAATGGCTCAGCAGGGCAGTGGTTATCAGGCTCGCTATAAACGCATTCTACTCAAGCTTAGCGGCGAGGCCCTGATGGGCTCGGAAGAGTTCGGGATCGATCCGAAAGTGCTCGATCGCATGGCGCTGGAAGTCGGCCAACTGGTCGGCATCGGCGTTCAGGTCGGTCTGGTGATCGGCGGTGGCAACCTGTTCCGCGGTGAAGCGCTGAGCAAGGCCGGCATGGATCGGGTCACGGGCGACCACATGGGCATGCTGGCCACTGTGATGAACGCCCTGGCCATGCGCGACGCGCTGGAACGTGCCAATATCTCCGCCATCGTGATGTCGGCCATCTCCATGGTCGGTGTAACCGATCACTATGACCGTCGCAAGGCCATGCGCCACCTGAACTCCAAGGACGTGGTGATCTTCGCGGCCGGTACCGGCAATCCGTTCTTTACCACGGATTCGGCAGCCTGCCTGCGCGCTATTGAAATCGACGCTGATGTCGTGCTCAAGGCGACCAAGGTCGATGGCGTCTACACCGCTGACCCGTTCAAAGACCCGCATGCCGAGAAGTTCGATCATCTGACATACGATGAAGTACTGGATCGCAAGCTGGGTGTAATGGATCTGACGGCTATCTGCCTGTGCCGCGATCACAAGATGCCGCTGCGCGTATTTAACATGAACAAGCCGGGCGCCCTGCTGAACATCGTGCATGGTGGCGCTGAAGGCACTCTGATCGAGGAAGTCCAACAATGATCAACGAAATCAAGAAAGACGCTAAAGAGCGCATGACGAAGTCCGTTGAGTCCCTGGCTCACAACTTCGGCCGTATCCGCACCGGTCAGGCGCACCCGAGCATCCTGGAAGGCGTGATGGTGCCTTACTACGGCGCTGATACCCCGATCAAACAAGTGGCCAACATCACCGTCAAGGATGCCCGTACCCTGCAAGTCGTTGCGTTCGAGCGCAACATGCTGGGTGCCGTGGACAAGGCCATCGGCAGTGCAGGTCTGAACCTGAATCCTACCAACCTGGGTGAGTTGTTGCTGATCAGCATGCCGGCCCTGACTGAAGAAACCCGTCGCGGTTTCACCAAGCAGGCGCGTGATGTGGCTGAAGACGCTCGTGTTGCTGTGCGCAACATCCGTCGCGATGCCAACAGCTCCCTGAAGGATCTGGTCAAGGAAAAGGAAATCAGTGAAGACGAAGAGCGTCGCGCAGCCGGCGAGATCGACGATCTGACCAAGAAGTTCGTGGCTGAAATCGACGCCAAGCTGGCCGAGAAAGAAAAAGACCTGATGGCCGTATAAGGGTCGAGTTTTAAATGGACAAGACCAAGCAGACTGCGCCGTCCGCGGTGCCGCGCCATGTCGCGATCATCATGGATGGCAATAATCGCTGGGCGAAAAAACGCTTCATGCCGGGTGTCGCCGGGCATAAAGCGGGCGTGGATGCTGTACGGGCGGTGATCGAGGTGTGTGCCGAGGCCAAGGTCGAGGTACTCACCCTGTTCGCTTTTTCCAGTGAAAACTGGCAGCGCCCGGCCGATGAGGTGAGCGCCTTGATGGATCTGTTCTTCAAGGCGTTGCGTCGTGAGGCCAAGCGCCTGAACGACAACAACATCAGTCTGCGCATCATTGGTGATCGCACGCGGTTCCATCCCGAGCTTCAGGCAGCCATGCGTGAAGCTGAAGCGATGACCGCCGGTGCCAACCGTTTCATCCTGCAAATCGCTGCCAACTACGGCGGTCAGTGGGACATTGCGCAAGCGGCACAGCGTCTGGCGCGTGAGGTTCAGGCCGGGCATTTGCGGCCGGAAGACATCACCCCGGATCTGCTGCAGACCTGTCTGGTCACTGGTGATCTGCCGTTGCCTGATTTGTGCATCCGCACCGGCGGCGAGCATCGCATCAGCAACTTCCTCTTGTGGCAGTTGGCCTACGCCGAGTTGTACTTCTCCGACCTGTTCTGGCCGGACTTCAAACACGAAGCCATGCGCAATGCGCTGGCCGATTTCGCTTTGCGCCAGCGTCGCTTCGGTAAAACGAGTGAGCAGGTCGAAGCTGGAGCCCGGGTTTAATGCTTAAACAACGCATCATCACTGCACTGATTCTATTGCCGATCGCCCTGGGTGGTTTTTTCCTGCTCGAAGGGTCCGGTTTTGCCCTGTTCATCGGGCTGGTCGTGAGTCTGGGTGCCTGGGAGTGGGCACGCCTGGCCGGCTTCACCGCGCAGGCATTCCGTGTCGGCTACGCGGCGGTGGTCGCGCTGATGCTGTTCGTCATGTACATCCTGCCGGGGCTGGCACCATGGGTGCTGGGCGCGTCGGTGATCTGGTGGGTGCTGGCGACCTGGCTGGTGCTGACGTATCCGCGCTCCAGCGAGCATTGGTCCAGCGCCGCCGCCAAGCTGGTAATCGGTTTGCTGATTCTGTTGCCTGCCTGGCAAGGGCTGATGCTGATCAAGCAATACCCGCTCGGTAACTGGTTGATCATGGCGGTGATGGTGCTGGTCTGGGGGGCTGATATCGGGGCGTACTTCTCCGGTCGTGCGTTCGGCAAGCGCAAGCTGGCTCCGCAAGTCAGTCCCGGCAAAAGCTGGGAGGGCGTGTATGGCGGTCTGGCGTTAAGTCTGGTCATCACTACGTTGGTCGCGCTGTTCCGTGACTGGACGGTGGCACAACTGTTCAAGGGTTTGATCGGTGCGGCGGTGATTGTCTTCATCTCGGTGGTGGGCGATCTGACCGAAAGCATGTTCAAACGCCAGTCCGGCATCAAGGACAGCAGTAATCTGCTGCCCGGCCATGGTGGTGTACTGGATCGCATCGACAGCCTGACGGCGGCGATCCCGGTATTCGCGGTGCTGTTGTGGATGGCGGCGTCGTGAGTCGCCCACAGCAGATTACCGTCCTGGGCGCGACCGGTTCGATCGGTCTGAGCACCCTGGATGTCATCGCCCGGCATCCGGAGCGTTATCAGGCCTTCGCCCTGAGCGGTTTTACCCGCCTGAGCGAACTGTTTGCCCTGTGTGTCCGTCATCTTCCTAAATATGCAGTAGTGCCGGAAGCCGGCGCTGCTCGCGGCCTGCAGGACGATTTGCGTGCGGCAGGCCTGTCGACGCAGGTGCTGGTCGGCGAGGAAGGATTGTGTCAGGTCGCTGCGGCGCCCGAGGTGGACGCCGTCATGGCCGCCATCGTCGGCGCTGCCGGCCTGCGTCCGACTCTCGCGGCAGTCGAGGCGGGCAAGAAGATTCTTCTGGCCAACAAGGAAGCGCTGGTCATGTCCGGCGCCTTGTTCATGCAGGCGGTGCGCAAGAGCGGTTCGGTCCTGTTGCCGATCGACAGCGAACACAACGCGATTTTTCAGTGCATGCCGCAGGACTATGCTCGCGGGCTGAGTAACGTTGGGGTCCGTCGGATTTTGCTGACGGCTTCCGGTGGTCCGTTTCGTCAAACGCCGATGGCCGAACTGGCGCATGTTTCACCGGATCAGGCCTGTGCGCACCCGAACTGGTCCATGGGGCGCAAGATTTCGGTGGATTCGGCCAGCATGATGAACAAGGGGCTCGAACTGATCGAGGCCTGCTGGTTGTTCGATGCCAAGCCATCGCAAGTCGAAGTGGTGATTCATCCGCAGAGCGTGATTCACTCGCTGGTCGATTATGTGGACGGCTCGGTGCTGGCGCAGTTGGGCAATCCCGATATGCGCACGCCGATTGCCAACGCCCTGGCCTGGCCAGAGCGCATTGATTCGGGCGTGGCGCCGCTGGATCTGTTCGCTGTGGCGCGCCTGGATTTCGAAGCTCCCGACGAGGAGCGTTTCCCGTGCCTGCGCCTGGCGCGGCAGGCCGCCGAGGCGGGAAACAGTGCCCCGGCCATGCTCAACGCGGCGAATGAAGTGGCGGTTGCCGCGTTTCTCGACGGACGGGTTCGCTACCTGGAAATCGCGAGTATCATCGAGGAAGTCTTGAATCTCGAGCCTGTGGTGGCGCTGGATGATCTCGATGCGGTGTTCGCCGCTGATGCAACCGCCCGGACATTGGCCGGGCAGTGGTTGAGTCGTCACGGCCGATAGGTCTTGCAATACATGGCTTCACGCGGCACTGGACAGGATTGCGGAGAAAGTAGATGAGCGCGCTCTATATGATTGCCGGCACCCTGATCGCTCTGGGTGTGCTGGTCACCTTTCACGAATTCGGCCACTTCTGGGTCGCGCGTCGCTGTGGCGTCAAGGTTCTGCGTTTCTCCGTTGGCTTCGGCATGCCGCTGCTGCGCTGGCATGACAAGCAGGGTACGGAGTTTGTAGTCGCCGCGATTCCGCTGGGTGGCTACGTCAAGATGCTCGACGAGCGCGAAGGCGAAGTGCCGGCCGATCAGCTTCATCAGTCATTCAATCGCAAGTCTGTTCGTCAGCGTATCGCCATCGTCGCGGCCGGCCCTGTGGCTAACTTTCTGCTGGCGCTGGTGTTCTTCTGGGTGCTGGCGATGCTCGGCAGCGAGCAGATTCGTCCGGTCATCGGTTCGGTGGAGTCCGGCAGCATCGCCGCAACGGCTGGGCTGAGCGCCGGTCAGGAGATCGTCGCCATCGACGGAGAGCCGACCTCGGGCTGGGCTGCGGTCAACCTGCAGTTGGTGCGACGCCTGGGGGAAAGCGGCTCACTGCAATTGATGGTGCGCGAGCCTGGCTCCACGGCTGACTCGCCTCGTGAGCTGGCGCTTGATAAATGGCTCAAAGGGGCCGACGAGCCGGATCCGATTCGCTCCCTCGGTATTCGTCCTTGGCGCCCGGCATTGCCGCCGGTGCTGGCCGAACTTGATCCGAAAGGCCCGGCCCAGACAGCCGGGCTGAAAACCGGCGATCGTCTGCTGAAACTGGATGGCAAGGCGCTGGATGACTGGCAGCAGGTGGTCGATACCGTTCGTACGCGTCCTGATACCAAAATCGTGCTGCGCGTCGAGCGCGACGGTGTTCAAATCGACGTCCCTGTGACATTGGCTGCGCGTGGCGATAAAAAGTCGCCAAGCGGTTACCTTGGGGCGGGCGTGAAGGCTGTCGACTGGCCGCCGGAAATGATTCGCGAGGTCAGTTACGGGCCTTTGGCGGCGATTGGCGAGGGTGCCCGTCGTACCTGGACCATGAGCGTACTGACGCTGGATTCACTGAAGAAAATGCTCTTCGGCGAGCTCTCGGTAAAAAACTTGAGTGGACCGATAACCATTGCTAAAGTGGCGGGCGCTTCTGCCCAGTCGGGCGTCGCTGATTTCCTGAATTTCCTTGCTTATCTGAGTATTAGCCTGGGGGTTCTGAATTTGCTGCCCATTCCTGTACTGGATGGGGGGCATTTGTTGTTTTATCTGATCGAGTGGGCGCGTGGTCGTCCCTTGTCGGATCGGGTGCAAGGTTGGGGGATACAGATCGGTATCAGCTTGGTGGTCGGGGTGATGTTGCTTGCTCTGGTCAACGATCTGGGTCGTCTGTAACGCTTCGCTGAATTGCGAATCTGCCGCATTTTGCGGCAGTTTGTTTATTGCCAGTTGGAATAAGAAAGGACTTCATGAAACGTCTGCTGCTAACTGCGGTTCTCACCGTATTGATGATCGCCGAAGTTCACGCCGAGTCCTTCACTATCTCTGATATTCGCGTCAATGGCCTCCAGCGGGTCTCCGCGGGTAGCGTCTTTGGTGCCTTGCCGTTGAACGTCGGCGAGCAGGCGGATGATCGTCGCCTGGTGGAATCCACTCGTGCGCTGTTCAAAACCGGTTTCTTTCAAGATATCCAGCTGGGCCGCGAAGGCAACGTTCTGGTGATCACTGTCGTCGAGCGTCCCTCGGTCGCCAGCATCGAGATCGAAGGCAACAAGGCGATCTCCACCGAAGACCTGATGAAAGGCCTCAAGCAGTCCGGTCTGGCCGAAGGCGAGATCTTCCAGCGCGCGACCCTCGAAGGCGTGCGTAACGAGCTGCAACGTCAATACGTTGCACAAGGTCGTTACTCGGCTACCGTCGATACCGAAGTGGTCTCGCAGCCGCGCAACCGCGTCGGCCTGAAAGTGAAGATCAACGAAGGCACCGTCGCCGCCATTCAGCACATCAACGTGGTGGGCAACACGGTTTTCCCCGAGGAAGACCTGACCGACCTGTTCGAACTGAAAACCACCAACTGGCTGTCGTTCTTCAAGAACGACGACAAGTATGCCCGTGAAAAACTGTCCGGTGACCTGGAGCGTCTGCGTTCCTACTACCTGGACCGTGGCTATATCAACATGGATATCGCTTCGACCCAGGTGTCCATCACCCCGGACAAGAAGCACGTCTACATCACCGTCAACGTCAATGAAGGCGAGAAGTACACCGTTCGTGACGTCAAGCTCAGCGGTGACCTGAAAGTCCCTGAGGACCAGGTCAAGTCGCTGTTGCTGGTGCAGAAGGGTCAGGTGTTCTCGCGCAAGCTGATGACCACCACTTCCGAACTGATCACCCGTCGTCTGGGTAACGAGGGTTACACCTTCGCCAACGTCAACGGCGTGCCACAACCGCACGATGAAGATCACACCGTCGATATCCTGTTCGCTGTCGATCCGGGCAAGCGTGCCTACGTCAACCGCATCAACTTCCGTGGTAACACCAAGTCCGAGGACGAAGTGCTGCGTCGTGAAATGCGTCAGATGGAAGGTGGCTGGGCTTCGACCTACCTGATCGACCAGTCCAAGACCCGTCTGGAGCGTCTGGGCTTCTTTAAAGAGGTCAACGTCGAGACCCCGGCCGTGCCAGGTGTCGATGACCAGGTTGACGTGAACTACAGCGTTGAAGAGCAGGCTTCCGGTTCGATCACCGCCAGCGTCGGTTTCGCCCAGAGTGCCGGTCTGATCCTCGGTGGTTCGATCACCCAGAACAACTTCCTCGGTACCGGTAACCGCGTCAGCGTCGGCCTGACCCGCAGCGAATACCAGAGCCGCTACAACTTCGGCTACGTTGACCCGTACTGGACCGCCGATGGCGTGAGCCTGGGTTACAACGCGTTCTACCGCACCACCGACTACAAAGACCTCGACGTCGACGTAGCGAGCTATGCGGTAGACAGCCTGGGTGCCGGCGTGAACGTGGGCTACCCGATCAGCGAGACTTCGCGTCTGACCTTCGGCCTGTCCGCTCAGCAGGACAAGATCAAGACCGGCCAGTACACCGTTGACGAGATTTTCGACTTCGTTAAGCGTGAAGGCGACAACTACCTGAACTTCAAGGCTTCGGCCGGCTGGTCCGAGTCGACCCTGAACAAGGGGGTGCTGCCAACCCGTGGTCGTTCCCAGAGCCTGACCCTGGAAACCACCATTCCAGGCAGCGATCTGTCGTTCTTCAAGCTCGATTACCGTGGCCAGTTGTTCCAGCCTTTGAGCGAGAACTACACCATGCGCCTGCACACCGAGCTGGGCTATGGCGATGGTTACGGTTCGACCGACGGCTTGCCGTTCTATGAAAACTACTATGCTGGTGGTTTCAACTCGGTCCGCGGCTTTAAAGACAGCACGCTGGGTCCACGCAGTACCCCTAGTCGTGGCGCCGGTGTGACCGGTAACGCCGGTACGTTGCGTGACCCGGATCAGGATCCGCTGCCGTTCGGTGGCAACGTGTTGATCCAGGGTGGTGTCGAGGTGTTGTTCCCGCTGCCATTCGTCAAGGATCAGCGTTCGCTGCGTACTTCGGTATTCTGGGACGTGGGTAACGTATTTGACTCCAAGTGCGAGAAGACTACCAACGCGACTGTCGGCTCGACTTCTGCCACCCAATGCAACGACATCAGTCTGAGCAACATGGCCAGCTCCGTCGGTGTCGGCGTGACCTGGGTCACCGCACTGGGCCCGCTGAGCTTTGCACTGGCGATGCCGATCAAGAAACCGGATGAAGCTGAAACTCAAGTGTTCCAATTCTCCCTGGGCCAGACGTTCTAAGCGTCTGACCCAAGACAACGACAATGGATTTTGTAGGAGTGCATCGTGCGTAAGTTGACTCAATTGGTTCTCCTGGCCTCCGTACTGGTGGCAGGCCCGGCATTTGCCGACATGAAAATCGCCGTCCTGAACTATCAGATGGCTCTGCTGGAATCCGACGCGGCGAAGAAGTACGCCGTGGATGCCGAGAAGAAGTTTGGCCCGCAACTGACCAAGCTCAAGACCCTGGAAAGCAGTGCCAAGGGCATTCAGGATCGTCTGATGGCCGGTGGCGACAAGATGCAGCAAGGTGAGCGCGAGCGTCTGGAGCTTGAGTTCAAGCAAAAGGCTCGTGACTTCCAGTTCCAGTCCAAGGAGCTGAACGAAGCCAAGGCTGTTGCCGACCGTGAAATGCTCAAGCAACTGAAGCCGAAACTGGATAGCGCAGTGGAAGAAGTCATCAAGAAAGGTGGTTTTGACCTGGTGTTCGAGCGTGGCGCAGTGATCGATGTCAAACCTCAGTACGACATCACGCGCCAGGTTATCGAGCGCATGAATCAGCTGAAGTAACCCATGACCGTGACTATCAAGCTCGGCCAGTTGGCCGAGTTCCTCGGCGCCACCCTGAGTGGCGACCCCGAGAAGCAAATCACTGGGCTAGCCACCTTGCAGGAGGCTGGCCCAGCTCAGTTGAGCTTTCTGGCAAACCCCCAATACCGTAAATACCTGGCTGGCACGCAAGCCGCAGCCCTGTTGCTCAAGGCTGCCGACGCGGAAGGTTATGCCGGTAATGCGCTGGTGGTGCCGGATCCTTACCTGGCTTACGCACGCATTTCCCATCTGTTCGATCCGAAGCCCAAGGCCGCTGCCGGCATTCATCCGACGGCAGTGATTGCCGAGGGTGCCGTGGTCGATCCGAGCGCCAGTATCGGTCCCTTCGTGGTGATCGAAGCCGGTGCTCGAATTGGTGCGGGTGTGACACTCGGCGCGCATTGCGTTGTCGGTGCGCGCAGTGAAATCGGCGAGGGCGGCTGGCTGGCCCCGCGGGTCACGCTGTATCACGATGTGCGGATCGGCAAACGCGTGGTGATCCAGTCTGGTGCCGTACTTGGTGGTGAAGGCTTCGGCTTCGCCAACGAGAAGGGCATCTGGCAGAAAATTGCCCAGATCGGTGGCGTGACCATCGGTGACGATGTGGAGATTGGCGTGAATACCGCCATCGACCGCGGTGCGCTGGCCGATACCGTGATCGGCAATGGTGTGAAGCTCGACAACCAGATTCAGATCGCCCACAACGTGCAAGTCGGTGACCACACCGCCATGGCCGCGTGCGTGGGGATTTCCGGCAGCACCAAAATCGGCAAGCACTGCATGCTCGCCGGGGGTGTTGGCCTGGTAGGGCACATCGATATTTGCGACAACGTATTCCTGACCGGGATGACCATGGTGACCCACTCGATTACCGAGCCGGGTGCCTATTCTTCCGGCACAGCCATGCAACCGGCGGCCGAATGGCGCAAAAGCGCGGCCCGTATTCGTCAGCTCGATGACATCGCGCGACGTTTGAAACAGCTGGAAAAGCGCTCCGGGGAAGTGACCCCTGGCGGTAATGCTTCATCTGAAGGCTGATACCATTTCCATATCAAGTGTGCACAGCCTCTGGACTGCCTCCTTGATTTGCTAGAGGAGTGCGCGTCAGTCGCGCTCCCAATCTTTACATAGGCTTCCCCCCGAAATGATGGACATCAACGAGATTCGCGAATACCTGCCTCACCGTTACCCGTTCCTGCTGGTGGACCGGGTAGTGGAGCTGGATACGGAAGGCAAGCGCATTCGCGCCTACAAGAATGTCAGCATCAACGAGCCGTTCTTCAACGGTCACTTCCCAGCGCACCCGATCATGCCGGGCGTGCTGATTATCGAAGCCATGGCTCAGGCTGCCGGGATCCTCGGTTTCAAGATGCTTGACGTGAAACCGGCCGACGGCACCCTTTATTACTTCGTCGGCTCCGACAAACTGCGTTTCCGCCAGCCAGTGCTGCCGGGGGATCAGTTGATCCTCGAAGCCAAGTTCATCAGCTGCAAGCGTCAGATCTGGAAGTTCGAATGCCAGGCTTCGGTCGACGGCAAACCGGTCTGCTCGGCTGAAATCATCTGTGCGGAACGCAAGCTATGAGTTTGATTGACCCTCGCGCAATCATCGATCCGTCGGCCGTGTTGGGCGATGGCGTCGAGGTCGGCCCGTGGTCGATCATCGGTGCAGGTGTGGAAATCGGCGAGGGTACGGTCATCGGGCCACACGTGATCCTCAAAGGTCCGACCCGTATCGGCAAGCACAACCGCATCTACCAGTTTTCCTCGGTAGGCGAAGACACGCCGGACCTGAAATACAAGGGCGAAGAAACCCGTCTGGTGATCGGTGACCACAACGTCATCCGTGAAGGTGTGACAATCCACCGTGGCACCGTTCAGGATCGTTCCGAAACGACTCTGGGTGATCACAACCTGATCATGGCCTATGCCCACATCGGGCATGACAGCGTCATCGGCAACCACTGCATTCTGGTCAACAACACCGCGCTGGCCGGCCATGTACACGTTGATGACTGGGCAATCCTGTCCGGTTTCACCCTGGTTCATCAGTACTGCCACATTGGCGCCCACAGCTTTTCCGGCATGGGTACAGCGATCGGCAAGGACGTCCCGGCGTTCGTCACCGTATTCGGCAACCCGGCCGAAGCGCGCAGCATGAACTTCGAGGGCATGCGCCGTCGCGGTTTCAGCGAAGACGCCATTCACGCGCTGCGCCGTGCGTACAAAACGGTGTATCGCCAGGGTCTGACCGTCGAGCAGGCGCTGGCCGAACTGGCCGAGCCATCCGCCCAGTTCCCGGAGGTCGCGATGTTCCGTGACTCCATCCAGTCGTCGACCCGCGGCATCACCCGCTGACCATGGCCAATCTGCGTATTGCGCTGGTGGCGGGGGAGGCTTCCGGTGACATTCTGGGCGCAGGCCTGATGCGTGCCCTCAAGGCACAGCACCCTGCGGTGGAGTTCATCGGTGTCGGTGGCCCGCTGATGCAGGCCGAAGGCCTGACGTCCTATTTTCCGATGGAGCGTCTGTCGGTCATGGGCCTGGTGGAAGTCCTGGGGCGCTTGCGTGAACTGCTCAAGCGCCGCAAAGACCTGATCGCTACGCTTATCGCTGAAAAACCGGATGTGTTCATCGGCATCGACGCACCGGATTTCAACCTCAATATCGAACTCAAGCTGCGTCAGGCCGGAATCAAGACCGTGCACTACGTCAGCCCGTCGGTGTGGGCGTGGCGGCAGAAGCGGGTGCTGAAGATCCGCGAAGGCTGCGACCTGATGCTCACGCTGCTGCCGTTCGAAGCCAGCTTCTACGAAGAGAAGGGCGTACCGGTGCGGTTCGTCGGCCATACGCTGGCCGATACCATTCCGCTGGAGGCCGATCGCTCTGCTGCGCGGGCCGAACTCGGTCTGCCGGACGGTCCGCTGGTGGCTTTGATGCCTGGCAGCCGGGGCGGCGAAGTCAGCCGTCTGGGTGCGTTGTTCCTTGATACCGCCGAACGCTTGCGGGCCATGCGCCCGGGTGTGCGTTTCGTCATCCCGTGCGCCAGCCCCGAGCGTCGTGCCCAGCTTGAAGAATTGCTGGCTGGCCGCGATCTGCCAGTGACCCTGCTCGATGGCAAATCCCATCTGGCGCTGGCGGCGTGCAACGCGGTTCTTATTGCGTCCGGTACTGCCACCCTCGAAGCGCTGCTGTACAAGCGCCCGATGGTCGTGGCCTATCGTCTTGCGCCGCTGACGTTCTGGATTCTCAAACGCATGGTCAAGAGCCCGTACGTGTCCCTGCCGAACTTGCTGGCCCAGCGACTGCTGGTGCCGGAATTGTTGCAGGATGATGCGACGGTCGAGGCGCTTGCCCAGACCCTGTCGCCGTTGATCGATGGTGGCGAAGAGCAGACCCGTGGCTTCGACGAGATCCATCGCACCCTGCGCCTGGACGCTTCCAATCAGGCGGCTGACGCCGTTCTGAACCTGATCGGGCAAACACGATGAGCAAGACAAGCATGCAGATGGGCCTGGATTTCACCCTGGTCGCCGAAGTCGAAGAGCTGGTGGCCGGCGTCGATGAAGTCGGTCGCGGTCCGTTGTGCGGAGCGGTCGTCACCGCAGCGGTGATCCTCGATCCGAATCGGCCGATCCTCGGTCTCAACGACTCGAAAAAACTCACCGAAGCCAAGCGCGAAAAGCTCTACGACGAAATCTGCGAGAAGGCGCTCAGCTGGTGCATCGCCCGCGCCGAGGTCGAAGAAATCGACGAGTTGAACATCCTTCACGCCACCATGCTGGCGATGCAACGCGCGGTCGCTGGCCTGCACATCCAGCCGAAACTGGCGATGATCGACGGCAACCGCTGCCCGAAACTGCCGATGCGTTCCGAAGCGGTGGTGCAGGGCGACGGCAAGGTGCCGGCGATTGCAGCGGCATCGATTCTGGCCAAGGTCAGCCGCGACCGCGAGATGGCGGCGTTCGAATTGATCTACCCGGGTTACGGCATCGGCGGCCATAAAGGCTATCCGACCCCCGTTCATCTGGAAGCGCTGTCACGCCTCGGGCCGACGCCGATTCACCGGCGTTCGTTTGCCCCGGTGCGTCAGGCTTACGAAGCGCTGGAAGGCCTGACGCAGGTTTAGCGGCAAGGCTGATGTTTTGTTCGGGGCCCGGTACAATCCGGGCCTTGTTGTCTCTATGTAACTGGACAGGATCACTATGCCGGCTTCATTCGTTCATCTACGCCTGCACACTGAGTACTCCCTGGTCGATGGGCTCGTGCGGATCAAGCCGCTGGTCAAGGCCCTGACCGGCATGGGCATGCCGGCCGTTGCGGTGACCGACCAGAACAACATGTGTTCGCTGGTCAAATTCTATAAAAACACCATGGGTGCCGGGATCAAGCCGATCTGCGGCGCCGACCTGTGGCTGTCGAACAAGGACCCGGATGGTCCGCTGAGCCGCATCAGCCTGCTGGTCATGAATGCCCAGGGCTATCGCAACCTGACCGAATTGATATCCCGTGGCTTCATCGACGGTCAGCGCAACGGCATGGTCATCATCGAGCGCGAGTGGGTCGCCGAGGCCAACGAAGGCCTGATCATGCTGTCCGCCGCAAAGGAAGGCGAGATCGGCATGGCCATGATCGGCGGCAACCCCGCCGAAGCTGAAACCCTGGCGCGCGAATGGATGGCGGTGTTCCCGGATCGTTTCTATCTGGAAATCCAGCGCACCAATCGTCCGAACGACGAAGAACAGTTGCACGGTGCCGTGGCCCTGGCCGACAAGCTCGGCGCGCCGCTGGTAGCCACCAACGACGTGCGCTTCATCAAGCAGGAAGACTTCGCCGCTCACGAAACCCGCGTCTGCATCGGTGAGGGCCGGGCCCTCGACGATCCGCGGCGTTCGAAGAACTACAGCGACCAGCAGTATCTGAAAAGCGCCGAGGAAATGGCCGAGCTGTTCAGCGACCTGCCGGATGCGATCGAGAACACCGTCGAGATCGCCAAGCGTTGCAACATCGATGTGAAACTGGGCAAGCACTTCCTGCCGGATTACCCGATTCCCGATGGCATGACCATCGACGAGTATTTCCGCAAGGTCTCGTTCGATGGGCTGGAAGAACGCCTCAGCGTGCTGCTGCCCAAGGACACCACCGAGGACTACGAGGCCAAGCGTCAGGTCTACGTTGACCGGCTGAATTTCGAGCTGGATATCATCATCCAGATGGGGTTCCCCGGTTACTTCCTGATCGTGATGGACTTTATCCAGTGGGCCAAGAACAACGGCGTGCCGGTGGGCCCTGGCCGAGGGTCGGGTGCCGGATCGCTGGTGGCCTATGTACAGAAGATCACCGACCTCGACCCGCTGGAATATGACCTGCTGTTCGAACGTTTCCTCAACCCGGAACGGGTATCGATGCCCGACTTCGACGTCGACTTCTGCATGGATGGTCGCGACCGGGTGATCGATTACGTGGCCGAAAAGTACGGCCGCAACGCGGTGAGCCAGATCATCACCTTCGGTTCCATGGCGGCGAAGGCTGTGGTCCGCGACGTGGCGCGGGCCCAGGGCAAGTCGTTCGGCCTGGCCGATCGCCTGTCGAAGATGATTCCGTTCGAAGTCGGCATGACCCTGGAAAAAGCCTACGAGCAGGAAGAAATCCTGCGCGACTTCATCAAGGTCGATGAAGAAGCGGCGGAAATCTGGGAGATGGCGCGCAAGCTCGAAGGTGTGGTGCGTAACGTCGGTAAACACGCCGGTGGTGTGGTGATCGCGCCGACCAAGCTGACCGACTTCTCGCCGATCTATTGCGACGAGGCCGGCGACGGTCTGGTGACCCAGTTCGACAAGGACGACGTCGAGGCGGCCGGTCTGGTGAAGTTCGACTTCCTCGGCCTGCGGACCCTGACGATCATCGACTGGGCGCTGAAGACCATCAACCGTGACCGCGCCAAGGTCAACGAACCGCCGCTGGACATCGCGTTCATCCCGCTGGATGACAAGCCGACTTATCAGCTGCTGCAAAAAGCTGAAACCACCGCGGTGTTCCAGCTTGAATCCCGCGGCATGAAAGAGCTGATCAAAAAGCTCAAGCCCGACTGCCTCGAAGACCTGATCGCACTGGTGGCCCTGTTCCGTCCGGGCCCGCTGCAATCGGGCATGGTGGATGACTTCATCAACCGTAAACACGGTCGCGCTGAACTTGCGTATCCGCACCCGGATTACCAGTACGAAGGTTTGCAACCGGTACTGGCGCCGACGTACGGCATCATCCTGTATCAGGAACAGGTGATGCAGATCGCCCAGGTCATGGCCGGTTACACCCTCGGTGGTGCGGACATGCTGCGTCGGGCGATGGGCAAGAAGAAACCCGAGGAAATGGCCAAGCAGCGCGGCGGTTTCATTGAGGGTTGTGCGTCGAACAATATCGACGCGGATCTGGCCGGTAACATTTTCGACCTGGTAGAGAAATTCGCCGGTTACGGCTTCAACAAATCCCACTCCGCCGCCTACGGCCTGGTCTCGTACCAGACCGCCTGGCTGAAAGCCCACTACCCGGCGCCGTTCATGGCCGCGGTACTGTCGGCGGATATGCACAACACCGACAAGGTCGTGACCTTGATCGAAGAAGTGCGCACGATGAAGCTGCGCCTCGACGCGCCGGACGTGAACACCTCGGAGTTCAAGTTCACGGTGAACGACGAAGGCCGCATCGTGTACGGCCTGGGCGCGATCAAAGGCGTCGGTGAAGGCCCGGTGGAAGCGATCACCGAGGCCCGTCAGGCCGGCCCGTTCAAGGATCTGTTCGACTTCTGCGCCCGGGTCGACCTCAAACGCATCAACAAACGCACGCTGGACGGTCTGATCCGCAGCGGCGCGCTGGATCGCCTCGGCCCGTACTTCCATGACGAGCAAAAGGCTTACCAGGCCAATATCGACCGCAACCGCGCCGTGCTGCTGGCGGCGATGGAAGAGGCGATCAAGTCGGCCGAGCAGACCGCGCGCACCCGCGACAGTGGCCACGCCGACCTGTTCGGCGGGTTGTTCGTCGAGGAGGACGCGGACGTTTACGCGGTCCACCGCAAGGCGAAGGAGCTGACCCTCAAGGAACGGCTCAAAGGTGAAAAAGACACCTTGGGCCTGTACTTGACCGGCCACCCGATCGACGAATACGAAGGCGAAATCCGCCGTTTCGCCCGCCAGCGCATCATCGACCTGAAACCGGCCCGGGACACCCAGACTGTGGCGGGGATGATCATCGCCCTGCGGGTGATGAAGAACAAAAAGGGCGACAAGATGGGCTTCATCACCCTCGACGACCGCTCCGGGCGGATCGAGGCGTCGCTGTTCGCCGATGCGTTCCACTCCGCGCAATCGCTGCTGCAGACCGACGCAATGGTGGTGGTCGAAGGCGAGGTCAGCAACGATGACTTCTCCGGCGGCCTGCGCCTGCGGGTCAAGCGGGTGATGAGCATGGAAGATGCGCGCACCAACCTCGCCGAGAGCCTGCGCCTGAAGTTGCAGACCCAAGACCTGAAAGGCGATCAGCTACGCTGGTTGGGTGAATTGCTCAAGCGTCATCGCGGGGCGTGCCCGATCACCATGGAATACACCAGTCCCGATGCGAAGACCTTGCTGCAGTTCGGCGAGACCTGGCGGATTGACCCGGCGGATGCCTTGATTCAAGCCCTGCGTGACCAGTTCGGGCGAGACAACGTCTTCCTCCAATACCGTTGACCGGGAGGTGCCATCAAAGCGCCTGCCCACAACCTGAATTTTTAATCTCGACCTCAGCGCGCCTCTCCCTTAAGGTAGGGCGCGAATAGACAACCGGCCGGCCCAAGCTCATTTGGGACACGACCCAAGACGGACGCCTATGAACCCGAATTTTCTAGATTTCGAACAGCCGATCGCCGACCTGCAAGCCAAGATCGAAGAGTTGCGCTTGGTCGGTAATGACAATTCGCTGAATATCGGCGATGAGATCTCCCGCCTGCAGGACAAGAGCAAGACGCTGACCGAAGACATCTTCGGCAAGCTGACCAGCTGGCAGATCGCACGTCTGGCGCGTCACCCGAAACGTCCTTACACCCTGGACTACATCGAGCACATCTTCACCGAGTTCGACGAACTGCACGGTGATCGTCACTTCTCCGACGACGCGGCCATTGTGGGCGGCGTGGCACGTCTGGAAGACCAGCCAGTGATGGTGATCGGTCACCAGAAGGGCCGTGAAGTGCGTGAAAAGGTACGCCGCAACTTCGGCATGCCGCGTCCGGAAGGTTACCGCAAGGCCTGCCGCCTGATGGAAATGGCCGAGCGTTTCAAGATGCCGATCCTGACCTTCATCGACACTCCGGGCGCGTACCCTGGCATCGATGCTGAAGAGCGTAACCAGAGCGAAGCGATCGCCTGGAACCTGCGCGTCATGGCCCGCCTGAAAACCCCGATCATCGCCACCGTGATTGGTGAAGGTGGTTCCGGCGGTGCACTGGCGATCGGCGTGTGCGATCAGCTGAACATGCTGCAGTACTCGACCTACGCGGTGATCTCGCCGGAAGGCTGCGCTTCGATTCTGTGGAAAACCGCAGAGAAGGCGCCGGATGCTGCTGAAGCGATGGGTATCACCGCCGAGCGTCTGAAAGGCCTGGGCATCGTCGACAAGGTGATCAGCGAGCCTCTGGGCGGCGCCCACCGTGATCCGGCCGCTGCCGCTGCCTCGATCCGCGCCGAGTTGAGCTCGCAACTGGCGATGCTGAAGAAGTTCGACAACGAAGCGCTGCTCAAGCGTCGTTATGATCGTCTGATGAGCTACGGTCTCTAAGTCGAGCCGTTTCGGCCAACGATGCAAAACACTGTGGGAGCGGGTTTGCCCGCGAATGCGATGTAACATTCAACAATTGTGTTGGCTGTTTCATCGCTTTCGCGAGCAAGCCCGCTCCCACATTTGGTTTGTGAAAAGGTAGAAAAATGGGTCAGCCCTCGATTGATTTGCCTTCCAGGCTTCTGCGCAATCTCAAGCCCTGGCTCGGTGCTTCCCATTGGCGCATCGCCTTCTCCGGCGGCCTCGACTCCACCGTTCTGCTGCACCTCCTGGCCAATCTCGCCAAAACCGAATCCCTTCCGGCGCTAAGCGCCATTCATGTTCATCACGGCCTTCAGGCTGCGGCCGATGCGTGGCCGGCGCATTGTCAGGATGTCTGCGACGAACTGTTGGTGCCGTTGCAAGTGCAGCGTGTGCAGGTGCAGCCGGGGGCGAGTGTAGAGCGCGCGGCACGGGATGCGCGCTATGCGGCGTTCAGTGCGGCGACTCAGGCCAATGATGTGCTGCTGACCGGGCAGCATCGCGACGATCAGGCTGAAACGCTGTTGTTCCGTCTGCTGCGTGGCGCCGGCGTGCGTGGGTTGTCCGGAATGCCGGCCACGCGAGCGCTGGGGCAGGGCAGTCTGGTGCGGCCGTTGCTCGACATCACACGCGCAGAGCTGGAAGCCTATGCGCGGGACCATGGCCTGCGTTGGGTCGAGGATCCTTCGAATCAGGATCGACAGTTTTCGCGCAACTATCTACGGCATCAGGTTCTGCCGTTGCTGAGCGGTCGCTGGCCTCAGGCGTACGCCAGCATGGCCCGCAGTGCGGCGCATCTGCGTGAGGCGCAAGGTTTGCTCGATGAGCTGGCGCAAATCGATCTGGCTACTGCGAAATTGCCCGCTGAGTTCGAGTGGTCGGGATTGCCATCGCTGGAGTTCGCGGCCATCGCGAAATTGTCCGATGCCCGTCAGCGAAATGCACTCAGCCACTGGCTTGGACCTTTGACCCGACTGCCGGATACCGACCATTGGTCGGGTTGGGTCGATGTGCGTGACGCCGGCAACGATGCCTCGCCGATCTGGCGTCTGGCGGATGGCGAGCTGCACCGAAGCGCCGGTCGCCTGTGGTGGCTCAGCGGACAATGGTTGCGTACACCGGTGGTCAGCGGCGACTGGCACGAGCCGTCGCTGGCGCTACGCTTGCCCGATAACGGACGTGTCATGTTCAGCGGTCAGACTCCCGCCGGGCCGCTGCAAGTCCGCTATCGGCAGGGCGGCGAGGTGATGCATCTGGCGGATCGCGGTCATCGTGATCTCAAGCGCCTGCTTAATGAGCGCGCGGTGCCGGGCTTCGTGCGTGGCAGATTGCCGCTGCTGTTTCGCGGTGAAGAATTGCTCGCCGTGGCGAACCTGCCGGGGCTCGACGGCCATGTGCTGGAAGGCTGGCGATTGCATTGGCAGCCCTCGGACGAAGATCAAGGTTTGAGATGAAGGGGGCATTCCGGTAGACTACGCTCCCTTCTTGATACAACTTCTGTGGATTCGCCTGAATTGCAGGAGTTGCCGATTACCAAGCAGTCTTTGCTGGGCGATTCCAAAAAATGTGTAGCGAGCAACGTACCGGTGTTTTCACTTCCGGTCTGTCCCAACGCGGCGGTTTTTTTGAAAGGTGCACTGTGATTAATGCAGGTGATCGGGGGCTTCGGCCTTCCTTCGCTTTCCCCGGCGGCTCGGACCGCTTTAACGCAGACTTCTAGGGTTTTTCATGACGCGCTACATATTCGTCACGGGCGGTGTTGTTTCTTCTTTGGGGAAAGGCATTGCATCGGCTTCATTGGCGGCCATCCTGGAGGCGCGGGGGCTTAAGGTCACCATGCTGAAGCTGGATCCGTACATCAACGTCGACCCGGGCACCATGAGCCCGTTCCAGCACGGTGAAGTGTTCGTCACCCACGACGGCGCCGAGACCGACCTGGACCTGGGCCACTACGAGCGGTTCATCCGCACGACCATGACCCAGAACAACAACTTCACCACCGGCCGTGTCTACGAGCACGTGCTGCGCAAAGAGCGTCGTGGTGACTACCTGGGTGCAACCATCCAGGTGATTCCGCACATCACCGACGAAATCAAGCGTCGCATCATCAAGGGCGCCGGCGATGCCGACGTGGCGCTGGTGGAAATCGGCGGTACCGTGGGTGACATCGAATCGCAACCGTTCCTCGAAGCCATCCGCCAGTTGCGTGTGGAAGTCGGCTCCAAGCGCGCGATGCTGATGCACCTGACCCTGGTTCCGTACATCGCCACCGCTGGCGAGACCAAGACCAAGCCGACCCAGCATTCCGTGAAGGAACTGCGTTCGATCGGCCTGCAGCCAGACGTGCTGATCTGCCGCTCCGACCATCCGGTGGATGTGTCGTCGCGTCGCAAGATCGCGCTGTTCACCAACGTTGAAGAGCGTGCGGTGATCTCCCTGGAAGACGTCGACACCATCTACAAGATCCCGGCCGTACTGCACGCCCAGGGTCTGGACGATTTCGTCGTCGAGCGTTTCGGCCTGCAATGCAATGGCGCCGACCTGTCCGAGTGGGAAAAGGTCGTCGATGCCAAGCTGAACCCGGAGCACGAAGTCACCATCGCGATGGTCGGCAAGTACATGGAACTGCTGGACGCCTACAAGTCGCTGATCGAAGCGATGAGTCATGCCGGCATCACCAACCGCACCAAGGTCAACCTGCGCTACATCGATTCCGAAGACATCGAGAACCAGGGCACCGCGCTACTGGAAGGCGTCGACGCGATCCTCGTACCGGGCGGCTTCGGTCTGCGCGGCGTGGAAGGCAAAATCACTGCCGTTCAATACGCTCGCGAAAACAAGGTTCCATACCTGGGTATCTGCCTGGGCATGCAAGTGGCGGTCATCGAGTTCGCCCGTAACGTGCTGGGCTGGAAAGACGCCAACTCCACCGAGTTCGATCGTGCCAGCGGCCATCCGGTTGTCGGCCTGATCACCGAGTGGGAAGACGCTACCGGTGCCGTTGAAGTGCGTACCGAAGCGTCCGACCTGGGCGGCACCATGCGTCTTGGCGCTCAGGAATGCCTGCTCGAAGCCGGCTCCAAGGTGCACGACTGCTACGGCAAGGATGTGATTGTCGAACGTCACCGTCACCGTTACGAAGTGAACAACAACCTGCTGCCGCAAATCATCGAAGCCGGCCTGAAAATTTCCGGTCGCTCTTCCGATGCTGCGCTGGTTGAAGTGGTCGAAGCGCCGGATCATCCATGGTTCGTCGCTTGCCAGTTCCACCCTGAGTTCACCTCGACGCCACGCGATGGCCATCCGCTGTTCAGCGGCTTCGTCAAAGCGGCATTGGCTCAACACCAGAAGAAGGCGTAACCCCGATGGCACAGAAGATCATCCGCGTCGGCGACATCGAGATTGCCAACGACAAACCCATGGTGCTGTTCGGCGGCATGAACGTGCTGGAAAGTCGTGACATGGCCATGCAGGTTTGCGAAGAGTACGTGAAGGTCACCGAAAAACTCGGTATCCCTTACGTGTTCAAGGCCAGCTTCGACAAGGCCAACCGTTCTTCTGTGACCTCCTATCGCGGTCCTGGCCTGGAAGAAGGCATGCGCATCTTCCAGGACATCAAACAAGCCTTCGGCGTACCGATCATCACCGACGTCCACGAGCCTGACCAGGCCGCGGTCGTCGCTGAGGTCTGCGACATCATCCAGCTGCCGGCCTTCCTGTCGCGCCAGACCGATCTGGTCGTCGCGATGGCCAAGACCAACGCCGTCATCAACATCAAGAAAGCCCAGTTCCTCGCGCCTCAGGAAATGAAACACATCCTGAACAAGTGCGTGGAGGCGGGTAACGATCAGTTGATCCTCTGCGAGCGCGGTTCGAGCTTCGGCTACAACAACCTCGTGGTCGACATGCTCGGCTTCGGCATCATGAAGCAGTTCGAGTACCCGGTATTCTTCGACGTAACCCATTCGCTGCAAATGCCTGGCGGTCGTTCCGATTCCGCCGGCGGTCGCCGCGCCCAGGTCACCGACCTGGCCAAGGCTGGCATGAGCCAGTCGCTGGCGGGCCTGTTCCTCGAAGCGCACCCGGATCCCGACAACGCCAAATGCGACGGCCCTTGCGCCTTGCGTCTGGACAAACTGGAGCCATTCCTGGCCCAGCTCAAAGCCCTGGACGAACTGGTGAAGAGTTTTCCGACGGTAGAAACCGCGTAAACCTCAATTCTCCGGTAAAGTACCGCACGATTTGTCGCTCATGCCCTCGGGTATGAGCGTTGTCGTCTGCAAGCTGCCCGCTGCACACCACTTGCCGACGGTAAAAAGATTTCCTCTAGCTGCGTCGTTTTCGTCAACTTTGGAGTGTTTACAACAATGGCAAAAATCGTCGACATCAAAGGTCGTGAAGTTCTCGACTCCCGTGGCAATCCCACCGTGGAAGCGGACGTGCTTCTCGACAACGGCATCATCGGCAGCGCCTGTGCGCCGTCCGGTGCATCCACTGGCTCGCGTGAAGCGCTCGAGCTGCGTGATGGCGACAAGAGCCGTTACCTGGGCAAGGGCGTGCTCAAGGCGGTAGCCAACATCAACGGTCCGATCCGCGATCTGCTGCTGGGCACCGACCCAAGCGACCAGAAAGCCCTGGATCACGCGATGATCAAGCTGGACGGTACTGAAAACAAAGCGACCCTGGGCGCCAACGCCATCCTCGCCGTATCCCTGGCTGCGGCCAAGGCGGCTGCACAGGATCAGGACCTGCCGCTGTACGCTCACATCGCCAATCTGAACGGCACCCCGGGTGTGTACTCGATGCCGGTTCCGATGATGAACATCATCAACGGTGGCGAACACGCCGATAACAACGTCGACATCCAGGAATTCATGGTTCAGCCGGTTGGCGCCAAGTCTTTCTCGGAAGGTCTGCGCATGGGCACCGAGATTTTCCATCACCTCAAAGCCGTGCTGAAGGCCCGTGGCCTGAGCACTGCTGTCGGTGACGAAGGTGGTTTCGCGCCGAACCTGGCTTCCAACGAAGACGCACTGAAAGTGATCTCCGAAGCGGTGGCTAACGCCGGTTACAAGCTGGGCACCGACGTGACCCTGGCTCTGGACTGCGCGGCCAGCGAATTCTTCGAAGACGGCAAGTACAACCTGTCCGGCGAAGGCCAGGTGTTCACCGCTGAAGGTTTCGCCGACTACCTCAAAGGTCTGACCGAGCGTTACCCGATCATCTCGATCGAAGACGGTCTGGACGAGTCCGACTGGGCTGGCTGGAAGATCCTCACCGACAAGATCGGCGAGAAGACCCAACTGGTCGGTGACGACCTGTTCGTGACCAACACCAAGATCCTGAAAGAAGGCATCGATAAAAAGATCGCCAACTCGATCCTGATCAAGTTCAACCAGATCGGCACCCTGACCGAAACCCTGGAAGCCATCCAGATGGCCAAGGCTGCCGGTTACACCGCCGTGATCTCGCACCGTTCGGGCGAAACCGAAGATTCGACCATTGCCGACCTGGCTGTGGGTACTTCGGCTGGCCAGATCAAGACCGGTTCGCTGTGCCGTTCCGACCGCGTTTCCAAGTACAACCAACTGCTGCGTATCGAAGAGCAGTTGAATGGCAAGGCCAAGTACAACGGTCGCAGCGAGTTTCGCGGCTGAGCAGTAAATGATAGAAAGACACCGGATTGTGTCGGAAAAGTCGTGACAGCGATGGATTTGCCACTAATCTGATGCCTTATATGCACAAGCCTGGATATTCCAGGCTTCGTGCTATCAGATGCTTCAAAGTTTTGGCGTGGCTGTCTTTTTTCACTGGATACCTGATATTCGATGCGCAGTCCTTACTGGTTGTTTCTCGTTTTGCTCTTGCTGCTGGCCGGTCTGCAGTACCGCCTGTGGGTGGGCAATGGCAGTCTGGCGCAAGTCGCCGAACTGAATCAGCAGATTGCTGATCAACACGCCGAGAACGAAGCCTTGCTGGAGCGCAACCGGGTGATGGACGCTGAAGTCAGCGAGTTGAAGAAGGGCATGGAGACCGTTGAAGAGCGGGCTCGTCACGAACTGGGCATGGTCAAGGACGGCGAAACCCTTTACCAGTTGGCCCAATGATCGACTCCCTGCCGGCCTTCTGGGCCGTGATTCCTGCCGCGGGCGTCGGTGCCCGAATGGCTGCGGACCGTCCCAAGCAGTACTTGCAACTGGGCGGGCGCACAATTCTCGAACACAGCCTCGGCTGTTTCCTCGATCACCCAAGCCTCAAGGGCCTGGTGGTCAGTCTTGCCGTTGATGATCCTTATTGGCCGAATCTGGCCAGCGCCAGCGATCCGCGCATTCAACGGGTTGACGGTGGTGCCGAGCGTTCCGGCTCGGTGCTCAACGCCTTGCTTCATCTGCACGCCCAAGGTGCCGATGATGACGATTGGGTGTTGGTGCACGATGCGGCACGACCGAACCTGAGCCGTGATGATCTCGACAAATTGCTTACTGAACTGGCGAACGATCCGGTCGGCGGCTTGCTGGCCGTGCCGGCGCGCGACACCCTGAAACGGGTCGACAAGCACGGTCGTGTGGTGGAAACCGTGGATCGCAGCGTGATCTGGCAGGCCTACACGCCGCAGATGTTCCGCCTCGGTGCCTTGCACCGTGCACTGGCCGACAGTCTGGTGGCTGATGCTGTGATCACCGATGAAGCCTCGGCAATGGAGTGGGCCGGCATGGCGCCGCGTCTGATCGAAGGTCGTGCGGACAATCTCAAGGTCACTCGGCCTGAAGATCTGGAATGGCTGCGCCAGCGCTGGACCAACCGTCGTTAAATCCGATACTCAGGCCGTTCGGCCAAACCTTCCTTGAGAAAGTCCACCAGTTTGCGCACCTTCGGCGACAAGTGCCGCTGCTGCGGATACAACGCCCACACCGCTGTATTCGGCGGTTGATGCGCCTCCAGTAAAGAAATCAACGCGCCGCTGTGCAGATGCTCCAGCACGTAATAGTCCGGCAACTGACACAGTCCGACGCCTTGTAGCGCCGCATCCAGCACCGCTTGCCCACTGTTGCAGCGCCAGTTTCCCTGCACCCGCTGGGAAAATTCCCGCCCGTTTTGTTCAAGCTGCCAGATGTCCGAGCTGCCGATCAGGCAATTGTGCCGTCCCAGTTCCGACAAACTGTGTGGGCGCCCGTACCGTTCCAGGTAGGAAGGCGACGCACACAGATACATGCGCCGGGGTGCCAGGCGGGTCGCTACGAGCCGTGAATCCTGAAGTCGACCAAGACGGATCGCCAGATCCAGGCCTTCATGCACCAGATCGAGTTGGCGGTTGGTCAGCTCAATGTCGATGCGCAGTTGTGGGTAATGCCCCATGAACCGGGTCACCAGCGGCACGATGAAGCGTTCGCCATACGCCACGGCGCAGGTCATGCGCAGCATGCCTTTGGGTTCGCTGGTCAGGTCGCCGACTGCACGCAACGCTTCTTCACGACCGTCTTGCAGACGCTGGCAATGTTGCAGGAAAGTCTGACCCGCCTCGGTCAGGGTGACGCGCCGAGTACTGCGATACAGCAGTCGCGTCTGCAAACGCTCCTCCAGCCGTACGATTTGTCGACTGATGTGCGAGGAAGAAACGCCCAGGCGTTCCGCAGCGGCGGTGAATTGGCTGCATTCGGCAACGGCGACGAACTCGTCGATGCCTTCCCAGCGGTTTTCGGACATAGGGATTATCCCTGTATGGCAATAATGTTTTGCTTTTGCCCGGATTATTCATCAAGCAGCGCTGGACTACACTCCCTGTCTGCTTTTTTATTCAATGGATTCACTGGAGAGTCAGCATGATCAAGTCGCGCGCCGCCGTTGCCTTCGAGGCCAAGAAGCCGCTGGAAATCGTAGAAGTCGATGTCGCCATGCCCAAGGCCGGTGAAGTATTGCTGCGCGTGGTGGCTTCCGGTGTTTGCCACACTGACGCTTACACCCTGTCCGGCGCGGACCCGGAAGGTATCTTCCCGTCGATCCTCGGCCACGAAGGCGGTGCCATCGTTGAAGCGATCGGCGAAGGCGTGACCTCGGTGGCCGTCGGCGACCATGTGATTCCGCTGTACACCCCGGAATGTGGCCAGTGCAAATTCTGTAAGTCGGGCAAGACCAACCTGTGTCAGGCCATTCGGGCCACCCAGGGCAAGGGCCTGATGCCGGACGGCACTTCGCGCTTTTCCTACAAGGGCCAAACGATTTTCCACTACATGGGTACTTCGACCTTTTCCGAATACACCGTGCTGCCGGAAATCTCCGTGGCCAAGATCTCCAAGGACGCGCCGCTGGAAAAGGTCTGCCTGCTCGGTTGCGGCGTGACCACCGGTATCGGCGCAGTGATCAACACCGCCAAGGTCAAGCCGGGTGACACCGTGGCGATTTTCGGCCTCGGCGGCATCGGTCTGTCGGCCGTGATTGGCGCGGTGAAGGCCAAGGCCTCGCGCATCATCGCCATCGACATCAACCCGGCCAAGTTCGAAATCGCCAAACAACTGGGTGCCACTGACTGCGTGAACCCGAAAGACTTCGACCGCCCGATCCAGGAAGTGATCGTCGACATGACCGATGGCGGCGTCGACTTCTCCTTCGAATGCATCGGCAACGTGCAGCTGATGCGCGCAGCCCTCGAGTGCTGCCACAAGGGCTGGGGCGAGTCGGTGATCATCGGTGTTGCCGGCGCCGGCCAGGAAATCGCCACCCGTCCGTTCCAACTGGTGACCGGTCGCGTCTGGCGCGGTTCGGCGTTCGGTGGCGTGCGTGGCCGGACCGAACTGCCAAGCTATGTCGACATGGCGCAAAGCGGCGAAATCCCGCTGGATACCTTCATCACCCACACCATGGGTCTGGAAGATATCAACAAGGCCTTCGACCTGATGCACGAAGGCAAGAGCATCCGTACCGTCATTCATTTCTGATCAATCCCGATGCCACGGCCGCCACCGCGCGGCCGTGGTGCGTAGGAGTCCTACATGAGTCTGGAAAACATCTCCTGTCAGAAGAGTTTCGGCGGATGGCACAAGCGCTATCGCCATCGTTCCGAAGTGCTCGGTTGTGACATGGTGTTCGCCGTGTACCTGCCGCCCCAGGCAGAGCAGGGCGGCAAGCTGCCGGTGCTGTACTGGCTGTCGGGCCTGACCTGCACGGACGAGAACTTCATGCAGAAGGCCGGTGCCATGCGCATGGCGGCTGAACTGGGGCTGATCATCGTGGCACCTGACACCAGTCCGCGCGGCCCGGATGTACCGGGTGATCCCGACGGGGCCTGGGATTTCGGTCTCGGTGCCGGGTTTTATCTGAATGCCACGCAGGAACCCTGGTCGCGGCACTATCGGATGCATGACTACGTTGTGCAGGAATTGCCTTCACTGGTTGAAGCGCATTTCCCGGCGTCGGACAAACGCAGCATCAGCGGCCATTCCATGGGTGGTCACGGTGCGCTGGTCTGTGCGTTGCGCAATCCGGGGCGTTATCAGTCAGTGTCAGCGTTCTCGCCGATCAATAATCCGATTGATTGTCCGTGGGGCCAGAAAGCGTTCTCCCGCTATCTGGGCGAAGACCGTTCGAAGTGGCGCGAGTGGGATGCCTGTGCGCTGATCGCCGAGGCGGACGAAAAGCTGCCATTGCTGGTCGATCAGGGTGACCGCGACGATTTCCTCGCCACCCAACTCAAACCGGAAGCCCTGCAACAAGCCGCAAAACAAGCGGGCCACCCGCTGACGTTGCGTCTGCAACCGGGCTACGACCACAGCTATTTCTTCATCGCCAGCTTCATTGACGACCACTTGCAGCATCACGCGCGCGCCCTCAAGGCCTAATGCAGGTAGAATCACGCCCTGACAAAATTCGGGGCGTTTTTTTATGCGTATTGGCCACGGCTATGATGTGCACCGTTTCGCTGAAGGCGATTTCATTACTCTGGGCGGCGTGCGAATCGCACACCGCTTCGGGCTGCTCGCTCACTCCGACGGTGACGTCCTGCTGCACGCCTTGAGCGACGCCTTGCTCGGCGCGGCGGCGCTGGGTGATATCGGCAAGCATTTCCCGGACACCGACCCGCAATTCAAGGGTGCCGACAGCCGTGTCCTGCTGCGCCATGTGGTCAGTCTGATCCACGCCAAAGGCTGGAAGGTCGGCAACGTCGACAACACCATCGTGGCCCAGGCACCGAAAATGGCCCCCCATATCGAATCGATGCGCGCGCTGATTGCCGCGGATCTGCAAGTAGAACCGGATCAAGTGAACGTGAAAGCCACCACCACCGAGAAGCTCGGCTTCGTCGGTCGCGAAGAAGGCATTGCCGTGCATTCCGTTGCCTTGTTGCTGCGCGCATGAACGAACTGCAACTGCTCGGCCCGCGGGCCTATGGCGATGCCCTCGGCACCGCGATCCTGAAAGCCATCGCCGAAGATTTCCAGGTCGATGAAGTCCTCGACATTCCGTTCAGCGGTGACGGCGAGCACCTGTGGATCTGGGTCGAGAAGCGCGGCCTGAATACGGAAGAGGCCGCACGCCGTATCGCCAAGGCCGCCGGCGTGCCGCTACGCACGGTGAGTTACGCCGGTCTGAAAGACCGTCAGGCGCTGACCCGCCAGTGGTTCAGCGTGCAATTGCCGGGCAAGGCCGATCCGGATCTGTCGGCGGCGGAAAACGACACGCTGAAAATCCTCAAGACCACTCGCCACAAGCGCAAGCTGCAACGCGGTGCGCATTCGGCCAACGGTTTCACGTTGCGCCTGACCCAGTTCAATGGCGACAAGGCCGCCATCGACGAGCGTCTGCAACTGATCGCCAAACAGGGCATCCCGAATTACTTCGGCGCCCAGCGTTTCGGCCATGACGGTGGCAACGTTGTCGATGCCCGCTCCTGGGCCGCGCGCAAGGCACTGCCGGAGCAGCGCAATGTGCGCTCGCGCCTGCTGTCGACCGCGCGCAGTTTTCTGTTCAATCAGGTGCTCGCAGCACGGGTCGCCGATGGCACCTGGCAGCGTGCCCAGGTCGGCGATCTGCTGGCGTTCACCGATAGCCGCAGCTTTTTCCCGGCCGGTGAAGCCGAGTGCAGTGATCCGCGTCTGGCGATTCTCGACCTGCACCCGACCGGTCCGCAGTGGGGCGAAGGTGACTCGCCGGCGGCCGGGGTTGTCCATGATCTGGAGCAGGGGATTGCCGCACGCGAGGCGGATCTGCGCGATTGGTTGATTAATGCCGGTATGAGCCACGAACGTCGCATCCTGCGGCTGCCCATTGGCGGGTTGACGTGGCATTATCCCGAGCCTGACATTCTGCAACTGGAATTCGTCCTCCCGGCCGGATGCTTCGCCACCGTATTGGTGCGCGAACTCGTTGATCTGGTGCCGGTGGGGCAGACGGACAGCCCATGCGTATTCTGATTTCTAACGACGATGGGGTGACTGCGCCCGGTCTTGCCGCGCTTTATGCTGCGCTGGCGGATTACACCGAGTGCGTGGTTATCGCCCCGGAACAGGACAAGAGCGGTGCCAGCAGTTCGCTGACACTCGACCGTCCATTGCACCCGCAATACCTGGCCAACGGCTTTATCAGCCTCAATGGTACGCCGACCGACTGCGTTCATCTGGGGCTCAACGGTTTGCTTGAACGTGAGCCGGACATGGTGGTGTCGGGGATCAACCTGGGCGCCAACCTGGGTGATGACGTGCTGTATTCCGGGACCGTGGCAGCCGCCCTCGAGGGCCGCTTTCTCGAGCGCCCGTCGTTTGCCTTCTCGCTGGTTTCGCGGCAGGTCGACAACCTGCCCACGGCCGCCTACTTTGCGCACAAACTGGTCGAAGCCCATGCCGGGCTCGATCTGCCTCCGCGCACGGTATTGAACGTGAATATTCCGAATCTGCCGATCGATCACATTCGCGGCATTCAACTGACCCGTCTCGGCCATCGCGCCCGTGCGGCGGCGCCGATGAAAGTCGTGGACCCGCGCGGCAAGGCCGGTTACTGGATCGCTGCTGCAGGTGACGCGGAAGACGGCGGGCCGGGCACCGATTTCCACGCGGTGATGCAGGGTTACGTATCCATCACTCCGTTGCAGCTCGATCGCACCTTCAATGATGCCTTCAGAGGTCTCGACGGCTGGCTGGAGGGGCTCAATTAATGGCTCGTGAACAAGACGACAGGCTGCGCAGCGGCATCGGGATGACGTCCCAGCGAACCCGTGAGCGCCTGATCCAGCGTCTGTATGAAGAGGGCGTTTCCAACGCCAGCGTGCTGGAAGTGATCCGTCGCACCCCGCGGCACCTGTTCGTCGATGAAGCGCTGGCGCACCGGGCCTATGAGGACACCGCGCTGCCGATCGGCAACAACCAGACCATTTCCCAGCCTTATATGGTGGCGCGCATGAGCGAGCTGCTGCTGGAGGCCGGGCCGCTGGATAAAGTGCTGGAGATCGGCACTGGTTCCGGTTACCAGACAGCGGTGCTATCGCAACTGGTCGAGCGGGTGTTCTCGGTCGAGCGCATCAAGGTGCTGCAGGATCGGGCCAAGGAACGCCTGGTCGAGCTCAACTTGCGCAACGTGGTGTTTCGCTGGGGCGATGGCTGGGAAGGCTGGCCGGCGCTGGCTCCGTACAACGGCATCATCGTCACGGCAGTCGCCACCGACGTGCCTCAGGCGTTGCTCGACCAACTGGCACCGGGCGGGCGGATGGTGATCCCGGTCGGCTCTGGTGAAGTGCAGCAATTGATGCTGATCGTGCGTGAAGAAAACGGCTTCTCTCGACACGTTCTCGGGGCGGTGCGTTTCGTGCCATTGCTCAATGGGCCGCTGGCCTGAGCATTTGTTCGAGGCCGCTGAATTCCTTTCGCGCGTGCCTGTCTTACAGCGGCAGCGAGTGTTTAAACAGGACGGATCGTCTACAAGCAAACGTGTGCGCCGAGCGATAGCGCTTCTATAAAGGTAAAGCCGGTTGCGCCCGTTATACTTGCGAAGTTTCATGCCGGAATCGCTATTCCATATTTTTCAGCCACCACAAAGGGAGCGGCGGGTGAGTCTCACAGTCATTGCGCAGCGTATGGGTAACACGAGCTTTCAGCGCCTGGTGACTGGCCTTGTCTTGAGCACCTTGCTGGTCGGTTGCTCCAGCACAAAATCGAGCAACGTTCGGGTCGTCGATCGCAACAATACGGTGGCCCAGCGTCCGGTCGTGACGACCGGGCAGTATGTAGTCCGTCCGGGCGATACCCTGTTTTCCATCGCTTTTCGCTACGGCTGGGACTACAAAGCCCTCGCCGCCCGGAACAATATTCCTACGCCATACACGATACATCCGGGTCAGACGATTCGCTTCGACGGCCGTACCGGTTCAACGTCGACGGCGGTCGTCAGCAACTCCGGTTCTTCAGCGTCTTCGTCCAGCAAAACCACGGTTATCCGGCGCCAGGCAAATGGCACGACAACCACCACAACCACGGGTTCCGGCGCGGCTTCAACGACGGTTGTACCGTCCGTCGCCAACAAGCAAACACCTGCTCCACTGCCTCCACCGGGCCCGGCCCCGACCGGCTGGGGATGGCCATCTAATGGCATTCTCATTGGAAAATTCTCTTCAAACGGTAGTTTGAATAAAGGAATTGATATCGCCGGAGATTTGGGACAGCCTGTTTTAGCTGCGTCTGATGGGACGGTGGTATACGCCGGGAGTGGCTTAAGGGGCTACGGCGAATTGGTCATCATCAAACACAGCGAAACCTACGTCAGTGCTTACGGACACAACCGTCGGCTGTTGGTACGGGAGGGGCAGCAGGTCAAGGTCGGACAGACAATTGCCGAAATGGGGTCAACGGGTACAGACCGGGTGAAACTGCATTTTGAGATTCGCCGACAAGGTAAACCTGTAGATCCGCTGCAGTTCCTGCCAAGACGTTGATTTGCAGACCAGCCTGTTCCGTCACGTAGAGGGGACAGGCTCCAGCGTTGCCAAGGATAAAGGCGTCGCTTGAGCTTGGGGTCGAACTCACCAAAGGACTATAACAATGGCTCTCAGTAAAGAAGTGCCGGAGTTTGACATCGACGATGAGGTTCTCCTGATGGAGACCGGCATCGATTCGGATTCGATGTCGAATGATGAAGGGGCTGCTCCACCTTCCGTTCGTGCCAAATCCAAACACTCCGCTTCACTTAAACAACATAAGTACATCGATTACACTCGGGCACTTGATGCCACGCAGCTGTACCTCAACGAAATCGGCTTTTCCCCTCTGCTCTCCCCGGAAGAAGAAGTTCATTTTGCGCGTTTGTCGCAAAGTGGCGATCCTGCCGGGCGCAAGCGCATGATCGAAAGTAACCTGCGGCTGGTGGTCAAAATCGCCCGGCGTTACGTCAATCGGGGGCTGTCGCTGCTGGATCTGATCGAAGAGGGCAACCTCGGATTGATCCGCGCGGTGGAAAAGTTCGATCCCGAGCGCGGCTTCCGCTTCTCGACCTACGCGACCTGGTGGATCCGTCAGACCATCGAACGCGCAATCATGAATCAGACCCGGACCATCCGGTTGCCGATCCATGTAGTCAAGGAGCTCAACGTGTACCTGCGGGCTGCACGGGAGCTGACGCAAAAGCTCGACCACGAACCTTCACCCGAAGAAATTGCCAACCTGCTGGAAAAACCGGTGGGCGAGGTCAAGCGCATGCTGGGCCTGAACGAGCGGGTTTCTTCGGTCGACGTCTCGCTGGGTCCGGATTCGGATAAAACCCTGCTCGACACCCTGACGGATGACCGTCCGACCGATCCGTGCGAACTGCTGCAGGATGACGACCTGTCGCAGAGCATCGATCAATGGCTCTCGGAGCTGACCGACAAGCAACGCGAAGTGGTGGTACGCCGCTTCGGCCTGCGCGGTCACGAGAGCAGCACGCTGGAGGATGTAGGCCTGGAGATCGGCCTGACCCGGGAACGGGTGAGACAGATCCAGGTGGAAGGCCTCAAACGCCTTCGGGAAATTCTCGAGAAAAACGGCCTGTCGAGCGAGTCGCTGTTTCAATAAGCCGCCCGCCTGACCGCTATGCAGAAAGCCCCGACTGGTTCGGGGCTTTTTGTTTGTGTGCTGAAAGCGGCAGTTACTCCCACCTTGTAGGTTTGCGCTGTAAGCCTTTGCTGACTGTATCGTAAGTGTTCGTTATTTTTACACTGCTGCCGAAGGCGATTGCGTTCATCGATGATTAGTAAAATATTGATTTATATGGTTATTTTTTAATGTTAAGGGCTTATGACAACAGGTTCGTACGCTGGAGGCCAGTTGCCCCCGGCGGGCAACTCTTTAGTATCTGGGTTGTGTCGACGGATAGACACGCCCTTCAAGGACGAGGGGAATGGACATCGCAGGACGCGATTCATCAGGACGATGAAAAGGAACACAGGGAATAGGGAAAAAATGTGGGCGGGTCAAACCGCCCCTTTTTTTGCCTGAAGAAAAGCCAAACCCGCAAAAACAAAAAGGCCCGCGAGGGGCCTTTTCATTCGAACGCGGGACAGATCAGCGTTCGAGGTCTTTGATCTTGCCTTTGACGCCATCCCACTCTTCGGCATCAGGCAGCGATTCTTTCTTCTCGGTGATGTTCGGCCAGATTTCGGCCAGCTCGACGTTCAGCTGAATGAATTCCTGCATTTCTTCCGGAACTTCGTCCTCGGAGAAAATGGCCACGGCCGGGCATTCCGGTTCGCACAGGGCGCAGTCGATGCACTCATCCGGGTGAATCACCAGGAAGTTCGGGCCTTCGTAGAAGCAGTCCACCGGACAGACTTCTACGCAGTCGGTGTACTTGCACTTGATGCAGTTGTCGGTGACGACGAAGGTCATTTCTAATTTTCTCCTCAGGCGGCGGCAGCGTTGCCCCTTCACGGTTGGGGTCGCCAGGTTCGGGAGCGATGTCTGCCAGCCAGGCTATTAGCCAGCAGCATCCCGAACCGCGCGAGATTCTAACAGCTTGAAGCCGTTTGCGTTATATCCGGTTCGTCGGTGCTTAGATCCGGTTCTTTAGTGCATAGAGCATTTCGAGTGCACGACGCGGTGTGACGTCATCCAGATCCAGTTTCGCCAACTCATCCAGGACCGGATGCGGGAGGCTGGCAAACATGTCGCTCTGCTGCGGTGTCGCCGGTTTGCCCTTGACGGCCGGTTTTGGCGCCTCATGTGGCAGCGCGGTATCTTCCAGGCGGCTCAGGTGCTCACGAGCACGCACGATCACTTCGCTTGGCACACCGGCCAGCTGTGCGACCGCGAGGCCGTAACTCTGGCTTGCCGGGCCTGGCAACACATGGTGCAGGAACACGATGCGTTCATTGTGTTCGGTCGCATTGAGGTGCACGTTGGCCACCAGCGGTTCGGCTTCCGGCAACACAGTCAGTTCGAAATAGTGTGTCGCGAACAGAGTATAGGCCCGCAATTGCGCCAGACGCTCAGCCGCTGCCCAGGCCAGGGACAGGCCGTCGAAGGTGCTGGTCCCGCGACCAACTTCGTCCATCAGTACCAGGCTGCGCTCGGTAGCGTTATGCAGAATGTTCGCGGTCTCACTCATTTCCACCATGAAGGTCGAACGCCCACCGGCGAGGTCATCGCTGGAACCGATCCGGGTAAAGATCCGGTCCACCAGCGACAGTTCGCAACTCGCTGCCGGCACAAAACTGCCGATATGTGCCAACAGCACGATCAGTGCAGTCTGGCGCATATAGGTGGATTTACCGCCCATGTTCGGGCCGGTGATCACCAGCATGCGGGTGTTGTCATCCAAGCTCAGGTCGTTGGCCACGAACGGCGTGGTCAGCACTTGCTCGACCACCGGGTGACGGCCCTGGGTGATACGCATGCACGGTTCGCTGACGAACGTCGGGCAATTCAGGTCGAGATTCAGCGCACGTTCGGCGAGGTTGCTCAGCACGTCCAGTTCGGCGAGAGCCGAGGCGGTGTCCTGCAATGGGGGCAACTGGCTGATCAGATCTTCCAGCAATGCTTCATAAAGCATCTTCTCGCGGGCCAGGGCACGGCTCTTGGCCGACAGTGCCTTGTCTTCGAACTCTTTCAGCTCTGGCGTGATGAAGCGCTCGGCACCTTTGAGGGTCTGACGGCGAATGTAATCTGCGGGCGCCGACTCGGCCTGTTTGCTCGGCAGTTCGATGAAGTAACCGTGGATGCGGTTGTAGCCGACTTTCAGGTTGGCGAGGCCGGTGCGGGCCTTTTCCCGGGCTTCCAGATCGATCAGGAACTGGCCGGCGTTTTCGCTCAGCGACTGCAGCTCGTCGAGCTCGCTGTCGTAACCGGTTTTCAGCACGCCGCCGTCGCGGATCACCGCCGGCGGGTTGTCGATGATGGCTTTTTCCAGCAGCGCGGCCAGTTCCGGGTACGTGCTGGTGGTGGTCGCCAGGCGTTGCAGGTGCGGCGCTTCCAGGTCAGCCATTGCCACTTGCAGTTCAGGCAACGCGCCGAGTGCATCACGCAGGCGGGCGAGGTCGCGAGGGCGGGCATTGCGCAGGCCGATCCGCGCCAGAATCCGCTCGATGTCGCCGATTTCCTTGAGCTGCGGTTGCAGGTTTTCAAAGCGATAGCGGTCGAGCAGGCAAGTGATCGAGGTCTGACGCGCCAGCAACACGGTCAGGTCGCGCAGCGGACGGTTGAGCCAACGTGTCAGCAAACGGCTGCCCATGGCGGTCTGGCAACGGTCGACCACCGATTGCAGGGTGTTGTCGCGGCCACCGGCCAGGTTGGTGTCGAGCTCCAGGTTACGGCGGCTGGCGCCGTCCAGCACCACGGTGTCGTCCAGCCGTTCATGACGCAGGCTGCGCAGATGGGGCAGGGCGGTGCGCTGGGTTTCCTTGGCATACGCCAGCAGGCAACCGGCGGCGCCGATCGCCAGGGTCAGGGTTTCGCAACCGAAGCCTTTGAGGTCCTGGGTGGAGAATTGCTGGCAGAGACTTTTCAGCGCCGAATCACGCTCGAAATCCCACGGCGCGCGGCGACGAACGCCACGGCGTTTTTCCGCCGGCAGATCCTTCGGCCAGTCATCCGGGATCAGCAACTCGACCGGGTTGACCCGCTCCAGCTCCGCCAGCAGGTTTTCCCAGCCCTTGATCTCCAGCACGGTGAAGTTGCCGCTGGTGATGTCCAGCACCGCCAGGCCGAACAGACGCTCATCGCCCAGCACCGCCGCGATCAGGTTATCGCGACGCTCATCGAGCAGCGCCTCATCGCTGACCGTACCCGGGGTGATGATCCGCACCACCTGACGCTCCACCGGGCCCTTGCTGGTGGCCGGGTCGCCAACCTGCTCGCAGATCACCACCGACTCGCCGAGCTTGACCAGTTTCGCCAGGTGGCCTTCCGCCGCGTGATACGGAATCCCGCACATCGGAATCGCCTGACCCGCCGACTGCCCGCGCGCGGTCAGGGTGATGTCCAGCAACTTGGCTGCCTTCTTCGCGTCTTCGTAGAAGATCTCGTAGAAGTCGCCCATGCGGTAGAACATCAGCTGGTCCGGGTGCTGATTTTTCAGGCGCCAGTACTGCTGCATCATCGGAGTGTGGGAGGACAGGTCGGAGACGGCTTTATTCATCGGATTGTCAGGCAACTCGTTCAAAGGTGTGGGGCAAAAGCGCGGCAGTGGCCGGGCTTTTCCGCGATGGGCGCAAGATTACCATGGGCGGTCTGTCGGACGCAGGCATCGCGGCCGGGTGACAACGATCTGGCTTAAAAAGGTCGACTATGCACGATTTATGCAAATCAGCATTTGTCTTCGCGAAAAACTTCAAGCACTATGCGCGTTATGCAAAAACGCAACGTATCTACCGTCTTAAGAGCACTGCTCGACCAGCACGGGATCTCCCCCACGGAGCTCCACCGTCGCACCGGCGTGCCTCAATCCACGCTCTCGCGGATTCTCAGCGGGAAGATCGTCGATCCTTCGGATAAACACATCTCAAAGATCGCCGAGTACTTTGCCGTGAGCACCGATCAGTTGCGCGGGCGCGCGGATGTTGCGCCCGCCAGCAACGGCGGACGCGACGAGTTGCATTCCGAACTCAAGGACATAAGCCTGTGGGACGACGACACCCCCGTCGATGACGACGAGGTGTCGGTACCCTTTCTTCGCGAGGTTGAATTGGCTGCTGGATCAGGAAGATTCGTCATCGAAGAGAGCGAGCGCTCGAGCCTGCGCTTCGGCAAGCGCAGCCTGCGCCATAACGGTGTGCAGTTCGATCAGGCCAAATGCGTGACGGTACGGGGCAACAGCATGTTGCCGGTGCTGCGCGACGGTGCCACGGTTGGGGTCAACGCGGGAAAATGCGGGATTGGCGACATCATTGATGGCGACCTTTATGCGATCAACCACAACGGTCAACTGCGGGTGAAGCAGCTTTATCGCCTGCCCACCGGTATCCGCCTGCGCAGCTTCAATCGCGATGAGCATCCGGACGAGGACTACAGCTTCCAGGACATGCAGGAAGAGCAGATCGTCATCCTCGGTCACGTCTTCTGGTGGGGCATGTACGCCCGGTAACCTGATTCCTTTCTGACAAAACCCGCCTCGGCGGGTTTTTTTTCGCCTGTAGAAAACCGGCCAATCCTTGAATGGCGGGGCTTTCATGCATTCGCGCATTTCCAGTGCATAAATAAATGCATTTGCGCATTGACTGTATATGCATCCATGCATATTCTTGCCACCAAGCCGCTCGACAAAGCGGCTGGCAACAACAGCTCTTTAGTTCCACAAGAACAGGCAGCGATGAACCGGCCTCAACGGTTCAGAGGGTTGGCAACTGACCCGGGTGTGCAGCGTAAAGCACCAGAAGCAGTTATCCGGCGGGCAGGGACCGCGGTCGGAAAAACAATTTGAATGGACTCGTACCGCGCCAGTAGCGCCGAAAAGTCAGCTTCCTTCACGTACACAGGATTGAAGGAAGGCGAAGGAGCGCATTACTGAAAAGCCCGGCGAAATGCCGGGCTTTTTGGAATGCCTGCCTGACGCAGGCCGCTTCAACGGAGCTTCACGACATAAACCCAGTCAGGCGGAGAATCAAAAGGACTTGCAGATGTTGAAAGAATGCCGCTGTGGCCATTGCAAACGACTGCTCGCCCGGGTGGGTGAGTACACAGAACTCCAGATCAAATGTTCCCGCTGCGGAACATTGAATCATGTGAAGGCCGCGAGCCTCGAGCGATCGCCTGTGAGCGACATGAGCACATCAAGTGCACAAGACTATCCGACTCTATAGGTAAAAAATGAAATCGATCAAAACTCATCTGGGTTCGATGCTGTTGTCCCTGACGCTGCTGGCTGCCAGCGGTTCCGCCTTTGCGGCCGAACTGGTTGTCAATGGAAGCTTTGAAACTCCTGGCTGCGCTAACGACTGCATCTTGAATACACCCGCTCAGGCTGACTTCATCAACGGCTGGACAACGTTCCTGTCCGGTGTCGAGTACATTAATGTCCGCGCCGCCATCGGCAGTTCGGTTGCTGCGGACGGCGCAATGGCCGTTGATCTTGCCAACTATGTTTACGAAAACGGCGGCGGAATTCAGCAAAACATCAACACCGTCGTGGGCGCAAAGTATCGCCTGACTTTCAGCGCCGGTAACTCGAAGTATGTGAATCGCACCGGCAATGGTGTCATCAACGTCAAGGTAGCCGGACAAACCACAAGCTTCGACACGCCTGTGGCGATAGGTGATGCAACCGTATGGGAAACAAGAACCCTGGACTTCACCGCCACTACTTCGCAAACGACCCTGAGCTTCTGGAACGAGCAGAATCCCAATGCTCATTTCGCGTTCATTGACAAGGTCAGCGTAGTACCTCTTTAAGGGATAGCCGGCGGGCACTCCTTGAGTGCCTGCTTTCAGAGACATCGTTTGAGATCAAAATACATCACACATCAAACTTTCAAGGAGGCGTGACATGACAAGCGAGCAACAAGCGTTGGCAGACATGCCGATCTGGCTGGTCATCCTCCTTGCCGTCGTGGGCGGGGTGTCCGGCGAAATGTGGCGCGCCGACAAGGAGGGCGCCCGTGGCTGGTCACTGCTGCGGCGCCTGGCCCTGCGTTCCGGCGCCTGCATGATCTGCGGCGTCTCGGCGATCATGCTGCTGTACGCCGCCGGCATGTCGATCTGGGCTGCCGGGGCATTTGGTTGCCTGACGGCAATGGCCGGTGCCGACGTCGCTATCGGCCTTTACGAACGTTGGGCTGCCAAGCGTATCGGCGTCTGCGACGTTCCTCCGCGCGACCCGCAGTAACCCCTTCACTTTCCTGTCTCGCTGCACGCCGTGCGGCGGGACTTCGCGTGGACATCAGAAAAAGGAGGTCAAGCATGCCCACACCGATCCAGCAGCCTTCGCAGCTGTTCACGGCGATGGCGACAGCCTTGCGCAACAGCTCCGAGCTGAACGTGCAGGTCGGCAATCACGATGACTTCACGGCACCCGGCGACAAGGCCTGGGTGCTGATCGACATCGAGCGAAATGCACCGGGAGAGCGCGCCGCCAACGGGCGCATTGCCCATGTGCTGACGCTGTCGCTGCAAGTCATTCCGGCGCTGTCCGCCACGGCGTTTGCCGCCTGTGACCTGATCGCCGCCCTGAAGAATCTGGTCACCGACAACCGCTGGGGCCTGTCCGGCGATCAATGCGATCTGCCGATGAACATTGATGGATTGCCGTCAGTGCTCATCCGCGCCGATCAGCCGAGCAAAGCCTGGACGCTGACTTTCAACCAGACCCTCTACCTCGGTCCGACCCTGCTGGACGACCCGCTCGGTACACCGAAATTCGCCCGCACCTGGGAAGTCAGCGACATCGACGATCCCGACCAATACACCACGCTGGAGGCCTGACCGATGTTCGACGCACTACTTCGAATGCAGCTGGGTCCGATCATCGAGCGCCTGGCGGAGATGGAAGCAGAGATCGAAGACCTGCACCGGCGCGCCGAAAGTTATTGCCGCATCGGCATCTGTCAGGACGTCGATGCCGCGAGCAACACCTGCAGGGTCAGCCACGGTGGATTGCTGACACCCGCCATCAAGTTCTTCAACCCGAGCGCCGACGCGCAGAGCGAGTCGCGGATCCCGACGGTGGGCGAACAGTGTCTGCTGTTCAACTACGGCAGCGGTGAAAGCGGCGCGCAAAGTGTGGCGCTGTTCGGCCTGAACAGTGACCGTTTTCCGCCAGCCTCGACGGTGCCGACGTTGACTCGTCGTGTTCATCAGGACGGCAGCGAAAGCGGCTACGACGACGCCACGCACACGCTGCATTGGCAAAACGGGCCGGCCGCCTTCAACGGTTCTCGCGAGTCGCTTGAGCTGAGTATTGGGCCGGCGCGGCTGGCGATGACCCCGCAAGCGATCAACCTGCAACTGGGCGCCGTCGGCCTGACCATCGACGCCTCTGGCGTGCACTTCAGCGGTCCGCTGGTGGATCACCAGGGCCGCGTCATCAGCCCCTGAATCAAGAGCTTCCCATGATCGGAATCGATAGAGACAGCGGGGCCACGGTCGACGACTGGCTGCAATTCGTGCAGCGCGCGACCCGGGCCCTGACCACGCCGCTGGGCACCCGGCAAAAACGGCCCTTGTACGGTTCGCTGATCCCCACGCTGCTGGGGCAGAACCTGGGCGACGACATCCTGTTACTCGCCCAGAGCCACGCGGCCCAGGCGTTCTATAACCCGCAAAACGGCATCGGCGATTTCCAGCCCGGCGTGATCGTCGCCACCCGACAGGGCGCCGGTTTGCTGCTGCGGTTTGCCGGTACCTGGAAAAACCGCCAACAGACTTTCGAGGTCGTGACATGAGCATGTTGATCCCCGGCCAGAATCAGTTGGCCGAACCCTCCTTGATCAAGGTCGATGCCTTCGAGGATCTGCTCGCCGAGTTCAAGACCTTCGTGGTCGAGTACGTCGGCGCCCGCTCGCCGCAGAGCGCGGAAAAACTCAAGACCAGCCTGGAAAACGAAAGCGAATTGCTGACCCTGGCTCTGGAGGCCTTTTGCGTTCGCCTGCAAACCCACGAACGCAAATACAACGCTCGCATCAAGCAGATGCTGGCGTGGTGGGCCACCGGCAGCAACCTTGATGCGCGGTTGGCGGACATGGGCCTGGAGCGACAGTTGCTCGATCCGGGCGACCCGGCGGCATTCCCGCCGGTGCCGGCGATCTACGAAAGCGACGATGACGCCCGGCTGCGCTATTACCTGGCGCCCCATGCGCCGGCGGCGGGCTCGCGGATGCAGTATCGCCGTGAGGTGTTCACCCTGGGCGAACGGCCGACGGTGAAAGTCGAATCCACCGATGCGGGTGTCGTGAACGTCACCTACACCTTCGACCCGGACGGCCTCGCCGCACAGGTCAAGGACGGTAACGGTCGCCGCACGGCGCCTGGCGAAGTGCAAGTCACCGTGCTTGCCCGCGAGGGCGACGGTACACCGTCCCCGACGTTGCTCGACGGCGTGCGCCGACACTTTGCTCGGCCTGATGTGTGTCCCGAGACGGACAGGGTGACGGTGCAGGCCGCCGAGATTCAGCGCTACAAAATCCGCGTCGTGGCCAAGATCAATTCCGGCCCGGATTCGGGCCTGACCAAGGTCGCTGCGCAGCAACACCTGCAGGCCTACGCCGACAGCTGCCATCGTTTGGAAGGCCGGGTCGATCCGAGCTGGATCGACTACACGCTGCACAGCGCCGGTGCCGTGCAATTGCAGATTCTTGAACCGCTGACGCCCATCGTCTGCAGCGCATTTCAAGCGCCGTACTGCACGGCGGTCGAGGTCGAGGTACAGACGCTATGACCGATCAGACACCGCGTCCGACCCTGCTGCCGGCCAACAGCTCGGCGCTGGAACGGGCCCTCGACATCGGCTTCGGCGCATTGCTTGATCGCGTCGCGCCGCCGTTTCCCGAACTGATGAATCCGGCTTCGACACCTGTCGCGTTCCTGCCGTATCTGGCGGCGGATCGTGGTGTTGCCGAATGGAGCACTGACGCGCCTGAAGCCGAGAAGCGCCTGACCGTCGAACTGGCCTGGCCCACCGCGCGCCAGGCCGGCACTCGCAAGGCGTTGGAGAACGCCGCCAAGGGTTTGCAGCTCAGGCCGGAAATCCGCGCCTGGTACGAGCAGACACCGCCCGGTGAGCCCTACAGCTTTTCCGTGCGGGCCTTCAGCGAACAACCCTACAGCGAAGAAATCGACGCCCGTCTCGACCGACGCCTGGCGGATGCCAAGAGCGAGCGGGACGTGCTGTCGGTGTCGGTCGGCCTCAGCGCATTCGGCAACCACGTCATCGGCGCCGCGACTTTCTGCGGTGAGCTGACCACGGTTTATCCGGTTTTCCTCGAAGGGCTCGAGACATCCGGCGAGGCCTTCATGGCGGCTGCGCTGTACACCGTCGAAACATCCACTATTTATCCTCAGGGGGCCTGAATGGCTGACTATTACACCCTGCTCACCAACGCAGGGATTGCCTACGAAACGGCGTGCAAGGCCGCGGGCCTGCCGATCAAGCTGACGCAGATTTCCGTCGGCGATGGCGGCGGCGCGGTCTACAACCCGGCCGCGACAGCTACCGCGCTCAAACGCGAAGTCTGGCGCGGACCGCTCAACGCGCTGTTCCAGGACGAGAAAAATCCGAGCTGGCTGCTCGCCGAAGTCACCATTCCGCCGGACGTCGGTGGCTGGTACGTGCGTGAAGCCGGTCTGTGGACCGACACCGGGATTCTCTACGCCATCGTCAAATACCCGGAGTCGTTCAAGCCGGTTCTGGCAACGTCCGGCTCGGGCAAAGAGTTTTATATCCGCTCGATTTTCGAGACCAGCAATGCCTCGCTGGTGACGTTGTTGATTGATGACACGGTGGTCAAGGCCACACGTGCGTGGGTCATGAGCTACCTCGCCGAAGAACTCGGCAAACTCGACGGCAAACAGTCGGTACGTGTCGCCGCCACCGCCAACGTGGTGTTGAACGGTGCGCAGCAGATCGACGGCGTGGCGGTGATTGCCGGCGACCGTGTGCTGCTGCCGAACCAGACCCTGGCCAAGGACAACGGCCTGTGGATCGTCGCCAACGGCGACTGGATTCGGGCCAACGATGCCAACATCAGCGCCAAGGTCACACCGGGCCTGACGGTGATGGTGGAAGAGGGCACGCTCAACGGCGATTCACTGTGGCACCTGACCACCAATGCGCCGATTACCCTTGGCACAACCGCGCTGACATTCAAGATGCTGGCAGGGCGTACCGGGATTGCTGCCGGGACTTACAAGAGTCTGAGCGTCGACGAATATGGCCGCGCTACGGCCGGCTCGAACCCTGACACTCTGGCCGGTTTCGGCATCAAGGATTCGTACACCAAGGCTGAAGTCGAGGCGCTGATTGCCAAGGCGTCGGCGTTGCCGGTGGGGTCGATTGTCGCGTTCCCGGTTGACTCGCCACCTCCGGGCTTTCTGGAGTTGGACAACAGCGTCAAGAGCAGCGCGACCTACCCGGACTTGAGTGCCTATCTGGGCGGCAAGTTCAACAAGGGGGATGAGGGTGTCGGGAATTTCCGGTTGCCGGAGGCGCGTGGGGAGTTCTTGCGGGGTTGGGATCATGGTCGGGGAGTTGACGCCGGACGCGGGCTCGGAACCGCTCAACTAGATGCGATGCAACGCTTGACCGGCGCAATTGCTGCTGCTGACGCTACTGGCCTTGCTCAAGCGCTTAATGGTGTATATGCCGGCAGCAAGTCGGGAGTATCGAAGGGCGTTACGGCTGCTGTAGATGCATACACCAACGTCAATTTCGATAACGCTCGACAGGCCCGCACGGCGGATGAAAATCGCCCGCGCAACGTGGCCGTCATGTGGTGCATCAAGGCCTGGAACGCCCCGGTCAATCAGGGAAACATCGACGTAGCGGCACTGGTCAAGGAAGTGTCACGCCTCGGCTCTGCCGTTCCGGTGGGCGCCGTCATGGCATTCCCGACTGGGATCGTACCGCCTGGCTTTCTTGAGCTGGATGGCAGTGTGCAGAGCGTTGCAACCTATCCGGATCTGGCGGCGTACATAAGTACAAAATTCAACAAGGGAGATGAGGGCACCGGTAATTTCCGCTTGCCGGAGTCTCGCGGTGAATTCCTGCGGGGTTGGGATCATGGTCGTGGTGTGGATACTGGGCGAACTGCCGGAAGCTATCAGGCGGATACGCTCAAGGCACATACTCATTACCTTCCGACAGGATCTGGAGGTGGACAGGCAGTCGATCCAAATGGAGAAACTCCTTCTGTTGTGCTGAAGGATACAGCAGCAGATTGGGCTCTACGGTCGACATTCGGGGGCGATAACGCTGAGTTGTCTATAGGTAGTGTGAGAACCTATAACTACGGCAATGCGGTGGAAACTCGCCCACGCAACCTCGCCGTCATGTGGTGCATCAAAGCCTGGAACGCGCCGATCAATCAGGGAAACATCGACGTCGCCGCACTGGCCAATGAAGTCGCGCAGCTCAAATCTTCTGTTCCGGTTGGCGCGGTCATGGCATTTCCAACGGGTGTCGCTCCTGCCGGTTATCTTGAGCTGGATGGTAGCGTGCAAAGCATTGCGACCTATCCGGATCTGGCGGCGTATCTCGGCACTACATTCAACAAGGGCGATGAGGGAGCCGGGAATTTCCGGTTGCCGGAATCTCGCGGCGAATTCCTGCGAGGTTGGGATCATGGTCGCGGTGTTGACGCTGGTCGGACAGTCGGTAGCTGGCAAAAAGCGACGTTGGTTGCGCACGATGCAGTGACCTCGACAGCGCAGGCTATCCAAGCTGCGGCCTCATCGTGGAAACTCAATCCAGACAATAGCGGTAAGTCTCACCCGGTACTCGGAGGCGACGTTGCCTTTGCGGCCGACTATCCTGCCGCATTTTTCTCTTCTGGCGAAATCACCTCCCCGGTTTCGCTGAATCAGGCGGCGCTGTTTACTGATGGGCACCTGGTTGGCACCCGTCCGCGCAACCTGGCTGTCATGTGGTGCATCAAGGCCTGGAACGCCCCGGTCAATCAGGGAAGCATTGATGTCGCAGCGTTGTCCGATCTGGCGCAGCAGGCTACCGAACTCAATCAAGGCACTGCGAAGGTAGCGACCCAGGCACAGGTCGATGCAGGTGCCGACGATAAAACCTTCGTGACCCCGAAAAAAATGCGCTGGGGTTTCTCCATCAGTGTTTCCGGCGACATGAGCGGCAGCTATGTCATTTTCCCAACCTGGCTCGGAGGCTTGACCCTCCAGTGGGGGATGACGACCGCCATCGCATCCGGAGCCAATTATTTGCAGGCGTTTCCGGTCGCCTACCCAATGGTCAACCCGTCAGTATTTATCACTTACCCCAATACGGCCGTGGACGCTCCCGTCGGATCGACCTACATCGGGCAAATCAAAGGGATCAGTAAAGCGAACGTGACCATTCGTAATCTGGGTCAGGGACCTGCACAGTTTTACTACTTTGCAGTGGGTCGCTAATACAACGGAGTGACGAGGTCTATTTATGAAATTCGCAACATTTGATGAACACGGAGACCTGACTGGTCGGTATGACTCCGATATTCATAGCGTTATTCCTGAACAAGCGATTGAACTCAGTGACGCAGTATTTCTGGCGACCAGAACAGAGAGGGACGGTGTCTGGAAGTTGGTTGACGGTGAGGTGGTCAAGTTACCTTTTCCTCACATCGAACCCGATTATGCGGCTCTGTTTGCGGCTGAGCGTTTCACCCGGGAAGCATCAGGTATTGCCGTAGAGGGATTGCGCATCGAGACCTCTCGTGAGAGTCAGGCTTTGATCGCGAGCACAGGTCTCTCCGCAGTACTTGATCCGCAGTACCGCTGCAATTTTAAAACCCTTAGCGGTTTCGTCGAAATCGGTGCCGCACAGATTCTCTCAATTGCGCAGGCTGTCAGGGCGCACGTGCAGGCTTGTTTCGACCGCGAACTGGAATTGCTCCAGGCAATCGAGGACGGCACGTTCTCCGATGAAATGCTCAAGGAAGGCTGGCCCGATTCCATGCCAGCTAGACCGACCTCCGAGCCTCAATAAAACGCCCCGCACCCCGGGGCGTTTTCTTGTCCGCCCATTACATTCAACACCCGCCAAAGCCCCTCCCTTTGAGGGGCTTTCCCGTTTATGGAGAAACGAAAAATGGCAACCCGCCAAACCTACACCGTGCTCGTTCCATTCCCCACCGGCGGTGGGCACTGGTCGAGCGTCGGCCAGGAACTCGATCTGCTCGATGTCGAGGCCAGTGCCCTGCACAGCGCCGGTCGACTGGAGCTGAAAACATCTACCACCAAGGCCGTGAAGGCCGCTGCCAAGAAGGCTGACTGACTATGGCTGAGGTTCTGAACTTCGAGCACAACGGCATTACCGTCAATGCCACCGAATCCCCCGAGGCCATGGGTGGCCTGGGTGACAACGTCATCGGTCTGGTCGGCACCGCGCCGAAAGCCGATCCGCTGATTCCGCGTAACGCACCGTTTCGCATCAACAGTTTCACCACCCACGCGCTGCTCGATCCGACAGGTTCGGAAGAGGGCACCCTGTACCACGCGGTTTACCAGATCCTCAAAGTGGTCAAGGTGCCGGTCTACGTGGTGATCGTCGAAGCGGGCGCGACCCCGGCTGACACCGTCAACGCGGTAATCGGCGGTGTTGAGCCAGCCACCGGTCGCAAGCTCGGTCTGGCGGCACTGGGCAGCGTCCCGGAAGACCTGACCATCATCGGCGCACCGGGTTTCACTGGCACTAAAGCGGTGGCCAGCGAGTTCGCCTCGTTCGGCAAGCGCATCAAGGCCCGTGTGGTGCTGGACGGCAAGGACGTCTCGGTCGCCGATCAGGTGCTGTACAGCCAGGAACTGGGCGGCGCTGACCTCGGTTTCGACCGTTGCCTGGTGGTGCACAACATGCCCGCCGTGTACTCGAAAGCCGCGAAGAAAAACGTCTTCCTCGCGCCATCCAGTCTGGCGATTGCCGCGCTGGCCAAGGTCAAGCAATGGGAAAGCCCGGGCAACCAGGTGACCTACGCCGAAGACGTGTCGCGGGTCGTTGAGTACAACATCCTCGACACCTCCACCGAAGGCGATCTGCTCAACCGCTACGGCGTCAGCTATTACGCCCGCACCATCCTTGGCGGCTTCTCGCTGCTGGGCAACCGCTCGATCACCGGCAAGTTCATCAGCTACGTCGGTCTGGAAGACGCCATCAGCCGCAAGCTGGTGAAGGCCGGCCAGAAAGCCATGGCGAAAAACCTGACCAAGTCGTTCATGGATCAGGAAGTCAAACGCATCAACGACTGGCTGCAAACCCTGGTCGCCGACGAAACCATTCCCGGCGGCAGCGTGTACCTGCACCCGGAACTCAACAGCGTCGAGAAGTACAAGAACGGCACCTGGTACGTGGTCATCGACTACGGCCGCTACGCGCCGAACGAACACATGGTTTATCAACTCAACGCCCGCGATGAAATCATCGAGCAGTTCCTGGAGGACGTTCTCTAATGTTTACCAACCGCGTAAGACAGGCCATCGCGGCCACCCTGCAAGGTCTGCCGTTGTCGGCGACTGTTGAGGAATTCACTCCGCCGAAGATCGACTTCGACATGGAAAGCATGACGGGCGGGCGCTTCATCGTTGAGGAAATGGCCAAGAGCGCCAAGGCGCTGAATGCCACGCTCAAGCTGCAAGGCACTGGCGCTGAAGTGCTGCTGGCGATGGGCGTGAAACTGGGCGACGACATTCTGCTGAACGTGCGTGAAGCCGGTCAGGATCAGGACGGCAACACCTGGTTCACCTATCACACCATCGGCGGCAAGCTCAAAACCATGGGGGAGGAAGCAATCAAAATGGGTGGCAAAGCCCTGACGACTCTTGAGTTCTCCTGCCGCACCTACAACCGCCTGGAAAACGGCATTCCGGTGATCGACATCGACGTGCGCACCCAGAAGTTCGTGCTCAACGGCGTCGACATTCTCGGTGATGCCCGGCGTGCGGTGCTGATGCCGTAACGCTGTAAGCAAACCAGGCACTCGCCCCTGTGGGAGCAAGCCCGCTCCCACATTGGGCCAGTGTGACTGGCCGATGTTTAGCAACACCCCCTCAAGAATCACCAAGGAATTCATACATGTCGTGGATGCCACCCAAGCATGATCTGTTGTCGCCGATCACCGGTGACGACGGCTCGCAGATCGAATCGATCCAGCTCAAGCCGCTGTTCTACGCCGCCCAAAAAGAGGCGCTGGAACGCGCAGGCGACGATGAGGACGACCAGTTCTTCGAACTGGCGCTGCTGGCCACCGGCTTGTCGGTCAAGGAACTCGACCAGCTCAAGCGTCCGGACTACGTGACCATCGCGCAGTACGTGCACGAGATGTCGACCCGTCCGGCGTCGTACTTTCTCGAACAGGTCGAAGACGCGGAACAGTCCGACGATCCCGATCAGGTGCAACTGCTGTTGCCGCTCGCCGTCACCGGCCGCACCGTGACTTCGCTGAGCCTGGAAATGCCGGCGCTGCGGGCCACCAAAGTGATGAAGAAACTGAAAACGGCCAAGGAACGCGCCGAGTTCATCACCGCCCATTGCACCGGCCTGATGATCCCCGATCTGGCCCTGTTGAGCGTGCCGGACTGGACGCAATTGCAGGTGCGCATCGACGATTTTTTAAACCAGCCGGCGGCCTTCTTTCAGAACGCGACATCGAAGTAATCCTCGATATCGTGCCGCTCATTTACCCGGTAAGTGAGGCGGAAATTCTGGAGTGGGACGCCGAAAAGGCGTTGCGCCGCTACGACATAGCGATCACTCGCCTTGGCGTGAAACAGGAGTAGAGCGGCATGGCAGACACATCGTTTTCGCTGATGTACGCCGCGCAAACCGGCGGCGCAGGTTCCGGTTTGTCGGCAGGGGGATCGGCCACAGACAGCTTGATCAAACCACTGTCCGAACTGAAAGAGGCGCTGCTCACGGCCAGCCTGGACATCCGCAGTCTGGTGCGTGAACAGATCAAACTCGGCGCCGTTGTTTTGGGGCTGAACACGTCCCTGGCATCGTTCAAGGTGCCGGTTGTAACTGCCGCACCGGCGGCAGGCGGCGAGAGCAAGTCAAAGCTCAAGGCTGAGATTGAACAACGCTCGCCTCCGGCCTACCTGAAATCGGACATGGCTCTGAAAACCGCCATGGCCCAGCTCAAGCAGGTTCAAGGCCTGAGTGGCGACCTCGACACGCTGTCGAAAGCCAACCTCAAACTGGCCACCGACAAACGGGTCGCCGGCACTGGGGCGACGGTCGTGGATCTGGTGCAGGTCGAAGTCGCGGCTGGCAGATCCGGGATTGGCGCGGGTCTCAAGGGCACCGACAAGGAACAAGTGCTGCTGGACTTTGCCCGGGATGCAGCGGTCAATGCCTCGGCGTTCGGCATCAGCCTGAAGTCGGCCGGTGAAATGCTGTCGGGCTGGCAAGTCTCGATGAAACTGGATCGTACTCAAGGTCAACTGCTGGCCGATGCGACTCAGCGTCTGGGCAACAGCGGACTGAATGCGACGGCTGCCGACATCGGCTCGGTCGTGCAGCAATCCGGCGAGTCGGCCGTTGCAGCGGGGATCCTGCCCGAGCAGTTGGCGGCGCTGTCAGCCGCGTTGCTCAACGCCGACGTCGACAAGGCCGGTGCCGGGGCGGCGGTGAAAAGCATCAGCGCAGCCCTGGGCAAAGGCACCCAAGGCTCGGCGGCCGAGCAGTCGGCGTGGAAGGCGTTGGGGCTTGATCCCGGCAAGTTGACCGAAAGCGTACCGGACAACCTTGTCAAAGCGTTGGCGGCATTGAAGCAGCAACCGGCAGAGCAGCAAGCGGCGCTGATCAAGACACTTTTCAGTGGCGACGACGGTGTACGCAAACTGCTGGCGAAACCCGAAGACCTGCAAAAAGCGTTTTCACTGATCGCTCCGACCACACTGCAAGGAACGTCGACGCTTGTGTCCTCGCGAGCGGCTCAGAGCAGCCTGGCATCGTCATTCGCGGGTGAGGGAGGCGTGCGTCAATGGATGGGCAAACCCGGCGAGGCAAAGACGCCGATTTCATTGCTTAAGCCCGATGATCCACTGACACCGGCTTACAGCGGCGCGATTGAGCGCAGCGCCGAGCCTACGGGCAAAGACCCGCAGCGAAGCTGGAACGCGTTCGATGCCAGTCTCAATCGTCTGATCACGGCGTTGGCGCCGGATGCGACCGGCACGCTGGACTCGCTGACGAATATGACCAATGGCGTGGCCGATATGGCCGAAGCCCATCCCAAGACCTCGACGGCATTGGCCCTTGCGGGCGCTGGACTGTCGGCCATCGTAGTGGCGGTGATGGCCAAGGCATTCGGCAATTTCACCGACAAACTGCTCAAAGGCGTCGCTTCAAAATTGCCGTTCGGTCTTGGCGGTCTGATTGCCGATATTGAAGACCCGAAAGCGAAGCAAACATCTGCTGGAAATGGCGCGGGCCATGACTGTTGCTGCTGCAAACCGCTGGGCGGCCGGACAGGCGACAAGCTCAAGCCTCGCCAGTCAAGCATCAGGGCTCGAGTCAGAGGTGTGCAAACCGGTCGAGATGTGAAAAGCCCCCGCGCGGTGACCCCTCGGCCACCACGGATCAGTGCACCGCCGGCACGACCCGTTCTGCCCCGCATGTCCAGTACGTACTGGCCGGGAACGATGACGGCATTTGCAGGCTCATCAGCCGTCAGTTCTGCGCCGGCCGCTCCACTGTCCGGTTCTTACGCCAGGGCAGGCAGACTGCTTGCCAGACGGGCACCGCCGCTGCGGTTGCTCAGCGCCGGATATGAAATGGTCACCGGCGTCATGAACGGCGATAAGCGTGCTGTCGTGTCGTCCGGTGCATCGTTGGCCGGGTCTTCTGCCGGTGCCGCTGTCGGTGCTGCATTGGGGACGTTGATTCTGCCGGGTGTGGGCACCATGGTTGGCGGCTGGCTGGGGAGCATGGCGGGCGGGGCTATCGGTGATTCCCTGGGCGACAAGCTAGGGAAACAAGTCGATCGTCTCGGCTCTTCTGCGCAGGTCAGTAAGGACCTGATCGCGACCTCCACGATCCCCGCGGCACTGGCCACCACAGCCGCCAGCCAGCCTGTCACGTTCAACTCCACCATCCACATCAACGGTCAGGATCAGGGCAGTGCCCAGGCACTGGCCAATCTTGTCGTGCAGACAACGATGAATCAGTTGGGCCAGATCATGCCGACCAATCCTCTCGCCACCCGCCGTGACGCAGCCCTGACCGATGGAGTCGCCACATGAAACAACAAATGGCACTGGGCAGTTTCATCTTCGGACTGTCCCGGGATTTTGCCTACAGCACGCTGACGCGAAAATCCGAAGGTGGCTGGACTGACCTGCAGATTCTCAACAGCAAACCCAGATCCCATCAGACAGGGCAGAAGCCAGAAACCCTGACCATCTCCGGCACCTCGATGTACGCCGTGGGGATGGAACGGCTCGATGAACTGCGTGCGCTGCAAGCACTGCGTGCACCGTTGCCGTTGATTGACGGCATCGGCCGCAACTGGGGTTTGTGGCGGATCAACAGCATCGACGAAAACCAGAGCGAGGTCATCGATGACGGCACCGCGATGGTAATCAAGTGGGTCATCGGATTGTCGGAGTTCAACAATGCGTAAGGTACGAAGCGTGGCCGGTGATTCGGTGAATCTTTTGCTGTACCGCGAAACCGGTCGCAGCGATGACAGCGCCGAAGAAGCCCTCTGGACACTCAACCCGACCCTGGCCGAGCACGGCCCGATTCTGCCGGCAGGTGTCTGGGTGACGCTGCCGGAGCTCGACTCGAAACCGGCTGCAATCAAACCGGTTCTGGCCTGGGATTAAGGAGGCTGCATGGCACAGGGATTTACGCCGGCGATCGACATCTACGGCGCCAACGCGGCTCTGCTCAACCAGCGCCTGATCAGTTGGGAACACATCGATGCCGCTGGAATGGAGTCCGATCAACTGACGCTGGTGCTCGACCTGGAAGGCCTCGAAGGTTTGCCGACCCTGGGCGGCACCATCGGCCTGCGGGTGGGCTATCTGGAGACCGGACTGGTCGAAAAGGGCCAGTTCAAGGTCACTCGACTGACGCCGACGCTGTTCCCGCTGCGCCTGACACTGGTCGCGACCGCCGCGCCATTCAGCGGCAAGGACGACACTGGATTCAAGGAAAGGCGCACGGCCAGTCATGGCCCCACGACGCTTGGCGGGCTGTTTCGCAAACTGGTTGAGCGGCACGGTTTCTCGCCGCGCGTGGATCCCGAACTGGCGCTGATCAGGATCGCTCACGTCGACCAGTCGAACGAAACCGACATGAGCTTCATCACACGTCTGGCGAAAAAGTACGACGCGGTGGCCAAACCGTTCAACAACCTCTACGTACTGGCGAAACCGGCGCAGCTCAAAAACCTGTCGGGCCAGGTGATACCGGACGTCAGGCTGTCGGTGACCCACAACAACCGGCCGGGCGATCACGCCTTCATCAGCGCCACGCTGGAAGAGACTGCCCGCACCCAGAATCAGGGTTGCAAAACCTCATTCTGGGACGGTGCTCTCGGCAAGCTGCGGGAGGTGATCACTGGTTCCGAACCCTACAAGGTCATCCGCCAGAAACTGGCCAGCGAAGAAGAAGCCAAAGCCATCGGCGAAGCCGAAGTGCGCAAGATGCTGCGCGAGAAATACAAGCTGAAGGTCACCTGCCCGGGCGATCCACTGCTGGCAGCCGAAGGTCTGCTGGTACTCGACGATACCTGGCCGGACTTCATGCGCGGTCGCTGGTCGATTGAAAAGGTCACGGCCAGCGGCAAGCGCGAGGAAAGCTATCGCTGCCTGATCGAAGCGACCGGCCGGGATCCCGAGGCAAAAGCCAAGGACTGATCCCCCGGTCTCACCGCCACACCTCTCTGTGGTCATTCACAAAACCTGGAACGCTCCCCATGAAGATCTCTCCGATCCTCACGCAGCTGCGTGCGCAATGCCCAAGCCTTGCCGGCCATATCGCGACAGGTGTCGACCTGGCGCTGTTGCAAGGTGACCCGAATCTGCCGATGCCCTCGGCCCATGTTTTACCGCTGGCCGACGTAGCCAGCGCCAGCACCGCACAGAACTCCTACAGCCAACCGATCCGCGACCGCCTTGAAATCATCCTGGCACTTGATGCCACGGACGCCACAAAAGCGCTGGATCTGTTGCACGACCTGCGCGCCGAACTGTGGCGTGCACTGGTGGGTTTCAAACCCGATTCCAACTACAGCGCCATCGTTTACGACGGCGGCGAAACGGTCTCGATCAACAGCAGCCGCGCGTTCTACCGGCTGCGCTTTTTTGCCGAGTTCCAGCTGGGCCGCAATCTGCCAAGTCAGCCTGCGGAGAGTTGGCACGAACGCGAACTGGACGGTTTGTCGTCCTTTACCGGGGCCACCGTGCGGGTCGATGCGATCGACCCGGCCGACCCCAACCTGAAACGCCCGGGCCCTGACGGGCGCGTGGAAATGACTTTCTCTGGAGACGTAACCCCATGAGCAACCGCATCACCGTAGTGCCGGCCCCTGGCCGTGCCGTGCCGGACCCGGAAGCCGGCGACCTGCTGCCACTGGAAGGCCGTGAAGTGCTGGACAGCGCCTGGTGGCGCCGGCGTCTGGCCGACGGCGATATCACCCTCAAAACCGCAACAGCCAAACAAAAGGGAGCCAAATAATGGCGATCGGATTCAGCAACATTCCTGCGGACATTCGTGTACCGCTGTTCTATGCCGAAATGGACAACTCGGCCGCCAATAGCGCGTCCTCGTCCATGCGCCGCCTGATCGTGGCGCAGGTCAACGACAACATCGCTCCGAGCGAAGTCGGCAAACTGGTGCTGGTCTCCAGCGTGGCGCTGGCCAAGAGCATTGGCGGTCAGGGCTCGATGCTCGCGTCGATGTACGAGACCTTCCGCAAGGCCGACCCGATCGGTGAGATCTGGTGCCTGCCGCTGCACAACGCCACCGGCGCCATCGCCAAAGGCGTGCTGACCCTGACCGGCACCGCGACTCAGGCCGGCGTGCTCAACCTGTATGTCGGTGGCGTCCGCGTCCAGGCCACCGTGGTCAACGGTGCCACCGCTGCCCAGGCGGCCACCGCCCTGGCACAGAAAATCAACGCCACCGCCGATCTGCCGGTGAGCGCTGCGGCCGCCGAAGGCGTCGTCACTCTGAACGCCAAATGGACCGGCGAGAGCGGCAACGACATCAGCCTGCAATTCAATCGCCTGGGCAAGAGCAACGGTGAAGAAACCCCGGCCGGCCTGACTACCGCGATCACCGCCATGACCGGCGGCGTCGGTGTGCCTGACCAGGTTGAAGCGGTTGCTGCACTGGGTGATGAGCCGTTCGAATTCATCGCGCTGCCATGGTCCGACCTGGCCACCCTCAACACCTGGCAAGCGGTGATGGACGACAGCACCGGTCGCTGGTCGTGGGCCAAGCAACTGTTCGGTCACGTCTACAGCGCCAAGCGCGGCACCGTCGGCACGCTGGTGGCAGCCGGTCAGGCGCGCAACGACCAGCACATGACCATTCAGGCGCTGGAACCGGGCGTTCCGCAACCGGTGTGGGTACAAGCTGCAGCACTGGCCGCGCGCACTGCGGTGTTCATCTCCGCCGACGCCAGCCGTCCGACCCAGAGCGGCAGCCTGCCGGGCGTCGATCCGGCCCCGGCGAGCGAGCGCTTCACCCTGACCGAGCGTCAGTCGCTGCTCAACTACGGCATCGCCACCGCGTACTACGAAGGCGGCTACGTGCGCATCCAGCGCTCGATCACCACCTACCAGAAGAACGCTTACGGCCAGGCCGACAACTCGTACCTGGACAGCGAAACCATGCACCAGTCGGCGTTCATCGTGCGTCGTCTGCAAAGCGTGATCACCAGCAAGTACGGTCGCCACAAACTGGCTTCCGACGGCACCCGTTTCGGCGCCGGCCAGCCGATCGTCACCCCGGCGACCATTCGCGGCGAGCTGATCGCCCAGTACGCCAAGCTCGAACTCGAAGGCCACGTGGAAAACGCCGAGCTGTTCGCCGAGCACCTGATCGTCGAGCGCGACGTGCAGGACCCGAGCCGCGTGAACGTGCTGTTCCCGCCGGATTACATCAACGGTCTGCGCGTGTTCGCACTGCTCAACCAGTTCCGCCTGCAGTACGACGACGTCGCCTGATCGGCCCGTCTGACACTGTGATTTCAGCCCACCTTGCGTGGGCTTTTTATTTGAAGGGAGTAACACCATGGGTCAACTGATTGCAGGCACCTGCTACGTCAAGGTCGACGGTGCACAACTGACTATCAATGGCGGCTGCGAAGCCCCGCTGATGGCCGTCAAACGCGAAACCGTCGTGCCGGGTTTCTACAAGGAAACCGACATCGCGCCATCGTTCAAGGTGACCGCGCTGCACACCGCCGACTTCCCGCTGAAGAAGCTGATCGAAGGCACCGACATCACCGTCACCTGCGAATTCAGCAACGGCAAAGTCTACGTACTGGCCGGTGCCTACCTGGTCGAAGAGCCAGTCTCCAAAGGCGATGACGCCACCATCGAACTGATATTCGAAGGCATCAAGGGGACCTGGCAATGAGCGGCGCCGTGAAGCTTCAGGTTGCGATCGAAGCTCACGGCGAGCCCCTGACCGAACTCGTCCTGCGCCGTCCGACGGTGCAGGAAGTGCGAGCGATCAAGGCGCTGCCGTACAAGATCGACAAGAGCGAAGAGGTCAGCCTCGACATGGACGTGGCGGCCAAATACATCGCCGTGTGCGCCGGCATTCCGCCGTCGTCGGTCAACCAGCTGGACCTGGCTGACCTCAACGCGCTGAGCTGGGCTGTTGCGAGTTTTTTCATGAGTGCGGCGTCGGAGCCATCACCGACCTGATTTCGGTCGCCTATGACCTGGCCTGGTTCTGGAAGGTTGACCCCGAACAGATGATGGCCAGGCCACTGGATGTGCTTCGCGAATCGCTGGAGCACGCGCAACGGATCAATGCGATGCAGCAGGTGCAGTGATGGCAGAAGAAACCAAAGCTAAAGCGTCGGTGCTGCTTACCGGCATCGACGAACTGTCACCCAAACTCGGCGCCCTGCGAGTGAAGGTCGATGACTTCAAGAAAAACCTCGAACAGACCGGCCTCGGCAAACTGGACATCAGCGGTCTGTTCAAGGGCGGCAGCGTGATTACGCCGTTCGTGGACGGCATCAAATCCGCCGCAGCCTTTCAGGGCAAGCTTGCCGAGGTCAGCGAGACGGCGAAAACCGTCGACCTGCCGGATACGCCAAAAGCCGCCGCGCAGAACATGAACGTGTTCAGCGCGTCGATGGAAAAGGTCTCCGCTGCGGTGGATGCCGCACTCGTACCTGCCGTGGGTGCGCTGGTGGTCGGGCTGGAGCCGATGCTGACCCAGGTCGGCAGCCTGCTGGCCGACAACCCGAAACTGGTCGAAGGCCTGGCAGCGGGGGCGATTGCGTTTTCCGCCATGCAAACCGCCGTGACCGGCATGACCCAGGTGATGGACGTCATGAGCATGGTGCTCAAGACCAATCCGATCATGCTGATCGCCATGGGCGTTGCGTTGGCGGCCGGTCTGATCGTGGCCAACTGGACACCGATTTCCGCGTTCTTCACCGGATTGTGGGAGGGCGTGAAAAACGCCGGAGCCAGTGCAATGGCGACGTTGCGCTCGGTGCTCGACTGGCGGCCGCTGGATGCACTGGCGGCGTTGTGGGAACCGGTCACCGGTTTCTTCTCGGGAATCTGGGACAAGGTCAAGGCTGTGACCGCGCCAGTGATCGACTTCTTCAAGTCGGTTTTCTCGTGGTCGCCCGCAGGCCTGATCCTGGAAAACTGGGGGCCGTTGACCGGTCTGTTTTCGGCGATCTGGGAACTGCTCAAGGCCTTGAGTGTGCCGGTGATGGCGTTCCTCAGAAACCTGTTTGACTTCTCGCCAATGCAGATGATCGACAGTGCATGGGGCGGTGTGGTCCGGTTCTTCGAACCGATGTTCAGCAGCCTGCGAAAAGCCGCGCAACCGGCCAAAGAATTCCTGGTGTCGTTGTTCGACTTCTCGCCGATGCAGATGATCACCAGCGCTTGGGGCGGTGTTGTTGCGTACTTTCAGCCGGTGTGGACGACGCTGCAATCGGCCGTGCAAATCACCCGGGATACGCTGCGGGCACTGTTCGATTTTTTCCCGATGGAAATGATCACCAGCGCCTGGGGTGGTGTCGTCGGATTCTTCGAACCGATCTGGACGGCACTGCAAACGTCAGTGCAACAGGTCAAAGGTTTTTTCACCGGTCTGTTCGAGTGGTCGCCGCTGGAGCAGATTGCGCAGTACTGGCAGCCCATCGGTGAGGTTTTCTCGGCGCTGTGGGGTGTTGTGCTGGCGCTGTCCGCGCCGGTCGTGGATTTTTTGCACGGCCTGTTCGAATGGAAACCCCTGGATCAGATCATCGAGAGCTGGGGGCCGATTGTCGGGTGGTTCGGCGAGCTGTGGCAAAAGCTGCAAACCGTCATTGCACCGATCAAGGAACTGTTCGACGGTGGCTTCGCCGGGCTGATCGCCAAGGTCACCGGCAAGGTCGAAACCCTGACCGAAGCGCAACGCCAGACCAATGCCGAAGGCAAGGGCGAACTGGCGCCAGCGTTCTTCGGTGCCAGTGCGAAATCCGAGGGTGGCAGTGCGTTGCAGGGCGGTTCGTTGCCGCAATCCTCAGGCGCCCTGATCCAGCAAAGCGCCGCCAACAACCGCACGCAACTCGAAGGCGGCCTGACAGTACGCTTCGAAAACGCGCCGGCGGGGCTACGCACCGATCAACCGCAAACCAATCAACCGGGGCTGGCGCTCAGTTCGCGCATCGGCTATCGCTCGCTCTCCATGGGAGGTTCCAATGAACTGGCGTGACCGTTTGTTGCCGGCATCCTTTCGCGGTGTCGGTTTCTGGATCGACCAGGCGAAAACCCCGGTCGGTCGCAAGGGGCAGCTGCACGAATATCCGCAACGCGACCTGCCGTTTTTCGAGGACCTCGGCCAGCAGGCCAAGACCCACGACCTGACGGCGTTCATCATCGGTGCCGATTGCCTGGAGCAGCGCGACAAGCTGCTCCAGGCCCTGGAGCAGGGCAGTGGCGAACTGGTGCATCCGTGGCTGGGACGCTTGCAGGTCAAGGTCGGCGAGTGCGACATGACCCACACCCGCCAGGACGGCGGGATGGTGACGTTCAGCCTGAAGTTCTACCCCGACCGGCCGCTGCCGTTTCCGACGGCGACGGTCAGCACGCAAAAAGTCCTGCTGATCAAGGCCGAAGGTTTACTCGGCTCGGCGGTGGCGCGTTTCGAACAGGCGATGACCCTGATCAAGGCCGCGCGGATCGGCATCGCCAATCTGCGCAACAGCCTCACCGGCGTGTACGACGTGATCAAGGAGCAGCTCAAACCGCTGATCGCGCAGTACAAGCAGATCACCGAGCTGGTCAGAGCCGTGAAGGAACTGCCCAAGGAAGTGGCGGCGGAGTTCAAGGGGTTGCTCGGCGATATCAAGGAGCTGAAGGCATTCGCGAAGGAGGGCTACCGTGGCGTGATTGCCGACGTGTCCCAACAGATCGAAGCCATCCGCAAAGCCGATGCGCCGAAAATCACCACCGGCAAGGACACCAACGCCGCGGCGCAAGCGATGGCCAACCTGGTGCAGGACACCCTGATCGTCAAAGTGGCGCAGTGGGTGGCCTCGATGCCGGTGGCGTCGACGCCGGTGAAACTGACCTCGACACCTTCGCTGGACCAGCAATCGAAGCAGCCGGTCACGCGCCAGGAAGTGCCGGTCACCGACGATCTGCAAACGCTGCAAAAAGAGTTGAACGAAGCGCTGCAAAAGGCTCAGGACAAGGCCGACCCCGCGCACTACCAGGCCATCGCCGATGTGAAGGAAGCGCTGATCGCGCACCTCAAGGCCGTGGCTTCGTCCGGTGTGCGACTGGTCAGCAAAACCTTTCAGGAAACCTTTCCGGCAGTGGTCGTGGCCTACAAACAGTTTGGCGACGCCACCCGTGTGACCGAGGTCATTCAGCGCAACGGTCTGTCTCATCCGAGCTTCCCACCCAACGAAGTCAAAGTTTCCAGGGAGTGAGCCATGAGCGAGATGGACAACCGCGTCACGCTGACCGTCGACAACATGGAATACGGCGGCTGGAAAAGCGTGCAGATCACCGCGGACCTGGAGCGCCAGTTCCGCACCTTCAAACTCGACATCACCTGGCAATGGCCGGGGCAGACCGTGGATCAGCGGATCAAGGCCGGCGACCCGTGCGAAGTGCGGATCGGCCAGGATCTGGTGCTCACCGGTTATGTGTTCAAGGCCCCGATCAGCTATGACGGGCGGCAGATCAGCCTGAGCATCGAAGGCAGTTCCAAGACCCAGGATCTGGTCGATTGTGCGGCGCGAAATATCCCCGGCCAATGGCAGGAACAGCCGCTGTTGAATATCGTCCAGGCCCTGGCCGGGGAATACTCGCAGTTTGTGGTCAACGAGATTCCCGAGACCGCACGCCTGAGCAAACACACCATCGTTCCGGGTGAAACGGTGTTTCAGTCGATCGACCGTTTGCTCTCGCTGTACCGGGTGTTTTCCACCGATGACGCCGAAGGTCGGCTGGTGCTGGCCAAACCGGGCAGCGGCGGCCGCGCGAGCGATGCGCTGGAGCTGGGCAAGAACATTCTCTCGGCCAATGCGCCGATGGATCACAGCCAGGTGTTCTCCGAATACCGGGTGATCGGCCAGCAGAAGGGCAACGACAAGAAGAGCGGGGCGGCGGTCAGCGAGGTTGAATCCAGCGCCACCGACCTGAGCTTCAAGCGTCGGCGCACCACGATCATCAACGAAGGTTCGCAACTGACGTTCGAACTGGCCCAGCAGCGGGCCCAGTGGGAAAGCGCCACGCGCATGGGCCGGGCGCTGACCACCACGTATCAGGTGCAGGGTTGGCGCCAGTCCAACGGCGATCTGTGGCGCCACAACACGCTGGTGAAGGTCAAGGATCCGGTACTCGGTTTCGATGGCGACATGCTGATCTCCAAGGTGACGTATTCGCTGTCGGCACAAGGCTCGGTGACCACGCTGCAAGTGGCGCCGCCGCATACCTTCGATCCGGACCCGACGCCCCCCAAAAAAACCTGAGCCTGACGCCGAACCTGACTGGCATCACCTGGCCCTGTGGGAGCGGGCTTGCCCGCGATAGCGGTGGTTACCGCAAACACTACTTTGCCTGACACACCGCCATCGCGGGCAAGCCCGCTCCCACAGGTTTTGTGTTGGCAAAGTCCTGAGGACAATTCATGAGCCTACTGACACGCCTGCTGGCGCGCGGCACTGTCGTGCTCGCCAATTCGGCATCCAAGCTGCAATCGCTGCAAATGCGCCTCACCGCCGGTGAAGTGAACGACGACATGGAGCACTTCGAACCCTACGGCTTCACCAGCCATCCGCTGGCCGGTGCCGAAGGCGTCGTCACGTTTCTCGGCGGCGACCGTTCCCACGCCATCGCCCTGGTGGTCGCCGACCGCCGTTACCGCCTGCAATCGCTGGCGGCCGGCGAGGTGGCGATCTACACCGACGAGGGCGACAAAATTCACTTCAAGCGGGGGCGGATCATCGACATCGAAACCGCCACGCTCAACATCCGCGCGAGCACCGCGGTGAACTTCGACACGCCGGTGATCAACCAGACCGGCAAGATCGTCTCCACCGGCGATCAGTTGGCCGGCGGCATCAGCCAGATCAAACACGTGCACGTTGGCGTGCAGGCCGGCAATGGCCAGACCGGCGCGCCGGCGGGAGGTCAGTGATGCTTTTCAGTCAGAACCTCCACGCCGCGCTGACCCGTGCGGTGCTGATCAGCCTGTTCACCTGGCGCCGTGCCGCCGACGACGATGCCCTCGATGACGAGGAGCGTTTCGGCTGGTGGGGCGACACCTTTCCCACCGTGGCCGACGATCGTATCGGCTCGCGGCTGTGGCTGTTGCGCCGGGTCAAGCTGACCCGCCAGACCCAGATGGACGCCGAGTTCTATGCCCGCGAAGCCTTGCAATGGCTGATCGATGACGGCCATTGCAGCGCCATCGACATCATCAGCGAACGCCTCGACGCCCAGCGCCTGAACCTGCGCACGGTCCTGACCCTGGCCGACGGCGAACGCCTGGACATCAACCCCGATAACAGTTGGCAGGTGATCTATGCCGTTTGAAACCCCTTCGCTGCCGGTGCTGATCAAGCGCACCCAAAGCGACCTGGCCGGCGATTCGCTGCGCCAGTCCGATGCGCAAGTCCTGGCCCGCACACTCGGCGGCGCCGCTTATGGCCTGTACGGCTACCTCGACTGGATTGCCGAGCAGATCCTGCCCGACACCGCCGATGAATCGACCCTGGAACGCATCGCCGCACTGCGCCTGAACCAGCCGCGCAAACCGGCGCAGGTCGCCACCGGCAACGTCAGCTTCAACGCGACGGCGGGCGCGGTGCTGGACGTCGATACGTTGCTGCAGTCGAGTGACGGTCGCACCTTCAAAGTCACCGCCACCCGCACCACCGTCAATGGCGTCAACAGCACCAGCATCGCCGCGCTGGAGGCCGGCAGCCTGGGCAATGCCGAGGCCGGGCTGGCGTTGACGCCGGTGCAGCCGATCACCGGCGTGGTCGGCAACAGTTTTGTGGTGCTGGCGCCGGGACTGAACGGTGGTGTGGCGCGGGAAAGCCTGGAGTCGTTGCGCTCGCGGGTGATTCGTTCTTATCGCGTGATCCCTCACGGCGGTTCTGCCAGCGACTACGAGACCTGGGCGCTGGAAGTGCCGGGCGTGACTCGTGCCTGGTGCCGAGGCGGCTTCCTCGGGCCGGGCACCGTCGGCGTGTACATCATGCGCGACGATGATCCGCAACCGGTGCCGAATGCCGAGCAACTGGCCGAAGTGCAGGCCTACATTGAGCCGCTGCGCCCGGTGACCGCCGAAGTGCATGTACGTCCGCCGGTGCAGAAACCGGTGACCTATCAACTGAAGCTGACCCCCGACACCACCGCCGTGCGTGCCGCCGTCGAAACCCAGTTGCGCGACCTGCATAACCGTGAAGCCGACCTAGGCGAAGATCTGTTGATCAGCCACATCCGCGAAGCGATCAGCAGCGCGGCGGGTGAAACCGATCACGTGCTGTCGGCGCCGGTGGCGAACGTGGCCGCGGGTGACAGCGAACTGCTCACCTTCGGGGGTTGCGTATGGCTGCCATAAGAACCGCCGCGCAATACCAGGCGCAACTGCGCGCCTTGCTGCCGAGCGGTCCGGCATGGGATCCGGAGCGCGTGCCGGAACTCGAGGAAGTGCTGCAAGGCGTCGCCGTCGAACTGGCGCGCCTCGACGCCCGCGCCGCCGACCTGCTCAACGAGATGGACCCGGCCGGCGTCAGCGAACTGGTGCCGGACTGGGAACAGGTGATGAACCTGCCCGACCCGTGCCTCGGCGCCACGCCGCTGTTCGACGACCGTCGCCTCGCCGTGCGCCGCCGCTTGCTGGCGGTCGGCAGCCAGGCCGTCGGCTACTACCTGGAAATCGCCAAAAGCCAGGGTTACCCCAACGCCACCATCACCGAACTCGAAGCCCCGCGCATGGGCCGTTCGCGTTTCGGCGCGGCGCACTGGGGCACCTGGGAAGCGCAGTTCATGTGGACGCTCAACACCGGCGGCCGCTTGCTGCTCGGCCGGCGTTATGGCGCGAGTTACTGGGGCGAGCGCTTCGGCGTGAATCCGGGCTCGGCGCTGGAATGCCTGATTCATCGGGCGGCACCGGCGCACACCAAGGTGCACATCAACTATGACTAGGAAGGAGTGACGGGATGGATTATCCAAAGAGTGTCCCCAGCGCCGGTCTGGTGAACGGGAAATTTATCGATGAAAACCCGCTGACCGGGACGCCGGGGTCGCTGATCCCCGCTGACTGGGGCAACGGCGTTACGCAAGAAATCATCAATGTGATCAAGGCTGGGGATCTGACCCCGGACGAGAAGAAATACGATCAGTTGTTGCAGGCGATTCAGAGCGTTTCGGCCAAGGGCTGGAATCAGGATCTGGCGTTGCCTTTGGCAGCGTTGCCGTTGCCAACGGTTGCCACGACGGATGCGCGGATGCCGATTACGCCAGCGGCCGCATCGACCAGTGGCGGGCGAGTGTCGGTGCCGGCGGGTGTTTACGTCAGCATCGGTCAGGAAGTGGTGGCGGGGCAGTTGGGACGTTCGCGTACGTTCACCACTCAGGCCTGGAGCAGCGCCGATCTGTTGCCGAGTTCGGGTTACTTTCTGCGAGCGCAGGTGGTGGGTGGTGCACTGACGTTTTACATGCAGCGCGGGACGATTTATGACGCCAGCCCTGATGGCTTGAAGGGGACGGTCAATGGTGCGGCGGGGGGTGGGTTCCAGTCGACACCGCTGGATATCTGTCTCGCGTGGGTAGTCACGGCGGGTCCAGGATCTGTGCCGATTGTCCGGCAGATCTACAACCGTAACCGGTTGTCCTGGACTCAAGTGGTCAATGGCAATGGCGTGGTCTATCTGCCGCTTGACCCTCATGCGCGAACAGCGCGTCTGGTGGTCGGGAATCCGACCCCACACCCGACGGCTATCACTGATGTGTCGTTTGCACCGGGCGGCTGGCTGGGAGGGAATTACTGTTTCCTCAATCCGACTATCAGTACGTCCAATAATTGGGACGGTTGGGGAACGGCAGGCGCATCGGTGGGAATCTTCACCAGTAACGTCGTCAACGACACCACGCTTTCAACGTTGACGGCCGGTTTCGATCACTCGGAACTGCGTTCGCTGTGGCAGGTGTACCAAGCCGAGCACACCTGGAACGCAGGGAATGCCGCCAGTGACGAATTGCTATTCGGGATGGGGATCAAAAGTTTTTCTCAAACCGATTATTCGAACGGCATAGCAGTCAATTTCACGGCGGCCGTGAATGTGCATTTGTCTTGGGAGTTGATCCGATGAACATCATTCAGGAACTGCATCAATTCGAAGACGGCTTGCGTCCGGTACCACCTTCTGCCGCCCATGACTGGGACGGTGAGCAATGGCTTGCCAGCGCTGACAAAGCCGCGTTACTGGAACAGCAGGAAACCGAACGCCTTTGCGACCGGGTCGATGCCGCCGCCGACAGTGCACGCACGACTTTGGCCGGCGACCCGCTCAAAGCCCTGGAATACGCCCAGGCTGCCATTGACGCTCAGGCCTTTCAGGACGCCGGTTACCCGAAAAAGGAAGTGCCGCTGTCCGTCGCCGCCTGGGTTGCCAAGGGCCGTTCGGCGAAACAGTCGGCCGAGCAGATTCTCGACAAGGCCGCCCAGCTCAGCGACAGCCTGCTGACCCTGCGCACCTTGCGCCTGAAGGCCAAGACCCAGATTCGTGCTTGCGCAGGCAAAGGTCAGATGGATCAGGCCCGAGCTGCCGCCGATGAGGCGCTGCAGGCCATTCGTGAACTGACCGCCAACCCGGCCTCGTAACCGCAGTCGCGTCACCCAAGCCCACTTCGTTGTGGGCTTTTTATTTTCAGGAACAGAGACGTCTGCGTCGCGGCGAAAGCTTGCGTGCGGCCACGTTTCATTTGTCATTACAGAGGAACGAACACCCATGGATTACCCAAAAAGTGTCCCCAGCGTCGGCCTGGTCGATGGCCGCTTCGTCGATGAAAACCCGGTGGCGGGAACGCCGGGTTCTTTGATTCCGGCGGTGTGGGGTAACAGCGTTACACAAGAGATTGTCAACGTGATTACCGGCGCCGGGCTGACAGCCGCCGAGGCCGATACCGGTCAGTTGCTCAAAGCCATTCAATCGATTGTCGGCAATGGCAGTCCGATGCGTTCGGTAGTAACGCGGCTGACTGCATCCAAGGCGCTGACCGATCCGGAGCTGGGGCTGGTGCTGATCGATGGCGGATCCAGTGCCGTGACGGTGACGTTGCCGCCGGCAAACGCGGCGCTGGGTGTGCGCGATGTGATTGTTCGGCGCATGGATAACAGTGGCAACCGGCTGATCGTTCAGGCATCGGGTTCCGACCGCATTCGTTTTCACACGCATCTTTCACCCAGCGGTTATCCGTTTCTGGTGTTGATGGGCGGCGGGGACTGGTGGCAGTTGCGCAGCGATGCCGCCGGTAGCTGGTGGCCGGTCGGTCGGTTTGACAACACTCCACTCGGCCGACCGTTTTTCGAGACAACCACCTTGCTCAGTCCCGGTGGTTACGGTGCGCTCAATGGCACGGTCATGAAACGTGCCGAGTGGCCCTGGTTGTGGGACCACGCCCAGCTTTCCGGAATGTTGGGCACCGAGGCCGCGCGTGCGGGCAACGAAGGTAAATGGACGTCGGGTGACGGTGCCGCAACCTTCCGAGGCCCTGAAGGGCGCGGCGAGTTTCTGCGAGTGCTGGACGAGGGGCGGGGCGTGGATGCGGCACGTGCGATGGGTTCTTTTCAGGTGGGCTCGACGCATTCGTATGCCATGGGCGCCAATGGTGCTGGAGCGGTCGGCGCGTGGTGGTCGGACAGCCTGACGAGTTTTGGTGCCGATACTCGTGAAGAACCGCAATACGTGTCCGGGCTGTACAACGGTGGCCCGGTCTTCCCTGCCGGTACGAGTTATCAGCGGGATGCCGCCAATGCCCTGCTGCTGGCGTTCAAGTCCCGCCCTCGCAACATCGCCTATCCCGGCCGTATCAAGCTCATCTGAGGTGCTTATGTTCAATTATCTGTTTGACGGCTCGGGTGCCTTGTCCGGGCCTGTCGAGTTTTTTGTGACCCCGGGCATCGGTATTCAACTGCCCAGCAATGCGGTGGAGTTGTCCTTCGAGTTGCCCGCGCCAGAAGCCGGTCGTACCTGGGCCCTGATCAACGGTGTACCGCGAGAGGTGATTGACCGGCGCGGTCCGGTTTTTCGCAAGGACGGCGGCGGGCAGCAGATCTGGAGTGAGTTGGGGGAGTTGCCCGATACCCTCACAACGCAGCCCTGGCCGGGGGAATTTCATGTTTGGCGCGGCGACGCCTGGCAAGTGGATGAGCAGGCCCGTTTGCTCAGCATCCGCCAGCAGATGCTGGAACAGCGCGACACGCTGCTGCGCGACGCCGTCCTGCGCATCGCCCCCCTGCAATACGCCGAAGACATCGGCGACGCCAGCCATGAAGAGCAACTGCAATTGCTCGAATGGAAGCTCTACAGCGTCGAGCTGAACCGTATCGAAAAACAGGCCGGCTTCCCCGGCGAAGTCATCTGGCCGGCAGTGCCCGGCGCAACCGTAACCAACTGACTGCAGCACAGGGAACCGTGCAATGGATTATCCAAACAGCATCCCCGGCGTCGGCCTGGTCAACGGCGGTTTTGTCGATGAAAACCCGGTTGCCGGCACACCGGGTTCATTGATCCCCGCCGCCTGGGGCAACAGTGTCACGCAAGAAATTCTCAACGCCATCAAGGCGGCCGGACTGACGCCGGACGAGAACAAAACCAACCAGCTGGCAACGGCCATTGGCGCTCTGGTCGACTTCACCAAACTGAAAAACACCCCGACCACGCTGGCGGGCTACGGCATCACCGATGCAGTGGGACGTTTGTTGGCGGTCAGACAGATCGAGACAGTAGGGATCACGGTTTACCGCCCCAACCCCAATGCGAAAAGGATTCGCGTCCGGCTGGTCGGCGCGGGTGGTTCCGGGGGGGGATGTGCACCTGTCGAGGTGAGCACTCTGCGAATTGGCGGAGGCGGTGGCGCCGGTGCCTATGCGGAAGGTCTGTACGACGTGACAACGGACATGCTCGCCGGCGTGCCTGTCACGCTGGGCGCTGGTGGCGCGTCCCGCACTGTGGCTGGCTTGGCGGGGGGCGGTGCCTCGTTCGGCTCTTTGATGAGTGCAGCCGGCGGCGCTGGCGGACAGATTCTGGCTGTCGCCGTGGGACCCACGGCGAACGGCTTCGTCCAGGGCGGCTCCGGTGGTCAGGTGGTCACAGGCGGCAATCTGACCAACGCCCGCGGCATGAGCGGCGGTTTCGCGATGTTCAACAACAATTGGGGCGTGCTTTCCGGTACCGGAGGGGCCAGCCCGTTTGATGGCGGTGCGTCGTCCACCGGTATCAACGGCAATGGCTATGCGGGGGTTCGTGGTTCCGGAGGTGGAGGTACCTGCTCCAACAACACGTCTGTGTCGTTTATGAGCGGTGCCGGTGGCAACGCTTTCTGTGAAATCTGGGAGTACGCGTAATGGTCATGTATGCACGCATTGAAAACGGTGTCGCGGTCGAAGTGATCGACACCGGTGACTACGCGATCGACCAACTCTTCGCGCCTGCTTTTGTCGCTGCGATGGTGCAGGTGCCCGAGGGTGTGAGCGTCGAAATCGGCGCGCCGATGCCCGAGGCGGCTCGCGCTATCGAGCCTTTGCGGGAACCGCAAAGTCCTGTCATCGCTCAACCCCCAATGGTCGAGGACAAGGAGCCTCTGGCGGCAGAGCGAGCCTGGCGCCAGTCCGCGCTCGCAGCCACCGAATGGCAAGTCACCCGCCACCGCGACGAGCAGGAACTGGGACGCGGAACAACGCTCAAGGCCCAGCAATATCTGGAGCTGCTTGAGTACCGCCAGGCGTTGCGCGACTGGCCAGGTGCCGGCGCATTTCCGTCATCCGTTTCACGGCCCTCAGTGCCGCAGTGGTTGGTCGGCCAGATTGGCTGAGGCCCTCACGCAACCATGTATTCAGATAAGGAGATAAATCTTGGACTACCCCAATAGTGTTCCCAGCGCAGGTCTGGTGAACGGCAAGTTTGTCGATGAAGACCCGGTCACCGGCAAGCCGGGATCCTTGATCCCGGCCAGCTGGGGCAACGGCATCACTCAGGAGCTGCTGACCGTCATTCAGACCGCTGGCCTCACGCCGTCCGAGACTCGAACCGATCAAGTGCTGACGGCATTGCGCAGCAATAAACTGTTTGCGACCGCGCCGCAGTTCGACAACAGTCAGTCGGTGGCCACCACCGGATTCGTGAGTCGCAGCGGTATGCAGTTTTCCGGTTTCGTGTCGTATGCGGTCAGCACCGCTCTGACGGCGGCCAACGTGGGGGGGATCGTCAGTTTCGCCAGTGCGACGCCCATTACCGCAACCTTGCCGACCATTGCCGGAATCGCTCATGCCAGCACTTTGCATATCGCCAATGCCGGCAATGGTGTCCTGACGATCAATCCGTTTGGTTCTGAAGTCATTGAAACGAGTAACGGCACGTTCGGGGCACTCAGTCTCGGCATCGGTGATTCGGCACAACTGGTCAAACTGAGCGGGCAATGGCGCCTGTATGGAGGCTCGATCAGTGACCGATACGCGGCAGCTCATTCCGGCGTCTATGGCAATGTCGGCTACCAGCGCTTTCCCAGCGGCAACATCGATCAATGGGGAGTAGGCACGACCGATGCCAACGGTGATGTCTACGTCACCTTTCCCATCGCATTCCCGACCACATTTTCATCGATCGTCGCCATGCATTCGGGGGGCGATGCAGCCATGGTCATTCAGTACGCGGGATCGGGAAGCAAAACCGGATGCCGTTTGAGAGTCCGCAGCTACAACGGAACCGTCTCGCCAAACTGGGGCATCAATTATTTTGCAAAGGGCTACTGAATGAACCCGTTCAATGTGTTGTTCAGCGCAAGTACCCGGGGCGCTTATGTACCCGGTATCAACGTCTCGGATATTCCCGAGGATGTGATCGAAATTCCTCAGGCGTACTGGATCTCCCTGTTGCAGCAATTGGCCGTCTCGCCAAAGGTGATTGGCGTCAATAACGGTAACGGGTTTCCGATTCTGGTGGATCCGCCGCCGCCGAGTCCCGAAGAAGCAGCCGATATCGAACGCCAGTGGCGTACGGCGCAACTGGCCGCGACCGATGGCCTGGTGGCCCGTGATCGCGATGAGCTGGAGGACGGCGGTGGCACCACGCTGACCACCGAGCAATACGCCGAACTGCAAACCTTTCGGCGAGCGCTGCGCGACTGGCCCCAGGCCTCGTTTTTTCCGTTCAGCGAGCATCGTCCTGTAGCGCCGCGCTGGTTGGCCTCGGCGCTCTAGCAGATAAAGGAAACGGAAATGGATTACCCGAAAAGCGTTCCCGGCATCGGGCTGGTGAACGGCAAGTTCGTCAATGAAGACGTCGTAGGTGGATTGCCGGGATCGTTGATTCCCGCGACCTGGGGCAACGGTGTCACCGATGAGTTGTTGAATGTCGTCAAGTCTGCGGGCCTTGAGCCGAGCGAAAACGATGCGACGCAGTTGCTCCTGGCAATCAAAAAGATAAGCCAGGCCGGTGAAGATAAACACGCCGCGGATATCGGCGCTGCCAATCTCTACATGGCCAACTACGTGCCGGCCATCACGACGTTGAAGGACGGGCTGGCGCTGCGCTTCACGGCAGGCAATGCCAATACCGGAGCGAGTACCTTTGCGCCGAATGGCTTGCTGCCCAAGCCGCTTTTGAGTCTGGCGCAGAGTGCATTGCGCCCAGCGGAGATTGTCGCAGGCAGTGTTTGCTCTGTGGTTTACAGCGCTTTGCTGGACAGTTGGCTGCTGGTTTACGCCAGTGGCGGCAACGCCAACAGCGGTCGATTGCTGGGGATCAAGACGTTCACCTCGTCGGGAATTTATGTACCGACGACGGGGATGAAAAATGTGCTGGTCAAGGTGCTGGGTGGCGGCGGTGGCAGTGGTGGAATAGCCGCGACCAACGGCAGCCAGGTTTCACTTGCCGGTGGCGGTGCTTCCGGAAGTTATGCCGAAGCATGGATTTCTTCAGCCGTCATAGGTGCGAACCAAGTCATTACCGTGGGTGCAAAAGGTGCAGCCGGAGCTGTTGCAGCAAGTGCCGGCCCAGGTGGGACCAGCTCCTTCGGCTCCTTGGTGTCTGCACCGGGCGGCGGCGGATCTCCCTCTCTCGGAGTCATCAATGTCACTGATTTTGGCTTGTTCGTCGGTGGCTTTCCGAGCACGAGCGCTACCGGCGGCAATATTGTTAACAGTTCGGGTGCGGCCGGCAGTCCGGGGATCAACGTCACTGGCTCAATTCTGGCCGGGCATGGCGGGAACTCTCCGTTGGGTGGCGGTGGCTCTGGTAGCAGCGTGGCCCTGAGTCTTGCAGCACCAGGAACCGGCTACGGGGCAGGCGCCGGCGGCATTGCCAACGCCCTCAACCAACCGGGCAGACCCGGCGGTTCTGGCGCCCCCGGCGTCGTGATCATTTACGAGTACGCCTGATGAAAAACTACGCACGCGTTGTTGAAAACACAGTGGTCGAGCTGTTCTCGACCGATGGAAACATGGTCGAGATGTTTCATCCGGATCTGCTCTGGGTTGACATCACCGACGTCACGCCCGCGCCACAGATCGACTGGTCGGCAAACTTCGGCACCCTTGGCTGGGTGTTTTCGTCGCCGGAAGAAAGTGCCCCGGAGGGAACCCTGAAAACCCTGGCAAAGAAATGGCTGACTGGTCTCGGCCGCCAGTCGTGATTCAATCGGAGCATCCAGGGAGGATCGAGCATTATGCAAATCACTGAAGACAACCTACTCAACATCATGCCCAACGCCCGCCGCCAAGCGGGCGTTTTTGTTTCACCGCTCAACGATGCGATGGCGCGCCATCGCATCGACACGCCCAAACGCGTGGCCGCGTTTCTCGCCCAGATCGGACACGAGTCGGGGCATTTGCAGTACGTGCGTGAACTGGGCAACAACCAATACCTGAGCAAATACGACACCGGTACGCTGGCGTTGCGTCTGGGCAACACGCCCGAGGCCGATGGCGACGGGCAGAAGTATCGCGGTCGTGGACTGATCCAGATCACCGGTCGCAGCAATTACCGCCAGTGCAGTCTCGGGCTGTTCGGCGATGAACGTCTGCTGGCGCTGCCGGAACTGCTGGAGCAACCGCAATGGGCGGCCGAGTCCGCCGCGTGGTTCTGGGCGCAGAACGGCCTGAACGAGCTGGCGGATCAGGATCAGTTCAACAGCATCACTCGGCGAATCAACGGCGGGTTGAACGGTTTGCAGGATCGACTGGAGCTTTGGGGGCGGGCGAGGGCGGTGCTATGCCAGCCTTCGGTTTGAGCGTCTGGCGGCTGCTCGGCCTGATGCTGCTGGCCGCAGGGTCGGCGGCGCTGGCCTGGCAGTTTCAGGACTGGCGCTACGGCCGCCAACTGGCCGAACAGGCCCGGCTGCAGGCCGAGACCCTCAATCAACTGACTTCGGCCGCTGCCACCGCGCAACAGGCCGAACAGGACAAGCGTCTGGCCCTGGAGCAACGGCTCACGGCCAGTGAACAAACCCATTACCGAGCTCTGAACGATGCCCAACGTGATCAGGATCGCCTGCGCGATCGTCTTGCCACTGCTGATCTGCGCCTGTCAGTCCTCATCGACGCAGGCGACGCTGCCCAAGGCTGTGGTGTGCCAGCCGCCTCCGGCACCGGCGGCGTGGATCATGCAACCGTACGCGCCCGACTTGACCCGGCGCATGCTCGACGAATTGTCGCCATCACCGGCGAAGGCGACCGCGGACTGATTGCCTTGCAGGCCTGTCAGGCCTATATCAGAGCGCTGGCGCCCGCACATTTTGAATAAGCTTGTGTATTGAAAGCGCAACCGGCTCGTGTACGGTGGTACCTATTCCATCCGATCCGGAGCGCGCCGTGAAAGAAATCACTCAACTGGCGGCCGAACTTGGCCGACGTCTGCAATTGCTTAACGCTCACGTCACGACGGCCGAGTCCTGTACCGGTGGCGGGATTGCCGAAGCCATTACCCGCATTCCTGGGAGTTCGGCGTGGTTCGAGGCGGGTTACGTGACCTACTCCAACCGCCAGAAAACCCAGCAACTGAATGTACCGACGGAGCTGTTCGGCACCGTGGGCGCAGTCAGTCGCGAGGTGGTCGAGGCCATGGTGCGCGGTGCCCAGGAAAAAAGCCTGGCGCGGTTTGCCGTGGCGGTCAGCGGCGTGGCCGGTCCGGACGGTGGTTCGCCGAACAAACCGGTGGGTACCGTCTGGCTGGCGTGGGGCGTGGGCGACCAGGTTTCCAGCGAGATCCAGCACTTCCCCGGCAACCGCGACGACGTCCGCCGACAAACGGTGAAGGCCGCGCTAGAGGGCTTGCTGCGACTAGCGGCACGAGAAATCGAAAATCAGGGGTAGGCGATCCGTGAACGCTGTGGAATAATACTGGCTACTTATACAGGTGTTGGCCGTCAGGCCTTATTGATTACGTGAGGACTTTAATGGACGACAACAAGAAGAAAGCCTTGGCTGCGGCCCTGGGTCAGATCGAACGTCAATTCGGCAAGGGTGCCGTAATGCGTATGGGCGATCAGGACCGTCAGGCGATCCCGGCCATTTCCACCGGCTCTCTGGGTCTGGACATCGCACTCGGCATCGGCGGCCTGCCCAAAGGCCGTATCGTTGAAATCTACGGTCCTGAATCTTCCGGTAAAACCACGCTGACGCTGTCCGTGATCGCCCAGGCTCAAAAAGCCGGTGCGACCTGCGCCTTCGTCGACGCCGAACACGCCCTCGACCCTGAGTACGCCGGCAAGTTGGGCGTCAACGTCGACGACCTGCTGGTTTCCCAGCCGGACACCGGCGAGCAGGCCCTGGAAATCACCGACATGCTGGTGCGCTCCAACGCCGTTGACGTGATCATCGTCGACTCCGTGGCCGCGCTGGTACCGAAGGCTGAAATCGAAGGCGAAATGGGTGACATGCACGTGGGCCTGCAAGCCCGTCTGATGTCCCAGGCGCTGCGTAAGATCACCGGCAACATCAAGAACGCCAACTGCCTGGTGATCTTCATCAACCAGATCCGCATGAAGATCGGCGTGATGTTCGGCAGCCCGGAAACCACCACCGGTGGTAACGCGCTGAAGTTCTATGCTTCGGTCCGTCTCGACATCCGCCGTACCGGCGCGGTGAAGGAAGGCGACGAAGTGGTCGGTAGCGAAACCCGCGTCAAGGTTGTGAAGAACAAGGTGGCTTCGCCGTTCCGTCAGGCCGAGTTCCAGATTCTCTACGGCAAGGGTATTTACCTGAACGGCGAGATGATCGACCTGGGCGTACTGCACGGTTTCGTCGAGAAGTCCGGCGCCTGGTATGCCTACGAAGGCACCAAGATCGGTCAGGGCAAGGCCAACTCGGCCAAGTTCCTGGCGGACAACCCGGAAGTCGCGGCCAAGCTCGAGAAGCAGCTGCGTGACAAGCTGCTGTCGCCAGCCGTGATTGCTGACTCCAAGGCTTCTGCGGTCAAAGAGACCGAAGACGACCTGGCTGACGCTGACATCTGATAGCACCGATGACAACCGCCGTACTCGATACCCTCGTCGCGGTGCGGCGAACCGCCATGGACCTGCTCGCACGTCGCGAGCATGGTCGAGTCGAGCTGACGCGCAAACTGCGTCAGCGTGGCGCTCCCCCCGAGATGATCGAAACCGCCCTCGACCGTTTGACGGAAGAAGGGCTGCTTTCCGAAGCCCGTTATCTTGAAAGCTTTGTTTCCTATCGCGCCCGCTCCGGTTACGGCCCTCTGCGGATTCGCGAAGAACTGAGCCAGCGCGGTTTGCAACGCGCCGATATCGAACTCGCCTTGCGTGAGAGCGGTATCAACTGGCAGGAGCAGCTAACGGACACGTGGCAACGGAAGTTCTCCGGACAGCTTCCCGGCGATGCCAAGGAACGCGCCAGACAAGGTCGATTCCTGGCGTACCGGGGATTCTCGATGGAGATGATCAACCGCTTGTTCAGCGGCAGAGGGATGGACGATTAAATCGCTCCAGCTTCAGCTCAGCTTCATCTGAAAAATAAAAACGGCCCGCTATTTCGATAGCGGGCCTTTTTTTTGCTTTCACGTTACCTTCGACGGTTCGCGGGTGCGTTGCGCGGTCTGGGGTTTTGACTGGGCCCAGTTTTCCGGCAGGTTGATGTAGTCCACCAGTTCCCGCAGACGCCCGTGATTCCGGGCATTGAACGCGAATGCCAGGCGCGTCAGGTGACTGAATTGAGCCTCGTCGTGTTCTTCGCCAGCGTAGGCGTGTTGATGGAACTGATCGCTCAGGCACAGATCGGCAAAAGCCTCCTGCATATGGTCGAGGGCTTGATCGCTAAGTTTGTGATTCATGCGAATGACAAACTGGCGCTTGAGCCAACGGCTGGAGTGGAAGTTGCCATAGAACTGGTTGATCTGCTCCACCGCCTCTTCAACGTTGTAGACCAGGCGCATCAGCTTCATGTCGGTTGGCAGGATGTAGCGGTTTTCCTCCAGTTGCTGGCGGATGAAGTCCAGTGCGCCTTGCCAGAACGTTCCGCCCGGTGCGTCCAGCAGCACCACCGGCACCAGGGGGCTTTTGCCGGTCTGGATCAGCGTGAGCACTTCCAAAGCTTCGTCCAGGGTGCCGAACCCGCCTGGGCACAAGACCAGCGCATCGGCTTCCTTGACGAAGAACAGCTTGCGGGTGAAGAAGAAATGGAACGGCAGCAGGTTATTGGTACCGTCCACGGTGGGGTTGGCGTGTTGCTCGAAGGGCAGGGTGATGTTGAAGCCCAGGCTGTGATCGCGACCGGCCCCTTCATGGGCGGCGGCCATGATGCCGCCGCCGGCACCGGTGATGACCATCATGTTCGAGCGGGCCAGCGAGGCCCCGAGTTCCCGAGCCATGGCGTAAAGGGGATGTTCGACCGGTGTACGAGCCGAGCCGAACACCGTGACCTTGCGTCGCCCCTTGAACTGTTCAAGCGTGCGAAACGCCTGCTCCAGTTCGCGCAGGGCTTGCAGGGTGATCTTGGCATTCCAGCGGTTGTGATCTTCCTGGGCCATGCGCAGCACGGTCAGAATCATGTCGCGGTAGATGGGGGAATTCGGGCTGTTGGGTGACACCAGGTTGAGTTGTTCTTCGACCTTGCTGATGAGGTCGTGGCCGCTTTCCTGAAAATGACGGCTGAGCAGGTCATTCGGTTGGTAAGGCATGCAACTTCTCCTTCTGCACAGAGCTTCCGGCCCTGACGTGCGACGTCAGTACCGCGCTGCAAGAAAACAAACAGCCGGCAGCTCCTTTCCTGCCGTTAATAAAAGATCGGGAATACGTTGAATCTAGACCCTCAATGCATTTTTCGCTCATTGAGCATCGCGCCGCAAAGTCTTTGCTGGCAACTGCTTATTGCCGCTTTGCGAAGTGTTTTCACCGCTCGTCCGATGCAGCGTCGAGGGCTGAATGCTCTGATTTACTAAGTTAAAGGCGCCGTACGACAACTTTGCGTCAACGAGCGTACGCAAGGTGCACGCTATTCAAGGATTTGCGGGTGGCAAGGAGGCGGGACACATGACCAGAGTCATTCTGGAGATCGATGCGCAGCTGTATCGATTGTTGAAAGCATCGGCCGAGACCAACCATGTGAGTCTCGAAGAGGAGTGCTGCCGACGCCTGGCGGGAGGGGAGCGCCGCTCGCGTTACTTGCAGGCCTTGCTGGCCGAACTGCGCGCCGAGGATGAACAGCGGCGCGCCACGTCGAGATGATTACTTCTTCTTCGCTGGAGCCGCTTTCGGGCAATCCGATTCCTGGTAGCTGGCGGAGCCGATCGCCTTGTTGGTTTTCACTTCGGTGAAGTCGTAACGCATGATCGCGCCCTTGGCCATCAGCTTGCGGTACGACGGGTTGTTGCAGACCGAAGCGCCCAGCTGGAAATACACGGCTTTCGGATCGGCGCGCATTTTGTCGGCGTGGCTCTTTTGCACGCTCAGGTGATTGACCAGCGTGGTGCCTTCGACGGTGTAGCCCTGATCAAGAATGTCTTCGTTGATCGCCCGTGGCGTGCCGACGCTGCTTTGTGCGGCGACATTGCGCAGCTCTCGGTTCAGATTCTGCTCACTCAGGGATGCAGCCTGAGCGCTGAAGGACGAAGCCAGCAGAATGGCAGCGGTGGGAACGATAAGGCGCAGCATGAAACTCTCCTGGTTCAGTGACTGGTGGTTCGACCAGCCACGTGACTGTGCGTTCAGTGGCGGCGAATTATAGGGGAGCCGGTCGGGAGGGTACAGGCTTGTGCCCGTCGCTCTGGTAAACTGCCGCCCTTTATTGCCCTGCCGAGTGTCGTTCGTGTCGAGTTTTCCTGTCTGCCGGTGCCGCCTGCGATGAATCATGTCCCCAACGCCGTGGCCCGCCTGCGCGACCAGCGCGAGGATGAAGGCATCAAGCCGATCCAGGCCCGTGGTTTTCGCTCCCCGCGCTGCCGCGATTGCCGGGTGATCATCAGCCATTGCCTGTGTGCCTGGCGGCCGACGGTCGATGCGCGCTCGGGCGTTTGTCTGATCATGACCGGCAAGGAAGTGTTCAAACCCAGCAATACCGGCTGGCTGATCGCCGACATCGTGCGCGACAACCATGCCTTTATCTGGTCGCGGACCGAGCCCGACGAGCAACTGCTGGCGCTGCTGAACGACCCGCAATGGCAGCCGTATCTGGTGTTTCCCGGCGAGTACGTCGAACCTTCGCGGGTGACCAACACCTTGGATCTCGATAGCAGCAAGCGCCCGCTGTTCATTCTGCTGGACGCGACCTGGACCGAAGCCCGGAAGATTTTCCGCAAGAGCCCGTATTTCGACCGTTTGCCGATCCTCAGCCTGTTGCCCGACAAACTGTCGCGCTATCGCCTGCGCCGTTCGACCCGCAGCGAGCACCTGTGCACCGCCGAAGTGGCGGCATTGTGCCTGGAACTGGCCGGCGATTCGGACGCGGCGTCGGCGCTGGATGCCTATTTCGATGTGTTCAGCCAGCATTACCTGGGGGCCAAGCAGCAACTGGACGTCAATGTGTCGACGCCGGCCCACGCCGAATTGCTGCCCTATATCCGAAACGCGGCGCCAGTACCGGCCTGATCCTGGCCCATACTGCTAAAGCAGTGGCCGTGCGGCTTGACCACCCCGGCTTCGCTGGTCATGCTTGGCGCCGATTGGGGTGCGGCCAAGGTTTGAAACGCCGCTTTTGTTCGTGATTGGCGTTGAACGTGCCCCTGTGGATGCCGCTGCCGGGCGGTATCTGGATTTGCTTTGGCACGACCCGAATGCGCGGGCCTGCCATCAAAAACAGGATCATTTGAAAAATGGCCACATACGACATCCTGATTGCCGATGATCACCCTCTTTTTCGTAGCGCACTGCATCAAGCGGTGACGATGGGCCTTGGCCCGGATGTACGCATGGTAGAAGTGGCGAGCATCGCCGAGCTGGAAACCCGCCTGACCGAAAAGGCTGACTGGGATCTGGTGCTGCTGGACCTGAACATGCCGGGTGCTTTCGGGTTTTCCGGGCTGGTGATGCTGCGCGGCCAATACCCGCAGATTCCGGTGGTGATGGTTTCGGCCCAGGAAGAAGCCTCGGTGATGGTCAAGTCCCGGGAATTCGGCGCCAGTGGCTTCATTCCCAAGTCCAGCGACCTGAGCGTGATTCAGGAAGCGGTGCGCAAAGTGCTGGATGGCGACGTGTTCTGGCCGCCCCAGGCATTCGAGGCGGTCAGCGTTTCGGATGAAGCCAAGGCCGCCAGCGATGGCCTTGCGAGCCTGACACCGCAGCAGTTCCGGGTGTTGACCATGGTCTGCGAAGGCTTGCTGAACAAGCAGATCGCCTACGAGCTGAGTGTGTCGGAAGCGACCATCAAGGCCCACGTCACGGCGATTTTCCGCAAGTTGAACGTGCGGACCCGGACCCAGGCAGCTTTACTGCTGCAACAACTTGAGTCAATTCCGAGCCAGTAAGCACTGGCGTCTTCACGCTTTTTTGACTTTCGTTGCTCTAGCTTCCCCACTTCCTTTCGGTCGGTTATCTACTTTATGTCACCTTTCAAGGGCCAGACGGGCCTGAAACGCATCCTCAATGCATCCGGTTATTCGCTGGACGGCTTGCGCGCCGCCTTCACCGGCGAAGCCGCTTTCCGCCAATTGGTACTGCTTAACGTGGTGCTGATTCCGCTGACGTTTTTCCTCAATGTCAGCCGGGTCGAGCAGGCGCTGCTGATCGCGGTGTGCCTGCTGGCGCTGATCGTCGAGCTGTTGAATTCGGCGGTGGAGGCGGCTATCGACCGCATCTCGCTGGAGTTGCACCCGCTGTCCAAGAACGCCAAGGACATGGGCAGTGCCGCACAATTCGTGGCACTGAGCATGATCGCGCTGGTGTGGGCGGTGATTCTGCTTTAAGCGATGCTCGGCAGAACGATCTCGTCGCTGCGTTGCACCCCGGCGGTGAAGGCGCGGCACAGATCGAGGAATTCGCGCATGGCGGAGGTTTGGTACTTCTGTTTGTGCCAGATGAAATAGAACTGCCGCGCCAGATCCAGATCCGGCGTCTCCACCGGCACCAGGCTGCCGCGCCGGAAGGCGTCACGCAGCGCCAGACGCGAAATACAGCCAATCCCCAGACCTGATTCCACCGCGCGTTTGATCGCTTCGGTGTGTTCCAGCTCCAGCCGGATGTTCAGCGCGCTGCGGTGATGCCGCATCGCCTGATCGAACGTCAGGCGCGTCCCCGAACCCTGTTCCCGCAAAATCCACGCTTCATGGGTCAGTTCCTCCATGGTCGCGCTGCCGCGTTTGGCCAACGGATGTTGTGGGGCGCAGAACACCACCAATTCATCCTCGACCCAGCTCTGTACTTCGATGTCCGGGTGGCTGCAATCGCCCTCGATTAGACCCAGATCAATTTCGTAATGAGCAACCTGTTGCACGATATTGGCAGTGTTCTGCACATGCAGCTTCACCTGGCTTTCCGGGTGGCGCTGCATGAAACCGCCGATCAGCAGCGTCGCCAGGTAATTGCCGATGGTCAGGGTCGCACCCACCGACAGCGAGCCGAAACCGGATTTGCCGTTGAGCAGGTCTTCGATTTCCTTGGCCTGATCAAGCAGGGCCACCGCTTGCGGCAACAACTGTTTGCCGAGGGCGTTGAGGCTCAGGCGTTTGCCGGCGCGATCGAACAGCTGGCAGCTGGACTGGCGCTCCAGTTCGGTGATGGATGTGCTGGCGGCCGATTGCGACAGGTTGAGTAGACCCGCAGCACGGGACACGCTTTCCTGCTGGGCGACGGCGACGAAGACTTGCAGTTGACGAAGAGTAAATCGCATATCGATATAACCGATAACCCTTATCTTAATAATCCAGTTAACAGATATTGTCGGCGCTATTAGAATGCAATGCAATTGCGCACCGTCGGCATTCTTCAACATGAGCCGGGCAGGCGCAGATCAATCTCCAGGAGTCCCACGTACATGAGCAACATGAACCACGAGCGTGTCCTCAGTGTTCATCACTGGAACGACACTCTGTTCAGCTTCAAGTGCACCCGCGATCCGGGCCTGCGCTTCGAGAACGGTCAGTTCGTGATGATCGGCCTGCAACAGCCAAACGGCCGCCCGCTTATGCGCGCTTACTCGATCGCCAGCCCGAACTGGGAAGAGCATCTCGAGTTCTTCAGCATCAAGGTGCAGGACGGTCCGCTGACCTCCCAGCTGCAGCACCTGAAGGAAGGCGATGAGATCATCATCTCGAAAAAACCGACCGGCACCCTGGTGCTGGACGACCTGAACCCGGGCAAGCATTTGTATCTGCTGAGCACCGGCACCGGTCTGGCGCCGTTCATGAGCGTGATCCAGGACCCGGAAACCTACGAGCGCTTCGAGAAAGTGATCCTGGTTCACGGTGTTCGTTACGTCAACGAAGTCGCCTACCGCGAATTCATCACCGAGCACCTGCCGCAGAACGAGTTCTTCGGCGAAGCGCTGCGTGACAAGCTGATCTACTACCCGACCGTGACTCGCGAGCCGTTCGAAAATCAGGGCCGTCTGACCGACCTGATGCGCAGCGGCAAGCTGTTCAGCGACATCGGTCTGCCACCGATCAACCCGCAGGACGACCGCGCGATGATCTGCGGCAGCCCGAGCATGCTCGACGAGACCAGCGAAGTGCTCGACAGCTTCGGCCTGAAGATCTCGGCGCGCATGCGCGAGCCGGGTGACTACCTGATCGAGCGTGCATTCGTCGAGAAATAATCCCGACGATGCCGATAGAAAAGCCCGCGTTGCCTGAGAAGGCAGCGCGGGCTTTTTCGTTTTCGCGATTCAGTCAGCGGCGGGAATCACTTCCAGGACGCGGATCTGCTCCGGCGTCGGGTAGTGCCAGCGCACATCCAGATCCCAGAACTGCGCGCCGTATTCGCGTTCGGGCGCGGGCGTCTGATAGGCCGGGCGCGGATCCTGGGCCAGGCATTGCTCGATCAGCTCGACCAGGGGCTCGGCCAGGCGCTGAGCGTGCGTATGCGCCTGTTGTAGCGCCGCGTCCGTCCACTGCACGTCGATCAGGTGCGGCGCGGCTCTGGCGATGCTGTTGGAGGCGTCAGCAATGATGTCGGCGTACGGCACGTAGGGTTTGACGTCGAGAATCGGCGTGCCGTCCAGCAGGTCGATGCCGGAGATGAACAGGCGATTGGCCTCGACCTTGTCCAGTTTCACCACTGACTGGCCGATGCCGTTCGGCCGATGCGTGGCGCGAGTGGCGAATACGCCCATGGACTTGTTGCCACCGAGGCGCGGGGGGCGAACCTTGAGGCGCGGCTTGTCTTCCAGCGCCTGATGGAACAGGAACAGCAGCCAGACATGACTGACCTGCTCCAGTCCCTGCACCGCATCGCCCTGATCGAACGGCGCCACCAGTTCCAGCACGCCACGGGCGGCGGGGGCCAGTTGCGGCTGGCGCGGGATGGCGAACTTCTCCTTGAAGCAGGAGCGGACGAAGCCGATGGGGGAGACGCTGTAAGTCATGGTGTGCATTCGAAGCGGAGCAGGGCGGGCATGATAACCCGGCAGGCTTGAAGTCTGGTGCTGATAGATCTGGCCTCTTCGCGAGCAGGCTCGCTCCCACAGGGGAACGCATTCCAAATGTGGGAGCGAGCCTGCTCGCGATAGCCGCACCGCCGATATCAGAGGCTAAACCCGCCATCCAGCGGAATGACATTCCCGGTCATGTACGCCCCGGCAGTACTCGCCAGGCTGATCGCCAGCGCCGCCATTTCCTCTTCGCGACCCCAGCGTTTCATCGGAATCAGCGCGGTGTCTTCGGCCAGCGCCTGCTGGTCGCTGCCGATGTGCTGGGTCATCTTGCTCGGGAAACGCCCCGGTGCGATGACATTGACGTTGATGTGCTGGCTCACCAGTTCCCGAGCGAGAATCCGCGACAGCTGATGCAGGGCCGCCTTGCTCGGCCCATAGGCATAGGCCTGTTCGCCAAAGGAAGAAATCCCCGCCACCGAACCGATGTTGATGATCCGCGCCGGATTGGCCGCCGATCCGGATTTGCGCAGCAATGGCAGAAATTGCTGGATGCAACTGAACACCGAGGTCACGTTGAGCTGCATAACTTTCTCCCAGCCCTTGACCGGGTAGCTCTCCAGCGGTGCGCCCCAGGTGGTGCCGGCGTTGTTCACCAGAATGTCCAGATGAGTGATCTGCTCGCCCATTCGCGCAACCAGCTCTTTCACGCCTTCTTCGGTCGCCAGATTCGCCGCCATGCCCTGACAAGCGCCCAGAGCACTGAGTTCTTCAGCGGTTTGATGACAGGCTTCCGCGTCACGGGAACAGACGTACACGCGGGCGCCGGCTTCGACAAAGGCCTTGGCGATCATTTTGCCGATACCGCGGGTGCCGCCGGTCACCAGGGCGGTGCGGCCTTGCAGGGAGAAATACGGGTGCATGGCGAATCCTGAGGGCTAGGGTTCAGTACACCCTAGTCGCCGGCCGCGAAAAGCGGAGCCACTATTTTTGGAAGGAATGGAGGGGCATGCATGAAAACGGCGACCGAAGTCGCCGTGATCGAATGGGTCAACCGCGAACGCGCAGGGTCAGGCCCTTGAGGAAGTTGCGCAGCAACTGATCGCCGCACGGGCGGTAGTTGGTGTGGCCGACCTTGCGGAACAATGCGCTCAGCTCAGGCTTGGACACCGGGAACTCGGCAGCCTTGAGGATCGCGTGCATGTCGTCTTCCTTCAGTTCGAAGGCCACGCGCAGCTTTTTCAGGATGATGTTGTTGGTCACCGGCACTTCGATCGGCAGCGGCGGACGGCTTTCGTCCTTGCCGCGCTTGAAGATCACCAGGCCGTCGAGGAAGTGCGCGATGACTTCGTCCGGGCAGCGCACAAAACCTTCTTCGTCTTCTTCCTTCTTGTCGAGGTACGTCACGACATCAGCCAGCGTGACGTCCAGGCCGCCGAGTTTGATGATCTCGACCACTTTCTTGTCGCTGATGTCGAGCATGTAGCGCACGCTGCGCAGAACGTCGTTGTGAACCATGTGTGCAATCCTGATCTTTTCGCTGTGGGCATCGCGCGGACGCGATGCCGGAAATGTAGGGTGGCTTGCGAGCCTTAGAATTTCTCTTTGCCGGACAGGTAGCGCCATTGTCCGACCGGCACCTTGCCAATGGACACGCCGCCGATGCGGATGCGGCGGATGCCGATCACCTTCAGGCCGACCGCTTCGCAGAACTGGGCGATGATCCCCGGCTGCGGGTTCTTCATGGCGAAGCGCAGACGGTTTTCGTTCTGCCAGCTGGCCTTGACCGGCGGCAGCTCCTTGCCCTTGTGGGTGAGGCCGTGCTGCAGTCGGTTGAGACCGTGGGCAACCATGTCGCCTTCGACTTCGACCACGTATTCCTGCTCGATCTTGGCCGCGTCGGCGGTGAGCTTGCGCAACACCTTCCAGTCCTGGGTGAACACCAGCAGGCCGCTGGCCTTGGGTTGCAGGTCGGCGCTGGCGGTCAGGCGCAGGAAATGCCCGCGCAGCGGACGCTTGCCGTAGCGGTGTTCTTCGCTGAGGGTCTCGGCGTTCAGCGACTGCATGGCGCTGTCGACATCCATGCCCGCCGGCACGTTGAGCAGGATAGTCACCGGCTCCGGCGCGGTGGCCTTGGCGTCCTTGTCGAGCTCGACCTTCTGGTCGCCGACCTTGAACTGCGGCTCGTCGATGACTTCGCCGTCCACGGTGACCCAGCCGCCCTCGATGAACAGCTCGGCCTCCCGGCGGGAGCAACCGACCAGCTCGATGAGGCGTTTGGAGAGGCGAATCGGGTCAGTCATGACAGGGGCCGTAACAAAAAAGGGGTGGGCATTGTACCTGCCTGGGGCCGGTTAAGCCCGATTGCATTTGCGCCGTGTGGCTTTTAGCCGCGTATCGCGCGCTGCTCCGGTTGTTTCAGACGCATATGCAACAACGGATACGGCTGGCCCATGCCATCGACTTCCGAGCGGCCAATCACCTCGAACCCTTGCTTGAAGTAAAACCCCAGGGCCTGCGGATTCTGCTCGTTGACGTCCAGTTCGTCGGCGTTCAGGTGTTCCATGGCGTACTTCAGCAGTTTCTTGCCAAGGCCCTGGCCGCGATGGGCCGGGTCGATGAACAGCATTTCGATCTTGCCCGCCGCGACACCGGCAAACCCGGTGATGCGCTGGCGGCTGTCCCGGGTACAGATCAGCATCACCGCATCGAGGTAGCGGGTCAGCACCAGACTCTTCAGCAGCTCGATGTAGGATTCCGGCAGGAAATCATGAGTCGCACGGACCGAGGCCTCCCAGACCCGGGTCAGTTCCTGGTAATCGCTGAGTTTCGGCGTGTGGATGACCGAATGCTGACGCATGCCCGATAGCCTCTTTGTCATGGATGAGGGAGTCCTTCCCCTCACAAACTCTAGCCGTAAAAAAGCCCCGCATCTCGTAAAAGAGAGCGGGGCTTTCTGTATTTTTCGCGCTTAGATCTGTTCGGCCCAGAGGTCGTATTCGTCGGCGTCGGTCACCTTGCACCAGACCTTGTCGCCGGGCTTGAGGTTGCTGCCGTTGTCGATGAACACGTTGCCGTCGATTTCCGGGGCGTCGAAGAAGCAGCGGCCGACCGCGCCTTGCTCGTCGACTTCGTCCACCAGCACTTCGATTTCACGGCCGATGCGCATTTGCAGGCGCGCCGAGCTGATGGCCTGCTGGTGCGCCATGAAGCGCTCCCAGCGATCCTGCTTGACGTCGTCCGGAACGATGTCGAGGTTCAGGTCATTGGCCGGCGCGCCTTCGACCGGCGAGTACTGGAAGCAGCCGACGCGGTCGAGCTGGGCTTCGGTCAGCCAGTTCAGCAGGTATTGGAAGTCTTCTTCGGTTTCGCCCGGGAAACCGACGATGAAGGTCGAACGGATGATCAGGTCCGGGCAGATTTCGCGCCAGTTCTTGATCCGCGCCAGGGTCTTGTCTTCGAACGCCGGGCGCTTCATCGACTTGAGGACTTTCGGGCTGGCGTGCTGGAACGGGATGTCCAGGTACGGCAGGATCTTGCCGGCGGCCATCAGCGGGATCAGTTCGTCGACGTGCGGGTACGGGTAAACGTAGTGCAGACGGACCCAGACGCCGAGGGTACTCAGCGCTTCGCACAGTTCGGTCATGCGGGTTTTCACCGGCGCGCCGTTCCAGAAACCGGTGCGGTATTTGACGTCAACGCCGTAGGCGCTGGTGTCCTGGGAAATCACCAGCAATTCCTTCACGCCGGACTTGACCAGACGCTGGGCTTCGTCGAGCACGTCGCCCACCGGACGGCTGACCAGTTTGCCGCGCATCGACGGGATGATGCAGAAGCTGCAGCTGTGGTTGCAGCCTTCGGAAATCTTCAGGTACGCGTAGTGACGCGGGGTCAGCTTGATGCCTTGCGGCGGCACCAGGTCGATCAGCGGGTTGTGATCCTGCTTCGGCGGCACGACTTCGTGCACGGCGTTGACCACTTGCTCGTACTGCTGCGGACCGGTGACGGCCAGCACGCTCGGGTGCACGTCACGGATGTTGCCTTCTTCCACGCCCATGCAGCCGGTCACGATGACCTTGCCGTTTTCCTTGATCGCTTCACCGATGACTTCCAGCGATTCGGCCTTGGCCGAGTCAATGAAGCCGCAGGTGTTGACCACGACCACGTCGGCGTCCTGATAGGTGGACACCACGTCATAGCCTTCCATGCGCAGCTGGGTCAGGATGCGCTCGGAGTCGACCAGTGCTTTCGGGCAACCCAGAGAAACGAAGCCAACCTTTGGATTGGCCGGCGCAGGAGTGGTGGACATGTCTAACCTCGGTGTTTTGTGACATCGATTACCTGATTCAGGAACCGACGGACGGGCGCTTAAGGCGCGCCTCTGATCAAAAAGTGCGCAATTCTAGCGACGAGCAGCGCACTTGACCAGCTTTATGCAGGGAAATACGACGAGTGCTGCGCTATGCTTCGCGCCGTTGCGCTTTACTGAATTTTTACAGTCAAGAAAACGTCTGTTACAGGGCGTAAAAACGCGCATGCTGCACACAAAGCATAGTGCTTCATATAAGAAGCCGGTCTGGGAATCAGGAGTGTTGGATGGGTCAGGCAAGTAGTCACGCGGCAGGCGCCGAAGGTTCGGCCACCAAGCCGCTGAGCATGCTGGTCGCGGCGGTCGGGGTAGTTTACGGCGACATCGGCACGAGCCCGTTGTACACCCTCAAAGAAGTGTTTTCCGGCGCTTATGGCGTGCCCGTCAATCACGACGGGGTGCTCGGCATTCTGTCGCTGATTTTCTGGTCGCTGATCTGGGTCGTTTCAATCAAGTACATGATGTTCGTCCTGCGCGCCGACAACCAGGGCGAAGGCGGGATCATGGCGCTCACCGCGCTGGCGCGGCGGGCAGCGGCGGGGCGCAAGCGGTTGCGCACGCTGCTGGTGGTCTGCGGGCTGATCGGCGCGGCGCTGTTCTATGGCGACAGCATGATCACCCCGGCGATTTCCGTGCTCTCGGCCATTGAAGGTCTGGGCCTGGCCTTCGACGGCATCGACCACTGGGTCGTGCCGCTGTCGCTGGTGGTGCTGGTGGCGCTGTTTCTGATCCAGAAGCACGGCACGGCGCGGATCGGTATTCTGTTCGGGCCGATCATGGTCACCTGGTTCCTGGTGCTCGGTGCCCTCGGCGTCTACGGCATCAGCCATTACCCGGAAGTGCTGCACGCGATGAATCCTGTGTGGGCGGTGCGGTTCTTCACCGTCCATCCGGGCATGGGCGTGGCGATCCTCGGCGCCGTGGTGCTGGCGCTGACCGGTGCCGAAGCGCTGTACGCCGACATGGGCCACTTCGGTCGCAAGCCGATTGCCCGTGCGTGGTTCCTGCTGGTGCTGCCGGCGCTGGTGCTGAACTACTTCGGTCAGGGCGCCTTGCTGCTGGAGAACCCGGACGCCGCGCGCAACCCGTTCTACCTGCTGGCCCCGAGCTGGGCGCTGATTCCGCTGGTCGGTCTGTCGACCCTGGCTACGGTGATTGCCTCCCAGGCCGTGATTTCCGGCGCGTTCTCCCTGACCCGTCAGGCGATCCAGCTCGGTTACATCCCGCGCATGTACATCCAGCACACCTCCAGCGACGAGCAGGGCCAGATCTACATCGGTGCCGTGAACTGGTCGCTGATGGTCGGCGTCGTGTTGCTGGTGATCGGCTTCGAATCCTCCGGCGCCCTGGCCTCGGCCTACGGCGTGGCTGTCACTGGCACCATGCTGATGACCACGATTCTGGTGTCGGCAGTCATGTTGCTGCTGTGGAAATGGCCACCGATTCTGGCGGTGCCGGTGCTGCTCGGCTTCCTCCTGGTGGACGGTCTGTACTTTGCCGCCAACGTGCCGAAGATCGTCCAGGGCGGTGCCTTCCCGGTGATCGCCGGTATCGCGCTGTTCGTGCTGATGACCACCTGGAAACGCGGCAAGCAACTGCTGGTCGAGCGCCTCGACGAAGGCGCGCTGCCGCTGCCGATCTTCATCAGCAGCATCCGCGTCCAGCCACCGCACCGCGTCCAGGGCACCGCCGTGTTCCTCACCGCCCGCTCCGACGCGGTGCCGCACGCGCTGTTGCACAACCTGCTGCACAATCAGGTGCTGCATGAGCAAGTGGTGCTGCTGACGGTGGTTTACGAAGACATCCCGCGCGTCCCGCCATCGCGCCGCTTCGAAGTCGAAGCCCACGGCGAAGGCTTCTTCCGGGTGATCCTGCACTTCGGCTTCACTGACGAACCGGACGTGCCGCAGGCGCTGAAGCTGTGCCATCTGGATGATCTGGACTTCAGCCCGATGCGCACCACCTACTTCCTCAGCCGCGAAACGGTCATCGCCTCGAAACTCGAAGGCATGGCCCGTTGGCGTGAAGCGCTGTTTGCGTTCATGTTGAAGAATGCCAACGGCAACCTGCGCTTCTTCAATCTGCCGCTGAACCGGGTGATTGAGTTGGGGACGCAGGTGGAGATGTAACCCGGCGTCATCAAAAAGCCCCCGTCAGCCTAGTGACTGGCGGGGGCTTTTTCGTTTTTGTGCTGTTACATGCTTTCTGGCAGTTCTGCCTCAGATTCGGTCTTCGTTCGCGCAGGTCGCGGCATCAGGGCCTTCATCACGTCGTCGACCAAGGCCTTGCCGATTATCGTCAGGTAATGCGCGGCCCAGGCGTGGCGGTCGCTTTCCTTGTCGTAGGCGGCGTCCTCGGCGAAGGATTTGGCGAGGAACAACAGGTCTGAAGCCTGGGACAGTGCTTCGACGATGGGGACGCCGGAGCGAACGTTGAGTAACGCCTGATCCGAGCTGTAGAGGAAAGAGGTGAAGCCGATGGTTGTCAGGTCTGAAGGTGATGAAGAACTTTGTTTGCTCATTGTTTCGCTCCATAAAACGAGGAGCTGCCGCATTCGTTACCACGCGAATGGGTGGCAGCTGTACGCAGGGTGGTAAACCGGGAGAGCAAAGAAACCGGCAGACCCAAAGGTCTCCCACGCACAGCCGCCATGACTCGGAATTACAGGCGTAAAAACACCTGAGTCGTGTTGGGAATGCTGTTGCGCTTTGCCTTGCCGGGTTACCACACCCGATCACTGAATGGGTCAGCGACCTCTGGAGAGTATCCCGTCAAAAAACAGTGCAACAGGGCGGCAAAGTGCCCAAACACGAGATTAGGAGTTTGCCTACAAGGTATGCGGACGTCATCTGATATTGCGACACCAGACGTAAACGAAACTAAACGTTGATGGCGGTTTTGCGCGGCTTTGGTGCGGCAGATGAATGTGGAGTTGACGACTCGAAAAGGCCAATCAAGCAGGTGTCCACGTTTTATGGAACGTGGACACCTGGCGTTTTCAGTTTCATGAAGAGTCAAGCATTGAATGAAAAAGCCCCCGCAACCATAAGGCTGCGGGGGCTTTTCGTTGGTGCGCTTCAGATCACTCTTCCGCCACCTGCGCCGTGTTCTGGCGTTTCTCGATCAAGTCCACCAAGCGCTTGGCCAGTGCTGGGTAGTTCTCGTCGAAGTGGTGACCACCAGGAAGCTTCACCGCTTCGCCTACGGCCGTCTTGTCGGTGCAGCCGCTTTCGTCGGTTTCTTCTTCACCGTAGATGCACACGACCTTGGCCGGTGGCAGCTTGGCCATTTCCGGGCCGGTGGCGGCTTCTTTGCCGGCGTTGCCGAGCCAGCCTTCGACTTCGATTTCGAAGCTGCCGGTGCGGGCGAAGGCCAGCAGGATGATTGCGTCGACGCGCTGCTGCTCGGTTTCCGGCAGGCGGTTGTAGATGGCCGGCAGGACGTCGGCGCCGAACGAGTAGCCGGTCAGGATGAAACGTTTGGTGCCCCACTTCTGGCGGTAATGCTGCATCAGTTCGGTCAGGTCCAGCGCGCTCTGTTCCGGGCTCTTGTGCTGCCAGTAGTAGCGCAGGGTGTCGATGCCGACGACCGGGTAGCCGATCTTGGCCATTTCTCCGGCCACGTCGCGGTCCAGATCGCGCCAGCCGCCGTCACCGGACAGGAACAGGGTCACGGTGTCCTTGGCCTGGCCGGCAGGGACTTCCACCACCGGGATCTGCAGGCCGCCGTTGGCCTTGTCGCCGCCGACGAGGATCTTGCGCAGTTCGTTGTTCAGCACTTGCGGCAGGTTGATGTCGTAGTCGCTGATGCTGGTTTCGGCGTTCGGTTGGTCGCGCACGAAACCGGCGCTGGTGTCGTCCGGGTTATCGTTCCACGCCACCAGCCAGTGGCCGTGGGCGGCGGCTTTTGGCAGCAGGTGAGTGCAGCCGGGTTTTTCCAGGGCCAGGTCGACGGAGACGGCCTGGGCCTTGTCGTCCTTCTGCTCGGACAGCCAGCGCCACGCCAGGACGGCGCCGGGGCCGATGCCGCTGACCAGGGTCGCCGGGCCGTTCAGTTCACGCAGGCCCGCTTGCAGGGCGCGGCTTTGCAGCAGGCAGTCCTTGGGCAGGATCACCTGGACGATCTGCGCCGAGGCGCTGCGGCTCAGGGTGCTCAGTTGCTTGTCACTGAGCTTCTGGTCGTCGTTGACCGCCACCAGCACCTGAGCCTTGGGCTTGGTACCGGGGATGACCCGGGTCATGGCGGCGCCATCGGCCGGGGTGAGCTGTTCGAGGGTCGGTTCCGGTGCCGGGCGTTTGAGGTACCAGAAACCGCCACCGGCAATCGCGGCCAGCACCAGCAGTGCGACCAGGATGTACTTCAGGGAGCGTTGAATCATCAGCGTTTCACCAATCCAGTCAAGCCGCCCGCGATCAGGGCAGCAGTGTCGGCCAGCGCCACCAGCGGATCCAGTCCGGCGGGCACGGCCATATAACGGGGTTCCCAGTCAGGCTGGAACTTGTCTTTGAAGCGGCGCAAGCCTTGGAAGTTGTACAGCTGCTCACCACGGCGGAAAACCATCGAGCCCAGACGCTGGGTCAGTGGTGCCCCGCGCCGGGGTTGCAACCCCGACAGCGGCACCATGCCCAGGCTGAAGCGCGCGTATCCGTGACTCTTATAGTGTTGAATCAGACCGACCATCATGAATTCCATGGTCAGCTTGGGGGCGTCCGGGTGCGCGCGCATCAGGTCGAGACTGGCCAGGTCATGGCTGTAGGTCTCAAGCAGGTTGGCGAACGCTACAGGCCGGCCTTCGAAGCGAATCACCGCGATGCGGAAATGCTTCAGGTAATCGTCGCTGAAACGGCCGAGGGAGAAGCCTTTCTCGCGCACGTTCTTGCCGGTCAGCCAGGCATCGGAAATCACCTTGAGCTCATCCATTGGCGCCTGGCCCGGCTCATGGATTTCCAGTGACAGGCCATCGCGAGTGCCACGGTTCCAGGTGTAGCGCAGGTCCTTCATCTCCTTGCCCTTGGCTTCCAGGTCAAAGCGATGCAGATCGACCCGGGCTTCCTCGCCCAGCTTGATCGCGGTCAGGCCGATGTCCATGTAGTACGGCAGGTTTTCGGCGCGCACCTGATAGAACACCGGACGGGCGTGATGGATGTCGCACAGGTCGCGGAACTGCCAGATCATCTCGGCCCGTTGCTGGCCAGGGCCGATCGGGTCGTACAGGGCCACCAGACTGCGGCCGCGGCGGGCGTACATCAGGAAGGCTTCGTCGTTGGGATGAAACAGCAGCGCCTTGTCACCGGTCAGGGCGAGGCCGCCGTCCGGTTGCGAGGAGGCCATCAGGATCTTCGAGGCGCGTTCCAGCTCATCGGGTGTCGGCAGATGGATCACCGGGCGAGCGGTGCGCAGCAGCCAGGTCAGGGCGATCACCAGCAGCAACACGGCGGCGCCGAGCAGCGAGCGCAGACCGCGCGGGGCGTCGGCGTCGAGGGTGAACTGCCACCACAGTTGATGGCTGTACGGAACGTCCTGATAAGCGAACAGCAACAGCCAGGTCGAAGCACCGAGTACGCACAGGCTGGCCACCAGATACAGCGGCGAGAACGGCAGTTCGGTCAGACGGCTCGGGCGGTAGAACGAGCGACGGAACACCCCCAGCAGCGCGGCGGTGAGGGTCATCAGGGTCGCTTCTTCCCAGTCGAAACCCTTGAGCAGCGAGAGCAGGGCGCCCACCAGCAACAGAATGGTGGTCAGCATCCACGCCGCCGACAACCGGCGACGCAAGCCCTGGGCGAGCATCAGGCACAGCACGCCGATCAGGCTGGCGCCAAAGTGCGAGGCGTCGACCAGGCGGTGAGGAATCAGAAAGCCGATGTGTTCCAGACGGGTGTCGATCTCTGGCGTCGCGCCGGAAAACAGCAGCACCACGCCGGACAGGAACACCAGCACCGCGAGAATCGGTGCCGCCAGACCGGAGGCTGCACGCATCGTCTGCGACTGAAACAGACGCTGGCCTTCGTTGAGCAGCAACAGCACGCAGGCCACCAGCAACGGCAGCACCACATAGATCAGGCGATACAGGAGCAGGGCAGCGGCCAGTGGCGCGGCGCCAAGCTTGTCGGCGAACGCCGCGAGCAGAATCGCTTCGAAGACACCCACGCCACCCGGAACGTGACTGAGTACGCCCGCCGCTAACGCCAGCAGATAAACCAGCAGGAACGCACCGAAGGGCGGCGCTTCCGGCAGCAGCAGATAAAGGACGGTCGCAGCGGCGGCGACGTCGAGGGCGGTGATGACTAGTTGCAGGAAGGTCAGGCGGCGACCCGGCAGGCGCAGGGTACGACGACCGGCCCGGACCAGCAGGTTGTCCGGATAAGGTTGTTCCGGCAGGCGACGGCGATAGATGCCGATAGCCAGGATCGCGCCGAGCAGCAGCACCACGCCGGCAATCGTCCCCAACAAGGTCTCGGACAACCCCAGTGCCTGCGATGCAGCAGGCAGGTTGCTCAGGGTCGCAAGGGCAGCCAGCGGCGGCAGGGCGCAGCCCAGCGACAGGCTGGCGAACAGGGTCATGTGCGCAACTTCGGAAGCGCCCAGGCCATGCCGTGCATATAAACGGTAACGCACCGAACCGCCGGACAGCATCGACAGGCCGATGGCGTTGCCGATGGCAAACGCGGTGAAGCCGCCAAGGGCCAGAACTTTCGGTGCCAGCGTCACGCGGGCGTAACGACTGGCCGACCATTCATAGCCGAGCAGAATGATGAAGCCGACGACCGTCGCGCCGAGGGCGCCGAGCAGGGCCGGTTTCGGCACCTCCAGAATCGAGTCGTGCAGTGCGTCGAGATCGAGTTCGCTGAGCAAATGGCGACAGGCAATCAGCGCAATGGCGAACAACAGCAGTGTGACCGCCAGACCGATCGGCTGGCGGTATTTGCTGATCCGATCCAGCAGGCGCAGACGCTCAGGCTTGATCGGTGGGGTCGCTGTGACGGTGTCTTGTGAATCAGACGAGTTGGCGCGCATCAATCACCTCTTGGATTGTGCGCGACAGGATGGAGGTATCCAGCCAAGTTACCAATCCCTGTAGAAAAAAATAATCACAAAATACTACGCCTCTCACCGGGTATCGGCGAGGGCAGGTCTTGGATTGCAGATGCCTTGTCCGCGACTCAAGCATAGTCGCAACTCGGCGAATCTTCAGATCCTGAACGGTTCACTGCACAGTGACAGATCATTGTTGCGAAAGGACTTTTTCCACAGATACAAAAAAGGCCACTCTTTCGAGTAGCCTTTTTTGATGTTTGGTTGCGGGAGCCGGATTTGAACCGACGACCTTCGGGTTATGAGCCCGACGAGCTACCAGACTGCTCCATCCCGCGTCTGTGTGGCGGCATTCTACAGGCGAACGGCGAGGTGTCAACCGATAATCCCGTGATGGGTCAAATAAGTGTGCAATCGCGGCAAACGGTCGCAGGGGGAGCGCTAAGTTTCGGAATCCGAACGATTTCCGCTTGGCGCGACTGGATCCGAAAAACCGACGCGCACAAAAAAGGCCAATCTTTCGATTGGCCTTTTTTGATGTTTGGTTGCGGGAGCCGGATTTGAACCGACGACCTTCGGGTTATGAGCCCGACGAGCTACCAGACTGCTCCATCCCGCGTCTGTGTGGCGGCATTCTACAGAGGAACGCCGGAGTGTCAACCTTCAATTCGGATAAAACCTGTTCAGCTTCAATTGGTTAGCGCTGACGGACGGTCTTTTGCTCGGCTGCAGGTCAGGCAGGACAAGGGTTTTAGCTCTATTGGAGGTTGCTTTTCGATTGAGAAAATAAATTCAAAGGCGGTTTCCTACAAACTGAAAAGAACATTCATACCACTGGTGCTATATACAGGTGTCAGTGAGATACTGCCGGTCCGGCTCGCCATGTTTCCTTTTCTGTCATGACTCAGCGAAAAATCATCCACGTCGACTGTGACTGTTTCTACGCCGCCATCGAGATGCGGGATGACCCGAGCCTCGCCGGCAAGCCGTTGGCGGTGGGTGGCTCGGCGGACAGGCGCGGGGTGATCGCCACCTGCAACTATGAGGCGCGGGCCTATGGCGTTCGCTCGGCGATGTCGTCCGGACATGCCTTGAAGCTGTGCCCGGACCTGACCATCGTCAAGCCGCGAATGGACGCCTATCACGAGGCGTCGAAGGAAATTCATACGATCTTCAGCGACTACACCGACCTTATCGAGCCGCTTTCCCTGGACGAAGCCTATCTCGACGTCTCGGACAGCGCGCACTTCGGCGGCAGCGCCACGCGGATCGCCCAGGACATTCGCCGCCGGGTTTCCAATCAGTTGCACATCACCGTCTCCGCCGGCGTGGCGCCGAACAAGTTTCTGGCCAAGATCGCCAGCGACTGGAAAAAGCCCAACGGCTTGTTCGTGATTACCCCGGATCAGGTCGAAGACTTCGTCAGTGGCCTGCCGGTGAGCAAGCTGCACGGGGTGGGCAAGGTCACGGCCGACAAGTTGAGCAAGCTCGGTATCAGTGACTGTCTGCAATTGCGCGAGTGGGACAAGCTGGCGCTGGTGCGGGAATTCGGCAGTTTCGGCGAGCGTTTGTGGAGTCTGGCCCGTGGGATCGATGAGCGGCTGGTGCACAACGACAGTCGTCGTCAGTCAATCAGTGTCGAAAACACCTACGACGTCGATCTGCCGGATCTGCGCAGTTGCCTCGACAAGCTTCCGGAACTGTTGGAAACCCTGAAAACCCGCATGGCGCGGATCGACAGCAGCTACCGGCCGGGCAAGCCGTTCGTCAAAGTGAAGTTTCACGATTTCACCCAGACCACACTGGAGCAGGCCGGGGCAGGGCGGGATCTGGGCAGTTACCAGTTGATGCTGACCCAGGCGTTCAACCGAGGTGGCAAACCGGTGCGGCTATTGGGAGTAGGCGTGCGGCTGGAGGATTTACGCGGCGGGTTCGAACAAATGGAGCTGTTCGAGCGATAAGCGGACAAAAAAATGCCCGAAGCAGGTTCGGGCATTTTTTCAGGGGTTCAGTTCGGCCCCGGATCCGCCACCAGACGCCCCGCATCCCGGGTCAGGGACTTGAGGAATTCGGCCTGCAACTCAGGATCGTTGCGGGTCAGTTCAATCAGGCTTTGTTCCAGTTCACTGGCTTCTTCTTCCAGACCCAGTTCCGACAGACGCTTGACCCGGTGCACCCACTGGCTCACTTCGTCGTCTTCCAGATCGTCGTAGATCAGCCCGTGAGCTTCCAGCAGCTTGCCGCGCAGGTGACTGCTGATCGCCAGAGACGAGTCGGAATGCACGTCATCCTTGCCGTCTTCGACGCTGATCTGCAGTTTGCCTACATGATTGAGGTCGTTTTCGGCGAACGGGCTGTCCAGCAGGTTCAGACGCAACACGCCGTTGCGATCGGTGGTCATGTCGAAGGTCTGCTTGCCGGCCTTGACCTGAACCGGGCGCTCGCTCCACGGCAGGCTCGAATATTCCGTGCGCTTGTCGCGCTGGACTTCATCGATGCCGGCCAGGTTCTGTTGCGCGCGACCATTGGATTGCACGTTCATGAACGGGTTGAGCCCGGCGAAACCGTAGCTGAGCCAGTCCCGTGTCACGCTGTCGGGCAGATTGCCGAGGGCAAACACGTTGACCACGTTCGCGCCGACGCCGCCGACCACCGCCACCGCGCCCAGCGGAATCTCGTAGATCTCCCGCCATGGCTGGTAAGGCGTGTAACGGTCGTAATGGCGGGTGACCTCGAACTCGGTGACTTCGAAAGTCTTCTGTTCGTTGATCTTCACGCGCCGTTGCGGCAGCTCAAGCACCTTGGGCTCGCCGACATCGATCTGCAGGCTGTGATCGAGCAGTTTGCGCTCGACACGTTCCTCGTGCTCGCTGCGTTGTGACATGTGATTGGCACAGCCGCTGACCAGCAGGGTGCCGCACAGGGCGGCACCACCGAGGCCTAAGGTGTTTCGCTTGAACATGACGTCTCTATCTGGTTTCAGCGGCGGATACGGGCCTGAAGGAAGGACAGCACGTCGGCAACCGGCAGCGCTTGCGCCTGGCCTTCGGTACGGCTCTTGTATTCCAGGTTGCCTTCGGCGAGGCCGCGGTCGCTGACCACGATCCGGTGCGGAATGCCGATCAGCTCCATGTCCGCGAACTTGATGCCCGGGCTGGTTTTCTTGTCGCGGTCGTCCAGCAGCACTTCGAAGCCGGCCGCGGTCAGTTCCGCGTACAGCTTGTCGGTGGCTTCGCGCACCAGCTCGGTTTCATAGCGCAGTGGCACCAGAGCGATCTGGAACGGTGCCAGGGCGTCGCTCCAGATGATGCCGTTTTCGTCGTTGTTCTGCTCGATGGCGGCAGCCACCACGCGGGACACGCCGATACCGTAGCAACCCATTTCCAGGGTCACCGGCTTGCCGTTCTCGCCCAGCACTTCGCACTTCATCGCCTTGCTGTACTTGTTGCCCAGCTGGAAGATGTGCCCGACTTCGATGCCGCGCTTGATTTCCAGGGTGCCCTTGCCGTCCGGGCTCGGGTCGCCGGCCACGACGTTGCGCAGGTCGGCCACGGTCGGAACCGGCAGATCACGCTCCCAGTTCACGCCGAAGTAGTGCTTGTCGTCGATGTTGGCACCGATGGCGAAGTCGCTCATCAGCTCCACCGAACGGTCGATGATGATCGGCAGCGGCAGGTTCAGCGGGCCGAGGGAGCCGGCGCCGGCGCCGATGGCGTCACGCAGTTCGGCATCGGAGGCCATGACCAGCGGGCTGGCAACGCCTGGCTGGTTGGCAGCCTTGATTTCGTTCAGCTCGTGGTCGCCGCGAATGATCAGGGCGATCAGCTTGCCTTCTTCTTCGGCGTGCACGATCAGGGTCTTGATGGTCTTTTCAATCGGCAGATTGAATTTTTCCACCAGGGCCGCGATGGTCTTGGTGTCTGGCGTATCGACCAGACGCAGCTCTTCGCTTGGCGCGGCGCGCGAGGTTTCACGCGGCACGGCTTCGGCTTTCTCGATGTTCGCTGCGTAGTCGGAACCGTTGCTGAAGACGATATCGTCTTCGCCGGACTCGGCCAGTACGTGGAATTCGTGGGAGCCGGCACCACCGATCGAACCGTTGTCGGCTTCCACCGGACGGAATTTCAGGCCCAGGCGGGTGAAGATGTTGCAGTACGCTTCGTGCATGCGGTCATAGGTGATCTGCAGCGACGCCTGATCCGCATGGAACGAGTAGGAGTCCTTCATGATGAATTCCCGACCGCGCATCAGGCCGAAGCGTGGACGGATTTCGTCACGGAATTTGGTCTGGATCTGGTACAGGTTGATAGGCAGCTGTTTGTAGCTGCTCAATTCGTTGCGCATCAGATCGGTGATCACTTCTTCGTGGGTCGGGCCCGCGCAGAAATCACGACCGTGGCGGTCTTTGATGCGCAGCAGCTCAGGGCCGTATTCTTCCCAGCGCCCCGATTCCTGCCACAGCTCGGCCGGTTGGGTGCTCGGCATCAACACTTCCAGAGAGCCGGCGGCGTCCATTTCTTCACGAACGATGGCTTCCACCTTGCGCATCACTCGCAAGCCCATCGGCAGCCAGGTGTACAGGCCCGAGGCGAGTTTGCGGATCATGCCGGCGCGCAGCATCAGCTGATGGCTGATCACGACCGCGTCGGAAGGCGTTTCTTTCTGTGTGGCGAGCAAAAATTGACTGGTGCGCATGGTTGGCCGTTGTCGGTTGCTATGACTGGAAATGACGGAGCAGTGTAACGGCGAGATCCGCCGGCGTACAGAAGTGCAGCCCCGGCGCAAACCCTCTCGCCGGGTGCGAGATGTCTTACGATTCTTCCACGACGGAGGTCGGTGCAGGTTCCGGGGTCGGCGTCGGGCCTTCGCGGCGGCTTTCCTGGAACCAGTGCAGGGCGATCAGCACCAGGGTCGGAACGCCGAGCAGCGCGGTGATCAGGAAGAAGTTGTGATAACCGAACTTCTCCACCATCACCCCGGAGTAGCCGCCGATCAGGCGTGGCAGCAGGAGCATGATCGAGCTGAGCAGCGCGTACTGGGTGGCGGAGAACTTCAGGTTGGTCAAGCTCGACAGGTAGGCGACGAACGCTGAGGTGGCCAGGCCGGAGCTGAAGTTGTCGAGGGAGATCGTCACCACCAGCATCTGCAGGTTCGGGCCCATGTCGGCCAGCATCAGGAACAGCAGATTGGTGCCCGCCGACGCGGCGCCGCCGATGAACAGGATCGGCAGGATGCCGAAGCGCACGATCAGCAGACCGCCCATGCCGGCGCCGACGAGGGTCATGATCAGGCCGAAGATCTTGCTGACGCTGGCGATCTGGTCCTTGGTGAAACCCTGGTCGATATAGAACACGTTGGCCATCACGCCCATCACCGTGTCGGACATCCGATAGGTGGCGATCAGGCCAAGCAGCAGCAACGCCTGCCAGCGGTAGCGCAGGATGAAGTCGTTGACCGGCGTCAGCACTGGCGCCAGACCGCGACGTCCCATGGCCGAGAGGCACAGGCAGGTCAGCGTGGTGTAGAGAATTGCGCGCAGGAACGCCCGGTCTTCCAGCAGCAGGTCCAGCGGGCTCATGTCGCCAAACAGCACGCTGGCGAAATCGGTGTTGTAGAGCTGGGTGAACATGGCCGGCACGGAGACCAGCAAAATGATCAGCACGAACACCGACATCAACTGATGCATGAAGGTGTAACGCCCCGCCTGCAATTGGGTGCGCAACGGCACCGGCGGCTCGCGCATCAGCAGGGTGGTGAGCAGGGCAGGCACCATCAGGGCACCGAACAGCACGTAGGTGCCGGTCCAGGCCGAATGCTGGTACTTGAAGCCTGTAGAGCCGAAGCCCTCGGCGAAGAACAGCGCACCCGCGGTCGCGAGCAGGGCGGCGATCCGATAGCCGGACATATAGCTGGCGGCCAGCGCGGCCTGACGGCTGTCTTCGGCGATTTCCAGGCGATAGGCGTCGACCGCGATATCCTGGGTGGCGGAAGCGAACGCCACGACCACGGCGATGGCTATCAGCCAGGACAGGTGTTTCTGCGGGTCGCAAAAGCCCATGCCGATCAGGCCGAGGATTACCAGCGTCTGCGAGAGCACCAGCCACGAACGACGGCGCCCCAGCTTGCCCAGCAGCGGCAGGCGCCACTGGTCGAGCAGGGGCGACCAGACCCATTTGAAGGCATAAGCCAGACCGATCAGGCTGGCGTAGCCGATCGTCTCGCGGGCTACACCGGCTTCACGCAGCCAGACCGAAAGTGTCGAGAACACCAGCATGTACGGCAGGCCGGCGGCGAAACCCAGCAACAACAGCACGAGCGTCGAAGGACTGGCATAGGCGGCGAGCGCGGCGCGCCAGGTTTTACGGGGCATGGGCTGAAGTCTGCCTCAAGATTGCGAAAACAAAGCGCGCACTCTAACCGCTGTGCTCTACCGGACGCCAGCCATGGCGCCGAATATCCACACGATTGTTCAGGACGGTGATGCCTTCCATACGCAATCGCGCCCGCTGTTCGTCCCCGGACGGGCTGCCCGCCGGCAGGCTGATCCGACCGCCGGCGCCGAGCACGCGGTGCCAGGGCAGTTTGGTGTCGCCGGGCAATTGGCTCAGGGTCCGACCGACCCAGCGGGCGGCGCGCCCCAACCCCGCCAGTTCGGCCAACTGACCATAGCTGACGACTTTGCCCTCAGGCACTTGGGCGAGGGTGGAATAGAGTGCCGTGCGTCGGATTTGCGGATCGTTTTCGCAGGCATGCATCGGGTCTGTCACGTGCGCGGTTCCTGAACTTGATCGCGTTATGTGCTTAAGCGTAATCGGTGGATGGGCAATTGAGAAATGAACTCAACAGAATTAGCCGGGTCACTCCTTGTCAGGGAATTATTCCTACGGATAATGCCGACCCTTTTTTCGCAAACTTGAGTCTTCGATTCGCTTATGTTGTCCAGAACCCTGCTGTGCCTTGCTGTCTTCAGTGCGTCCACACCTTTGCTTGCCGACACCGTCTGGTTGAAGAACGGTGACAAGCTGAGCGGTAAAATCACGCTGTTCGACGGCGGCAAGTTGCTGGTCCAGACCCAGTACGCCGGGGCCGTCACCATCGACTGGAAGCAGGTCAAGACCCTGGAGAGCGATCAGGAATTGCTGGTCAAGCAGGACGCCTACAACGGCGAGAAGGCCAAGTCCCTGAGTGCTGCCGAAGAGGGCAAGGTCACATTGGCCAACGGCGAGGCGCCGAAAACCGTGGAGCTGGCGAGCATTCAGCAGATTCTCAAGCCGAAGCCGGTGGTCGAGGATCTGGTGTGGAAGGGCAACGTCGATCTGGCGCTCGACTACCAGCGCGCCGAGAAAGATACCGACGACTACGATGTCGGCTTCAAGACCACTGCTCGTCACGGCCGCTGGCGCCATATCGCCGAGGGCGAATACAACCGCGAAGTGCAGGACGACGTGACCACCACCGACAACTGGCGCGCCGAGTACTCGCTCGACCGCTTCCTCACTGATCAATGGTTCTGGCAGGGGCGGTTGAACTACAAGCGCGATCACATCGAAGAGCTGGCGCGCCAGCGCGTGGTGGGTACCGGCCCGGGTTACCAGTTCTGGGATGACGAGCTGGGAGCGTTCTCCCTGGGTTCGCTGCTCAACCGAACCGATTACGAGTACCGCGATGGCAGCAAGGACAACTTCTATTCGGTCGCCATGAAGTGGGACTACAACCGCTACCTGATCGGCAAGAAGGTCGAGTTCTTCACCAATGGCGAAGTCGGCAAGCCACTCTCCGGCGTAGCCGATTATGCGCTGGATGCGGAAATGGGCCTGCGCTACAAAGTCACCGAGTGGGCCTCGCTCAACCTCAAGGCCGAACGCGACATCATCAGCGGCACCGAGGATGCGGACCTGAGCAAGACCCGCTACACCGCCGGTTTCGGCGTGGCCTGGTAAGCAACGCAAAAGATCGCAGCCTTCACGGGCTGCGATCTTTTTTTGCGCCCGGAAAAACAGACGCCCACAAAAAAGCCCCGCTTTTGAGGGCGGGGCCTTTTTCTAAAGAAGCTACAAGTTAGATAACTTGTACTTCTTCAGCTTGCATGCCTTTCTGACCGCGGGTAGCGATGAAAGAAACCTGTTGGCCTTCTTTCAGGCTTTTGAAGCCGTCGGATTGGATAGCTTTGAAGTGAACGAACAGGTCGTCACCGGATTGTGGAGTGATGAAGCCGAAGCCTTTTTCATCGTTGAACCACTTAACGGTACCGGTTTGGCGATTAGACATGGTGTAACTCCTTGAACAAAGATAACTGCGACTCAGGAAGAACCCTGGCCGAGACTGAGTGCAAAGAGCAGGAAAAATTCTTGTAGATGGTTGGATCGAAATTCAACATATCGTGTAGAGATTCTCAGTGACACAAGCAGCACAGTGGCGCCACCTTAACCCTTTTTCCGGAACGTGCCAATGCTTCTTGCGAAGGTTTCTCTGTTTTAGGGATCGACGGTGTGACGGTTCGTCGCGAAGCCGCGTAAATCCCGCACGTTCGGCGAGAATTGCACCCCGCACTTTGAACCCGGCGGCGCGCCCGGTAAGATGCCGGACAGATTTTTCCACCTCGCTATTCAGGACACCCGCCATGAGCATCAAATCGGACAAGTGGATTCGCCGCATGGCGCAGGAACACGGCATGATCGAGCCGTTCGTCGAGCGTCAGGTACGTGGCAGCGACGACAGCCGTGTGATCTCCTACGGTGTGTCGAGCTACGGCTACGATGTGCGTTGCACCAATCATTTCAAGGTGTTCACCAACATCAATTCGGCCATCGTCGATCCAAAAAACTTCGACGCCGGCAGCTTCGTTGATGTCCACAGCGACGTCTGCATCATTCCGCCGAACTCCTTCGCCCTGGCCACGACCGTTGAATACTTCCGTATTCCACGCAACGTCCTGACCATCTGCCTGGGCAAGAGCACCTACGCTCGCTGCGGCATCATCGTCAACGTCACTCCGCTCGAACCCGAGTGGGAAGGCCAGGTGACCCTGGAGTTCTCCAACACCACCAACCTGCCGGCGAAGATCTACGCCAACGAAGGCGTGGCGCAGATGCTGTTCCTCGAATCCGACGAGGAATGCGAAGTCTCCTACAAGGACCGTGCGGGCAAGTACCAGGGCCAGCGTGGCGTGACCCTGCCGCGCACCTGATCCGTCCATCCGGCAGTTACCGGGAATTCTTCGGCGGGTAGACACTCTATGGGGTGTACTGCCCGTTTCGCGAACAGCGGGACGGGCCTTCGCCGAGGAGTGCTCCATGAAGATCGATCCGCAAATCACTGCCGAACTGGCAAGGCTCGAGCCCAATCAGGTTGGCGTAATGGCCTGGTCGTTGTTGGCACCCCCCCCCATCACCACGGCCGGCGGAATCCCTCACCAGCCCGATCCCGATACCCCCAACGAAGAACCGACCGAGCCCGGCGAACCTACGTTGCCGGACAAACCGCCCCCCGCGCCCGTCGCCTGATTGAACGTATGGCCCGTCGGCTGAATCCTGAACAGGACGTCAGCCGACGGGCCATATTTCGTTGTCGCCAATGACGAAGATCCGACTGCTGTCTTCCTTCTCTACCGGATAACCGCCGGTGAAGGCGCCGAACGCCGGCAACAGGCTGATGCGTTCCCCCAGCCTGAAACACGCCAGCCGCAAACGCTGGCGCCCCTTGCCGATCAATCGATAAACCGGGTGTATGTGCCCTGCGAGGACATGCCGTTCAGGGTGCGGATCCGGCTCGTGCTGCAGCGAGAAGGGGCCCAGCAGCATGGGCTCCGGCACCACCCGGATATTCAGCGACTGCGGTGGATCGCCCGCCCGCTTGTCATGATTGCCGCGAATCAGCGTGATGGGCAGATCCTTATGCCGTTCGCGCCACCGAGCCAATTCGTTCAAGGTGCCCGTGGCGTGGGAGCCGGGCCCGTGCAGAAAGTCCCCAAGAAAGATCAATTGCCGACATGGCAGTTTCGCCAGCAACTGCTCGATCACGGCAATGTTGCTGGTCGTAGTGCCCTGCGGCACCGGCTGTCCCAGGCGACGATAAGCGGCCGCTTTGCCGAAATGCACATCGGCAATCAGCAGCGTCTGCTGCGCCGGCCAGTACAGCGCCTTTTCCGGCAGCAACCAGAGGTCTTCGCCTGCCAGACGCACGGGGTAAGGCGCGTTCATCAGGATTGACCCTTGTCGGCGGTGTTCTCCAGATCGCCGACCATACGCCGGATCCGGTCAGCGAGTTTTTCCGAGCTCATGCTTTCGCGCATGCGTTCCACCAGCAATGGAAAGCCGAGCGGTGTCGGACGTTTGATCAAGTGCATATCGAGTTTCATCCGGTTGATTCGCTCCAGTGTCTGTTCCAGTCGACGAATATCCAGTTCTTCCCGCAGGACTTCTTCCCCAGCCTGCGCCAACAGCAGATTGTCGGCGTCGTATTGTTTGAACACTTCGAAGAACAGCCCGCTGGAAGCCTGGACCTGACGAGTGCTTTTTGGCGCACCGGGATAGCCGGCAAACACCAGTCCGGCAATCCGCGCAATTTCCCGAAACCTGCGCAGCGCCAGTTCGCCTGCGTTGAGGCTGGCCAGCACATCCCTCAACAAACCCTCGGGACTGAGCAGGGCGCGATCCAGTTGCGAGGACCAGTCGATGGGCGTGGCGCTGAGCAATTCCAGTCCGTAATCGTTGACCGCAATCGAGAAGGTCACAGGCACGCGCTGACTGACCCGCCACGCCAGCAGGCTGGCCAGCCCCAGATGCACCTGACGTCCGGCAAACGGATAGAGGAAAAGGTGCCAGCCTTCGCGGGATTTCAACACTTCGGCCAGCAGATTGTTGACGGTCGGCAGGCCTGACCAGCGCATCTGCGTTTGCAGCAACGGTTGCAATGCCTGCATTTCCGGTCCGGCAAACTCACCGTGCGCCGCCGCGCTGAAACGGCTGACCACCGCTTCGGCCAATTCATTGGAGAGCGGCATGCGCCCGCCGTTCCAGCGCGGCACCGCGGCTTTTTTCGCCGTGCTGCGTTTGACATAGGCGGTCATGTTTTCCACCCGCACCAGCTCCAGCAAGCGACCGGCGAACAGAAACCCATCGCCGGGTTTGAGGCGTGCGATAAAGCCTTCTTCAACGCTGCCCAGTTGTTTGCCGCCACCGCCCTTGCTCCAGAACTTCAGATGAATGCTGGCATCGCTGACGATGGTGCCGATGCTCATCCGATGACGGCGCGCCAGGCGGGCGTCGGGGACGCGCCAGATCCCGTGTTCATCCGGCTCGACCCGGCGGTAATCCGGATACGCCGTCAGCGACATCCCGCCGTGGCGTACGAACGCCAGCGCCCAGGCCCAGTCCGCGAGCGTCAGGTCACGATAGGCCCAGGCACCACGGACTTCTTCGTACAGCTCATCGGGAACAAAGCCACCGCCCAGGGCCATGCTGACCAGATGCTGCACCAGCACATCCAGCGGTTTGTGCGGGGACAGTCGCGGTTCGATCCGCCGCTGCGCTACGGCATCGCCGGCGGCTGCAGCTTCGATCAGCTCCAGGCTGTGGGTCGGCACCAGGGTGACCCGCGACGTTCTGCCGGGCGCATGCCCCGAACGTCCGGCACGCTGCATCAGCCGCGCCACGCCTTTGGCGGAGCCAATCTGCAGCACCCGCTCCACCGGCAGGAAATCCACCCCCAGATCCAGACTGGAAGTGCAGACCACGGCTTTGAGTTGGCCGTTCTTCAGCGCTTGTTCGACCCAGTCGCGAGTGTCACGGGACAGCGAGCTGTGGTGCAGGGCGATCAATCCGGCCCAGTCCGGCCGCGCTTCCAGCAAGGCCTGATACCAGATTTCCGATTGCGCCCGGGTGTTGGTGAACACCAGGCTGCTGGCGCAAACGTCCAGTTCGGCGACCACCTGCGGCAACATCTTCAGACCGATGTGCCCGGCCCAGGGAAAGCGTTCGATCGCCGGTGGGAGCAGCGTGTCGACCTTGAGCGACTTTTCGCTTTGCCCCTGAATACTGACGCCACCGCCCTGTGGGATCAGCACCTGTTCGGCGTGGGACTGATTGCCGAGCGTTGCGGAAACGCCCCAGACGATCAGCCCCGGGTGCCAGCGCCGCAGGCGGGCGAGGGCCAGTTGCAATTGCACGCCGCGCTTGTTGCCGAGCAATTCGTGCCACTCATCCACCACGACCATGCGTAGCGTCGACAGCGCCGTTTGTGCGTCCGCCCGGGCGAGCATCAGGGTCAGGCTCTCCGGGGTGGTGATCAGCGTGGTGGGCAGGCGTCGGTTCTGCCGGGCGCGCTCGCTGCTGCCGGTGTCGCCGGTGCGCAGGCCGACGCTCCAGGGAATCTGCAGGTCGTCCAGCGGCGCTTGCAGGGCGCGCGCGGTGTCGGCGGCCAGCGCCCGCATCGGGGTGATCCACAACACGGTCAGCGGTTCGGCGGGCGGCTTGCGTTTACGGGTGGTTTCAGCAACAGGCCCGGAGCGGGCAAAGCGATTGAGCGCGGCAAACCACACCGCGTAGGTTTTACCGGCACCGGTGCTGGCGTGCAGCAGGCCGGACTCGCCACGTTTGACCGCGGCCCACACCTGTTTCTGAAAGGCGAACGGCTTCCAGTCGCGGGCGCTGAACCAGTGTTTGGCGAAGTCGGTGGAAGTGCCCATGCCGGCGACGTGTGCTCTGAAGATGTTCCTTCAATGACCGCGCCGACCGGGCAATAGTTTTACTTGAGATTGCCGCTGAGAAATTGCTTCAGGCGTTCGCTCTTCGGATTGCCCAGCACCTCTTCCGGCGCGCCTTCTTCCTCCACCAGCCCTTGATGCAGGAACAGCACCTGGCTCGACACCTTGCGCGCAAAGCTCATTTCGTGGGTGACCATGATCATGGTCCGGCCTTCCTCGGCCAGGCCCTGAATCACCTTGAGCACTTCGCCGACCAGCTCCGGATCGAGCGCCGAGGTCGGTTCGTCGAACAGCATGACTTCCGGCTCCATCGCCAGAGCCCGGGCGATGGCCACGCGCTGTTGCTGACCGCCGGAGAGAAACGCCGGGTACTGATCGGCCACCCGTGCCGGCAGACCGACTTTTTCCAGATAACGTCGCGCGCGGTCGTCGGCTTCCTGCTTGCTGCAACCCAGCACCCGGCGCGGGGCCATGGTGATGTTTTCCAGCACGGTCATGTGGCTCCACAGGTTGAAATGCTGGAACACCATCGCCAGCCGCGTGCGCAGGCGTTGCAGTTCATCGGCGTCGGCGACGTGCATGCCGTGGCGGTCGGTGACCATGCGGATCGCCTGGCCGTCGAGGCTCATCGCGCCGTCGTTGGGTTGTTCGAGAAAGTTGATGCAGCGCAAAAAGGTGCTTTTGCCCGAGCCGCTGGCGCCGATCAGGCTGATCACGTCGCCGGTCCTGGCCTTGAGCGACACGCCTTTGAGCACCTGATGGTCGCCATAGCTTTTGTGCAGGCCTTCAACGGTCAATTTGTACATGGGACAGGCATCCTCAAGGCGAAAGTAGATAGCCGCTGCGATAGGCTTCGGCGCCCGCGACGTGGGCGATCACCATCCCGGCGGTGGCCATGCGCCGCAGCGAGCGGGCATAGAGCAGACCGGAAGCGGTGCAATGGACTGGCGTAACCCGGTCGTTGATCGGGTCGATGATTTCGGCGATTTTCTGCCCGGCTTCCAGAAACTGGCCGGGCGTGGCGCTGAAGACCAGCAGCCCGCCGACAGGAGTGGCCACCGGTTCCACACCGGCCAGCGGTGTGGCCGGATGTGGCAGGGCCGGCAAGGCTTTGGGTTCGCCGACAATGGCGCCGAAGTGGATCAGGTAATCGATCAGCGCCTGGCAATCGCGACTGGCCAGCGGATGGGTGACATCCCCCTGACCGCGCAGCTCGACGGTGACCGAGAAACTGCCCAGCGGTATCTCGAAGTGTTCGCCGAAGCGCTCCTTCAATTGCCACCACAGCAGGGTGAAGCACTCGTCGAACGACTGGCCGCCGGAGTCGGTGGCCAGCAGGCTCGCCTGGGATTCGATATAGCGCGCCAGCGGCTCGACCTGCGGCCAGGCCTCGGGCGTGGTGTAGAGGTGAACCACGGACTCGAAATCGCAGTGCAGGTCGAGCACCATGTCCGCATCGCAGGCCAGCCGTTGCAGGGTCAGGCGCTGGGATTGCAGCTGAGTCGTGGCGGTGTGGCGGGCGAGGGCGTTGCGCAGGCTGGCGCGGATCAGCTCGAGGTTGCGCTGCGGCTCATCGCTCAGTTGCGCTTCGATTTCGTTGCCGATTTCTTCGCTGAGGTCGACGAACCAGCGGTTGAAGTTCTGCCCGCTCTCCAGCTCGTAGCGGCCCAGCGGCACGTCCATCAGCACCTGTTCGAGGCCGACCGGGTTGGCTACCGGCACCAGCACGATTTCGCTGCGCAGGCGGCCGGCGGCTTCCAGCTCCGCCAGACGCTGCTTGAGGTGCCAGGCCACGAGCATGCCGGGCAGTTCGTCGGCGTGCAGCGAGGACTGGATGTAGATCTTGCCCTGGGCCTTGTCCGGGCCGAAGTGAAAGCTGTGGATCTGTCGTGCGGTCCCCGGCAGCGGGGTCAGCAGGTCGTGTATCTGATGACGCATCTCTAAAGGGTCCTAGTGGGTCGGGCCGAGGAACGCCAGCCATCGGCGTTCGGCAAGGCGGAACAGGCCGACCAGCGCAAAGGTGATGGTCAGGTAGATCAGCGCGGCGATGCCGAACGACTGGAAGGTCAGGAAGGTCGCCGAGTTGGCGTCCCGCGCGACTTTCAGGATGTCGGGGATGGTCGCGGTGAAGGCCACGGTGGTCGAATGCAGCATCAGGATCACTTCGTTGCTGTAGTACGGCAACGAACGGCGCAGCGCCGACGGCATGATCACGTAGGCATACAACTTCCAGCCGGTCAGGCCGTAGGCCTTGGCCGCTTCGACTTCGCCGTGGTTCATGCTGCGGATCGCCCCGGCGAAAATCTCCGTGGTGTAGGCGCAGGTGTTGAGGGCGAAGGCCAGGATCGTGCAGTTCATCGCATCGCGAAAGAAACTGTCGAGCAGCGGCTGCGCGCGCACGGCGGCCAGGCTGTAGATCCCGGTGTAGCAGATCAGCAGCTGGATATAGAGCGGCGTGCCACGGAACAGGTAGGTGTAGAACTGCACCGGCCAGCGAATGTAGAAGTGCGAGGAAACACGGGCAATCGACAGCGGAATCGACACGATGAAACCGAAGAAGATCGAGGCGCTGAGCAGCCACATCGTCATCGCAAGGCCAGTGATGTTCTGACCGTCGGTATAAAGGAAGGCTTTCCAGTATTCCTGCAGGAGTTCGATCATCGTACGGCCTCCCGGGCACCGGCGGCGTAACGGCGTTCGAGCCAGCGCAGGATGAAATTCGAGGCACTGGTGATCAGCAGGTAGATCAACGCGGCGAGGACCAGGAAGTAAAACAGTTGATAGGTGCTCTTGCCGGCATCCTGCGCGGCCTTGACCAGATCGGCCAGGCCGATGATCGAAACCAGCGCGGTGGCCTTGAGCATCACCATCCAGTTGTTGCCGATGCCCGGCAGGGCGAAGCGCATCATTTGCGGAAATACCACGAAGCGAAAGCGCTGGCCACGCTTGAGACCATAGGCGGTGGCGGCTTCGACCTGACCGCGCGGCACGGCGAGAATCGCCCCGCGAAAGGTTTCAGTGAAGTACGCGCCGTAAATGAAGCCCAGGGTCAGGACCCCGGCGCTGAACGGGTCGATCTCGATGTATTCCCATTCCAGGTAATCGGTGAGCGTCGTCAGCCAGGTTTGCAGGCTGTAGAAGATCAGCAGCATCAGCACCAGGTCCGGCACCCCGCGAATCAGCGTGGTGTAGAGCTGGGCGGGCAGGCGCAGCAGTTTGACTTTTGACAGCTTGGCGCTGGCGCCGAGCAGGCCGAGCAACACGGCCACCAGCAGCGACAACGCCGACAATTTGATGGTCATCCAGGTGCCCTCCAACAGCAAAGGGCCAAAACCCTTGAGGCTGAAGGCGGAGAGCCCCAGATTTTGTAAGAGGTTTTCGAACATAAATCAGCAACCTGACTGAATGAAAAAGGCGCCCATCGAGGATGGGCGCCGGGGCATTATTTGCCGCTGTACAGATTCAGATCGCCAAAGTGTTTCTTTTGAATCTCGGCGTATTTGCCATCATCGTGTAACGCTTTGATACCTTTATCCAAAAGCGCTTTCAGCTCGGTGTTACCTTTCTTAATACCGACAGCGGTCTTGGCTGGCAGCAAGTGGTTGTCGACCGGCTTGCTGACTTCATAATCGGCGCCCTGCGGCGACTTCAGAAAGCCCAGTTCGGCCTGCAACATGTCCTGAATGCCCGCATCGAGACGGCCGGAAGTCAGGTCGGAATACACCTGGTCCTGGTTCTGATAGGCCTGGGTTTTCACACCGGCCTTGTCCAGCACGGCTTTGGCATAGGCTTCCTGGATGGTGCCTTGTTCGTAGCCGACGGTTTTGCCTTTCAGGGAAGCGACGTCGTCGGTGATACCCGAACCTTTTTTCGACACGTAGGCCGTCGGGCCGGAGAACAGCTCGCTGGAGAAGTCGATGACTTTTTCACGGGCTTCGGTAACGGTCATCGACGAGATCACGCCGTCGAATTTATTGGCCTTGAGGCCCGGAATCATGCCGTCGAAGTCGCTTTCGACCCATTTGCACTTGACCTTCAGCTCGGCGCAGATCGCGTTGCCCAGATCGATGTCGAAGCCAACCAGGCTGCCGTCTGCCGCTTTCGATTCGAACGGTGCGTAGGAAGGGTCAACGCCAAACCGCAGTTCTTTGTATTCCTTGGCCAGCGCGGAGCCGGCGGCCATGCACAACGCCAGTGCAGAAAGGGTCAGCAATGCTTTTTTCATTATTCAATCCCTAAGAACCAATATGAGCGCTTGTGGCGCGGAATGATTGTTACTGGAGCGCTTACGACTTATAGAAAGTAGCAATTTCCGAACCAGAGTCCCGAACAAGTGTTTTAAAAGGTGTAGCAAGTGCATGCCGGGGCCGGTCAGTGCACGAAAACGGGCACGGAGAATCAGTTGCACTGTTTATGGGCGTGATTGTTCCCATGCTCTGCGTGGGAATGCCTCAATGGACGCTCTGCGTCCGGCGCTGGATGGGACGCGGAGCGTCCCGGCTGCATTCCCACGCGGACGGTTCGACGCTTCGACGTGGGAACGATCGGGGAGGCGTGGGGGAAGGGATCAGACCAACAGGTCTTGCAAGGTCGCCAGGCTGTCGGCCTCGTCCACGGTTTTGTCCTGGCGCCAGCGCAACATGCGCGGGAAGCGCACGGCGATGCCGCTCTTGTGTCGGCGGGAGAGGGCGATGCCTTCGAAACCCAGTTCGAACACCAGACTCGGCTTGACGCTGCTGACCGGGCCGAATTTTTCGACTGTGGTCTTGCGCACGATGCTGTCGACTTCGCGCATTTCCGCGTCGGTCAGCCCGGAATAGGCCTTGGCGAAGGGCACCAGCGCCCGGGCACTGGAACCAGGCGGGCCGTCCCACACCGCAAAGGTGTAATCACTGTAAAGGCTGGCGCGGCGACCGTGTCCGCGCTGGGCGTAGATCAGCACCGCGTCGACGCTGAACGGGTCGACCTTCCATTTCCACCACACGCCCATGTCCTTGGTGCGGCCGACGCCGTACATCGCGTCCCGGGCCTTGAGCATCATGCCTTCGACCCCCAGGCGCCGGGAGGCTTCACGCTGGCGGGCGAGATCGAACCAGTCGTCACCGGTCAGGGTCGGCGACGGCAGCAGCACCGGGTTGTTGCAGCGGGCGATGACCTGCTCCAGTTGCTCGCGACGCCTGACCTGGGGCTGGTTGCGCCAGTCTTCGCCCTGCCATTCGAGCAGGTCGTAGGCGAGTATCACCACCGGCGCGTCTTCGAGGATTTTGCGGTCCAGTGACTTGCGGCCGATCCGTTGTTGCAACAGTGCGAAGGGTTGCACCGCCGGGGCTTCTGTCGACTGCGGATCGAACGCGTCTTCGGTGACCGGGCGGTTGTTCTTCCAGACTACGATCTCGCCGTCGAACACCGTGCCGTCGGGTAAACCGTGCAGCAGCGTGTCGAATTCGGGAAAACGCTCGGTGACCAATTCCTCGCCGCGCGACCAGACCCACAGTTTCCCGTCACGCTTGACCACCTGTGCGCGAATGCCGTCCCACTTCCATTCCACCTGCCAGTTGCTCGGCGGCCCGAGCAGGGCGTCGAAGGTTTCAACCGGTTGCGCCAGCGCATGGGCGAGGAAGAACGGGTAGGGCTGGCCGCCGCGCTGGGCGTGCTCGTCGCTGGATTCGGGGGCGATCAGTTTCAGGTAAGCGGCGGCGTTCGGCCGGTTCGACAGGTCGGTGTAACCCACCAGCCGTTGCGCCACGCGTTTGCTGTCGAGCCCGGCCATGGAAGCCAGAGCGCGGGTCACCAGCAATTTGGACACGCCGACCCGGAAGCTGCCGGTGATCAGTTTGATGCACAGCATCAGGCTCGGCCGATCCAGTTGCGCCCACAGAGCGGGCAATTGGTGGGCGAGGTATTCCGGGGTTTCACCGCGCAGGGGCAGCAGTTTGTCTTCGATCCATTCGGCGAGCCCGGCCTGCGACGTGTGCGGGTGTTCCGGCAGCACCAGCGAAATGGTTTCCGCCAGATCGCCGACCGCTTGATAGCTCTCCTCGAACAGCCATGGCTCAAGCCCGGACGTTTCAACAGCGAGTTCGCGCAGAACTCTCACCGGAACCAGTTGCCGTGGCCGCCCGCCGGACAAAAAGTACACGGCCCAGGCGGCATCTTGTGGTTGCGCCTGGGCGAAGTAGGTTTGCATCGCCGCCAGTTTGGCGTTGCTCGAGGTGGTGGCGTCGAGTTCGGCGTATAACCCGGCGAAGTCTTTCATGGTTGCACCTCGGCCATCGCAGGCGTGGCGCTGGAAAGCTCTTCTTCATCGTCACCGTATTCGGTGTTGAAACCTTGTGCGTCCAGCCCTTTTTCACGCAGATGCCGCACCAGCACGCCAATCGAGCCGTGGGTGACCATCACCCGCTCGGCGCCGGTCTGTTCGATGGCCCACAACAGGCCGGGCCAGTCGGCGTGATCCGAGAGTACGAAACCGCGATCCACGCCGCGCCGCCGACGGGTGCCGCGCAGGCGCATCCAGCCGCTGGCGAAGCTGTCGCTGTAATCGCCGAACCGGCGCATCCAGCTGCTGCCGCCGGCCGACGGCGGGGCGATGACCAGCGCCTGGCGCATCATCGGGTCGTTCTTCTTCACATCGCCGGCGTAGATGGTTGGCGGCAGGTAGACGCCTGCCTCGCGGTACACGCGGTTCAGCGGCTCCACCGCACCGTGACTGAGGATCGGCCCGAGGGTTTCGTCGATGCCGTGGAGAATCCGCTGGGCTTTGCCGAACGAATAGCAGAACAGCACGCTGGCCTTGCCGGCCTCGATGTTGGCCTGCCACCACTGATTGATTTCGGCGAACACCTGCGCCTGCGGCTGCCAGCGGTAGATCGGCAGGCCGAAGGTCGATTCGGTGATGAAGGTGTGGCAGCGCACCGGTTCGAACGGCGCGCAGGTGCCATCGGGTTCGATCTTGTAATCGCCTGACGCGACCCAGACTTCGCCGCCGTATTCCAGCCGCACCTGGGCCGAGCCGAGCACATGACCGGCGGGATGAAAGCTCAGGGTGACGCCGTGGTGGGTCAGGCGCTGGCCGTAGTCGAGGGTTTGCAAGTTGATGTCCGCGCCCAGACGCGCACGCAAAATCCCTTCGCCGGCGCTGGCGGCCAGGTAATGCTGATTGCCGCCACGGGCGTGGTCGCCGTGGGCATGGGTGATTACCGAACGCTCGACGGGCCGCCACGGGTCAATGTAGAAATCCCCGGCAGGGCAGTAGAGGCCTTCGGGGCGGGCGATAACAAGGTCCATGGCATTACCGGAATGGAGGGACTTGTTAGCTATGAGGTTGGCGCGAAGTCAGAAGTTCTATTGATTTTCTGAACTGTCGCATGATCGTTCCCACGCTCTGCGTGGAATGCCTCAAGGGACGCTCTGCGTCCAGTGACGCGGAGCGTCACGGGCTGCATTCCCACGCAGAGCGTGGGAACGATCGAGACTGTGGGGGGGGATTACTTGCCGGGAGTCAGGGTCAACCGCGTCTTGCCATACACCCGGTCAAAGTTCTGCGGCTGCATCGGCAAGCCAATGTACTGGCCTTTGAGCCACGGATCGATGCCGTTCAGGTAGTTCGGGCTGACCGGATTCCCGGATTGCCCCGTCCCGTTCTGCCCCATCAACGGCTCGCTCTGACCGAAGTCGACGATGAAACGCATCGACGGCGCACGGGTGGTGTTGAAGTCCTGGCCCCAGGCAAACGCCGCGGTGTTGAGCGTGGTGTGGTCGCCGCCCCCCGCGATCGGGCCGCGAACGGTCTGGCCGCTGGCATTCTTCCACTCGTAGCGGTGCAGTTTGCCCCACTGCCAGGCTCTGCGATCACCGCCCAACTGACTGTCGCCAGCGCTGATCGCTGCCGCCAGGCTGCGGGCGAGGATCGCCGGTTTGTCTTCTTTTTGCGGGGTGCGGGCGTCGTCCCAGAACGGACTGTCTTCGCGGCCCAGCAAGTGATCGGCCTGGGCGGCGTAGGACAGATCGCCATTGGCGACAAAGGCTTTCCACGCCGGGCTGCCTTGCGGGCCGAGTTCGTCGAGGAAGATCTGCTTCATGCTTTCCTGCAGGAACAGCTCGTAGATCGCCGCATCGGCGGAAGTCGGGCTGAGCTTGCCGTCGAACGCCATCAAGCGGGTATAGGCTTCGCGCGCCTTGCTGCGCTCGGCTTCCGGCAGTGCGTCGATCGCCTGTTTCAGCGGCTGCGCCATGCCCGGTGCCTCGAACATTTTCTTCAGTTTGGCGGCGAAGGTGGTGGTCTGGTCGTACTGCATGGCGATCACGCTGCGACCGTCATGTTTGCCGCTGCCGGCCAGTTCCGCCAGGCGCTCGCCACGTTCCGGCGCCGCCCAGGAATTCGACAGTTGCATGCCGTAGCCGTGAGGAATGACCCGCTGGTTGGCGGTGCCGAGCCAGCCCTGGGCCGGATCCTGATCGTAGGGGTGGAGCATCGGGTCGGCGTAACCGTCCCAGTCGTAGCGACCTTCCCAGCCCGGCGACGGCAACAGGCCTTCACCTTCGCGGCGGTTGGGGAAGCGCCCGGTAACTTGCCAGCCAATGTTGCTGGCGTCAGCAAACACCAGGTTCAGCGCGATGGCGCGGATTTCCCGGCTGGCGTCCGAAGCGCGTTCCACGTTCTGGGCGCGGCTCAGATCGAAAAACGCATCGAGGGATTTGTCATCGGTGAAGCTCGGGGTCTGCAAGGCCAGGCCAAAGCCTGCGCCCTGAGCAGCGGCCTGGGTGCTGTTGAGCAGCGCGCCATGGCGGGTTTCGTACACCGCTTCACGAATCGGCCGCTGGCCTTTGACGAAATAGGTTTCGTTGCGCACGGCGACCGGTTGCCACTTGCCGTTGACCTCGTAGGACAACGTGCTGCCCTGACGACGGATTTTTTCCAGGAACAAGTCCTGGTTATCGCCGAGCACGCTGGTCAGGCTCCACGCCACCTTGCCGTTGAAACCGCCGAGCACCATCGGCAGACCGGCCACGGTCACGCCGGCGGCCTGGTATTTCGGCGCGCGGATCTGCACGAAACTCCACAGCGACGGCGCGGCCAGCGGGCCATGGCTGTCGCTGGCCAACAGGCTCTTGCCGCTGCGGCTGCGTTGCGGGGCGATGGCCCAGTTGTTCGACGACTGAGTGCCCAGCAGGTTGAGGGCGGCCAGTTGTTCGCTGGCGTTGCTCAGCTCCGTCAGCCCCGGAATCTGCCCGTTGAGCTTGATGCCTTGCAGCTTGTCGGCTTCGGCCAGCGGCAGGTTTTCGTCGGGAGCGGACGGGGTCAGCCACGCCAGTTTGTCGTTGGTCACGGTCTGCGCCAGCACCAGCGAAGCGATTTCTTCCGGCAGGTTGGCCGACTGGCTGAAGTTCAGCAGGCAGAAGATCAGCGCCGAATCTTCGGGTTTCCAGTATTCAGGCTTGTAGCCGCTGGAAGCCAGATCCCCCGGCAGTTTGTCGGCGTAGCGGAACAGGTAGGCGTTGACGCCCCGGGCATAGACTTCGAAGAAGCGCTTGAGCCGTGGCGACGAAGCCTTGTACAGCTCGCCGGCGCTTTTCTTCAGGTTGACGGCGCGCATGTAGCGGTCGGCGTCGAGCATCGACGAACCGGACATTTCCGCCAGACGGCCCTGAGCCAGCAGGCGCAGGGTGACCATCTGATTGATCCGGTCGCTGGCGTGCACGTAGCCGAGGGCGAACAGTGCGTCGTGGAAGCTGTTGCTTTCGATCAGCGGCATGCCCATGGCATTGCGGCGTACCGAAACGTTCTGCGCCAGGCCCTTGAGCGGCTGCACACCGGAGGTCGGCGGGAGGGTGTCCTGGGCGTTCCAGGTCTGACAACCGGTCAGGCTCAGAACACCGGCCACTGCTGCGGCAACGCCGAACCGGGGAAGAAAATGTGAAAGGGCTGGCGAGGCCATGGCAAAGCTCCTGCGGGGGTGTAGAGGCTGGGGGCGCAATAAAGCCGCTACGTTAGTGAGCAGGAGGGGGCCGCGCAAGCGGGGCGAGCGGTTATTTCTTCCCGTTGATCGTTCCCGCGCGCGGGAACGATCAGGCCGGGTGACTCAAGCCTTCGGCGGATTGATCTTCTGCACCAGCGCGTAGGCCTTCACGGTCGCCGGGCGATCCTTGATGTGGTTGAACCAGCGCTGCACATTCGGGAAGTCTTCCAGATTCTGGCTCTGCCATTTGTGCGAGACGATCCACGGGTAGATCGCCATGTCGGCGATGCTGTATTCACTGCCGGCCACGAACTCGTTGTTGGCCAGTTGCTTGTCCAGCACCCCGTACAGGCGCGCGGTTTCATCGATGTAGCGCTTGATCGCGTAGGGGATTTTTTCCGGGGCGAACTGGCTGAAATGATGGTTCTGCCCGGCCATCGGCCCCAGCCCGCCCATTTGCCAGAACAGCCATTGCAGCGCCACCTGGCGGCCACGCAGGTCCTTGGGCAGGAACTTGCCGGTCTTTTCCGCGAGGTACAGCAGGATCGCCCCGGATTCGAACAGCGACAACGGCTCGCCACCGTCGGCCGGCTCATGATCGACGATCGCCGGGATGCGGTTGTTCGGGGCGATTTTCAGAAAGTGCGGCTGGAACTGCTCGCCCTGGCTGATGTTGATCGGATGCACGTCGTAGCGCAGGCCCGCTTCTTCGAGGAACAGGGAAATCTTGTGGCCGTTGGGCGTGGTCCAGTAATACAGGTCGATCATGGAAAGCTCCAAATCAGGAAAATGGCTTACGTGCGGACAGCAAACGCCGGCTTCAGGTTGTCCTGTGTGCGTTCGATAGCTTGCTTAATCCCAGGAGGTGATGCTCAAGTACGGGAAATTCAATGACCCCGCGTGAGAAAAATCGCCATGGCGCTCAAGGCCAACGCTGCACTGATCATCATCGACCAGCAAAAAGGCATTCTGCAGCCGCGTCTGGGGCGGCGGAATAATCCGTCGGCCGAGGAGCGGATTCTTGAGCTGCTGAGTTTTTGGCGGCGCAGCGGACGGCCGGTGATCCACGTGCAGCACCTGTCGCGCTCGCCGGATTCGGTGTTCTGGCCCGAGCAGTCAGGCGTGGATTTTCAGGAAAGGTTTCTGCCGCAGGACGGCGAATGGCTGATCCAGAAGCAGGTGCCGGATGCGTTTTGTGCGACCGGGCTTGAGGCGAAGTTGCGTGAGGCGGGGGTCGAGCAGTTGATCATTGTCGGCGTGGCGACGAACAACTCGGTGGAGTCCACGGCGCGCACGGCGGGCAATCTGGGGTTTGACGCGTGGGTGGCGGAGGATGCGTGCTTTACCTTCGACAAGGCCGACTATTTCGGCACTTTGCGTTCGGCGCAAGAGGTACATGCGATGTCGCTGGGGAATTTGCACGGGGAGTATGCGACGGTGGTCAGCACCGGGCACATGCTGGCGGCAGGCTGAAAAGCTTCCGGTGAATGGGCCGGCCCCTTCGCGAGCAAGCCCGCTCCCCCATTCGACCGTATTCCTTCTGACGGAATGCAATCAAATGTGGGAGCGGGCTTGCTCGCGAAGTCGGTATCTCAGGCGAAGAAGATAATTGCCTGAAACATCAAGCGCCGTGGCACTTCTTGAATTTCTTGCCGTTGCCGCAGGGGCAAGGGTCGTTGCGGCCAACGTCTTTCAGGGCGTTGCGCACCGGTTCCTGGTGGGCGTGGCCGCAGTTCGGGCCGTGGACATGGCCATGGTCGTGATCATGGTGGTGATGGTCATGATCGTGGTTGCAGTCAGGGCCATGGACATGAGGTTGCTGGGTCATCGGGGTCACTCCGTAATCAAATCGGCGGGGATTATCACGCCATTGCGCGCCAGGTGCACGTAGTGAGCGATGAATAAACCGGTTTCCATCTCGCCCTCCAGTCGATAGGGAATCTGCTGGTTCGGGTTTTTCAGCATTTTCACCACCTCTTTCACCTTTGGCCATAGGTTGGTACGGATCGGCACCTTGTAAAACGCGCTGCTTTTGGGGTTCACCGTGATCCAGTGTTCGTGCTCGCCTTCGGCCAGCAGCATGTCGGCCAGGTGTATGCGGTATTCCAGGCCGCGCACGGTCAGGTCGCTGTCATTGGGGTTGTCGATGCGAAAGTGCAGGATGAATTTCTGTTCCAGCAACTTGGCGCGCACCACTTCGACTTTCACCAGGTGCACGGCGGGGTCGCGGGCGTCGTCGGTAAACCATGACGCGCAGCCGCCGAGCCCCAGAAACACGAGCAGTGAGAAAGCCTGGAATGTGCGCCAATGACCGAGCATGGTTTAACTCCCTTTGCTGCCCAGTCTAGCCTCAGCTGCCGAAATACCCCGCACAGCATTTCTTGAACTTCTGGCCACTGGCGCACGGGCAGGCGTCGTTGCGGCCCAGCTTCAGTTGCACGGTCGGGTCGATGAAGTACCAGCGCCCGCTGTTCTGCACGAACGACGAGCGCTCGCGGTGGCTGTGTTCGCCCTGACCGTCATGCCAGCGCGCGGTGAAGGTGACGAACGCGTGCTCCGGCTGGCCGCCGAGCACTTCCGAACTTTCCACGTCCAGACCGAGCCAGGTGCTCTGGGCGCTCCAGTTGCTGATCGACTGGCGATCCAGCCCCGCTTGCTGGGCGGGCAGGGTGGTGGCCACCAGATAATCGATCAGGCCCAGCACGTAGGCGCTGTAGCGCGAGCGCATCAGGGCTTCGGCGCACGGGGCCGGGTGGCCGGCGTGATAGTGACCGCAGCAGGCATCCAGCAGGTTGCCGCTGCCGCAAGGGCAAATGGCTGTACTCATTGCATTACCACCAGTATTTCCCGAAGTTTTCCGGATTGGCCCAGAACCGCGAGTTGAGCCAGTCGGGGACTTGTTTGTAGTCAAGCAGATCGTAGGTGAACAGGGTCAGCACCTGTTCGTCGCGGGCGAAGCGTTCGCTGGCTTGCAGGGCCAGGGAATAAAAGTCGGTTTCCTGCCAGCCGCTGGCCGGCAGATCCGCCAGCACGGCGATGCGGCTGGCGTTGAGGTTGCGGATCCCGCCCAACAGATTCAGGCCGTCGCGCTTGGGCAAATGTTCCAGGCAATCGACCACCAGCGCCAGGTCGAAACGCCGCGCCGCAAGTTCCGCCGGTAACGCACCGGGCGCGGCGTGCGCGACGCAGGTGTCCGGGTGCGCTTCCTTGAAGGCAGCCAGCGCCGGGAACTCGCTGGCGCCGATCAGCAGCAGACGTGCCGGGGCGTAGCGGTCGAGCAGGGCGGCCAATGCCTGCTGCGGCGTGCGGGAAGAAATGGCGACGTTCATCGAAGCTCCTCAATCAGAGCGCCAAGACTAGCCTGCCCGGGCGCCAAGGCCTAGATCTCTGTCCTGAGGGTTTGCGGCAAATTCGTCGAAGTCCCGTGAACAGGCGCACAAACAGCAATGGCCTATTGCTGGCGGAGATTAAAACTCCGGTCTTTACTCCCTGAATCGGTTCTAAGCCGATCCCTCAGGAGAAAACTAGATGAGCATAGTTCGGACAGCATTACCCTTGGTTCTGCTAACCAGTGTGTTGACTGGTTGCGCAGGTTTGCAGAAAACCGACTGGCCGACCTGTGCGGCAGTCGGTGGTGTCGTCGGTGCGGGGCTCGGTGCGACCGAAAGCTCCGCATGGGCGGGGTATGGCGCGTTACTTGTCGGCGGTACGGCAGCGGCCTATTGCTGGGTTCACGGTGACGGCGATGAAGACGGCGATGGTGTGCCGGACAGTCGCGACAAGTGCCCGGGCACGCCTAAAGGCGTACAGGTCGATGCCGACGGCTGCCCTCCACCAGCCCCTGCACCAGTGGTCGAAGAAGCTGTGGTGGTCAAGGAAGAAACCATTGTCATCCGCGATGTTCACTTCCAGTTCGACAAGGCCACGCTGACCCCGTCCGACAAACTGGTCCTGGATAAGGTCGCTTCGCGCCTGAAACAGGAATCCAGCACGGCACAACTGACCGTGACCGGTCACACCGACAGCGTCGGCAGCGATGCCTACAACCAGAAACTGTCGGATCGCCGCGCGCACTCGGTGGTCAAGTACCTGGTTGAAAGCGGCGTACCGCAAAGCAGCTTCGTGTCGGTGACCGGTGCCGGTGAAAGCCAGCCGGTGGCAGACAACAAAACTGCCGACGGTCGCGCGCTGAACCGTCGTACCGAAATCAAAATCAAACGCTAGCCCCCTCGCGTCCGCGGCTTGTGCAGTCGCGGATGCGGGTCTTTACTCCTGTGTAACCGGTATGGGCCGGTGACACAGGAGCTTTAACGATGAGTGTTCTTACAAGGTCCGTCTTGCCGGTTCTGCTGCTGGGCAGCCTGTTGACCGGTTGCGCCACCCACAGCGATGGCACCGCTCCCCTCAATCAACGTACCTGGCCGATCTGCAGCCTTATTGGCGGACTGGTCGGCGGCGGTCTCGGCGCGCTCGAAAGCAGCGGTTGGGCCGGCGGAGGCGCTGCGCTGGGGATCCTCACCGGCGGATTGATCTGCTATGCCCAGGATGGCGATGAAGACGACGACGGCGTGTTCGATCGCCGCGACCGTTGCCCCGATACCCCGGCCAACACCCCGGTCGACCACCGTGGCTGTCCGCTGCCGCAATATCCGGTCACCGAGAAACCGGCCGAACCGGCCCCGCAAACCGAAGTCATCACCCTCAACGATGCCGGCAACGTGCTGTTCGACTTCGACAAGTCGGATTTGAAACCGGCCGCAAAAAGCCAGCTCGACACGTTGATGGACAAACTGCGCAATGCCGATGTGGTGAGCATCAAGGTCATCGGCCACACCGACAGCAAGGGTTCGGATGCCTACAACCAGGCGCTTTCGGAACGTCGCGCCAGCAGCGTGGCGGAGTATTTGCTGAGTCAGGGCCTGGCGCCGAACAAACTCACCAGTGAAGGGCGCGGCGAGAGTGAACCGGTCGCCGATAACAACACGGACGAGGGGCGTGCGCAGAACCGTCGGGTGGAACTGCACATCAATCGCTAGCATGTGTCTGTAGTCCGCAGGCTAGAGCTGTCGGTCGACGATCATCGTCGAACCGGCAGCCATCCGGCGGTGGATCGGTTTTTTTCATTTTTCCCTCTGGCTTATCCCCTGCAGAAGCCGTTACTGTGCGCCCAAAGAATAATTCGCAACACGGGGGAGCGTATGAAGGTGTTCTGTGGGCTGGGGCGATTGTTGACCCTGCTGTTCTGCTGCGTGGTGCTGGCCAATCAGCTGGTGCCGTTTGTTCATCCGCTGCACCTGCTGGTCAATCTGGCCGGCGCTCTGCTGCTGGCGATCCACGTGCTCGAAGTGCTGCTGTGCAATCGCAGCCTGAAGGGTCGTCCGCACCCCTGGCGTGATCGTGGCCGCATCCTGCTGTTCGGCGTATTCCACCTGCAAACCATCCCGGCCCCGGCCGCTCCGGAGGCTTCCCATGCGTAAACTCTGCCTGCTCGCTGCATTCATCAGTCCATTGGCCTGCGCCCAGGTGGTCAGCGTCGAAACCAACTCGCTGATGCGTCTGCCGAACACCGCCAGCACTTTGCAGTTGGAAAAACTGGTGGTCGCCGACTACGGCACCTTGCTGATTCCCTCGAACGTGACCGAGCTGAGTGTCGGTGAACTGCAACTGGGCCACGAAGCGCGTATCGCCATCGTGCCGAGCGAACAGGCGCTGGAGATGAAAGTCAGCCGCGCCGAACTCGCCGAAGGCAGCCAGATCACCGCCCGTGGCGCACCGGGCACCTACGAAAAAGCTGCCCGCGCCGGGCGCAATCTGAATCTGCAGTTCAAGGCGTTGAATGCGCCGAAACTGGTGGTCGATGCCCGTGGCGGCACCGGTGCACCGGGTTTTGTCGGACTTGATGGCGCCAACGGTCAGGAGCCGGGTTGCACCTGGGGTCAGGCGGGACACGGTTTTGATGGCAGCAACGGCAGCGATGGTCAGCCGGGTGCACCGGGCGCGCTGGTGCGACTTGAAGTACCGCGCGAGTTTCCGGCCGAGCTGATCAAGGTCGAAGTCGCCGGCGGTGCCGGTGGCCCGGCCGGTCCTGGCGGTAAACCGGGGGCGGGTGGCAAATCCAAGGGCTGCCTGGTGTATCGCGCCGACGGCGGCAAGAGCGGCAAGCCGGGGGCTGACGGGCAGCCGGGGCCTGCGGGTGCGGCGGGGTCTGTCACCGTACAGCGCCTGTAATCGATTGTTTGATCGTTCCCACGCTCTGCGTGGGAGCGATCATGGTCAAAACATCGGCCGCGCAGCCGCCACCGCCACCAGCACCACCCCGACCAACAGGTTGAACCCCACCACCTTGCGAATCCGCCCCAGCACCGCCGCGCCCGCCGGCCAGTCCTTCGCCTGCACCGCCGTGCGCAATTCAGGCAGCATCAAGGCCTGAATCCGGATGAACAGCGCGGTCATCACCACATACAACCCCATCATCACCTGCACATAACGCGGCGCGTTGTCGAAGGCGATGTGTTGCAGATGCAACATGCCCACCCCGGTCACCGGGAGCAGAATCACCGCGCCCCACACCCAGCGAAAAAAACCTTGAAACACTTCCACCCAGAGCGTCAGGCGCCCGGGACCGTCCAGGGCCTTCATCGCCGCAGGGCGCAGCACCATCCAGGCGAAAAACATACCGCCGACCCACACCAGCGCGGCCAGTACATGGATGGGGTAAACGAGGCTAAAAGGTGTCATTGGGGTACTCCGATCTGCGCAGGATTGATTCGCGGGGTATGATAGCCCCCCATCCGAACCACTGAAAATTTATCCAGCGTTTTTTGCGCCCGACACTCAATGATCAGCACTGAACTCAAAACCACGATCCAGGGCGCCTACTCGCGTTTTCTAGAGGCCAAGAGCCTCAAACCGCGTTACGGCCAGCGCCTGATGATCGCTGAAGTCGCCAAGGTCCTCGGGGATATCGACACCGACGACGAAGGCCGGCGCAGTGGCGACCCCGCGATTGTCGCGGTGGAAGCCGGCACCGGTACCGGCAAGACCGTGGCCTACAGCCTGGCCGCGATCCCGACGGCGAAACTGGCCGGCAAGCGCCTGGTGATCGCCACCGCCACCGTCGCCCTGCAAGAGCAGATCGTCTACAAGGATTTGCCCGACCTGATGCGCAACAGCGGGCTGAACTTCAGCTTCGCCCTGGCCAAGGGCCGTGGCCGCTACATGTGCTTGTCCAAGCTCGACATGCTGTTGCAGGAAGGCCACGCACAGACCGCCACCGCCCAGCTGTTCGAGGAAGAAGGCTTCAAGATCGAGGTCGACGAGGCCAGCCAGAAGCTGTTCACCAGCATGATCGAGAAGCTCGCCGGCAATAAATGGGACGGCGACCGCGACAGCTGGCCCAACGCGCTGGAAGACGCCGACTGGGCGCGCCTGACCACCGATCACAGTCAGTGCACCAACCGTCACTGCCCGAACTTCGGCCAGTGCGCCTTCTACAAGGCGCGCGAAGGCATGGGCAAGGTCGACGTGATCGTCACCAACCACGATATGGTGCTGGCCGACCTCGCACTGGGCGGCGGGGCCGTGTTGCCCGATCCGCGCGACACCATTTATGTGTTCGACGAAGGCCACCACCTGCCGGACAAGGCCATCGGCCACTTCGCCCACTACACGCGCCTGCGTTCCACCGCCGACTGGCTGGAAACCACCGCCAAGAACCTCACCAAACTGCTGGCCCAGCACCCGCTGCCGGGTGACCTCGGCAAACTGATCGAGCAGGTGCCGGAGCTGGCGCGGGAGATCAAGACCCAGCAGCAGTTCATGTTCACCGCCTGCGAACAGATCGCCGACTTCAAGCCCGGTGAAGATGTCGAAGGCCGCGAACGTCCGCGTCACCGCTTCATCGGCGGGGTGATTCCCGAGCACATGCGCGAGATGGGCATCGAGCTGAAAAAAGGCTTCGCCCGCCTCAACGACCTGTTCACCCGCCTGACGGATCTGCTCAAGGAAGGCATGGACGGCGAAGTCAACATCGGCATCGCCAGCAATCAGGCTGAAGAGTGGTATCCGCTGTTCGGTAGCCTGTTGTCCCGTGCTTCCGGCAACTGGGAGCTGTGGACCGCGTTCACCGCCGAAGACCCGGAAGACAACCCGCCGATGGCCCGCTGGCTGACCCTGGCGGAAAGCGGTTCGCTATTCGACATCGAGGTCAACGCCAGCCCGATCCTTGCCGCCGAAACCCTGCGCCGCAGCCTGTGGAACGTGGCCTACGGCTGTCTGGTGACCTCGGCGACCTTGACCGCCCTCGGCACCTTCGACCGCTTCCGCATGCGTGCCGGCCTGCCGAAAAAAGCCGTCACCGCCGTGGTGCCGAGCCCGTTCCATCACGCCGATGCCGGTGTGTTGCGGGTGCCGGACCTGAAGGCCGACCCACGCGATGCCGCCGCCCACACCGCCGCGATCATCCGTGATCTGCCGGAACTGGTCGAAGGCTCGCGCGGCAGTCTGGTGCTGTTCTCGTCGCGCAAACAGATGCAGGACGTGTTCGACGGCCTCGACCGTGACTGGCGCAAGCAAGTGTTCATTCAAGGCAACCTGTCGAAACAGGAAACCCTGAACAAGCACAAGGCGCGGGTCGATGGCGGCGATTCCAGCGTGCTGTTCGGTCTCGCCAGTTTTGCCGAAGGCGTGGACTTGCCGGGCGCCTACTGCGAACACGTGGTGATCGCCAAGATCCCGTTCTCGGTGCCGGACGATCCGGTCGAAGCCGCACTGTCGGAATGGATCGAAGCCCGTGGCGGTAATCCGTTCATGGAAATCTCGGTGCCCGACGCCTCGTTGAAGCTGGTCCAGGCCTGCGGCCGACTGCTGCGTACCGAAGAAGACCGCGGCACCATCACCTTGCTGGATCGGCGGCTGGTCACCCAGCGCTACGGCAAGGCGATCCTCAATGCGTTGCCTCCTTTCCGTCGTGAAATATCCTGAGACATCGGTGGGCAGTTTTGCCCGCCGCGCTGTCTATCTCTCTGTCACTGCTTTTCCATTGGCCCTTGCGGGTCGTTAGGGAGAATTCCGTTCTCATGATTCGTCGTTCGTTGCCTGCCGTTTTTGCCCTGGTTTTCGCTGCGCCTTTATTCGCGGCACCTGCCGGCCAGCAGACCCTGTTCAACTTTGTTCGCCCCGCCGACGTGGTGAAGGTCGCGACCGAAAACGCCGACCTGCCGCAAGCCAACGCCGAGCAGACTCCCGAGGGTGAAGTGCTGCGCCGGGTGACGTTCAACCCGACGGCTCGCCCGACCTTGCGTCTGTCCCCGCAGACCGGTGCCTGGGACTGGTCGCAGTCCGGCATGATGAGCCTGCGCATCCAGAGCGCGATGAACTGGGCGGTGACCGTCTACGTGCAAATCCAGAGCAACGACGGCAAGACCCTGGTCAGCCGCGTGGACCTGCCGGCCGGTCCGGCGCAGACCTTGCTGGTGCCGTTGACCGCGACCTCGCCACTGAGCCAGGGCATGAAGGCCGGGCCGGTGATGCCGATGACGATCGACGGGCAGCGCATCCTGCTGGCGAGCAGCAGCGGTGAGCTGGATCGCAGCCAGGTGGTATCGGTCAGCCTGTCGATGGACCAGCCGAAAGCCGCGCAAAGTCTGTTGCTCGAGCGCTTTGGCGTGCAGGACGAAGGCGAGGTGATCAAATCCGCCTACGGCAATCTGGTGGATGCCTATGGCCAATCCACTCGCGGCAAGTGGCCGGAGAAAGTCGCCAATGACGAACAACTGAAATCCGCCGCCGCCAAAGAACAGCAACAACTGAACACCTGGCTGGCCGAGCGCGAAAAATCCTCGCTGGACAAGTTCGGCGGCTGGAGCAAAGGCCCGGCGTTCAAGGCCAGCGGTTTCTTCCGCACCGAAAAGCGTGACGGCCGCTGGTATCTGGTGACACCAGAAGGCCATCCGTTCTATTCCCTGGGCGTGAACACCGTCAGCCCGGAGGTCAACCAGACCTACGTGGCCGGTCGCGAGTACATGTTCGAATCCCTGCCCAAACCAGGAGAGCCGCTGGCCAGCCACTTCGGCGAAGGTGATAACCGTGGCGGCAACGGCGCCGATCAGGGTCGTGGCTACAACTTCGGGCGTTGGTACGACTTCTACGGCGCCAACCTTCAGCGCCTGTATGGCGAGCCGTGCACTTCGGACAGCGGCAACAAGGCCGGAGTGGCCGAAGCCGCCAGGGCCGGGGCCGCTGAAGAAGCGGCGACCAACGCCAGTGCGCCGGTAGCCGCCTCCGAACAGCCGAAATCCGGGGTTGCCGAGTCGGCCGCGACAACCGGGCAAAGTGTCGCGACACCGTGTAAAAAAACGGTCGACGAACAAAAGTGGGCCAGCCACACGCTTGATCGTCTGCAAGCCTGGGGCTTCAACACCGTCGGTAACTGGAGCGCCCCTGTCCTTGGCGACGCCGAGCGCATGCCTTACACCTTGCCGCTGTCGATCGTCGGCGATTACACCAGCATCAGCACCGGCACCGACTGGTGGGGCGGCATGCCAGACCCGTTCGATCCACGTTTCGCCATGGCCACCGAACGCGCCGTGGCGATTGCCGCCCGCGATCATCGCGATGATCCGTGGCTGATCGGCTACTTCGCCGACAACGAACTGGCCTGGGCCGGCCCCGGCGATGATCCGAAATCCCGTTACGCGCTGGCCTACGGCACCTTGAAAATGACCACCGACGTTCCGGCCAAACGCGCGTTCCTCAAGCAGTTGCGCGACAAATACCGCAATCAGGCGGGGCTGTCGAAGGCCTGGGGGATTGATCTGCCGGCGTGGGAATTGATGGAAGACCCGGGTTTCGAGGCGCCGCTGCCGAACCCGGAGCATCCGGAAATCGAGGCCGACTTCAAATACTTCCAGAAGGTCTTCGCCGACACCTACTTCAAGACCATTTCCGACTCGCTGAAATGGCACGCGCCGAACCAGTTGCTGCTCGGCGGCCGTTTCGCCACCAGCACCCCGGAAGCCGTGGCGTCCTGCGCCCAGTATTGCGACGTGCTGAGCTTCAACATGTACACCCTGCAACCGCAGGACGGTTATGACTTCGCCGCGCTGCGCAACCTCGACAAACCGGTGCTGATCACCGAATTCAACTTCGGCTCCACCGACCGTGGCCCGTTCTGGGGCGGCGTGACCCCGTTGAGCAAGGAAGACGATCGCGGCCCTGCCTACGCCAACTTCCTCAAACAGGCGCTGAGCGAACCGTCGATTGTCGGCGTGCACTGGTTCCAGTATCTGGACCAACCGGTGACCGGGCGCCTGCTCGATGGTGAGAACGGCCACTTCGGTCTGGTTGGCGTCACCGATCTGCCGTTCCAGGGTTTTGTCGAAGCCGTGCGCAAGAGCAACCTGGCCACCGTCGATCAGTTGAGCAAAGACGCGCAGAAGGCGGCTGCCGCAGCGGACAAGGCCGGCCACGAAGCCGAAGGCGGCCGCAAGGCTGACGCCGGCAAAGGCCCGGGGCAGGGCGCAGGCCACACCGGCGGGCATTCCGGCAACGGTCACTGAGCATTACGAAACCTGAAGACCGCCCGGCCCGCAGCGGTTCCCAAAAGCCTCACGGGCTGGAACAATGCGGGCCACTTTGTAGAGCGTTTTCGCGGGGGAGTTGCGGGTGCAGATTCAGGGACATTACGAGCTTCAATTCGAAGCGGTGCGCGAAGCCTTCGCTGCACTGTTCGACGATCCCCAGGAACGCGGCGCCGCGTTGTGCATCCGGGTCGGCGGGGAAACCGTCCTCGACCTCTGGTCCGGTACCGCCGACAAGGACGGCGCCGAAGCCTGGCACAGCGACACCATCGCCAACCTGTTCTCCTGCACCAAGACCTTCACCGCCGTCACCGCGCTGCAACTGGTCGCCGAAGGCAAGTTGCAGCTCGATGCGCCGGTCGCCCGTTACTGGCCGGAATTCGCCGCCGCCGGCAAGGAATCCGTCACCCTGCGCCAACTGCTTTGCCATCAGGCCGGTCTGCCGGCCCTGCGCGAATTGCTCGCGCCGGAAGCACTGTACGACTGGCAGACCATGGTCGACGCCCTCGCGGCCGAAGCACCGTGGTGGACGCCGGGCACCGGTCACGGTTATGCCGCGATCACCTACGGCTGGCTGATCGGCGAATTGCTGCGGCGCGCCGACGGTCGTGGGCCGGGGGAATCGATCGTAGCGCGGGTCGCGAAACCGCTGGGGCTGGATTTTCATGTCGGTCTGGCCGACGAAGAATTCCATCGCGTGGCGCACATTGCCCGTGGCAAGGGCAACACCGGCGACGCCGCCGCCCAGCGCCTGCTGCAAGTGACCATGCGCGAGCCGACGGCGATGACCACCCGGGCCTTCACCAATCCGCCGTCCGTGCTCACCAGCACCAACAAGCCGGAATGGCGCCGCATGCAGCAACCGGCGGCCAACGGCCACGGCAATGCGCGCAGTCTGGCCGGGTTCTACGCCGGTCTGCTCGACGGCAGCCTGCTGGAAAGCGAAATGCTTGACGAACTGACCCGCGAACACAGCCTCGGCGAGGACAAGACCTTGCTGACCCGCACGCGTTTCGGTCTCGGTTGCATGCTTGATCAACCCGACGTGCCGAATGCCACCTACGGCCTCGGCCCGCGTGCATTCGGGCATCCGGGTGCGGGTGGTTCCATCGGTTTTGCTGATCCGGAGCACGATGTGGCCTTCGGATTTGTGACAAATACCCTTGGGCCGTATGTCCTGATGGATCCGCGCGCGCAGAAGCTGGCGCGGGTACTTGCCACTTGTCTGTAAAGCGTCGTCCGAGGTTCCAGGGCCGGAACCTCATGGCGAATTTCGTTTCAAAGCGTCTGTTTATCCGGGCGAAAGTCCTCTGATTGTTCACTAATTCTTTTTGTGGGTTTCCAATGTCGTCCAAACAAACTCTCGCCCTGGCCCTGTGTTTCGCAATGACCGGTTGTGCACAGACTCCGAAGAACGACGCCGATGGCGGCAGCTGGTGGCCGTTCGGTTCTTCCGACAAAGTCGCAGCCAAGGAACCGGCTCCGGCGCCTGCGCCGTTGAAACCGGCCGCCACCGCGCCTGTGGCCAAGGCCGAGAGCAGCAGTCCCTGGTACTGGCCGTTTGGCTCCGACGACTCGGCGGCCAAGCCTGAAGTGAAAGCTGAAGCCAAACCCGAGGCCAAACCGGTCGAAGTCGCCAAGGCTGAAGCCGACAAGGGCGGCAAATGGTGGTGGCCGTTCGGCGGCAAGGAGCAGGACACGGCCAAAGTCGTGCCGATGCCCGATCCGAAAGTCACTCAAGCCTGGCTGGATGACTACGAACCGCGCCTGCGCACCGCGATCAAGGACAGCAATCTGCAACTCGAGCGCCGTGAAAACGTGCTGGTCGTGACCGCGCCGGTGGAAGGCTCGTTCAACCCGGATCGCCCGGCCATGCTGCTGCCAGTGACTCTCGGCCCGTTCACTCGCGTCGCGAAAATCCTTGAAGCCGACCCGAAAACCGCCGTGCTGGTGCTGGGTCACAGTGACACGACCGGTGCCGCTCCGGCCAACATCAAGCTGAGCCAGGAACGCGCCCAGGCCGTGGCGGCGATCTTCCGCCTCAGCGGTCTGCAGCGTGATCGCCTGATGCTGCGCGGCATGGGTTCCGAAGCACCGCGTGCCGCCAACGACAGCGTTGAAGGTCGCGCCCTGAACCGTCGTGTCGAACTGCTGGTGACCCCGCAGAACACCATGGTCGCGCTGCTGAGCAAGTACAACATGCCGGCACCGAAGCCAGTGACCATGGTCGCTGCCCAGGACGTCAAGCCTGCCGCCAAACCGGTGACCCCGGCGCCAGCTGCGAAGAAAGCCGCTGTACCGGCCACCAAAAAGGCTCCGGCCAAGAAAGCTGCTGCCAAGGCTCCAGCGAAGAAGGCCCCGGCCAAGGCTCCGGCGAAAAAGACCGCACCCGCCAAAGCCTCTGCAACCGACAAGAAAGTCGCTGCGACCGATACCACCAAAAAGTGATCCGCTAACGAAAAGGAATGCGCCGTGACCCAGTCTCTGGCAGATATGCGTCGTGATTACACCCGGGACGGCCTGACCGAGGCGCAAGCCCCGGCGGAGCCCTTTGCGTTGTTTCACCAGTGGTTTGCCGAAGCGGTGAAAACCGAACAGGCGCCAGTGGAAGCCAACGCCATGACCCTGGCCACAGTGGATGCGGACGGCCGTCCGCATTGCCGCATTCTGCTGCTCAAGGGCCTGGACGAGCAGGGCTTCACCTTCTTCACCAACTACGAAAGCGCCAAGGGCCAGCATCTGGCGGCGAACCCGTTCGCTGCCATGACGTTCTTCTGGCCGACCCTCGAGCGCCAGGTGCGGATTGAAGGGCGGGTGGTGAAGGTCTCGCCTGAAGAGTCCGACGCGTATTATCAGGTGCGGCCGCTGGGCAGCCGACTCGGCGCCTGGGCCTCACCGCAGAGCCGGGTGATCAACGGCCGGGGTGAACTGGAAGACTTGCTCAAGGCGACCGAGCAACGCTTCACCGACACTCAGCCTCACTGCCCGGAACACTGGGGCGGTTACCGCCTGCTCCCCGAGCGCATCGAGTTCTGGCAGGGCCGCGCGAGCCGTCTGCACGATCGCCTCAACTACCGTGTGCAGGGCGCCGATTGGATTCTTGAACGTCTGGCACCCTGAGCAGTCTACCGAGCGGGATAGCCTGCCGCAGCGGCTTCGAGCCACTTCGGCAGGTCCCGGCGCTTGATCTTCTGCGCCTGAGCCTGCTCCAGCCGTTCGAGCATGAACGCGCGTTTGCCTTCATCCTTGCCGGCCAGTGACAATGCCAGATCGCGATCCATCCAGCGTTTGATCCGTACATACAGCCACCAATGGAAGTACAGACCGGCGGCGGTGGTGACGACAATGATGAAGTAATCCATGGAAATCCTTGGGTCGGCGGCGCAGGAAATGGAATTTGGCGCTACTGTTGGGTGAGTTCGCGGGCGCCTGTACCGGGCCTGAATGAAAGCAACTTAATCCGGGCGACGCCGTGACAGGCGTCAAGCTGCGGAGTTTAATGAATACCTGTCCTTTGGAGTTGATGCTATGCGTAAGTCTGTTCTGCTGGTTGCTTCCTTTTCCACGATGGCGATGTTGCTGACCGGCTGCCAGTCGAGCCTGACCGGTGACTCCTACTCCCGTGACGAAGCGCGTCGCGTGCAGACGATTCGCATGGGCACCATCGAATCCCTGCGTCCGGTGAAAATCGAAGGCACCAAGACCCCGATCGGCGGCGCTGCCGGTGCAGTGGTTGGCGGCGTCGGTGGCAGCGCGATCGGCGGCGGCAAAGGCAGCATCGTTGCAGCCGTTATCGGTGCCGTGGCCGGCGGCCTGATCGGTTCGGCCACCGAAGAAGGCCTGACCCGCACCCAAGGTGTTGAAATCACCGTACGTGAAGACGACGGCAGCATGCGCGCCTATGTGCAGCAAGTGCAGGAGAATGAAGTGTTCCGCGTGGGTGAGCGGGTACGGATTTCGACTGTTGGCGGGACCAGCCGCGTTTCGCACTAAGCGCAAACGAGCGGTAAAAGAAAACCCCGATCAGGTGACTGGTCGGGGTTTTTTGTTTGGTGTTCACCAGTGATCGCGGTAGACGAATGCGATTTGGTAGTCATAAGAAGATGAATCAATGACGTGCTTAAAGTGCGGTTGAAGAATACTCACCCAGTGCAACAGCAAATCGAATCCGCCGTTGTTTATATTATTTTCAATGGGCATGCCGAGTGATTCGATTACAGAGCCGTCGTCACCGAAGTCTTTCGTTAATTCCTCTCCTACGCCCAGTTCGGTTTCCTTGTCATACCATTCGAGTCTGGCTTTCAATCCCATAAATCCCTCACAAATACTTTTTGATGCTTCGTTTTTTCCCTTTAGGGGGATCTAGTTGCTTGCCGGTGTAGAAGCCGTAGCCCTTGAGGCTGCCATCAGCCTGCTGTTCAACGCGCAAGCGCACACGGGTTCGGGCCTGTTTGAGGGCGAGTAACTGGTCTTCGGTATAGAGCGCGCTATCGCCCAGGTTCGATGGCATGAACATCGCCACCAAACCGAGCAGCGGGCTGATGGCGGCAGTAGAGGCCATCGCGGGCAATGCCTTGAACGCCTGACCGGCAAGGGCAAAAGTGCCCAGCCCCGCAGGGATTGCGGTGCCGCTTATTTTCTTGAGTGCGACGCCACCGCTGTCATCGGCTTCCCGGCCACCCAGCAATATCAGCTCGCCGTAATCCTTCAGGCTGTCTGTCGGCACCATCCCCGAAGGATTCGAGTAATCGATGATCGCATCCGGCAGCTTGCACGACTTGGCAAACACGCAGCCCGCGCGCACCGGCTCAGGCTTGTTCGCCGCCACCTCACGGCTGCGCTCGAAGGCATCCTGTCTCGCCAGCATGGCGTCGTACTTGTCTTGTCGGTCTTGCTGATCGGCCAGTTCGGTGGCCGTCATGTAGCGGTAAGTGACGTGATGCCCGTCGCCCGCGGTGGGTTGGGAACCCGGGGAATGTCCTTTTGAACAGCCACTGATTGTCCTTTCGTTCATGCATCGGCAGCCCTCTAAAGGGGCTGCACGACGTTAACGAAGCAGGAAAATCGTGGCTGTAGGACTCGTCTCTAAAGACGTGGGGATTGTTCGCTACGGCTATCGCAGCGCAGTGTTCTTTCTGCTCGCCGCCAACGTCACCGCATAACCGATCAATGCCGCAAACACCGAGCCGGTGAGAATGCCCATTCGGTCCATCCCGGCGTATTCACTGGCGCCCGGCACGAAGGCGAGGGAGCCGACAAACAGGCTCATGGTGAAGCCGATCCCGCAGAGGATCGCCACGCCCAGCACCTGGCCCCAGTTGGCGCCGTGGGGCAGGGCGGCGATGCCGATTTTTACGGCGAGCCAGGTCAGGCCGAACACGCCGAGAGTCTTGCCCAGCAGCAGGCCGACGGCGATGCCCATCGGGACGTGGTGGGTGAAGCTTTCGGCGGTCACGCCGGTCAGCGACAGGCCGGCGTTGGCGAAGGCGAACAGCGGCAGAATGCCGTAGGCGACCCACGGGTGCAGCGCGTGTTCGAGGGCCAATAGCGGCGAAGGCTCGGCATTCTTGGTGCGCAGCGGGATGCAGAATGCCAGGGTTACGCCGGCCAGCGTGGCGTGGACACCGCTCTTGAGCACGCAGACCCAGAGAATCAAACCGATGATCATGTACGGCCCGAGCTTGACCACCCCGAGCCGGTTCATCGCCACCAGCGCCGCGATGCACGCCGCCGCCAGGCCCAGCGACAGGGTCGACAACTCACCGGAGTAGAAGATCGCAATGATCACGATGGCACCGAGGTCATCGATGATCGCCAGGGTCATCAGGTACAGCTTCAGCGACACCGGCACGCGCTTGCCGAGCAAGGCCAGTACGCCGAGGGCGAAGGCGATGTCGGTGGCGGTCGGAATCGCCCAGCCATCGAGGGCGGCCGGGTTGTCGCGGTTGAGGAACCAGTAGATCAGTGCCGGCACCAGCATGCCGCCGATCGCCGCCGCACCGGGCAGGACGATCTGCGACGGCTTGGACAACTGACCGTCGAGGACTTCGCGCTTCACTTCCAGGCCGATCAGCAGGAAGAACAGCGCCATCAGGCCGTCGTTGATCCACAGCAGCAGAGGCTTGGCGATTTTCAATGCGCCGATCTGCGCCACCACCGGGGTGTCGAGCAGGCCGTTGTACAACCACGACAGCGGCGAGTTGTTGATGATCAGAGCCAGGATGGCCGCGGCGATCAATAACAGACCGCTGGCAGCTTCCAACTGAAAGAAACGCGTGAAAGTGCTACGCAGAGGCAAGGTCGCTCTCCATCGATAAAGTCAAAAGGTGGCACACCCTAACCCGTACCGTTAGTTGTTAAAACAAAAGTTATATTCTTTTTTGTTATATATGGTTACAGGCATCGGCCCCCACGTGCAGGAGAGCCTAGCAGTTGCACAAGGGATTGAAGTTCAGCTGTATCTGTCGGTGCCGTAGGTTTTTTCCTAAGCTTGGGGGCTGAGCCTGTAAAGGCACTTCTGCCCGATTCAACGAGAACGACAGCCATGAGCGACAACCGACAGTGGGCCCGCGAAGCCATCCGGATTATCGAAGCGGACTTCCAGCGCAGCGCCGACACCCACCTGATCCCCTTGCCGCTGCCGGGGTTTCCGGGCATCGAGTTGTATTTCAAGGATGAATCCAGCCACCCGACCGGCAGCCTCAAGCACCGGCTGGCCCGTTCGCTGTTTCTCTACGCCTTGTGTAACGGCTGGCTCAAGCCCGGCGCACCGGTGATCGAGGCGTCCAGCGGTTCGACGGCGATTTCCGAAGCGTATTTCGCGCGGATGCTCGGCCTGCCATTTATTGCGGTGATGCCGGCGACCACCTCCAAGGAGAAGATTGCGCAGATTGCGTTCTACGGTGGCCAGAGTCATCTGGTGGACGATCCGACGCAAATCTACGCCGAATCCGAACGCCTGGCCCGCGAACACGACGGGCACTTCATCGACCAGTTCACCTACGCCGAACGCGCCACCGACTGGCGGGCGAACAACAACATCGCCGAGTCGATCTTCCAGCAGATGCGCTACGAACAGCACCCATGCCCGGCCTGGCTGATTTCCAGCCCCGGCACTGGCGGTACCACCGCGACCCTCGGTCGTTACGTGCGTTATCGCCAGCACTGCACCCGCGTGCTGTGCGCTGATGCCGAGCGTTCGGTGTTTTTCGACTACTACCAGACTGGCGACGCCAGCCTGCGTCTGGACCACGGTTCGCGGATCGAGGGGATCGGCCGGCCTCGGGTGGAGGCGTCGTTCCTGCCCAAGGTGATCGACGCGATGGTCAAGGTGCCGGATGCGTTGTCGCTGGCGGCCATGCATTACCTGGCGCAGCGTCTGGGCCGGCATGTGGGCGGGTCGAGCGGCACCAACCTGATCGGCGCGCTGATGGCGGCGCAGCAGATGAAAGCGGCGGGGGAGTCGGGCTCGATCGTGGCGATCCTGTGCGATGGTGGCGAGCGTTACGCGGACACCTATTACGATCAGGCGTGGCTCAAGGCGCAGGGCTATGAGCTGGAGGGATTGATAGCGGCTGTGGCGGCGAGTGCCGAGAAGGGTGAGGCGCTGCCGGCCTCGGTTCTGCGCGCCAATATTTGATACACCCGGAACCTGATGTGGGAGCAAGCCCGCTCCCACAATTTTCCGGTGTCAGGCCTCGAGACCGAGAATGTCACGCGCCACGGCTTCCGCGATGCGAATCCCGTCCACACCCGCCGACAGAATCCCGCCCGCATAACCCGCGCCTTCACCGGCCGGGAACAGACCTTTGACGTTCATGCTCTGCAGCGCCTCGTTACGCGTAATGCGCAGCGGCGACGAGGTGCGGGTCTCGATCCCGGTCAGCACCGCATCGTGCAGCGAATAACCGCGAATCTGCTTTTCGAACGCCGGCAAGGCTTCCCGAATGGCTTCAATGGCGAAGTCCGGCAAGGCCAGGGCCAGATCGCCCAATGCCACGCCCGGCTTGTACGATGGCTCGACTTCACCCAGCTCGGTCGAAGGAATGTCGTTGATGAAGTCGCCGACCAGTTGCGCCGGCGCCTTGTAGTCGCTGCCGCCAAGGATGAAGGCGTGGGACTCCAGACGTTCCTGCAGCTCGATCCCGGCCAGCGGGCCGCCTGGATAGTCGACTTCCGGGGTGATGCCGACGACGATGCCGGAGTTGGCGTTGCGCTCGTTACGCGAGTACTGGCTCATGCCGTTGGTGACTACGCGGTTCGGCTCGGAAGTCGCCGCCACCACGGTGCCGCCCGGGCACATGCAGAAGCTGTAGACCGAGCGGCCGTTCTTGGCGTGGTGCACCAGTTTGTAGTCGGCGGCGCCCAACTTGGGGTGGCCGGCGTACTTGCCGAGGCGCGCACGGTCGATCAGCGATTGCGGGTGCTCGATGCGGAAACCCACCGAGAACGGCTTGGCCTCCATGAACACGCCACGGCTGTGGAGCATGCGGAAGGTGTCGCGGGCACTGTGGCCGAGGGCCAGGACCACGTGTCTGGAGTGCAGGATTTCGCCGCTGGCCAGCTCGACGCCGACCAGTTGGCCGTCTTCGATCAGCACGTCGGTGACGCGTTCCTGGAAGCGTACTTCACCGCCCAGAGCGCGGATCTCCTCGCGCATGGTCTCGACCATGCCGGTCAGACGGAACGTACCGATGTGCGGTTTGCTGACGTAGAGGATTTCTTCCGGCGCGCCGGCCTTGACGAACTCGTGCAGGACTTTACGGCCGAGGAATTTCGGGTCCTTGATCTGGCTGTACAGCTTGCCGTCGGAGAACGTGCCCGCGCCGCCTTCTCCAAACTGCACGTTGGACTCGGGGTTGAGCACGCTTTTGCGCCACAGGCCCCAGGTGTCCTTGGTGCGCTGGCGCACTTCGGTGCCGCGTTCGAGGATGATCGGCTTGAAGCCCATCTGCGCCAGCAGCAGGCCGGCGAAGATCCCGCACGGACCGAAACCGACTACGATAGGGCGCTGGCTCAGATCGCTTGGCGCCTGGCCGACGAATTTGTAGCTGACATCCGGCGCCACGTTGACGTTACGGTCGTCGGCGAACTTGCCCAGCACTTTGGCCTCGTCGCGCACTTCGAGGTCGATGGTGTAGATGAAGCACAGTTCGGAGGACTTTTTGCGCGCATCGTAGCTGCGCTTGAACAAGGTGAAATCGAGCAGGTCATCGCTGGCAATGCCCAGGCGTTGCACGATGGCAGCGCGCAGGTCTTCGTCGGGATGGTCGATCGGCAGCTTGAGTTCGGTGATTCGTAACATGACAGGATCCGGTTCGCGGGGCGCACAACTGCGCCAGGGCGTTTGAAGGCGGCGATTATAAGCCGCATCGGCCGGATCCCGTGAGGGTAAAACGATCAGTCGTTGCGCGAGCCGCCGAAATACCCGCAACCGCGCTGTACCTGGCCGTCGATACGCAACTCGGCGCTCATGTGCTGCACGCTGCCAGTGCTGCTGTCGACGCAGCGCTGCGGCGCCACCCACAGTTCGATGCGCTGGTTGTTGGCTTCGCTGCTGAGATTGAAACGACCGTCGCCCAACTGCTCTTCGACGTAAGGCACGGCGAGCGGTGGCTGGCCTTCGCGGTCGATGACCAGGCCCTTGCCGCTGACTTTTACGTTCCACTCCGGGCCATGGCCGGCGGCGCGCAGGATCAGCTGTTTGAAGTTGGGATCGTCGCAGGCGCTGCCGGAGCGTTCGACGCGATAGAGCTGAGTCAGGTCGAGGCGGTCGCCGGCGATCTTCCCGCGCACGTCGGCGAACAGCTTGCCTTGCTTATCGGCCAGGGTGGCGGCCTCTTGCAGGACGCTGGTGCCGCCGATGTCATTGACTACGTATTGGCGCTGCTCGCCGCAGGCCTGGAACACCAGTTTGCCGTCGGCAGCGGTCAGTTGCCCCTGCATCCGCGTCTGGCCGACGTGGGAGGCGCTTTCCCGCGCGCCATCGAACAACTGGCACGCGGCAAACAACGGGAGCAGGGCAACAACGATCAGGGAACGGGCAACACGCATCTTCGGCTCTCCAGACAAGTGCCGCCACGTTACGCAGGCTGACCGTTCATCACAAGGGTTTAGCCCACGTGAAATGTCTGACCTGTCTGCAAGCCTTCGACACTCTTGGCGTAGGCCAATGCCACATCCGCCGCAGGAACCGGCTTGTAGCCACGGAAGTACGGGGCGTAGCTGCCCATGGCTTCGACCAGCACGGTCGGGCTGATCGAGTTCACGCGCAGACCGCGTGGCATTTCGATGGCGGCGGCCCTCACGAAGCTGTCCAGCGCGCCGTTGACCAGTGCAGCCGAGGCGCCGCTGCGGATCGGATCGTGGCTGAGCACGCCGGTGGTGAAGGTGAATGATGCGCCGTCGTTGGCGAATTCGCGGCCGATCAGCAGCAGATTGACCTGGCCCATCAACTTGTCCTTCAGGCCGAGGGCGAAGCTGTCTTCGGTCATGTCACCCAGTGGAGCGAAGGTCACGTTGCCGGCGGCGCAGACCAGCGCGTCGAACTTGCCGGTCTGTTCGAACAGCTTGCGAATCGATGCGCTGTCGCTGATATCCACCTGATAATCGCCGCTGCTGCGGCCGATACGAATGACTTCATGACGCTGCGACAGCTCTTTGTCCACGGCCGAACCGATGGTGCCGCCCGCGCCGATCAACAGAATTTTCATCGTGATTGCCTCAAGTGATTGAACGAGGTTTCAGTCTAGAGTGGTTTTTTCTGCGGATAAGCGCACTAATGGGCAACCTTTGGTTTTCAATTGGAAACAATCCATGAGCGAGATGGATGATCTGGCGGCGTTCGCGGTGTTGATCGAGGCCGGCAGCTTTACCCTGGCGGCGCAGCAATTGGGGTGCAGCAAGGGACAGTTGTCCAAGCGCATCAGTCAGCTGGAGGCGCGGTTTTCCGTGGTCTTGCTGCAACGCACCACGCGTCGTCTTAGCCTGACGGCGGCCGGTGCGGCATTGTTGCCACAGGCTCAGGCGCTTGTCGTCCAGGTGGAGCGAGCGCGTCAGGCGTTGGCACGATTGAAGGACGACATGGCCGGTCCGGTGCGTATGACGGTTCCGGTGTCGCTGGGAGAAACCTTCTTCGACGGCCTGTTGCTGGATTTCTCGCAGAAATACCCCGAGGTGCAGATCGAACTGGAGCTGAACAACAGCTACCGCGACCTGTCCCGCGAAGGCTTCGATCTGGCGATCCGCACTGAAGTCGCCAATGACGAGCGACTGGTGGCCAGACCGCTGCTGGCCTGGCAGGAAATGACCTGCGCCAGTCCTGAATATCTGGAGCGCTTTGGCGAACCGCTGACGCCGCAGGCGCTGGCCGAGCACCGTTGCCTGCTCAACAGTCATTACAGCGGTCGTGAAGAATGGCTCTATCACCAACAGCACGAACTGCTGCGGGTGCGGGTGTCGGGACCGTTCGCCAGCAATCACTACAACCTGTTGAAGAAAGCCGCACTGGCCGGCGCCGGGATCGCTCGCTTGCCGTCCTATCTGTTGCAGACGGAATTGGCTGACGGCCGATTGCGCTGGCTCCTGCGCGATTTTCAGACCCGCCGCATGCCGATGTATCTGGTGCATCCGTATCAGGGCGGGCTACCGAAACGCACTCAGGTACTGGCGGATTACCTGATCGGCTGGTTCAAACTCAGCGGCGAAGCGCTGGACCGGTTGTAGTGCCGGGCGATCAGGTGATCGATCGACACTTTTCCCGGCCCGGTGGCCATCAGGTACAGCAACACCGCCATCCAGGTGCCGTGGGTCGGGTACGCATCCGGATACACGAACAGCTGAATGGTCAGGGTCATGCCCAGCAATGCCAGCGCCGAAAAGCGCGTGGCGAAGCCGATGAGGATCAGGATCGGGAAAAAGTGTTCGGCGAACGCTGCCAGGTGCGCGGCGATTTCCGGCGACAGCAGCGGCACGTGGTACTCGCTCTTGAACAGCGGAATCGTCGAGTCGGCAAGACGTGGCCAGCCGAACTCGAAGGTGCCATCGATCAGGTCGACGGCCAGCCCTTCGACCTTGGTCTGCCCGGATTTCCAGAACACCGCCGCGATGGAAAAACGCGCGATGAAGGCGATCAGGCTGTGAGGGATTTTTTCCAGCAGCGCGATGGCGCGGGCAATGAGACTGTTCATGACAACACCTTTGGGTGGAAATGAGTGATGACGTGGCGGCTGATGAGCAGGGCGAGGGTCTGGCTGAGGTCGAAGGCCTCGGCGGATTCCAGCGCTTGCGTGAGTGACAGGCCAGCTTTGAGCTGGCGAATAAACTGGCTGGCGCCGCGATCCACGGTGAACACCTCGACTTCCAGTCCGTTGCGCAGGATCAGCGCGTGTTGAGCGTGATGCAGATCGATCCCGGCCAGGGTCGCGTCGTGCTGATGCGCGGCCCAGATGTCCACCACGGCGAAGTTTGAATCGAGCAGATGCAGCGAAGGGTGCAGGCCGATGCGCAGTTCGTTGAGCGCATCGGCATCGGCGAATACAGCGGCGATTCGCTCCTGACTCAGGGGTAACACATCGGCAGCGTGGTAGGCCTGCGTGCGCAAGCGTTCCAGCCTCGCGATATCGGCCAGATAGGGAACGCACGCGGCTGGTTCGAACTCACTGATGAAGTCCGCCAGTTCACGGCCGTAGTCGCTCATCAACGGACTGTGTGGCGGATGGCTTTGCACAAAAACTCCGGCCATGGCCCGAAAGAATTCGTCACCCACCAACTGCCTCACCACGGGATAGCTGTCGGCCAACGCGTTGATCAGCGAACCCTGCACGTTGTTGCGGTACACCGCGAAACGGCTGGCTGGATCGGCGCCGTTGGCACTGCACAAACCGTCGGGGCAGGGCAGAACGATATCGAGCAACGCTGCGCTGAATGCGGCTTGAGTGCTCATGGCCGACCTCCCGCGAACAGCAACAGCTCATCGGCCTGCTGTGCTTCCGCCAACAGCACCTTGAAGGCCGGCACCTGATTGTCCCGTTCGATCAGCGTCGCCACCGGGCCGACACGTTCCAGCGCTAGCCGGTACAGCGACCAGACCGCTTGATCGATCGGTGCGCCGTGATCGTCGATCAGCAAGCGATCACCGAGGCTGTCGGCATCTTCGGCGAACCCCGCCAGATGAATTTCGCTCACTGCATGCAGCGGCAGGGCATCGAGGTAAGTCAGGGGATCGCGCTGATGGTTGATGCACGAGACGTAGACATTGTTCACGTCCAGCAACAGACCGCAGCCAGTGCGCCGGATGACTCCACGGATGAAATCGGCTTCGTCGATGGTCGAGCGCTGGAACGCCAGATAGGTCGCCGGGTTCTCCAGCAGCATCGGACGCTTGAGGGTGTTCTGTACCTGGTCGATGTGTTCGCAGACGCGGTTCAGCGTCGGCGTGTCGTAAGCAAGGGGCAGCAGGTCATTAAGGAACACCGGGCCATGGCTCGACCAGGCCAGGTGTTCGGAAAAGGAGTGGGGTTGATAGCGCTCGATCAGTGCCGCCAGGCGTTTGAGGTGCTGGACATCCAGCGCGCCTTCGGCACCGATGGACAGCCCGACGCCATGCAGCGAGAGCGGATACGCCTCGCGAATCAATCCCAGAAAATGATGAAACGGGCCGCCGGCCACCATGTAGTTTTCGGCGTGGACTTCGAAGAAACCGATGTCCGGACGTGAATCGAGCACTTCGCTGAAGTGCTCGCTCTTGAGCCCCAGCCCGGCACGGGACGGGAGCCCGGTGAGGGCTGCCCGAGTGCGGCGCAAGGCATGGTCGCGGGATGTGATCATGATCGACACTCGGGCGGCTCCCGGATCAGGACTTGGCTTTGAACGCTTCGAGCTGACCGAAACCGGTCGGCGAGGTTTTGCTTTCGGTGGTGGCGCAGGTGCCTTTCGGAACCAGCTTCCAGGCGTTGGCCTGATAATCCATTTTCGCGGTGCCGGCACAGGTGGTGCCTGCGCCTGCGGCGCAATCGTTCTTGCCTTTCATGGCCACGCCGAAGCATTTTTCCATGTTGTCGTCAGCGGCGTGGGCGGTGGAGACGGCAGCGATGCTCAGGGCGGAACCGAGGGCCAGAACCAGGGCGGTGGCGGACAGGGTGCGGGTGGTAGCAGTCATGATGTTTCTCCGGTTTGAACTTGGGTTTGAACAAGCGATTGCGCTTGCTTGCCCCACTAGAGAAACGACCTCGGGATGCGTTACAGCCCGGACAATTTTTTTTTGGATTGACAGTGCGCCAGAACATCACCCACATCTCGCGCTCGACCATTCGTCGCAAATGCCCATCAACCTGTAATTTCTGACAGTAGCCAACGACGTGCCACCGGCGTTCCATTGTCACGGGAGCCGCGCCGATCAGCGTGTGCTCAGTGTGCCCTCGGTATCAAGGAGATACAGGCCATGAGAAAACGTCTGAACAGGTTCGTCCCGTTATGTATGTTTGCGTTGCTGTTGCAGAGCACTGGCAGCTATGCCGAATCGTGCGCGGAGACACTGAAAACGGTTGAAGAGTTGTACAACAACACAGTGGCCAGTTGCGGGCCGGACCCGGCGTCGGACTGTTCAGGGTTGATCATTCGCGGCACTCACCGTGCCGATCCGGCGAAAGGGCAGCAATGGGATGTCTGGAATCCCAGTCCCACCGCCCTGAAGCTGGGCACTTTCGCTGCTTCCTACATGCGTGCCGACACCATCAGCTACGCCGATCCGGGAATGAGTACTCAGAACGGCTATATCATCAATCCAGTGGACCGGGTGCGTAATCCCGAGACACCGGTGCACGTCTATTGCGCATTCCCCAACGATGCCTGGACCGACTATCGAGACGACCGGGGGTGTGGCAACAACCAGAACACCGCCCAGAGCGAGGCGGTGTGCCAGGCTATGGTTCCGCCGATAACCAATGCCAAAGCCTGGGTCGCCCACTTCACCAGATTCAACAACGACAAGATGCAGGATCAGTTGCAATGTGGCTTCAACATGCGCAACCCCATGAGCAGCAAGGAGCGGGTCGATGCCTTCCGCAACTTCATGGAGGCGCGGCGAGTGATCAACTCTCGTGAGTTCCAGACCCAGACCGAGTTGCGCCTGGGTAATCCGAAAACCGATGAATTGCCGATTCTGGCGTTCTTCTACAGCGATCAACGCGGCTTGAATGATGCCTTGGCCAATCAGCGCGACTACAAGGCCAAGACCGGCAAGGAGCGCAATGTGATCAAGATCAACTTCCCCAAAACACCGACCGCCAAGGCGACTTTTTCCTGCGTAGCGGCCACACCCGAACCGACCCCGAAATTCTGTGAAAAGTACATTGAATCGAGCTCCTGGAGTCAGCGCCCCGACCCTGTGCTCGGGCCGAATACCTGGTCGTTGCAGGTCGTGCCTACCGCTTGCGGCCGGGCGATCAAGGAAGATCAGACCGACCGGATGTTTGCCGAGCTGTACAACAAGCACAAGGACGATGCGCAATGGCGTGAGTACAGCGTCAATGGCGGATCGCTGCGTCGGCAGATGGTTTGTCATTTCCAGCATGTCTATCAGGGCCGGGCGGTGAGGGACAAACCGGTCTGGAACCTTGAGCCGGCCCGGCCATACGTCGATCAGGCCACGGCCCTGAAGATGGATTGCAATCCCTATTGACGGTCGCAGTGTCCAGCACTGAGCTGCCGGTACCGCAGAGGTGCCGGCATTCTCAGGGCATAAAAAAACGGCCCCGGAGGGCCGTTCGTTATCGCGCGCGATCCATCAACCGCCGAGGTACGCCTCGCGCACTTTCGGGTCGGTCAGCAGCGCTTCGCCGGTGCCTTGCATCACCACCCGGCCGTTCTCCAGAACGTACGCACGGTCAGCGATTTTCAGCGCCTGGTTGGCGTTCTGTTCGACCAGGAACACCGTCACACCGTCCTTGCGCAGCTGTTCGATGATGTCGAAGATCTGCTGGATGATGATCGGTGCCAGGCCCAGCGACGGCTCGTCGAGCAGCAGCAGTTTCGGCTTGCTCATCAGCGCACGGCCGATGGCGAGCATTTGCTGTTCGCCGCCGGACATGGTGCCGCCGCGCTGGTTGAAGCGTTCTTTCAGGCGTGGGAAAAGTCCGAGAACCTTGTCCATCTGTTCCTGATAGTCGCCCTTGTCGGTGAAGAATCCGCCCATGGACAGGTTTTCTTCGACGGTCAGACGGGCAAACACCCGACGACCTTCCGGCACCACGGCAATGCTCTTGCGCATGATCTGCGACGAGTCCTGGCCGACCAGTTCCTCACCCATGTAGCGGATGCTGCCGCTGTGGGCCTGCGGCGAACCGCAGAGCGTCATCAGCAGGGTGGACTTGCCGGCACCGTTGGCGCCGATCAGGGTCACGATCTCGCCCTGGCGGACTTCGACGTTGACGCTGTGCAGCGCCTGGATCTTGCCGTAGAAGGTGGAAACGTTTTCGAACTGCAGCATTTACGCTTCCCCCAGGTAGGCTTTGATCACTTCAGGATTGTCACGGATCTGCTCCGGCGTGCCGTCGGCCAGGGGCGTGCCCTGGTTGATCACGACGATGTGGTCGGAAATGCTCATGACCAGTTTCATGTCGTGTTCGATCAGCAGCACGGTCACGTTGTGCTCTTCACGCAGCACGCTGATCAGCGCCTTGAGGTCTTCGGTTTCCTTCGGGTTCAGGCCGGCGGCCGGTTCGTCGAGCATGAGGATCCGCGGGCGGGTCATCATGCAGCGGGCGATTTCCAGGCGACGTTGCTGACCGTAAGCCAGGGTGCCGGCAGGGCGGTTGGCGAACTCTTTGAGGTTGACCTTTTCCAGCCAGTACTCGGCGAACTCCATGGCCTCGCGCTCGCTCTTGCGAAACGCCGGGGTCTTGAACAGGCCGGACAGGAAGTTGGTGTTCAAGTGACGGTGCTGGGCGATCAACAGGTTCTCGACCGCCGTCATGTCCTTGAACAGGCGCACGTTCTGGAAGGTGCGCACCACGCCTTTGAGGGCGATCTTGTGGCCCGGCAGGCCGTGGATCGGCTCGCCGTCCAGCAGGATGCTGCCGCCCGATGGCTGGTAGAAACCGGTCAGGCAGTTGAACACGGTGGTCTTGCCCGCGCCGTTCGGCCCGATCAGTGCAACCACCTGTTTCTCTTTGACGGTCAGGGCCACGCCGTTGACCGCCAGCAGGCCGCCGAAGCGCATGCTCAGATTTTCGACTTTCAGGATCTCGCGGCTCATTTGCGCAGCTCCATGTGAGGACGTTGCATGGGCAGCAGACCTTGAGGTCGCCAGATCATCATCAGCACCATCAGGGCGCCGAACATCAACATGCGGTACTCACTGAACTCACGCATCATTTCCGGCAGCAGGATCATCACCACGGCCGCGAGAATCACGCCCAGTTGCGAGCCCATGCCACCCAGCACCACGATGGCGAGGATGATCGCCGACTCGATGAAGGTGAACGATTCCGGCGTCACCAGACCCTGACGGGCGGCGAAGAAGCTGCCGGCGAAACCGGCGAAGCTCGCGCCCAGGGTGAACGCCGAGAGCTTGATCACGGTCGGGTTGAGACCCAGCGCGCGGCAGGCGATTTCATCTTCACGCAGCGCTTCCCACGCACGGCCGATCGGCATGCGCAGCAGGCGGTTGATGATGAACAGCGCCGCCAGCGCCAGCAGCAGGGCAACCAGGTAGAGGAAGATCACCTTGTTGATCGAGTTGTATTGCAGGCCGAAATACTCGTGGAAGGTTTGCAGGCCTTCCGCAGCCTTGCGTTCGAAGGTCAGGCCGAAGAACGTCGGTTTCTCGATGTTGCTGATGCCGTTCGGGCCGCCGGTGATGTCGGTCAGGTTACGCAGGAACAGGCGGATGATTTCCCCGAAGCCGAGGGTCACGATCGCCAGGTAGTCGCCGCGCAGACGCAACACCGGGAAGCCGAGCAGGAAGCCGAACGTCGCCGCCATCAGGCCGGCAATCGGCAGGCAGATCCAGAAGCTCAGGCCGTAGTAGTGCGACAGCAGCGCGTAGCTGTAGGCGCCGACGGCGTAGAAACCGACGTAACCCAGGTCGAGCAGACCGGCCAGACCGACCACGATGTTCAGGCCCAGGCCGAGCATCACGTAGATCAGGATCAGCGTCGCGATGTCCACCGCGCCACGGGAGCCGAAGAACGGCCACACCAGCGCACCGATGATCAGCGCGATGATGAAGTAGCGCTGGGTGGAAGGCAGGGTCAGGAAGTTGCTGGCCTTGGCCGGGATCAGCGGCATGCCCGGCGAAGAACGCCACGCCTTGCTGATCTGCTGGTTGAACAGCACTCGCAGGAACATCAGCACCGAGCAGATGGCGATGGTCGCCAGAATGGCCGGGCTGGTGTTGTGCACTTCCAGGTTGATGCCGACGATGGTCAGTTTCAGACCCAGTACCGGATAGGCCACGGCCCAGACCAGCAAGGCGCTGAACAGCGCCTGTTTAAGATTCCTAGTCATACTTTCTCAACCTCCGGACGGCCCAGAATGCCGGTCGGACGGAACAACAGCACCAGAACCAACAAGCCGAAAGCCACGACGTCCTTGTACTGGTCGCCGAAGATATCGGCGCCAAAGGCTTCCGCCACCCCGAGCACCAGCCCGCCGAGCATGGCGCCGGGGATGCTGCCGATCCCGCCCAGTACCGCGGCGGTGAAGGCCTTGAGGCCGACGAGGAAACCGGCGTTCGGGTTGATCACGCCGTATTGCATGCTCAGCAGCACGGCCGCGACGGCCGCCAGCGCAGCACCGATGACGAAGGTCAGGGCGATGATGTTGTTGGTGTTGATGCCCAGCAGGTTGGCCATCTTGATGTCTTCGGCGCAGGCGCGGCACGCGCGGCCCAGGCGAGAGCGGGAGATGAACAGCGTGAGGCTGAGCATGGCGATCAGGGTCACCACGAACACCACGATTTGCATGTAGGAAATCAGCACTTCATGTGCGCCACCCGGGCCGAAGGCGAAGTTGCCCGGAATCAGGTTGGGGATTGCTTTGTCCTTGGAGTCTTGCGCCAGCAGAACCGTGTTCTGCAGGAAGATCGACATACCGATCGCGGAAATCAGCGGGATCAGACGGTTGCTGCCGCGCAACGGGCGGTAGGCAATGCGTTCGATGCTGTAACCGTAGGAACTGGTGACGACGATGCTGGCGATGAACGCCACGGTCATCAACAGCGGGACGCTTTCGAGTCCCATCATGGTCAGCCCGGCGATGGCGATGAACGCCACGTAGGAGCCGATCATGTACACCTCGCCGTGGGCGAAGTTGATCATTCCAATGATGCCGTAGACCATCGTGTAGCCGATGGCGATCAGGGCATACATGCTGCCAACGTTCAAGCCGTTAACCAGCTGTTGGAAGAAGTGATAGATGTCAGGCATTACAGCGCTCCTAAAAACCTGATACGCATTTCACTGGTGGAGTCATTTTCCCGCCCGGTCCCGTGGATCTATATCCACTTCGAATCCGGGTTTTGCCAGCGAACCGCTGATGACGGTTTTGAGATTTTCAGGTGGGGAGACTGGCGGATCACGCCAGCGCGGCCCAATACATTCGTAAAACAAAGCCCACGGCACGCCGTGGGCTTTATTGGCAGTCAGTCAGGCAGCGCCTTACTGAGGCGACACTTCGGTTTTAGGTTTGCCGTTGTGCCACTCGTAAACCACGAATTTGAAGTCCTTCAGGTCGCCCTTGTCGTCGAAGCTCAGGTCGCCGGTAGGTGTCTTGAAGGTGCCTTTGTGGATGGCTTCAGCCACCTTGGCAGCATCTTCGGACTTGGCAGCCTTGATACCTTCGGCAATCACTTCAACGGCCGAGTAGGACGGGAACACGAACGGACCGCTCGGGTCTTCTTTCTTGGCCTTGAATGCATCGGCCAGGGCCACGTTGGCCGGATCCTGGTCGAAGGACTTCGGCAGGGTCACCAGCAGGCCTTCGGACGCGTCCTTGGCGATCTGGGTGATCGAGTCGTTACCCACGCCTTCCGGACCCATGAACCTGGCTTTCAGGCCTTTTTCCTGGGCTTGACGCAGGATCAGGCCCAGCTCCGGGTGGTAGCCGCCGTAGTAGACGAAGTCGACGTTGGCTTGCTTGAGCTTGGCGATGATCGCGGAGAAGTCCTTGTCGCCGGCGTTGACGCCTTCGAACACGGCAACCTTGGTGCCTTTCTTCTCGAGGGTGGATTTGACGGCGGTGGCGATGCCTTCACCGTACTGCTGCTTGTCGTGCAGCACGCCGACGATTTTCGGTTTCACGTGATCGGCAATGTAGTTACCGGCGGCAGGGCCCTGGGCGCTGTCCAGACCGATGGTGCGGAAGACCATTTTGTAACCACGGTTGGTGATGTCCGGGCTGGTGGCAGCCGGGGTGATCATGATCACGCCTTCGTCTTCGTAGATGTCCGAAGCAGGCTGGGTGGAGCTGGAGCACAGGTGACCGACCACGAACTTGACGCCGTCGTTGACGACCTTGTTCGCGACCGCTACCGCTTGTTTGGGATCGCAGGCGTCATCGTATTCAACGGCTTCGAGCTTCTTGCCGTCGACGCCGCCCTTGGCGTTGATCTGTTCGATGGCCATTTTCGCGCCACTGAACTGCATGTCGCCGTACTGGGCTACTGGACCGGTTTTAGGGCCGGCGATACCGATCTTGATGGTGTCAGCTGCGAACGAATGGCTGGCAACCCCGGCCAGAACCATAGCGGCAAACAGTTTGGAAATCTGCTTAGTAGCCTTAGTCATAGTGCTCCACTCTTACTGTTGTATTTTTTAGAGTCCTGACGCCGTAGCAGCAGAACCGGGACAGATATCTGGGCGATACCCTCCGGAAAAGCCCCCGGCAACTGTACCGGTACAGTGTAGAGCGCCGGTTGTTGGCCTGGGAAGCTGGCGCCAGGGGGCAAAACCTGAGGGTGTCGCTTTAATGAAAGAAAAAGACAGAATTGCGGCGGGACGTTCAGAGGGCTTATGCCCCAATCATCAGCATTCCTTGGCGTTCCTGCTCTTTTCGTTCGGTACGGCCTTTTGCAACCGGGTTTTTCTGCCGGACCACCGACGTTATCATTCGCGCCGATTTCTTTTCCGGACAGTCCCATGAATCAAGAACCTAGCACCCTCTATGCCAAGCTGCTTGGTGAAACCGCATCTATTACCTGGAAAGAGTTGGAGCGCTTCTATGCCCAGGGTGCCCTATTGTGGGTCGACGCCAGCCTGGATTTGATCGCGGTCGCTGAGGCCGTGGCATCGGATCAGGGCGAGAAAGTCGCTGCCTGGCTGGCCGAAGACAAGGTCGCCAAGCTGTCTGAAACGCGGGCGCTGGATATTTTCGAGCGTGATCCCGAGATGTGGGCGGTGGTGGTCCGGCCGTGGATCCTGATCCAGGAAAGGGCAGCGACCTGACGGGTTGCACCCTATTGGTGCGGGCGCTGACCGGCAAAAAGTGTGTAGCGGAGTAGCGTGATGGCCGATTGCCGTAGAGAAATGCCACAGGCGGGGGTGGCATAACGGTGACGTAAACGTAACGGGCACAGTTTATTGAGCAGCCTGACGGCTGCTTAATTGTTTCGGGATGTTGGAAAGGCTGAATAAATCGGGGAATTTGAGCGCCCCATCGCGAGCAGGCTCGCTCCCACAGGAAACGCATTCCAATGTGGGAGCGAGCCTGCTCGCGATGGCGGCGCCTCGGTCTGATGTCAGACCGAGTAAGTCTTGCCCGTATGGTTATTGAGGGAAATAACCTTGGTCTTGCCGATCCGGTGACGGTAGATCTCGCGCAGGTACTTGATCGACTTCTTCACGCAATCGCGCGACAGGCGAATGTCATTGATCGAGACAAACTTCTCTTTGTCGTTGATCAACTCGCGGTACTTCTTCTCGTACATCGGCTTGATCGCGTACCAGTTGGTATCGAGGATCTTCGCCGGGTTCTCGAATTCGTTGAGCAGGTCGTCGATGCGGTCCTCGTCGAACTCTTCCTGAATGATGAAATCGAGGATCGAGTTGTCCAGGGTCTCGTCGAAACGGTACGGCGTCTTGGCAAAGCAACGCTTGATGAATGCCACGATCAGCGTCAGGAAGTCGTCCGACAGGCACGGGCTCTTGGCGATCAGGGTGGTCAGCGACAGGTTGGCCGAGGCGCCGATCACCAGCGCGTAGCGCTTGAGCGTGGTGTTGGGGAACAGGCTGTTGAGGTGAGTCTTCAACCGGTTCAGGTCCATGTACGACAGCTTGTAGTCTTTCGGCAGCGAAACGATCGAGACCACCGACGAGCAGTTCTTGAAGAAGTGCAGGTCGTGCAGCGCAGCCGCGTCGTAGCCGGAGTTCTTGTATTGCTCAAGCGAGGCGCGATAACGCTTGGACTCGATCGGCAGCAGGCTGATGCCTTCGATGGCCTGGGTCACTTTATTGAAGTGCGGCAGGTCGATCGAGCGGAAAAACAGGTCGTCGATGTTCAGGCGCTGCGGCTCTTTGTCGAACACCTTGAACTTGTCGCTGCTCGGCGGCGGGGTTTCCGGCACCACGGATTCGGCGTAGGCAATCGCCACCGGGCCGGCCAGACTCATGAACAGGTCGTTGGCGTCCAGGCGAATGGTCTCGCCGATGTCGATGCCGGCGCGACGGAAATAGTTCTGGTCGTAGTCGGTCGTGACCGCCTGGGCCGTCAGAATGTTGAAGATCTGCTGCGAGATGTATTGGTTGGCGTGCTTCTCCATCGCATTGACATCAATGTTCTGGATGTTGCCGTCATCGCTCTCTTCGGCGTAACGCATGATGTCGTTGGAAATCAGCATCATCGCGTTCCATGGGCGGATACGGCCCATGACGCTGGCTTCGCTGCTGTCTTCGTTGGCGAAGTTGTACGAGAAATCCCATTCTTCCGAGAGGTATTTGCACAGCAGGCGGCCGGCGTTGATGTGCAGCGCCTCAGACATTTCGCTGCGGTGGTCGGAAATGTTCGGCAGCACGCAGATGCCGCTGGTGAAGATCGGTTCGAACACGAAGGAATGACCGCTCTTGCCGTCATGCTCGTCCATCGGCTTGGTGTCGAACGTCTTGTTCATGTACGAGTGCTGCTGGGCCAGGCCGAATTCCGAGGCCATGCCCGAACCGGTACCACCGCCGGCACTGAAGATCGAGAAATACAGGCGCGACTGGTTGGCCTTGATGCCGCAGCTGTCGATCAGGTACGAGTGGATCATTTTCCAGTCAGGGCTGGAGAAACGCTGGGTGTCCTTGTTGAGGATGATCTTCGCCAGGTACTGGCCGAGAATCGGCGCGTTACCGGCGCCACCGGCGTGGACTTCGGACAAGTCCATGATCTTCATCTTGCTGTAGTCGCGCAGGAAACCGCTTTTTTCGCCCTTGCGCGAGAAACGGATACGCCCGGCAATGTCCTTGTCGAGGTCGCCGAGCATCACCAGCGGTTCCACCAGGAACACCGGTTTGGTCGACTTGTTCGGGCCGATCCGCAGGTTCTGCTTGATCCACTGGGCCGGGCCGTAGCCTTTGTCGGAGGCCAGGCGACGGTCAGCCGCGCGATCTTCGCTGTTGAATTCGTTGAGGTAGAACTTGCGCGCGTTGTACACCAGCTCCGCCACGTCGAGGGCGATGTTGGAACCGCAGCGACCGAGGCCGATCAGGCACACCGACGGGAATTCCTGATCGTTGTGCTGTTCGTTGTCGCCTTCCAGGTGCGGCGGGCGCGGGAACACCAGGTCACGCAGGCCATCGAGGTTGTCGAGGATGCGGTCGGTATTGGTTTCGGTGAAGTACAGGTATTGCTGGGTGCCCAGCGGGCGCGAGGGGGGCAATGGCTTCATCGGGGCAGGGCTGTTCGCCGCAGGGCTCAGAGTCAGATCGGATACCGCAGTGGCCGGATTGTTTTTAGAAGTCATTGAGCGCCATCTACCTGGACTGGTTGGTTCATCGACCGCTGTCGTCGAACCTCACGGAATGGGAATCTCGCGTCTTTTTTCTGCGCGTATTTGGCCCGTGCGTCAGGGGTCTGGCCTGAGTGTCGCGCGGGGGAATCCTTTCCTGATTGATGATGGATCGGCCATTATTCGGCGATCTTTAATCAAAAGGAGGCTAAATGATGTCAACGCGACCTTCGTTGGGTTTTGCCGGAATCGGCCTGATGGGCCTGCCGATGTGCCGCCGTCTGCTGGCTGCCGGTTACCCGCTGACCGTGTGGAACCGCAACCCGGCCAAGTGTGCGCCGCTGGTCGAGGCGGGCGCCCGGCGGGTGGCGACGCCCGCTGAGCTCTGTGCGCAGGCTGACGTGGTGATGCTGTGCCTGGCCGACACGGCGGTGGTACGCGAAGTGGTGTTCGGCCCGGCCGGTGTGGCGCAAGGGGCGAAGCGCGGTCAGTTGCTGGTGGATTTTTCCAGCCTCGAACCGACGGCCACCCGTGAAATGGCCGCCGAACTGGCCGACAAGACAGGCATGGCCTGGCTCGATTCGCCGGTGTCCGGCGGGGTGGTCGGCGCCGAGGCCGGCAGCCTGGCGATCATGGTGGGCGGTGATGCAGCGGATCTTGATCGCGTACGACCGGTACTGCTCGAACTCGGGCAGCGCGTCACGCACATGGGTGGCGTCGGCGCCGGTCAGGTGACCAAGGCCTGCAATCAGATGATCGTCGCCTGCAACGCTTTGGTGATCGCCGAAGTGGTGGCGCTGGCCGAGCAGGCCGGGGTCGATGCCAGCCTGATTGCCGAAGCGCTGGCCGGTGGTTTTGCCGATTCCAGACCGTTGCAGATCCTCGCCCCGCAAATGGCCGAAAGCCGTTTCGAGCCGGTGAAATGGCACGTGCGCACGCTGCTCAAGGATCTGGATACCGCGGTGAAATTTTCCCGGGAAACCGGTTCGGCCACACCGATCAGCGGATTGGCCGCACAACTGATGCGCCTGCATGGGGCGCAAGGCTTTTTGCAGAAGGATCCAGCGACACTGGTGCAAATGTACCGCGGGCCAGACTCAGCGGATTGAGCACGTGCGCGTGTTTGCGCTGATTGATTTCCTCCAGTACCGGGCGCAGTTCGGCCAGTGGCACCGGGCGGCTGAGCAGGTAGCCCTGAATGAAGTCGCAGCCCGAGCGCTCGAGGAATTCGTACTGCTCCAGGCTTTCGACGCCTTCGGTGACCACCTGCAAATGCAGGGTGTGCGCCATGACGATGATCGCCTGGACGATTTCCATGTCGGCGGTGGCCTTGGGGATGTCGAGGATGAACGAGCGGTCGACCTTCAGGGTGTTGAGCGGCAGGCGCTTGAGATAGGCCAGCGACGAATAGCCGGTGCCGAAGTCGTCGATCGACAATGATACGCCGAGGGCGCGGATCTGCCGCAGCAGCACCAGGGTGTTGGCGATGTTGCCCATCAAGGCGTTTTCGGTGACCTCCAGTTCCAGCCGTTCCGGGGCGACCCCGGCGCTGCGCAAGGCGTGCTCGATTTCATTGGCCAGCTCTTCCCGGGCCAGATTCAGCGGTGAGCAGTTCCAGGCGATCTTCAGCTCTTCACAGCCATGGCGCGACAGCTCGCCGAGATCTTCACAGGCCTTGCGCAGGACCCAGTTGTCAAGCTCGGCAATCAGGCCGTTGTTTTCGGCGATGGCGATGAAGCGATCCGGGGTGAGCAGGCCGTGCACCGGGTGCTGCCAGCGGATCAGCGCTTCGAGCTTGGTGACCTTGCCGGTCTTGAGTTCGAAGATCGGCTGGTAATACAGCAGCAGACCGTTCTCCTGACGCAGGGCGTGGCGCAGCTCTTCCTCCAGTTGCAGTTCGAGGCTGGCGCGGTTTTTCAGGTTGGAATCGAAAAAGTGCACGCCGTTGCGCCCGGCGCCTTTGGATTGGTACAGCGCCAGATCCGCGTGCTTGAGCAGTTCATCGCAGGTCGAGCCGTCCTCGGGAAACAAGCTGATACCGATGCTGGTGGTCATCACCATGCGTCGTCCGGCAAGTTCGATCGGTTCTTTCATCTTGAGCATGATGCGTTGCGCCAGATTGCGCGCTTCTTCGCGGTCGCGCAGGCCGATGAGGATGCAGAACTCGTCGCCGCCGAATCGCGCGACCACGTCTTCATGACTGCGCACCGAGCCCTTGATGTGCTGGGCGATGACCTTCAGCAGTTCGTCGCCGGCGTCATGGCCGAGGCTGTCGTTGATGCGTTTGAAGTGGTCGATGTCGAGGAACATCACCGCCAGCATCCCGCCTTCGCTGGTTTTCTGGCTGAGTTTTTCAGCGAAGATCTGATTGAAGCCGCGCCGGTTGATCAGGTTGGTCAGGGCGTCGTAGTTGGCCACGTGCTGCAGCGACATGCGCGCCTGATCAAGCTGGCTGAGCAGGGCGTTGACCCGGCGCAGATCGTGTTCCTTGTTCTGCAGCTTCTTGTCGGCCAGCGCGGCGCTGATCGCGCTGCCCAGGATCAGCAACGTGATCAGGGCGACGGTGAGGCCCAGTTGCAAGTGACTGGATTGCGACGCCAGGGTCGGCAATTGCCCCTCGGGCAGCACCAGTTGCAGCGCCGCCATGCCGGTGAAATGCATGCTGAGGATGCCGGCGCCGAGAATCAGCGCGGCCAGGTATTTGAGCATCTGGATGTGCAGGCCACTGCCTTCGCGCAAGTTGCCGGCAACCCACAACGCCGCGAAGCTGGCGCCGATGGCGATCACGATCGACGACAGGAACAGGGTGGGCTCGTAGTAGGCCGTGGCGGCGGATTCGATGGCGGCCATGCCGACGTAATGCATGCCGGCGATGCCGAGGCCGATGACGATGGCGGTCTTGAGGTACTGCAGCAGGTTCGGTTGGGGCGTGCTCAGGGTGTGCATCGCCAGCCAGGACGCCAGTAACGCGATCACCAGGGAAAACAGGGTCACGGGCAGGTCGTATTGGATGTCGATCGGCGCCTGGAACGCCAGCATGCTGATGAAGTGCATCGCCCAGATGCCGCCGGCCAGGCAGGTTGCGCCGATCCAGCGCCACAGGCGTTGCGAACCGGGCTCTTCAGCATGGGCGACCCGTTCGGCCATGTCGAGGGTGGCAAAACTCGCGGCGCAGGCAACCAGATAGGCCACCAGCACCAACAGGGGATTGTGTGTGCAGTTGAGGATGACCTGCCCGCTCTCCGGCTGCTCGGCAACAAATTGCAAACCAAGCCACTCCATAGCATGCCCCGTCTCTGAATACGTCCTTACTGCGTCATCAACGCAGGCGAATGTTTGCAGTATAGAGGCGGTTTTTGCCGTGCAAGCGGTAGTGGCACATTGGCGCTAATGATTTCGGCATTAGCGTCATAGCGATTGGCTCTAAGCGTTGAAGCGCCTGAATTCAGGCGACTTCGTTCCAGTGCGGTTGCAGCGGTGGCAGGCCGAAACGGGCACGTGCCTTGTCGCAGTCGGTATTCTGTTCGCCGTTTTCCCACGACGCTTCGAACTCCCGGCAGGGGCTGGAACGCTTGTCGTAGATCGTGCAACTCACGGCTGTTCCGACTTCGCCCTCCAGCGCGGTGCAGCGCGGCGCCTTGCGGTCGGTGCCGATCATCGCGACCCGGCTGGGCGTGATCTGGGTGACCAGTTCATCGGGCACGGTCCCGCCGGAGGATGCGCATTCACCCCAGAAAAATGACACACGAAAATGGGAACAGCAGGCACCGCAATTCAGACACGGACTGACTTCGGACATGGGCGGGATATCAAAGGGGTTGATCGGCAGGATCCGGACGGATCCGGCGGCCATTCTAGGCTTCGCCACGGCGTTGGGAAGGGGGGCGTGAAAGTATTTTTTCATTGCCGGATTTTTCCGCAAAACCCCCGGTTTTCGGGGGATTCGAAGCATTTCAAGGGCTTACGTTTCGTTACACGGCCATGGCCCGTCATCAGGCTTGCGAATGATCACAGACAGCCCCGACGAGCGTGACTAGATTGCAGGTTCCGGGCTCGATGCGTTGGCAGTGAAGCCCTAATAACAATAAAGAGACGGACCCATGCAGAACTCGACCCAAGCGGCGAATGCCTGGCGCATTCTGTTCCTGCTGTTCCTTGCCAACCTGTTCAACTTCTTCGATCGCACCATCCCGGCGATCATCATCGAGCCGATCCGCATGGAGTGGCACCTCAGCGACTTCCAGCTGGGGATCGTCGGCACCGCGTTCACTCTGGTTTACGCGATTGCCGGATTACCACTGGGCCGCCTGGCCGACACCGGTTCGCGCAGCAAACTGATGGGCTGGGGCCTGGCGACCTGGAGCGCGCTGACGGCGGTCAACGGTCTGGTCGGCAGTTTCTGGAGTTTCCTGCTGGTGCGCATGGGCATCGGCATTGGTGAAGCCAGTTACGCGCCCGCCGCCAACTCGCTGATCGGCGATCTGTTCCCGGCCCATCGCCGGGCCCGGGCCATGGGCATTTTCATGCTCGGCCTGCCGCTGGGACTGCTGCTAGCCTTCTTCACCATCGGCTGGATGGTCAAGGCGTTCGACAGCTGGCGCGCGCCGTTCTTCATCGCCGCCGTGCCGGGGCTGGTGCTGGCGGTGTTCATGTTCTTCATCAAGGAACCCAAGCGCGGCGCGGCGGAAACCGTGCAGGTGTCCCAGGAGAAAGTCGACAAGCCGATTCGCCGCGTCCTCGCGGTTCCGACCTTCCTGTGGCTGGTGATGGCCGGGCTGTGCTTCAACTTTGCGACCTACGCCTGCAACTCGTTCCTGGTGCCGATGCTGCAGCGTTATTTCCTGATGCCGTTGCAGGACGCGGCGGTGGCGACCGGGGTAATCGTCGGTGTGACCGGGTTGATCGGCCTGACCCTCGGTGGCTGGATCGCCGACAAGATTCACCAGCGGGTGGCTAACGGGCGACTGCTGTTTGCCGCGTTCAGCCTGATCATCTCGACCCTGTGCACGGCGTGGGCGCTGCATGCCGGGCGCATCGAGATCGGGGTGTTCGTCGCGGTGTTCAGTGTGGGCTGGCTGTTCGCCTACAACTTCTACACCTGTGTGTACACGGCGATTCAGGACGTGGTTGAACCGCGCCTGCGGGCCACGGCGATGGCGCTGTTCTTTGCCGGGTTGTATTTGCTGGGGGGCGGTCTGGGGCCAGTGGTGGTCGGTGGTTTGTCGGATCACTTCGCCAGGTCGGCGATGGCCTCGGCGGGCGCCGAGCAGATGACCGAGGCGTTCAAGGCCGTCGGGCTGCATGATGCGATGTACCTGATTCCGGTGGCGTTGTTCCTGACCATGGTGTTCCTGTTCCTCGCCTCGCGCTGTTTTGTGCGGGATGCGAAGCGGATGAAGGACGGGATGGTGGCGGTGGTTGAGCCAGAGGGTGCAGCGGTGACTGCGTAATCGCCTTCGCGAGCAAGCCCGCTCCCACATTCGACCGCATTTCCTCCTGAAGGAAACCGGCCAACTGTGGGAGCGGGCTTGCTCGCGAAGAGGCAATCAGCCGCGCAGGATAAATATCAGGCAAACAAAAAAGGCCCGCATCGCTGCGGGCCTTTTCATTTTTGGCGATGGAGCAGGGCGGTTTAGCCCGCCACCAGCACCCGGATCGCTTCCAGTCGCAGCGCCGCTTTGTCGAGCATCGCCAGACCTTGTTCACGCTGCTTGCGCAGGGCGTCCAGTTCGCTGTCGCGCACGGTCGGATTGACCGCCTGCAACGCGGTCAGGCGTGCCAGTTCTTCGTCGGTGTCGGCTGCCAGACGGCGGCGGGCCTCGGCGACGCGCTCGGCGTGGCGCGGGGTGACCTTGTCTTCACCGGCGTTGATCCGTGGCGTCAGCTGATCGCGCTGGGCCTGGATGAACTTGTTGGCGCTGGCGCGCGGCACGCTTTCCAGTTGATCGTTCAAGGTCTCGAACGCCACGCGCGACGACAGGTCGTTGCCGTTGGCGTCGAGCAGGCAGCGCAGGGCGGCCGGCGGCAGGTAACGGCCCAATTGCAGCGAACGCGGGGCAACCACTTCGCTGACGTAGAGCAGTTCCAGCAGCACGGTGCCCGGCTTGAGCGCCTTGTTCTTGATCAACGCGACGGCGGTGTTGCCCATCGAACCGGACAGCACCAGATCCATGCCGCCCTGCACCATCGGGTGTTCCCAGGTGATGAACTGCATGTCTTCGCGTGACAGCGCCTGGTTGCGGTCGTAGGTGATGGTCACGCCTTCGTCGTCGCCCAGCGGGAAACTGGCGTCGAGCATCTTCTCGCTCGGCTTGAGGATCAGGGCGTTTTCCGAATGGTCTTCGCTGTCGATGCCGAACGCGTCGAACAGGGTTTCCATATAGATCGGCAGGGCGAACTGGTCGTCCTGTTCGAGGATGGCCTCGACCAGCGCTTCACCTTCGCCGGCGCCGCCGGAGTTGAGTTCCAGCAGGCGGTCGCGACCGGTGTGCAGCTCGGCTTCCAGGCGCTCGCGCTCGGTGCGCGCCTCGTCGATCAGCGCTTGCCACTCGCCGTCGTCGGCCTCTTCGAGCAGCGGCAGCAGGCGCGAGCCGAACTGATGCTGCAAGGCGTTGCCGGTCGGGCAGGTGTTGAGGAATGCGTTCAGTGCTTCGTGATACCACTGGAACAGGCGCTCTTGCGGGCTGGTTTCCAGGTACGGCACGTGCAGTTCGATGATGTGCTTCTGGCCGATCCGGTCGAGACGACCGATCCGCTGTTCCAGCAGGTCCGGGTGCGACGGCAGATCGAACAGCACCAGGTGGTGGGCGAACTGGAAGTTGCGACCTTCACTGCCGATTTCCGAGCAGATCAGCACCTGTGCGCCGAACTCTTCGTCGGCGAAGTAGGCGGCGGCACGGTCACGCTCGAGGATGTTCATGCCTTCGTGGAACACCGTGGCCGGGATGCCGGAGCGCACGCGCAGGGCGTCTTCCAGGTCCATCGCGGTTTCGGCGTGGGCGCAGATCACCAGTACTTTGGTGCGCTTGAGCATCTTCAGCTGGTCGATCAGCCACTCGACGCGCGGGTCGAATTTCCACCAGCGATCTTCTTCGCTGGCGTCCGGCTGGGCCTGGAAGCTGACTTCCGGGTACAGCTCGGCGTGTTCGCCCAGGGGCAGTTCGAGGTATTCGTCCGGGCATGGCAGCGGGTACGGGTGCAGTTTGCGCTCCGGGAAACCCTGCACGGCGGCGCGGGTGTTACGGAACAGCACGCGGCCGGTGCCGTGGCGGTCGAGCAGTTCACGCACGAGGCGGGCGCTGGCTTCGGTGTCGCCATCGTTGACGGCGGTGAGCAGGGCTTCACCTTCGTTGCCGAGGAAACCGTGGATGGTCTTGTGCGCGGCCGGCGACAGGCGACCCTTGTCCAGCAGCTCCTGAACGGCTTCGGCCACCGGGCGATAGTTTTCGCTCTCGGCGCGGAAGGCGGCCAGGTCATGGAAACGGTTCGGGTCGAGCAGGCGCAGACGGGCGAAGTGGCTGTCCTGACCGAGTTGTTCCGGGGTGGCGGTGAGCAGCAGCACGCCGGGAATGACCTCGGCCAGCTGTTCAACCAGCGAGTATTCCGGGCTGACTTTCTCTTCGTGCCACACCAGGTGGTGGGCTTCGTCGACCACCATCAGGTCCCAACCGGCAGCGAACAGGGCGTCCTGCGCCTTTTCATCGTCGACCAGCCACTCCAGCGCCACCAGGGCCAGCTGGGTGTCTTCGAACGGGTTGGTGGCATCGCTTTCGATGAAGCGTTCTTCGTCGAACAGCGCGACCTGCAGGTTGAAGCGGCGGCGCATTTCCACCAGCCATTGGTGCTGGAGGTTTTCCGGCACCAGGATCAGCACGCGGTTGGCGCGGCCCGACAGCAACTGGCGATGGATCACCAGGCCGGCTTCGATGGTCTTGCCCAGACCCACTTCGTCCGCCAGCAATACGCGCGGCGCGATGCGGTCGGCGACTTCACGGGCAATGTGCAACTGGTGGGCGATCGGTTGCGCACGCACGCCGCCCAGGCCCCAGAGCGAAGACTGCAACTGGCGGCTGGTGTGTTCCAGGGTGTGATAACGCAGGGAGAACCACGCCAGCGGATCGATCTGCCCGGCGAACAGACGGTCGCTGGCCAGACGGAACTGAATGAAGTTCGATAGTTGGGTTTCCGGCAGGGTGACCGCTTCGTTCTGCGCGTTGAGGCCGTGGTAGACCATCAGGCCGTCGACGTCGTCGACTTGCTGGACAGTCATCTTCCAGCCTTCGAAGTGAGTGATCGAGTCGCCGGGCGAGAACCGCACGCGGGTGAGGGGCGCATTCCGTAGCGCGTACTGGCGAGTCTCGCCAGTGGCCGGGTAAAGCACGGTCAACAAGCGGCCGTCCTGTGCCAGAACGGTGCCTAAACCAAGCTCTGCTTCGCTGTCACTGATCCAGCGTTGCCCCGGTTGATACTGCTGCGCCATGCTGCCTGACTCCCACCTTGAAAAAGCGGGCTATCTTAACGGAATGAGGGCCCGAGGCCAAAGGATAAGGAGCCTCGGCCCGGCTTTTAACCGCAATCGGCCAATTGCAGGGAAGATTAGGTCATGCATCGGTTTTACGGGATGTTGCGGCACCCTTGAGTGCCAAACCGGTCACAAGTTTGCGACCGATGGCTCAAGGCACCCCTGGCGCCGCCGATAACCTGCTGACAGGAGACCCTTCATATGCTGCCACCGATGCTCCCCCTGAGCGCCGTGCCGATCACCTCCCAGCAGGATCCGATCCGCCAGCGACCGGATATTCCCCCTGTGGTGCCGGTGCAGGAAAGCTCCAACGAAAGCACCATCGACCTGCAAAAGCGCGACCCGGAAGAAGACGGCTATCTGCTGCGCGAAGAGCAGCGCCGCCAGCAGGAACGCGATCGCCGCCGCCGCGAAGCCGACGACGACCCCGAAGCGCACCTCGCCGTGCCCGGCACCGAACTGAACGCCGACAACACCGTGCCGGTGGCGCCGTTGATGGAAGATCAGCCGCGTCAGGGGCTTTGGGTCGACATCGAAATTTGAGGTCGGGCGGCCAGCTCTGTCAGGTTTTCCAGCAACACGTCGATTTCTTCTTGTGTGTTCAAGTAGCTCACCGCCACCCGCGCAATATTTGTCAGCCCGCGCGCCTGCATGTCCAGCGGCGTGTAGGCCACGCCATTGGCGCCGATGTTGATTCGCCGTTCGGCCAACGTCTGCTTCAGCGCCACGCTGTCCCAGCCTTCGAGCGTGAAGGCGATCAGCCCGGATTGTTGATTGGCCGCGCCGAGATCCCTCAGTGTCAGACCGGGAATCGCCTTCAGTCGTTGGCGCAATCCGCTGCTCAGTTGTTCGATGCGCTGGCGGACGGGGATCGCGCCGAGGCGGTTGTACTCCTCCAGCGCATTGGCCAGACCGGCCAGCAGGGCCAGCGATACCTCGCTGGTTTCAAAGCGGCGGGCGTCGTCACGCAGGGTAAAGCGCTTGCCGTCCCACGGCGCCGACAGTACATCGCGTTGCACGGGGAGCAGCCGTTGCAGGAATTGCGGCCGGATGTACATCAACGCCGTGCCGCGCGGCCCGCGCAGGAACTTGCGTCCGGCACCCTTGAGCACGTCGCACTGCAAGGCCTGAACATCGCAGGGCAACTGTCCCAGTGCCTGGCCGGCGTCGATGAAATAAGGGATGCCGTGGCGCCGCGCGACATTGCCGATCTGCGCGGCGGGGTTGATCAGACCGCCGTTGGCCGGCAGCCAGGTCAGGGCGATCAGACGTACCTGGCCGTCGATCATCTGCGCCAGGGCTTGCGGATCGACCGCACCTTTGGCATCGCAAGGAATCACTTCGAGCCGCGCGCCGGCCTTCACCGCTTCGGCCATGCACGCCAGATTGCCGGCCCATTCATGGCGACCCACCAGAATCCGTTCGCCGGGCTGCCACGGCCCCAGCGCGTTGAACGCCTGGCTCCAGGCCGCCGAGCCGCTGCTGGCGAAGGCGATGTCTTCGGGCTGGGCGTTGAGCAGGGCGGCGGCCGCATTGCGCGCGCGTTCCTGGACCCGGTTGTCTGCCGACTCCATCGGCCCGCCGAGTGCTTCGCGTTGCAGCTGTTCGATCACTGCATCGAGGGTGGCGTGGCTTGGCAGTGAGGCGCCGGCGTGGTTGAAGTGGATCACCTGGGCGCAGCCGGGCGTGACGGCGCGCAGACGCAAGATGTCGTCGATGTTCACGGCTTGAGCTCGAAGATTGCGTCGATTTCCACCGCGACGCCGGCCGGCAGGCTCGCCACGCCGACCGCGGTGCGCACGTGTCGGCCCTTGTCGCCGAGGGCGTTGACCAGCAGATTCGAGGCGCCGTTGGCGACGACGCCCTGAGCCTTGAAGTCCGGCGTGGCGGCCACGAAAACCCCGAGGCGCAGAATGCGCACCAGTTTCGACAGGTCATCGCCCAGCGCATGGCTCAACTGGGCGAGCAGGCCCAAGGCAGCCAGTTCAGCGGCGTTGACGCCTTCTTCGTCGGAGATCGCTTCGCCCAGTCGGCCGATGAACGCAGGTTTGCCGTCGAGCAAAGGAATCTGCCCGGAAATGAACAACTGATTCTGGCTGACCACATGGTTGACGTAATTGGCGATCGGCTGGCTCGGCTCGGGCAGGCGCAGGCCGAGTTGTTGTACGCGTTGGCTGAGGGAATCGGTCATGGGAAGTCCTCCTGAGTGAGGGCTTCAGCATGTTAGTGCGAGCGAAGGGCGACAAACGGATAGATTTAATCCGACGCATCCAAAAAACTCATGCGTTTGCGGTTTCCTCCAGCCACTCGCAGAAACTCTGCGCCGCCGGTGTGGGCGGGCGTTGCGGGGTTACCAGCCAATAACCGATCTCGCCGAGCATCGGCGGCGTGTCGAAGGCTGGCACCAGCGCGCCTTCCTTGATTCGCCGTTCGATCATTCGCTGGCGGCCCATGGCAACGCCCTGGCCGGCAACCGCGGCTTCGACGACGATGTTGTAGTCGTGCAGCATGACGCTGGGCACATGAGTCAGATCGATGCCGCTGTGTTGCTGCCAGTCGATCCACTCGAACGGCTGGTACGACTTGGCCATCAGCAACGGCCCTTTGCTCACGCCCTTGGCCTTGAACGCCGGGCTGCACACCGGCGTCAGGGTCTCGCCCATGAACCGGCGGGCCTGAACTTTCGGCCAGCCGCCCTTGCCGTAGCGGATCGCCAGATCCACCTCGCCGGCGTCGACATCCGCCAGTTGTACGGCGGGCAGCAGTTCGACGTGGATGTTCGGGTAAGTTGCGTTGAAATCCGCCAGACGCGGCGCCAGCCACAAAGTGGCGAAAGAGGCGAGCAGACCGATGCGCAGGTTGGTGGGACGCTCGCCGCGCAGGTCGTGGGTGGCGGCGGCAATCGCGGCGAGGGCCGGTTCGATCTGCCGGTAGTAATGTTCGCCGGCGACCGTCAGATCGATCGCCCGGGTGCGGCGCACGAACAGTCGCTGATCGAGGAATTCTTCGAGTTTGTGCACCTGATGGCTGATCGCACTTTGGGTCACCGACAGCTCATCGGCAGCCTTGATGAAACTCAAATGGCGGGCCACGGCCTCAAAGGCACGCAAGGCCATCAGCGGTGGCAGGTCCTGATGCAGGGGCACGGCGCAGATCCTTCGGATTCAGGGCGAGGCGCCGATTGTGCAAGCAAATCCGGTGGGCGGTACATGAAATGTTGTAGAGGGTTCAGGCGAGTGGCTGGTCAGCGTTCGCGCCAGGCCGCATTATTGGCGCAGTCCTGCCGGTGATCCGGCAGTTGTGATTCAGTCCAAGCGATGCACCGAACGCCATGAGCCAAGACGACAAGCTGATCGACCTCAACACCGAACGCGCCAAGCGGGTTCATGACCTCAATGAGAAGCGCCTGAATGAAGTACGCCAGGCTTTCGAGCAGGCCATGCCGTTGGGTAAACCGAAGAAAAAGCCGAAAAACAAACCGAAAAAGCGTTGATCTCCCCTGCATCCGTTGATGCAGGTCAGTTATTTCCCTTCCTTTCCTCCTCTCTGTGACCGGCATTGATCCCGGTCAATTCCTGCGCCTGCCTGATTGGTTAACTTAGTTCCATCGCAGCAAAGCAGGGGCCAGGAGGCCAGTCATGTTTTTCGATAACGTGGTGTTTGCCGGGGTCCTGACTGTGGGCCTGATGGTTCTGTTTTTTGCAGGGTTTGGATTTTTTATCTGGAAGGATGCGAACAAGCGCAAGAAGCCTTGATTCTTCCGGGTTTGATGAGCACGCAAGGCATTTTGGGCAACTTCGGTTGCCCTTTTTTTTGTGTCTTGGCGGCCGTTGGGCCGACCATGCTTTGGGTTGTTTGGGGTGAATATCCGATGCTGCGGTAACGGCTTCTTAGGGTTCCGCCCTTACGGCGGGTCACTTTGGCAAACGCCCCAAAGTAACCAAAACGCTGGGCCCCGGCGTTCGGCGCCTCGCTGAGGCTCGGCGTTCCTTCGTTCCGGTATTCATCCGGGGGCATCGCCTACGGTTTGCTTCGCTGCACCTCCTCTCGATGCATGCGGCTTCGCCGCACGGTCGCTGCGCTCCCACCCCCGGATAAATCCCTCCACTCAGCCTTCCGATGGGGCCGGCACGTCAAGAGCGGTACTCGAGCTAACGCTCATCGTGTTGAGTGGTTAGAGGCGAAAAGCGACTGCTTTTGCTTTTGCTTTGATCGTTCCCACGCTCCGCGTGGGAATGCAGCCCGGGACGCTCTGCGTCCCATTTCTGGAAGCAACAAAAAAGGCGTGATCCTTTCGAATCACGCCTTCTTCACTACATCAATCTATCAGCTACCCAGCGCCTTCGACGCCAGCCAGAACAGGCCGGCCGACAGGGCCACGGTGGCCGGTAGGGTCAGGACCCAGGCCAGCAGGATGGTTTTCACCGTGCCGCCTTGCAGGCCGCTTTTGTTGGCGACCATGGTGCCGGCCACGCCCGAGGAGAGGACGTGGGTGGTGGACACCGGCAGGCTGAAGATGTTGGCCATGCCGATCAGGCTGGCGGTGGTGATCTGGGCCGACATGCCTTGCGAGTAGGTCATGCCTTGCTTGCCGATCTTCTCGCCGATGGTCAGTACCACGCGTTTCCAGCCGACCATGGTGCCAAGGCCCAGGGCCAGGGCGACCGCCAGAATCACCCAGAACGGGGCGTATTCGGTGGTGGTGGTCAGGTCTTTGCGCAGTTTGTCCAGGTCAGCCTTTTCACGCGGGGCGAGGCCTGGCAGTTTGCTGACTTTCTTCGCAGTGTCGTCCAGGCAGAGCAGGTAACGACGCACTTCGATGCGGCTTTCCGCGGACAGCGAGTGGTAGTCGGCTACGCCTTTGAGGGTGTCGAGCAGGGCGGCGATGGTCGGTTCGGTCTGTTGCGGATTGCAACGGAATTTCTCCGGCAGGTCGCCTTCCACGCTTTTGCCCAGGGCCAGGAATTCACCCAGGGTGTCGGCGTTGCGCTTGTAGAACTGGCTCAGGTGCAGGGTCGCGTCGCGGGTACGTTCGATCTGGTAGGTGGTGCTGTTCAGGTCGAGTACGAACTGCGCAGGCACGATACCGATCAGTACCAGCATGATCAGGCCGATGCCTTTCTGGCCGTCGTTGGAGCCGTGCACGAAGCTTACGGCCATGGCCGAGATCACCAGGACCAGGCGGTTCCAGAACGGTGGGTGCTTCTTGTCGTCGATCTTGCGGCGCTGTTCCGGCGTCTTGTGCATCTTCGACAGCGGACGCCACCACTTCAAGCCGATCAGCACCAGCGCGGCGATCAGGAAGCCGGCCATTGGCGAGAACACCAGCGAGGCACCGATATCGATCGCTTTCTGCCAGTTGACCCCGTCGGCCAGTGGAATTTCGTTGATCAGGGCGTTGGCCAGGCCGACACCGAGGATCGAACCGATCAGCGTGTGCGAACTGGAGGCCGGGATACCGAAGTACCAGGTGCCCAGGTTCCAGGCGATCGCGGCGGCGAGCAGCGAGAACACCATCGCCAGACCATGGCCGGTGTTCACGTTGATCAACAGTTCTACCGGCAGCAGGTGCACGATGGCATACGCCACGCCAACGCCGCCCAGCAGTACGCCGAGGAAGTTGAACACGCCCGAGAAGAACACCGCCAGGTGAGGCGGCATCGCTTTGGTGTAGATAACAGTGGCTACCGCGTTAGCGGTGTCATGAAATCCATTGATGAACTCGAAGGCGAGGACAAATGTCAGGGCGAGCAGGAGGCTCACAAGCACCCAGGCATCCAGTCCGCTGAATAAATCGATCATGAAGGTTTTCTGACCCGGTCATAAGGGGGCGCGATTATGCCAGAAAAGACTGGAAATCGATCCCCTACCTGCTCATCGGTAACATTCTTCAACGAATTAATTTGTATCAGGGGGCATTACCCAAGCTTTTTGCAGGGATTTTCAAGCCTTTGATTCTATTGGGAAAAATGCGAGGAGTCGGGGGGTTGGCCGGTTGTCGGGAGGGGGCTGAAACTTGTATGAAATATCTGAGAAACGCGTCTGACATGCTCCCAGCCTGTGCAATACAGGGGGAGTTGGCCGCTGCCCGCGGGTAGCGGGCGCGCAAGGCATCGTCAGCCCACCGTGCTTGTAACCCGGTGAGTACGCTTACCCTCGAAAGATGCAAAGGACGGCGTCAAGGCTCTTCGGCTTTGAGTTCCTCTTCCATTTTTTTCAGTTCTTGCTGGAAGACCTGATCCTGAACGGTAGGGCGTTTACGCCAGGCTTTGCGTTCTGGTTCGGGCTGGGCGGCGTAGGTGGTGACTTCCCCGCCGTAAACTTCCTTGTAACGTTGTTCCTGGCGCTCAAGTTCCGCGCGCAGTTCGTCTTTCGTCACAGTGCTACCTGTATGAGTTGAGAAAAATGTCTGGTGAACGCACTGCACGAATCATTTAACCGAATCGCCAACAAGGACTTGCCTGTACAGGCAGCGGTGTTGTCGGGAAGACGGTCAGGACTTCCATGTAGCAGGCGGCTACGGCACCAGATTAAAACTGACGCAGCATCAGTTTCCTGTTTCAGCGAGCGCGCTGGCGGTGCATGAATAATGAGCATCAGGCGCTGGCCGGGGCCGGCAGCGATGGACATCGCGCCAGCGGGTGGCACCGTCGGCAAATAAAAGCGCGGTGTCACTGAGGTGCATTATAGCGGCCGAATCGGGATTGCCTATCTTTGCCAAGTTAAAAACGGTTCTGGATGTGTGATTGTTTTGTGACGTCCAACTTTCATCAATAGTTGCATCGCCGTTGCGCAGTGTTTGATTTCTGGCGCCATTTAGTCGGACAACTAAGGCGCTTAAACCGCACCGGCGTTCCAAGTTCAAATCTGTTGCGCACAATCCAAACGAGGAGGTGAGGGCGATTGCGATTATCGGTCGACGGTTCGATAATCGCCCGGTGTTGGCGGTCTGTCGCTTGTGTATCTGCCGACGAGCCGCTTGTATAGCCGTTGATCCGAACAAGAAAAAAAGGACCTGACATGAACGATCAAATGCGCAATTCCTTCACCTCGGTAGCGCCGCCGATCGTCGCTTCGCCGGCCAAGCGTATCCAGGCCCTGACCGGCGATCCGGATTTCATGACCTCCCTGGCCCGTGGCCTGGCGGTGGTGCAGGCGTTTCAGGAGCGCAAGCGCCACCTGACCATCGCCCAGATCAGCCACCGCACGGAAATTCCCCGCGCCGCCGTGCGCCGTTGCCTGCACACACTGATCAAGCTCGGCTACGCCACCACCGACGGGCGCACTTATTCGCTTCTGCCGAAAGTGCTGACCCTCGGTCACGCCTATCTGTCGTCGACGCCGCTGGCGGTCTCGGCCCAGCCGTACCTCGACCGCATGAGCGAGCAACTGCACGAGGCCTGCAACATGGCCACGCTGGAAGGCGACGACATTCTCTACATTGCCCGTTCGGCCACCACCCAGCGTCTGATTTCGGTGGACCTGTCGGTGGGCGGGCGCTTGCCGGCGTACTGCACGTCTATGGGGCGAATCCTGCTGGCGGCGCTGGACGACACCTCGCTGCGCGAATACCTCGACCACGCCGAACTGGTGGCCAAGACCAGCCGCACGATTCACACCCCCGACGCCTTGCTCGAATGTCTGCAGGAAGTCCGGCAGCAGGGCTGGTGCATCGTCGATCAGGAACTGGAACAAGGTCTGCGTTCGATTGCCGTGCCGGTGTATGACGCTTCCGGCCAGGTGGTGGCCGCGCTCAATGTCAGCACCCACGCCGGTCGGGTCAGTCGTACCGAGCTCGAGCAGCGCTTTCTGCCGGGCCTGTTGAGCGCCAGTCGCGACCTCAGTGCGCAGTTGTTCGCCTGATGAAGCTGTTCGATAAACGCACAGAGTTGCGTTTATCGAATTGACGCTAAAACCCCCGGATCATTAATGTCGCGGCAGCGTCATCCGGCGCGTATGTGAATGAGCCCGCCGGATCGTCGACTCCCATAATAATGACAAGAGGCAACTTCCCATGCGCACGTTCCCCGACTGTCGCCGCTCCCGTTCCTGTTGCCGGTATTAGCGCAACGCCTGATTTCTTCCTTATATAGTTGTGACCGTGCCGCTCTCTGGCCGGCCGCCGTTCGACTGCGTTTTCTTGCGTGGAATAAAAATAATGAACCAGCCTCAGTCCGCTGTAGGTCACTGCCTCGACGTGCAGTCCTTCATCAATGCCCAACCGATTTCGCGCTATCAGTGGCGCGTCGTGATCCTGTGTTTCCTGATTGTGTTCCTCGATGGCCTCGACACCGCGGCCATGGGTTTTATCGCGCCGGCCCTGTCCCAGGACTGGGGCATCGACCGCGCCAGCCTCGGCCCGGTGATGAGTGCCGCGCTGATCGGAATGGTCTTCGGTGCGCTGGGCTCCGGGCCGCTGGCTGACCGCTTCGGGCGAAAAGTCGTACTGGTCGGCGCGGTTTTTCTGTTCGGTGCTTTCAGCCTGGCGTCGGCCTACGCCACCAATGTCGATCAGTTGCTGGTGCTGCGTTTCCTCACTGGTCTGGGACTGGGCGCCGGGATGCCGAACGCCACCACGCTGCTGTCGGAATACACCCCGGAGCGCAAGAAGTCCCTGTTGGTGACCAGCATGTTCTGCGGCTTCAACCTGGGCATGGCCGGTGGCGGGTTTATTTCGGCCAAGTTGATCCCGGCATTCGGCTGGCACAGTCTGTTGCTGATCGGCGGGATCCTGCCGCTGATCCTCACCGTGGTGTTGCTGCTCTGGCTGCCGGAGTCGGCGCGTTATCTGGTGGTGCGCAATCGCGGCACCGACAAGGTGCGCAAGACCCTCGCACCCATTGATCCTGCCATCGTCGCGCAGGCCGCGAGTTTCAGCGTGCCGGAACAGAAAACCGTGAAAGCGCGCAACGTGTTTGCGGTGATTTTTTCCGGCACCTACAGCGTCGGCACGTTGCTGCTGTGGCTGACCTATTTCATGGGTCTGGTGATCGTGTACCTGCTGACCAGCTGGCTGCCGACCCTGATGCGCGACAGCGGCGCAAGCATGGAGCAGGCGGCCTTCATCGGCGCGTTGTTCCAGTTCGGTGGGGTGCTGAGTGCGGTGGGCGTAGGCTGGGCGATGGACCGCTTCAATCCGCACAAGGTCATCGGCATTTTCTACCTGTTGGCCGGGGTGTTTGCCTACGCGGTCGGGCAGAGTCTGGGCAACATCACGCTGCTGGCGACCCTGGTGCTGGTGGCGGGCATGTGCGTCAACGGTGCGCAGTCGGCGATGCCGTCCCTGGCAGCGCGGTTTTATCCGACGCAGGGCCGGGCGACCGGTGTGTCGTGGATGCTCGGGATCGGCCGCTTCGGCGCGATTCTCGGAGCGTGGATGGGCGCGACCCTGCTGGGCCTGGGCTGGAATTTCGAGCAAGTGCTGACGGCGCTGGTGATTCCGGCGGGCCTGGCCACCGCAGCGGTGGTGATCAAGGGTTTGGTCAGTCACGCGGACGCGACCTGAGTTTCATTGCAGGATCGTTCCCGCGTCGAACTGGCCGCAGAGGTTGCTCCGCGTTCGGCTTCGGAAGGGACGCGGAGCGTCCCGGGCTGCATTCCCAGGCAGAGCGTGGGAACGATCAGCGGCTCTCCCGCACGCAGTGCGGGAGTGATCATTAGGCAGATAACAATCTGTTCGATAAACGAACACTCAGTCGATTATCGGATTGTTTGGTGAAAATCAGCGGCTTAATCTTCAGTGACTCCGGCGCAGAACCTCGCGCCTTTTTATTCACTGGCGATTCATTACAAAAACGGGAGCCCGCTCCATGGCTGAGATCCTTTCGCTGCACGACGCGGTGAAGCAATTCGTCAACGACGGCGATACCGTCGCGCTCGAAGGCTTCACTCACCTGATCCCTACGGCGGCGGGTCATGAAATCATTCGTCAGGGCAAGAAAGATCTGACCCTGGTGCGGATGACGCCTGACCTGATCTACGACCAACTGATCGGCGCCGGCTGTGCACGCAAGCTGATCTTCTCCTGGGGCGGCAACCCTGGCGTGGGTTCGCTGCACCGTCTGCGCGACGCGGTCGAGAAGCAATGGCCGCACGCGCTGGAAATCGAAGAACACAGCCACGCCGACCTGGCCAATGCCTACGTCGCCGGCGCCTCCGGCCTGCCGTTCGCGGTGTTGCGGGCCTACGCCGGTTCCGACCTGCCGAAGGTCAACCCGCTGATCAAATCCGTGACTTGCCCGTTCACCGGCGAAGTGCTGGCGGCGGTGCCGTCGGTGCGTCCGGACGTGACCGTGATCCACGCCCAGAAAGCCGACCGTCAGGGCAACGTGCTGCTGTGGGGCATTCTCGGTGTGCAGAAAGAAGCCGCACTGGCCGCCAAGCGTTGCATCGTCACCGTCGAAGAAATCGTCGACAACCTCAACGCCCCGATGAACGCCTGCGTGCTGCCGACCTGGGCCTTGAGCGCGGTCTGCCATGTACCCGGTGGCGCGCATCCGTCCTACGCCCACGGTTACACCGAGCGTGACAACCGCTTCTACCAGGCGTGGGACCCGATCGCTCGCGACCGTGAGACGTTTACCGCGTGGATCAACGAATACATCCATGGCTGCGCTGACTTCAGCGAGTTCCAGGCCAAGTTGGCCGCTGCTTCGGAGGCCAAGTAATGACCTACACCACCAATGAAATGATGACCGTCGCCGCAGCCCGTCGCCTGAAGAACGGCTCGGTGTGCTTCGTCGGCATCGGCCTGCCGTCGAAAGCCGCCAACCTGGCGCGCCTGACCTCGTCGCCGGACGTGGTGCTGATCTACGAGTCCGGCCCTATCGGCGCCAAACCCAGCGTATTGCCACTGTCGATCGGTGACGGCGAGTTGGCGGAAACCGCTGACACCGTCGTGCCGACCGGTGAGATTTTTCGCTACTGGCTGCAGGGCGGGCGCATCGACGTCGGTTTCCTCGGCGCAGCCCAGGTCGACCGTTTCGGCAACATCAACACCACCGTGGTCGGCGACTATCATCAGCCGAAAGTACGCCTGCCGGGTGCCGGTGGCGCGCCGGAGATCGCCGGTTCCGCGAAAAGCGTGCTGATCATCCTTAAACAGTCGGCGCGTTCGTTTGTCGACAAGCTCGATTTCATCACCTCGGTCGGCCATGGTGAGGGTGGTGATTCGCGCAAACGTCTGGGCCTGCCGGGCGCCGGTCCGGTCGGGATCATCACCGACCTGTGCATCATGGAGCCAGAAGAGGGCACCCACGAATTCGTGGTTACCGCACTGCACCCGGGCGTGACCCGCGAGCAAGTGGTCGCCGCCACCGGTTGGGCAATCCGTTTTGCTGACAACGTTGACACCACCGCCGAGCCGACCGAAGTCGAGCTGACCGCCCTGCGCGATCTCGAAGCCCGCACCGCAGCGGCCCACGGCCAGGCACCGGGAGAAGCATGATGCGCGACGTTTATATCTGCGATGCGATTCGTACCCCCATCGGTCGTTTCGGTGGCGGTCTGGCGGCTGTTCGCGCCGACGACCTGGCCGCCGTGCCGATCAAGGCCCTGATGGAGCGCAACCCGTCGGTGGATTGGAGCGCCATCGACGAAGTATTCCTCGGCTGCGCCAACCAGGCCGGTGAAGACAACCGCAACGTCGCGCGCATGGCGTTGTTGCTGGCGGGTCTGCCGGACAGCGTTCCGGGCGTCACCCTCAATCGCCTCTGCGCGTCGGGCATGGATGCCATCGGCACCGCGTTCCGCGCCATTGCCAGCGGTGAAATGGAGCTGGCGATTGCTGGCGGCGTCGAGTCGATGTCCCGCGCACCGTTCGTGATGGGCAAGGCTGATGCGGCGTTCTCGCGCAACATGAAGCTGGAGGACACCACCATCGGCTGGCGTTTCATCAACCCGCTGATGAAGGCCCAGTATGGCGTTGACGCGATGCCGCAGACCGCCGACAACGTCGCCGACGACTACGAAGTTTCCCGCGAGGATCAGGACGCTTTCGCCCTGCGCAGTCAGCAACGTACTGCCGCTGCCCAGGCTGCCGGCTACTTCGCCGAGGAAATCGTTGAAGTGCGGATCGCCCACAAGAAGGGCGAAACCGTGGTCAGCCAGGACGAACACCCCCGCGCCGACACCACGCTAGAAGCGCTGAGCAAACTGAAACCGGTCAACGGCCCGGACAAGACCGTCACCGCCGGCAACGCTTCGGGCGTCAACGACGGTGCCGCCGCGCTGATTCTGGCCTCGGCCGAAGCGGTGAAAAAACACGGCCTGACCGCTCGCGCCAAAGTGCTCGGGATGGCCAGTGCCGGGGTCGCGCCACGGGTGATGGGCATCGGTCCGGTGCCGGCGGTGCGCAAACTCACCGAACGCCTCGGCGTGGCGGTCAGCGATTTCGATGTGATCGAACTCAACGAAGCCTTCGCCAGTCAGGGCCTGGCGGTGCTGCGTGAACTGGGACTGGCGGACGACGCGGCCCAGGTCAACCCGAACGGCGGCGCGATTGCCTTGGGCCACCCGTTGGGCATGAGCGGCGCGCGGCTGGTGCTGACTGCGCTGCATCAGCTGGAAAAGACCGGTGGCAAGAAAGGTCTGGCGACCATGTGCGTCGGTGTCGGCCAGGGCCTGGCCCTGGCCATCGAACGCGTCTGACGCAAGCCGTGACGAAAAAGAACAGAGGAAAGCGAAATGACTGACAAGCCTGGTTACCGCCGCCCGCAGGAAGGCACCCAGCCGCCGTACCTGCACCCGACCTATCAATCCACCAATCTGCGCTCGCCGTCCAAGCCGTTGGTGTTTCTGCCGCATTCGCTGTCGGAAATCACTGGGCCGACCATCGGTGCCGAGCGTGTGGCCGATACCGACAACGATTTGACCGCCCAGCATCAGGGTGAACCCCTCGGTGAGCGGATCATCATTCACGGGCGTGTGCTCGACGAAGACGGTCTGCCGGTCCCGGGAATTCTGGTGGAGATCTGGCAGGCCAACGCCGCCGGTCGCTACAACCATGCCCGTGACCTGCACGACGCGCCGCTGGACCCGAATTTCACCGGCACCGGCCGCACCGTGACCGACGCCGACGGCTGGTATCAGTTCCAGACCATCAAGCCCGGCGCCTATCCGTGGGGCAACCACCACAATGCCTGGCGTCCGGCCCACGTGCATTTCTCGCTGTTCGGGCCGAGCATCCTGACGCGCCTGGTCACGCAAATGTATTTCCCGGGCGACCCGCTGCTGGCCTACGACCCGATCTACAACTGCGTGCCGGACACCTCGGCCAAGGAACGCCTGATCGCCGCTTTCGATCTGGAAAAAACCATTCCGTCCTACGCCCTCGCTTATCGCTGGGACATTGTGCTGCGCGGCCGCGAAGCCACGCCGATGGAGAAATGAGATGACCCTGACTGCGACCACGTCCCACACCGTCGGGCCGTATTACCACATCGGCCTGACCTGGCTGAACCGTGAAAACCTCGCCAACGAACTGACCCTCGGCCAGCGCGTGGCGATCACCGGGCAAGTGGTGGACGGCAACGGCGATGTCGTCAACGACGCCATGCTCGAAGTCTGGCAGGCCAACGCCGCCGGCAAATATGACCACCCGGAGGACGAGCAGGCCAAGCCGCTCGATCCGAATTTCGAAGGCTTCGGCCGGGTGCCGGTGGATGCGGAAGGGCGCTTTCGTTTCACCACCATCAAGCCGGGCACGGTTGAAGGCCTGAAGGGCTCGACCCAGGCGCCGCACCTGGTGGTGCTGGTGTTTGCGCGCGGTCTGGTGAAGCACTTGCTGACGCGGATCTACTTCGAGGGTGATCCGGCGAACGTCAATGATCCGCTGCTCGAATGCGTACCGGCCGAGCGCCGCGATACGTTGCTGGCGAAGCCGGACGCGGCGGGTGTCTATCAGTGGAATGTGATCCTGCAGGGCACTGATGCGGAAACTGTGTTCTTCGATTACTAAAGTCATTACACATCCCCTGTGGGCGCGGGCTTGCTCGCGAAGAGGGTGTGTCAGTCGACAGTGATGTTGGCTGATCCAACGCCTTCGCGAGCAAGCCCGCTCCCACAGAGATTTGCGGCGCAGAGTGTCTGTGGAACGGGGCTGTTGCAAAGTGTGTCTAGACTCTCACTGTCCCTATCGAGTGAAAAACAATGACAACCCTCACCTCCCATTACACGGGTGAAGAGCGCAGCAAGCGCATCTTTGCCATTGTCGGCGCGTCGTCCGGCAACCTCGTCGAATGGTTCGACTTCTACGTCTACGCCTTCTGCGCGATCTATTTCGCCCCGGCGTTCTTCCCCTCCGACAATCCCACGGTGCAGCTGGTCAACACGGCAGGCGTATTCGCCGCCGGGTTCCTGATGCGACCGATCGGCGGCTGGATTTTCGGCCGGGTCGCGGACAAGCACGGGCGCAAGAACTCGATGCTGATCTCGATCCTGATGATGTGCTTCGGTTCGTTGCTGATCGCCTGTCTGCCGACCTACAAGGACATCGGCGTCTGGGCGCCGCTGCTGCTGTTGTTCGCGCGTCTGCTGCAAGGCCTGTCGGTGGGCGGTGAATACGGCACCACCGCGACCTATATGAGCGAAGTCGCACTCAAGGGCCAGCGCGGGTTCTTCGCCTCGTTCCAGTACGTGACCCTGATCGGCGGGCAACTGCTGGCGGTGCTGCTGGTGGTGATCCTGCAACAGTTCCTCTCTGAAGAAGAATTGCGTGCCTACGGCTGGCGGATTCCGTTCGTGGTCGGTGCGGCCGCCGCGCTGATTTCGCTGTTCCTGCGCCGTTCGCTGAAAGAAACCACCAGCAAGGAAATGCGCGAGAACAAGGACGCCGGCAGCATCCGCGCACTGTTCCGCGATCACAAGGCTGCGTTCATCACCGTGCTCGGCTATACCGCCGGCGGCTCGCTGATTTTCTACACCTTCACCACGTACATGCAGAAGTACCTGGTGAACACCGCCGGCATGCACGCCAAGACCGCCAGCTACATCATGACCGGCGCGCTGTTCCTGTACATGTGCATGCAGCCGCTGTTCGGCATGCTCGCCGACAAGATCGGCCGGCGTAACTCGATGCTCTGGTTCGGTGGCCTCGGCACGTTGTTCACGGTGCCGATCCTGCTCAGCCTGAAAAGTGTCGGCAGCCCGTTCCTGGCTTTCGTGCTGATCACCGTGGCGCTGGCGATCGTCAGTTTCTACACCTCGATCAGCGGTCTGGTGAAAGCCGAGATGTTCCCGCCGGAAGTCCGCGCCCTTGGCGTCGGTCTGGCGTATGCAGTGGCCAACGCGATCTTCGGCGGTTCGGCAGAATACGTCGCCCTGAGCCTGAAGGCCGGCGGCATGGAAAACGCGTTCTACTGGTATGTCACGATCATGATGGCCGTGGCGTTCCTGTTCAGCCTGCGCCTGCCCAAAGAAGCGAAGTATCTGCACCACGATCTTTAAACCGATGCGCGCGGGCCACAACGGCCCGCGCCGGCAAGGACTGTTTATGACTCAGCGACCGGGCAATCAATTGTTCGATGCCTACTTTACTGCCTGCGATATGCGCGACGTGTTCTGCGATCAGGGTCGGGTGCAGGCGATGCTCGACTTCGAAGCGGCGCTGGCCCGGGCCGAAGCGCGTGTCGGGTTGATTCCGGCGGGCGCCGTCGAGTCGATCGAAAACGCCTGCCGCGCCGGACTGTTCGATTTCGCAGCGCTGGGCGAGGCGATTGCCACGGCCGGCAATTCGGCGATTCCGCTGGTCAAGGCATTGGGCAAACAGATTGCCGCGACCGATGCCGAAGCCGAGCGCTATGTACATCTGGGCGCCACCAGTCAGGACGTGATGGATTCCGGTCTGGTGCTGCAATTGCGTCAGGCGCTGGAATTGATTGAAGGGGAACTGGCGCAACTGGCCGACGCTCTCGCCATTCAGGCGCAGCGCCACGCCGCGACGCCGCTGGCCGGGCGCACCTGGCTGCAACATGCGACGCCGGTGACGCTCGGCATGAAGATCGCCGGTTGGCTCGGTGCGATCACTCGCAGCCGTCAGCGTCTGCGCGAGCTCAAGCCACGGCTGCTGGTGCTGCAATTCGGTGGCGCCTCCGGCACCCTCGCGGCGCTCGGCGAACAGGCGTTGCCGATCGCCCAGGCGCTGGCCGAAGAACTGCACCTGACCCTGCCGGAACAACCGTGGCACACCCAGCGTGATCGCATCGTCGAGTTCGGCGCGGTGCTCGGTCTGATCGCCGGCAGCCTCGGCAAGTTCGGCCGCGACATCAGCCTGTTGATGCAGACCGAAGCGGCGGAAGTGTTTGAGCCGTCGGCGCCGGGCAAGGGCGGTTCCTCGACCATGCCGCACAAACGCAATCCGGTGGGCGCGGCGGTGCTGATCGGCGCCGCCACTCGCGTTCCGGGGCTGGTGTCGACGCTGTTCAGCGCCATGCCCCAGGAACACGAACGCAGCCTCGGTCTGTGGCACGCCGAATGGGAAACCCTGCCGGAGATCTGCTGCCTGGTGTCGGGCGCACTGCAACAGGCGCGGCTGCTGGCCGATGGTCTGGAGGTCGATGCTGCGCGCATGGCCCGCAACCTGGAGTTGACTCAAGGCCTGGTGCTGGCAGAAGCGGTGAGCATCGTGCTCGCGCAACGGGTCGGCCGCGACACCGCGCATCATCTGCTCGAGCAATGCTGCAAACGGGCGGTGGCCGAACAGCGCCATCTGCGTGCGGTCCTCGGTGACGAACCGCAGGTGACCGCCGAATTGAGTGCAACCGAACTGGATCATCTGCTCGATCCCGCCCATTACCTCGGCCAGGCACAGGTCTGGGTCGAGCGGGCAGTGGCCGAACACAACGCATTGTCTGACTGAAAGGAGAGGGCTGTGGCTTTCGTTCAACTCGCCGATGGCGAACTGCATTACTCATTGGAAGGCCCGGTCGATGCGCCGGTACTGGTGCTGTCGAACTCGCTGGGCACCGACCTGCACATGTGGGACGTGCAGATGCCGGCCTTTACCGAACATTTTCGCGTGCTGCGTTTCGATACGCGCGGGCACGGCCAGTCGCTGGTGACGCCGGGCCCTTACAGCATTGAGCAACTGGGCCGCGACGTGCTGGCGCTGCTGGATGCGCTGCACATCGAACGCGCGCATTTCTGCGGTCTGTCGATGGGCGGCCTGATCGGCCAGTGGCTGGGGATCAACGCCGGCCAGCGGCTGAACAAACTGATCGTCTGCAACACGGCGGCGAAAATCGGCGATCCGTCGGTGTGGAACCCGCGCATCGAAACCGTGCTGCGTGATGGCCCGGCGGCGATGGTCGCGTTGCGTGATGCATCGATTGCCCGCTGGTTTACTCCGGACTTTTCCGCCGCCCATCCGGCAGCAGCGAAGCAGATCACCGACATGCTGGCCGCGACCCATCCTGAAGGTTACGCCGCCAACTGCGCAGCGGTGCGCGATGCGGATTTCCGCGAGCAGTTGGCGTCGATCACGGTGCCGCTGCTGGTGATCGCCGGTACCGAAGATGCGGTGACGCCACCGTCCGGCGGGCATTTCATTCAGGAGCATGTGCGCGGCGCCGAGTACGCCGAGTTTTATGCGGCGCACCTTTCCAACGTTCAGGCCGGCGACGCGTTCAGCGACCGCGTGCTGACCTTTTTGCTGGCCGATTGAGGGGATTTCCGTGGACGAGAAACAACGTTACGACGACGGCATGCAAGTGCGCCGCGCGGTGCTCGGCGATGCGCACGTTGATCGCAGCCTGACCACGCTGACCGAGTTCAACTCGGAATTTCAGGAGATGATCACCCGTCACGCCTGGGGCGACATCTGGACCCGCCCGGGCCTGCCGCGCCACACCCGCAGCCTGATCACCATCGCCATGCTGATCGGCATGAATCGCGAGGGTGAACTCAAGTTGCACCTGCGGGCGGCGGCCAACAATGGCGTGAGTCGCGGCGAGATCAAGGAAGTGATCATGCAGAGCGCGATCTACTGCGGGATTCCGGCGGCGAATGCGACGTTCCATCTGGCTGAATCGGTGTGGGATGAGCTGGGTATCGAATCTCGCGAGTAATCGCCGAATTCGAGGGGTCGCAGCCTGTTGAAGGCTGCGATCCTTTGAACTTCATACCTTGGCAACAATGAAAGTCCGCTTGAACGCAAACAACGTATGGCCATTTTCCTCCTGCGGATAATGCGCGTGCACCCGCATCAGGTAGTGATAAATGAAGCGCGCCCGTTCCTCAGACGTCAGCCCCTGCATCACCGGCCGCAGCGCCGACACCTTCACCCAGTCATAAACCGGCGATTTGCCGTCGACCACTTGCAACTGCTCGGTTTCCCAGATATCCAGTGACTGGGTCAGCGGGGCCAGCAGCCGGTAGTAATCCTCCAGTGACAACAACGGCCGCGCGGCCATGCGCTGGCGCAATTGCGCAGTGCCGATGGGGCGGCCGCAGGGTCCGGCATCGTTGAGGGTGTCGAGCATCAGCTGATACCACAGCGCATCACGCCAGTCCGGCATATGCGCGGCGAGGCAGCCGCCGGGGTTTATGTGGCCGAGCAGACGGGGCAGCAGTTGCTCATGGTCGTCGATAAAGTGCAGCACGGCTGCGGCCAGCAGCAGGTCGGCCGATTGCTCGGGTTGCCAGTCGAGCAGGTTGCAGTGCTGCCACGACGCCTTGATCGGCAGGCTGCGGGCCTGATCGAGCATCTGTGCCGAACTGTCGATGCCCCGCAACTGCGCACGCGGCCAGCGTTCGGCCAACAGTTGCGTGGCAATGCCGGTGCCGCAACCGAGGTCATAAATGAGTTTCGGATCGTTCAGTTCGACGCGGCCGAGCAATTCAACGACCGGTTGTTGCCTGAGACGGGAAAACTGCTGGTACGCCTTGGCGTCCCAGTCGGGTGGCGTGTTGAGGCGAGTGATCATGAGGTGATCCTCCGGTGATCAGCAGTGTCTTCCGATGACAGCCTGGCTCGAGTCTTGGGGACCAACATCAACAGATAACGGAAGCGGGAAGGATGAGGCACCTGAGTCCTTCAGGTGATTCCACTCTAATCGACGCCCGCCGAAGTGCCACACATCCTGACGGGTGGCACCTAAGGGGGATTGATACCTACAGCAAACTGATCGGATAGCTGACAATCAGGCGGTTCTCGTCGAACTCGTTGTTGCTGAAGTCGCGGCGCATGGTCGAGTTGCGCCATCTGACGTTCAGGTTCTTCAGCGCGCCGCTCTGCACGGTGTAGCCCAGTTCCGATTCGCGGCCCCATTCCTTGCCGTCGGTGATGGTGCCGGTGTGCACGTTGTCGCCGCTGATGTAACGGTTCATCAGGGTCAGGCCGGGGATGCCCAGGGCAACGAAGTTGTAGTCGTGGCGGACCTGCCAGGAGCGTTCCTGCGCGTTGTCGTAGCTGGCGTTGTAGCTGTCGTTGGCCAGGGTGCCGCCGCTGGTGCCGTTGACGCGCATCCAGGCGCTGTCGCCGGTGAGTTTCTGCAGGCCGACGTAGAAGGTGTGGCCACCGTATTTTGCGGAGAACAGGCCTGACCAGGTCTTGTTGTCGAGTTCGCCGGCGCGGGCGCTGCCGTCGTCCTTGCCGTAGAAGAAACCGAGGTTGGCGCCCAACGTCCAGTCGCCGAGCGGCTGGCTGTGGATCAGGTTGACGTATTGCTGGCTGTAGATGTCCTTGAGTTCGGCGTTCCACAGGCCGATCTGGGTGCGCTTGTCGTTGAACACGTATTCGCCGCCCTGAAAGTTGAAGCGATCGGAGGTGAACGCGGCTTTGCCGGTCATCGACATGTCGCTCATGCTGCTGTCGTCGCGCGGACTGTTGGCGCGGAACTGGCCGCCGTAAAGGGTCAGGCCATCGATTTCCTTCGAGGTGATCTGGCCGCCGCGAAAGGTCTGCGGCAGCGAGCGGCCGTCGTCCGAGCGCAGGATCGGCAACACCGGCATCCACTCGCCGACCTTCACTTCGGTTTGCGACAGCTTCGCCTTGAAGGCGACGTTGGTGCGGCCGAAGTTGTCCGCCGGGCGTCCGTCATGATCCAGCGGCAACAGTTGCGTGCCGCCGGTGCCTTTGCCGCCATCGAGCTTCACCGAGTACAACCCCAGCACATCCAGACCGAACCCGACGGTGCCTTGGGTGAAACCGGATTTGGCGTCGAGGATGAAGTTCTGCGTCCACTCTTCAGCCTTGCCCTGAGCCTTGGTCGGGTTGGTGAAGTTGCGGTTGATGTAGAAGTTGCGCAGGTTCAGGTTGACCTTGGCCCCGTCGATAAAACCGGTTTCTTCTGCCGCAGCGGGCAGCGCGATGCCGGCCAGGGCGAGGGCGATCAGACCGGGAAGTGCGTAGGGCGCAGGGGAGGTTGTCATGGGCTCGGGTCTCTCTTGTTTTTTTTGGGGCAAACGGGAGCGCTGCGGCCGTTTTTCAAGGCGCAGACATACGATGGATTCAGAGGCGAAGCGGCGGCGATCAGCCGGGAGGAGCAGGGCGCGGGAGCATGGTGTCGAACCTGTTGTTATTGGTTTTGTGGCTCGAATGGTGCGGGGCGCGGGCGAGGCGATTCAATCGGCGAAAGTGGAATTTGGGCGATTATCGAACGCAAGATTTGCGGGCAACAAAAAGCCCACCAAACGGTGGGCTTCTTGTATTCAGCAGATGATCAGAACAACTTCATCTTCGGCGCTTCTTCTTTGAGCGGCTCGTTCTGCGCGGTCTGCGCATTCCAGCCACCGCCCAGGGCCTTGTACAGGTTGACCGCACTGGTCAGCTGCGCGAGGCGGTCGGTGATCAGCGATTGTTGCGCGCTGAACAGCTGACGCTGGGCATCGAGGAAGGTCAGGTTGCTGTCGACGCCAATGCGATAGCGACGCTCGGCCAGGCGGTAGTAATCCTGGTTCGCCTGAACGAAATCACGCTGGGCCTGCAACTGCTCGGTGTAGGTCTGGCGCGCGGCCAGGCCGTCGGCGACTTCCTGGAAGGCCGTTTGAATGGACTTCTCGTAGTTCGCCACGCCAATGTCCTTCTGGATCTTGGCGTAGTCGAGGCTGGCGCGCAGGCTGCCGGCGTTGAAGATCGGCAGGTTGATCTGCGGCTGGAACAGCCACGTGCCCGAACCACCCTTGAACAGGCCGGACAGATCCGGGCTCAGGCTGCCCGCGTTGGCGGTCAGGCTGATGCTCGGGAAGAACGCTGCACGGGCCGCGCCGATGTTGGCGTTGGCGGCCTTCAGGTTGTACTCGGCCTGAAGGATGTCCGGACGACGTTGCAGCAGATCCGACGGCAGACCGGCCGGCACGTCGGCCAGCAGGTCATCCGACAGCGGTTTGGCCGCTTGCAGGTTGGCCGGGATGCCGGTGCCGAGCAGCAGGGTCAGGCTGTTTTCGTCCTGGGCCACCTGACGGGTGTAACGCGCCAGTTGTGCCCGGGCGTTTTCCACCGAGGTACGTGACTGCGCCAGGTCCAGCGCCGAAGCTACACCGACTTCGTTGCTGCGGCTGGTCAGCTTGTAGCTTTCCTCGAAGGCACCGAGGGTGTCCTGGGTCAGCTTCAGCAGTTCCTTGTCGGCCTGCCAGGTCAGGTAGGCGTTGGCCACGCTGGCCACCAGGCTGATCTGGGTGCTGCGGCGCGCTTCTTCGGTGGCGAAGTATTGTTGCAGCGCTTGTTCGCTCAGGCTGCGAACCCGACCGAACAGGTCGAGTTCGTAGGCGCTGATGCCGACGGTAGCGGAGTAGGAACTGCTGATGGCCGCTTCACCGGTCTGTGACGCACGGGCCGGAACCCGCTGACGACTGCCGCTGGCATTGGCCGACACGGCCGGGAACAGGTCGGCACGCTGGATGCGGTATTGAGCCGCGTAGGCGTCGATGTTCAGCGCCGCGACACGCAGGTCGCGGTTGTTTTCCAGGGCCACCTGGATCAGCTGCTGCAGGGCCGGGTCATGGAAAAACTGCTTCCAGCCCTGCTCGGCAGCGGCCTGCGCCGGTGCCTGGGCCGGCGAGTACGCCGGGCCCTGCGGGTATTGGCCCGCCACCGGTGCTTGCGGCTGCTGATAATCCGGTATCAGCGAGCAACCGCTCAGCACGAAGGCGGCGACTGCGATGGAGAGTAGCGACTTGCTCATTGGCCAGCCTCTTTAGGAGTTTCTATGGCGTCATCCTTGCCGGCGTTTTTGCGCTGACCCATGGACGACACAGTGACGAAGAACAGTGGAACCCAGAATATCGCCAGGATCGTCGCGGTGAGCATACCGCCAATCACGCCGGTACCGATCGCGTGTTGACTGCCCGAGCCTGCGCCGGTGGAGATAGCCAACGGTACAACACCGAGGACGAAGGCCAGCGACGTCATGATGATCGGTCGCAGACGCATGCGGCAGGCTTCAATCGCCGCATCGCGCAGACTGCGTCCCTGCTCGTGCAATTCCTTGGCGAACTCGACGATCAGAATGGCGTTTTTAGCCGCCAGACCGATAGTCGTCAACAGACCCACCTGGAAGTACACGTCGTTCGACAGACCGCGCAGGCTGGTGGCCATCAGCGCACCGATGATCCCCAGCGGAACCACGAGCATGACCGCGATCGGAATCGACCAGCTTTCATACAGCGCCGCCAGACACAGGAACACCATCAGCAGCGACAGGGCGTACAGCGCCGGAGCCTGTGAGCCGGACAGACGTTCTTCGTACGACAGACCGGTCCACGAGATACCCACACCGGCCGGCAGTTTCTTGGCAATCGCCTCGACTTCGGCCATCGCTTCACCGGTGGAATAACCCGGCGCCGGGGCACCGAGGATCTCGACCGCTTCAACGCCGTTGTAACGCGCCAGCTTCGGCGAACCGTAGATCCACTCGCCCTTGGCGAACGCGGAGAACGGAACCATGGTGCCGGCGGCGTTGCGCACGTACCACTTCTTCAGGTCTTCCGGGCTCATGCGCGAGTCTGGCCGGCCCTGCACGTACACCTTCTTCACCCGACCACGGTCGATGAAGTCGTTGACGTAGCTACTGCCCAGCGCAATCGACAGGGTGTTGTTGATGTCGGAGATGGTGATGCCCAGGGCACTGGCCTTCTCGTCATCGATTTCCAGCTGGAACTGCGGTTCATCGTTCAGACCGTTCGGACGGACCTGCGTGAGCACCTTGCTCTGCGCGGCCATGCCGAGGAACTGGTTGCGCGCGGCCATCAGTTGTTCGTGACCGATACCGGCGCGGTCCTGCAGGAACACGTCGAAACCGGTGGCATTACCCAGCTCCAGTACGGCCGGCGGGGCGAAGGCGAACACCATCGCATCGCGGAAGCTGAAGAAGTGCTGCTGGGCGCGGGCCGCCAGTTTGAACACGCTGTTTTCGGCGTTACGTTCGCCCCACGGCTTGAGCATGATGAACGCCATACCCGAGCTTTGGCCACGGCCGGCGAAGTTGAAGCCGGTCACGGTGAACACCGACGCTACGGCGTCGCCTTCACCGCCGTCCTTGGTCGGACGCAGCAGGAACTCACGCATTTCATCCACCACCACCTGAGTGCGCTGGGCACTGGAACCGGCGGGTGTCTGCACCTGGGCGAACAGAACGCCCTGGTCTTCTTCCGGCAGGAACGCGGTCGGGATGCGGGTGAACAGCCAGATCATGCCGACCACGATCAGCAGGTACGCCAGCAGATACGGCGCCTTGCGCGACAACATGTTGCCGACACCGCGCTCGTAGCTGTTGACGCCACGGTCGAAGTTGCGGTTGAACCAGCCGAAGAAACCCTTTTTCGGCGTGCCGTGCTCACCGTGCGGAATCGCCTTGAGCATGGTGGCGCACAGCGCCGGGGTGAAGATCAGCGCGACCAGTACCGACAGCGCCATGGCCGACACGATGGTGATCGAGAACTGCTTGTAGATCACACCGGTGGAGCCGCTGAAGAATGCCATCGGCAGCAACACCGCCGACAGCACCAGGGCGATACCGACCAGGGCGCCCTGGATCTGGCCCATGGATTTCTTGGTCGCTTCCTTCGGTGACAAGCCTTCTTCGCTCATCACCCGCTCGACGTTTTCCACCACGACAATGGCGTCGTCCACCAGCAAGCCGATGGCCAGCACCATGCCGAACATGGTCAGGGTGTTGATGCTGAAACCGGCCGCTGCGAGGATGCCGAAAGTACCGAGCAATACCACCGGCACGGTCATCGTGGTGATGACGGTGGCGCGGAAGTTCTGCAGGAACAGGAACATCACCAGGAACACCAGCGCAATCGCTTCGACCAGGGTGTGAACCACGCCTTTGATCGACTCGGTCACCACCGGGGTGGTGTCGTACGGGAACACCACTTCCATGCCTTGCGGGAAGAACGGCTTGAGGTCGTCAATCGTCTTGCGCAGTGCCTTGGCGGTGTCGAGGGCGTTGGCGCCGTTGGCCAGTTTCACCGCCAGACCGGACGCCGGGCTGCCGTTGAACTGGGCGCTGATCGCATAGTTCTCGCCACCCAGGCCGACGTCGGCGACGTCTTTGAGGCGAACCTGCGAGCCGTCCTTGTTGACCTTGAGCAGAATTTCTTTGAACTGCTCGGCAGTCTGCAGACGGGTCTTGCCGATGATCGTGGCGTTCAGCTGCTGGCCCTGCACGGCAGGCAAGCCGCCGAGCTGACCGGACGAAACCTGGACGTTCTGCGCCGCAATCGCGGTTTTCACGTCGACCGGGGTCAGGTTGAAGTTGTTCAACTTGGCCGGGTCGAGCCAGATGCGCATCGCGTACTGGGCACCGAAGACCTGGAAGTCACCGACACCGGCGGTCCGGGAGATCGGGTCCTGCATGTTCGACACGATGTAGTTGGACAGGTCGTCCTTGGTCATGCTGCCGTCACGCGACACCACGCCGATCACCAGCAGGAAGTTCTTCACTGCCTTGGTCACGCGGATACCCTGTTGCTGCACTTCCTGCGGCAGCAGCGGGGTGGCCAGGTTCAGCTTGTTCTGGACCTGGACCTGCGCGGTGTCGGAGTTGGTGCCTTGCTCGAAGGTCGCGGTGATGGTCATGCTGCCGTCGGAGTTACTTTCCGAGGACACATAACGCAGGTTGTCGATACCGTTGAGCTGCTGCTCGATCACTTGCACCACGGTGTCCTGAACCGTCTGTGCCGAAGCACCCGGGTAGGTCACCGAGATTGCAATGGCCGGTGGCGCAATGCTCGGGTACTGGTTGATTGGCAGTTTCAGGATCGAAAGTGCCCCGACCAGCATGATCACCAAGGCAATTACCCAGGCGAAAATCGGACGGTCGATGAAAAATTTTGACATGGATTACTCCCCTTTGCCGCCGGCGGCTTTGTCAGCTGCCTGAGCGGGGGCCGGGTTCTTTTTGCCGACGTTGGTCGCTTCGGTCGGTTTGACCTCAACACCCGGTTTGACGAATTGCAGCCCTTCGGTGATCAGACGATCTCCGGCCTTCAGGCCGTCTTCGATCAGCCACTGGCTGCCGACGGTGCGGCTGGCCTTGAGCTGACGCAGCTCGACCTTATTGTCCGGACCGACGACCAGCGCAGTCGGGGTGCCCTTGAGGTCGCGGGTCACGCCTTGCTGCGGCGCGAGGATCGCGGCGCTGTTCACACCGGCCTGCAACTGCGCGTGGACGAACATGCCCGGCAACAGAGTGTGATCCGGGTTCGGGAACACGGCGCGCAGGGTCACGGAACCGGTGGTCTGGTCGACCGACACTTCGGAGAATTCCAGCTTACCGTCGAGCTTGTACTGGCTGCCGTCTTCGAGGGTCAGCTTGACGGCAGCGGCGTTGTCGCCGGCCTTCTGCAGACGACCGCTTTCCAGTTCGCGACGCAATTCCAGCAACTCGACCGAGGACTGGGTAACGTCGACGTAGATCGGGTCCAGTTGCTGGATCACGGCCATCGCGTCGGTCTGGCCGCTGCTGACCAGCGCGCCTTCGGTCACCGAAGAACGGCCGATGCGACCGGAGATCGGTGCGTAGACCTTGGTGTAACGCACGTTGATCTGCGCGCTTTGCAACGACGCTTCCGATTGCAGGCGGTTGGCCACGGCGGTGTCGTATTCCTGACGGCTGACGGCCTGCTCGTCGACCAGTTGCTTGTAGCGGTCGGAGATCGACTTGGTCGAACGCAGGTTGGCTTCGGCGCTTTTCAGGGTCGCTTCATAAACCGACGGATCGATCTGATACAGCTGCTGGCCGGCTTTGACATCGCCGCCTTCCTTGAACAGACGCTTGAGAATGATGCCGTTGACCTGCGGACGAACTTCGGCGATGCGGAATGCACTGGTGCGGCCCGGCAGTTCGGAAGTCAGAGTAAAGGCTTGTGGTTGCAGGGTGACGACGCCGACCTGAGGAGGTGGTGCGGCGGGAGCCGCCTCTTCCTTTTTACATCCGCTGAGCAGCGATGCCAGGGCGACGGCAGTGACCAGAGCGGTAACAGCTGGCTTGAATTGCATGAAGATCCTCGGGTCAGGCGCGCGAAAAGCGCACAAGAAGTGTGGAAGGGTAAAAAAGGGTTATCGGGTGGATAAGTAGCTTGCTAATGAATATACTTACGTTCATGGTTGTTTGTAAACACCTTGGCGTCGTATCCATCCTGTTACAAAAGTCGTCGCAAGGTCTGAAATTGTAGGCCGGGGAGCCGATCCGCGAGAGATCGACCCTTTTTTATTCAGCGGATATTCAGCCATCCCTGAAACATCCTGTTTGAGGTTTTACTGCCATGGTCCGTCGTACCAAAGAGGAAGCTCAGGAAACGCGCAGCCAGATTCTCGAAGCGGCCGAGAAAGCCTTCTATGAGCGGGGCGTGGCGCGCACGACGTTGTCGGATATCGCGACCCTGGCCGGGGTGACGCGCGGTGCCATCTACTGGCACTTCAGCAACAAGGCCGATCTGTTGCAAGCCATGCTCGATACTCTGCATGAGCCGTTGGACGAACTGGCCAAGGCCAGCGAAAGCGAGGACGAACCCGATCCACTGGGCTGCATGCGCCAATTGCTGATTCATTTGTTTCATAAAGTTGCACTGGATCCGAAGACCCGGCGTATCAACGAAATTTTGTTTCATAAGTGCGAGTTCACCGATGAAATGTGCGATCTGCGTCAGCAGCGCCGGAGCGCCAGCCTCGATTGCAATGTGCGGATCGCGCTGACACTGAGTAACGCGGTCAATCGTGGGCAGTTGCCGGCGGACCTCGACACCGCCCGGGCAGCCATCAGCATTCACGCTTATATCGACGGCCTCCTTTATGGATGGCTCCTGGCGCCGGACGCCTTCGATCTGTACGCCGAGGCGGAGCGTTGGGTCGATACGGGGCTGGACATGCTGCGCTGGAGCCCCAGCCTGCGCAAATGAAACAAAATTCGTTATTGGTCCGTGGGTGTCAACCGTGATGTTGAAAATGAACGGTGCTTCACGCACGCTGCGGTAATGGGTTGCTTTTATATACGCACGTTCACTTGATTGACAGATTGCTAGCTCAGTATTTTGTAGGAATTTTGTGTCTGGAATGTGAGAGAGGGTAAGTGCCAGACAATCAATCCTGACGTGATCCCCTATTGGAGCTGCGTCAGACCTACGATAAACAAAAAGCCCCGACTCTTTCGAGTCCAGGGCTTTTTTCGTGTTTCTGTAATTGACGAATACTGTCGGGTAGTCGATGTGGCCGATCGTGGAGCATCCTTGAGTGCATACCGCTTTACGATCAAAGGAATCTTTTTACTTGAATGGTTGCGAACTATGCAGTCTCAGTTCACGACAGCCCAATAATTGGTTATACGGGCGGTCTTACTTAACCTAATTTGATCACTATGGCATAGCTATAAGGGCGAGCGGGCTGTTGCCGGGTTATATGAGATTCGCAGGTGAGTGGTTTTTCGCCAATAGAACGAACGTTATGTTCGCGTTTGGGGATTATTTTCGTGTCAAAGGCGAACGGTTCATAGGGGGCCGTTAACTTTACTGAGGTTGTGAAATGAAAGGCCTGTTTTTCACCGGAGTAAGTAAACGCATGTCCGACGGGGGTGGATCTACGCCGTTTCGCCCCACCAGAAATCGCTGGAGGCGTGCTGCGTAGTATGAACTGCATGTAGGTCCAAGGGTGGATGACCAAATCCTTTCCTTGGAATCCACTGGTATCCCAGCTGCATTGGGTGAGTGAAAATTTTTCCGAGGTTCCATTGTAGATATTGATCAGAATACTGTTATTGCCTTCGTGTTTAATCGTATTCCAGGTTTTTTCTTCGTGTTGTTGAGCTTTTTTGATAACGGTTTTAAATTCATCTTCGGGTTTTGAGTGGTTAGTGGTCTTGGTGTGTTCGTCGTCGGTGATGCTGGAAAGCACAGTGCCTAAAATACCAGCGGCGACTGGATTAATTAAATAGGTTGAGTTTGATAAAATGGACGTTGGAATAGTGTTTTCGAATGTTTTGATTTGAGTTTCTTCATGATTGTTTTCGTCTTTTGAAGCGGTGTTGTTTGTTGTGTCATTCATGACGGTTTCTCTTTTTGTTTAGTTGGAGGGTGCGAAAATAACAGTACCAAGATCGATGTGCATGCGAGCTATGTAATGGTTTATTTCGCAAGTAGTCGCCCCCCCTGATAAACAAAAAGCCCCGGCTCTTACGAGTCCGGGGCTTTTGAATTGCAAGGCGTAGTGATTACAACGTTGGGTAGTCGAGGTAACCGACCGCACCTTTGCCGTAGAAGGTTTCCGGGTGCGGCTCGTTCAGCGGCGCATCGGCCTTCAGCCGGGCCGGCAGGTCCGGGTTGGCAATGAACGGGATGCCGAATGCCACGGCGTCAGCCTTGCCCTCGGCCAGCCAGGCGTTGGCGCTGTCCTTGGTGAAGCGCTCGTTGGCAATGTAGGCGCCGCCGAAGGCTTCTTTCAGTTGTGGGCCGAGGCTGTCGGCACCTTCTTTCTCGCGGGAGCAGATGAAGGCGATGCCACGCTTGCCCAGTTCGCGGGCGACGTAGGTGAAGGTCTCGGCCAGGTTGTCGTCGCCCATGTCATGGGAGTCGGCGCGCGGTGCCAGGTGCACACCAACACGGCCGGCGCCCCAGACTTCGATCGCGGCGTCGGTCACTTCCAGCAGCAGACGGGCACGGTTTTCCAGGGAGCCGCCGTAGATATCGGTGCGCTGGTTGGTGCTGCTTTGCAGGAACTGGTCGAGCAGGTAGCCGTTGGCACCGTGGATTTCCACGCCGTCGAAACCGGCGGCCTTGGCGTTTTCCGCACCGACGCGGTAAGCGTCGACGATGTCGGCGATTTCAGCGGTTTCCAGTGCACGCGGGGTTGGATAGTCGGCCAGCGGGCGAACCAGGCTGACATGGCCTTTAGGCTGGATGGCGCTCGGGGCAACCGGGGCTTCGCCGTTCAGGTACGACGGGTGGGAGACCCGGCCGACGTGCCACAGTTGCAGGACGATCTTGCCGCCGGCCGCGTGAACGGCCTTGGTCACGTTGGTCCAGCCGCGCACCTGGTCGTTGGACCAGATGCCCGGGGTGTCCGGATAGCCGACGCCCATCGGGGTCACCGAGGTGGCTTCGCTGAGGATCAGGCCGGCCGAGGCGCGTTGTACGTAGTACTCGGCCATCAACGCGTTCGGTACGCGGCCTTCGTCGGCGCGGCAGCGGGTCAGCGGCGCCATGATGATGCGGTTGGACAGCTCGAGGTCGCCCAGTTTGATCGGATCGAAAATTGTTGCCATGAGATACAACCCTCGTGAGGTAAGTGAGTGAATCAGTTAGCGGTGGCCAGCTCGGGATTGCCGTTCTGGCGGAATGTGATCAGGGTCACCAGCAGGGCCAGGACAGCCAGCGCAGCAGCGGCGAGAGGCACGCTGGTCAGGCCGTAGCCGTGGGCGATGACGCTGCCGCCGACCCAGGCGCCGAGGGCGTTGCCGACGTTGAAGGCGCCGATGTTCAGGGTCGACACCAGGTTCGGTGCGGCCTGGCCGTAGGTCACGACGTTCACTTGCAGGGCCGGCACGGCGGCGAAACACGCGGTAGCCCAGAGGAACAGGGTGATTTCGGTGGGGATCAGCGCGATGCTGGTCCAGGTCAGGACGGTAGAGGTCACGGCCATGGCGATGAACACGCCGATCAGCGTCGCGGCAAGGCCCTTGTCGGCCAGTTTGCCACCGATGATGTTGCCGACAGTCAGGCCCAGGCCGATGAGCATCAGGGTCCAGGTCACGCCGCGGGGCGAGACACCGGTGACATCGCCCAACAGCGGCGCGACGTAAGTGAACAGCGTGAATACTGAAGCGGCGAACAGCGCGGTCATGCTCAGCGACAGCCAGATGCCGGCGCCCTTGAGCGCGGCCAGTTCGGCGCGCATGTCGAGTTTTTCTTCGTCACGCTTGGCCGGCAGGAAGCGGATCAGGCCGATCAGCGCGATCACACCGATCACGGTCACTGCCCAGAAGGTCGAGCGCCAGCCGGCTTCCTGACCGAGGGCGGTGCCCAGCGGTACACCCAGCACGTTGGCCAGGGTCAGGCCGGTGAACATCAGGGCCACGGCCGAGGCGCGTTTGTTCGGCGCCACCAGATTGGCCGCGACCACCGAACCGATGCCGAAGAACGCACCGTGGCAGAGGGCGGTAACCACTCGGGCGAACATCAGCACGTTGTAATCAGTGGCGATGGCGCAGAGCAGGTTGCCGATAATGAAGATGCCCATCAGCGTAACCAGTGCAGCCTTGCGCGGCAGTTTTGCAGTGGCCATTGCCATGAACGGCGCACCAATCGCCACGCCCAGGGCGTAGCCGGTCACCAGCCAGCCGGCACCGGGAATCGACACACCGAGGTCGGCCGCGACATTGGGCAGCAGACCCATGATGACGAACTCGGTGGTGCCGATGGCGAAGGCGCTCAAGGCGAGTATGAGTAGCGAGAGGGGCATCGTTTAATCCTTTCGGCTGGCTGACGTTAAGGGTCAGAGCTCTTTGCTGAGGGTGCTGAGGAACGCCTGGATCACGTCCTCGTTACGTTTGAAAAAGTGCCACTGGCCGGCCTTCTGGCTGCTGATCAGCCCGGCCCGTTGCAGGGTGGCCAGGTGGGCGGAGACGGTCGATTGCGACAGGCCGCAGCGTTGATCGATCTGCCCGGCGCAGATGCCGTACTCGTGGTTGTGGATCTGTTCCGGAAACTGGGCCTTCGGGTCTTTCAGCCAGTTGAGGATGTCTCGCCGTACTGGGTGTGCCAGGGCTTTTATTATTTCGTCGAGGTCAATGTTCATGGCTGGGTGCTCGTGATGTGTGTAGCGCTATATCGCGATGAGGCGAACTTTATATCGGTACTTCGCGATACACCAATATGAATTTGATCTGACGACCGCTTAAATCGGTATATCGGGTTATAACGATATGTGAGGTGTAAACAACCGCGGGCGCGGTGCTAAGCTGCGCCCATGAACTATCTCGCACATTTACACCTCGGTGGCCAGCGCCCCGGTCAACTGCTCGGCAGTCTGTATGGCGATTTCGTCAAAGGGCGGCTGCAAGGACAGTTCGACCCGGAGATCGAAGCGGCGATTGCCCTGCATCGGCAAATCGACGTGTTCACCGATCGCCACCCATTGGTGGATGCCTCACTGGCGCGCTTTTCAACGACTCGCCGCCGTTACGCGGGCATCGTCCTCGACGTGTTTTTCGACCATTGCCTGGCCCGCGACTGGACGCAGTACGCCGATCGGCCGCTCGGCCAATTCACCACCGACGTTTACCGCGTGCTGTCGAACGAGCGGCAATTGCCCGAGCGCCTGGCGAAGATCGCCCCGCACATGGTGGCCAATGACTGGTTGGGTTCGTATCAGGAGTTCGAAGTGCTGGAGCAGGTGTTACGAGGGATCTCCCGGCGCCTGACCCGGCCTGAAGAACTGGCGGGGGCGATGGAGGAGTTGCGGCGGTTGTATGAACCGTTGAGCGAAGACTTCCGCTTGTTCTACCCACAGCTGCAGGACTTTGCCGGCCGGCAGCTGTAGGCAGACGTCGCCGATCAGGCAGCGATCAGATCGCGGGCGTGTTGCGCTTCGACCGGTTTGACCACATCACCGAACAAGGCTTTCTGCACCGCTTGCTGGGCCTCGTACGCCAATGCCGCGCGCTCCCGGCCCTGGCAGGCAATCGGCTTGAGCAGATGGATTTCGACATCGCCGCAGTCATTGCTGAACAGACGCATCAGGTGCGAAAGCAGATCATCGTCACCAATGAACGGCGCCAGCGAATCGATCTTGCCGTCGCGCAGGTAACGGATCGCCACCGGTTGCAGCTTCACCTCGGAATCGATTGCGGCCGACAGCAAACGACCATGAAAGGTACGCAGCGAACGGCCATCGGTGGTGGTGCCTTCCGGGAACATCAGCAGCGGATGATCGGTTTGCAGGTGACGGGTCATCTGTTTGCGGATCAACTGGCTGTCGCCCGAACCGCGACGGATGAACAGGCTGCCGGCCTTCGCCGCTAGCCAGCCGGCCACCGGCCAGGTGCGCACTTCGGCCTTGGACAGAAACGACAGCGGCGTGAGCATCCCGAGCAGCGGAATGTCGGTCCACGACACATGGTTGCTGACCCACAGCATCGGCTGTTTCGGCAGCTCACCGTGGACGGTCACGCGAAAGGGCAGGGCATTGCTCAGACGCGCCATGAAAAACCGCGACCAGCGCTGCCGACGCTCCATCGAATGGGCCAGCCCCAGACGTTCGAATACTCCGAAGACACTGGCCATGCTCAAGCCCAGCGTCACCACCAGCAGCACTCGCGCGATCCGCGCGTACACCCGCAGCCGGCTCATCACACGGCCGCCTTGAAGTGCTTGGCGTAGCGCGGGCAGAGTTCGTCGCGCTTGAGCAGGATGAACACGTCGGCGACCTGGAAGTCTTCGTCCCAGCACGGCTCGCCGCAGATCTTCGCGCCCAGGCGCATGTAGGCCTTGAGCAGCGGCGGCATTTCGGCGATCACGTTCGACGGAATGTCGAGGCTCGGCAGCGGATTCTTCGGCTCGGCGCGCAGATGTTCGGTGCACAGATAGCGTTCGCGCAGGCGCTGCATGATCGCGTGGGCCTGTATGCCGCCGTCCTGCATCGGGATGCTCGCGCAACCCATCAGATAGCTGTAGCCGCCCTGATTCAGCACTTCGGCCAGCTCGCCCCAGAGCACGGCGATGGTGCCGCCGTTGCGGTAGGCCGGGTCGACGCAGGTGCGGCCGATTTCCAGGATCGGGCCTTGTAGATGCGCGAGGCCGTGCAGGCTGAATTCTTCTTCGCTGTAGAACTTGCCCAGGCTGCTGGCGGCGGTGTGATCGAGCAAACGGGTGGTCGCCACCAGGCGGCCGGTGTTCAGGTCACGCACGCCGATGTGGCTGCAGTGAACATCATAGTCATCCATGTCCAGACCCAGCTCCGCGCCGTTCAGCTTGGCGTTGAACTCGCCGCTGAACACGTTGAAGCGCAAGGCCTGGGCTTGCTGCAAGGCCTCGGCGCCGATCAGGCGTTCGGCTTGCAGGCGGCGTTCATTGCCGGTGTCGCTGATGCGGGCGATCTGAGTCATGTGAATCTCCGTACGGGCCTTGAACCCGTCATGGGTTGCAGCCGATCGACTTTCTTTATGCAGCCGTGTTGTGCAAAGTCAGGCTATGTAGCCCCGGTGTCATCGCCATGAATGTTTGGTGATGCTTATATGACAGCCCACGAGGAGCCTCTGATGACCTGGTCGACCCTGCTTGAATGTCGCGAACGCCTGCCCGCCGTTGCCGACCTGGCCGAGGGCTTCGCCACGTTGCTGCAGCAACTGGGCAGCGTGACGCCGTTCGAACTGGCGGTGGCGGGAGGGCGGCGAATGGCGACGCCGGGGCTGGCGTTTCTGGTGGGTTATCAGGCGGCGTTGCGCATGCTCTGGCCGAGCGCGCCGCCGAGCCTCGGCGCGATGTGTGCGACCGAGCAGCGCAGCCTGCGCCCGGCGGACATGCAGACCCGGCTCACGGATCTGCGCCTCACCGGGCAAAAGGATTTCGTCACCGCCGGCGATGCGGCGGACTGGCTGCTGATCGCCGCGCGCAGTGAACAACCCGGCGAATCACCGCGCCTGAGCCTGGCGGTGGTGTACCCCGGCGAACCCGGCGTGCGGGTGGAAAAACTCCCGGCGCTGCCGTTGATGCCGGACGTCAGCCATGGCCGGCTGCATCTCGACGATGCGTTGTGCGAGTTGCTCGCGGGGGATGGCTGGGATGCTTACGTCAAGCCGTTCCGCACCCTTGAAGACGTTTACGTGTTGAGTGCAATGACCGCGTGGTTGTACGGCGTCGGTCAGGACAGCGGCTGGCCCCAGCCGCTGCAATTGCGCTTGCTGGCGCTGCTGGCCGGGTGCGCGGAGGTCAGTCGCCAGCCGCCGAACAATCCCGCCGGGCATGTGTTGCTCGGTGGTTTGTTTGCGCAGTTCGACGGGCTTAAAACGGAAGTCGATCAGGCCCTGCGCAACGGCGATCCTGAGTGGGCGGCGATGTGGCAGCGCGATCAGTCGGTCATGCAACTGGCGGCGGGTGCGCGGGCCAAACGCCTGGCCAAGGCGTTGGCGGCAAACCAAAACACATCTGTCATGAACGCCGGCTAGTCTTCTCAGGTTCATCCCCAGAGCTCTCACCATGTTCAAAGGCCTGTCCCTGTTTCTGCTGCTGATCAGCTTCACGGTTCAGGCCGAACAATGGCCGGGCGAGCAATGGCCGACCGGCGCGAAACTCACCGGCCCAGCCGTCGAGGCACTGGAGGCCTATGCCTTCCCGACCCGCGATGACAGCACCCGCAAAGGCATCCGCACCGACGCCTTGCTGGTGATCCGCGACGGCCAGCTCATCTACGAACGCTACGCCGCTGCGGCCACCGCCGACACGCCGCACCTGACCTGGTCGATCAGCAAAAGCCTGATGGCCACGGTGCTCGGCGTGGCGTACGGCGAAGGCCTGTTCAAGCTCGATGACCCGGCCGCGAAATATTACCCGGTGCTGGAAAAACACCCGGCCGTCACGATCAAGGATCTGCTGCACTGGGCCTCCGGCATCGACTGGCAGGAAGACTATGAATACGCCCCGTTGAAATCCTCAGTGGTGGCGATGCTCTACACCCGTGGCCACCGCGACATGGCCGCCTTCACCGCCAATCACGACCGCTACGCGCCAGCGGGCCAGGCGTTCCGCTACTCCAGCGGCGACAGCAATCTGTTGGCAGCGGCGCTGAAAACCATCGTCGGTCCGCAACGTTATCCGGACTATCCGTGGACAGCGCTTTTCGATCCCTTGGGCATCCGCCATGCCACGTGGGAAACCGACGCGACGGGCACCTTCGTCGCCTCCTCCTATGCCTATATGACGGCCCGGGATCTGGCGCGAATCGGCCTGCTGATGGAACGGGACGGACGCTGGAACGACCGGCAGTTGCTGCCCAAGGATTGGGTCGCCTTCAACCGCCAACCCTTCGCCGGCTACAAGGCTCATCAGGACGAAGCCGTGCCCGGCGGCCAGTGGTGGCTCAATCGCCCGGCAGACGGCGCGCCCTCTCCATGGCCCGACGCACCGCCCGACACCTTCGCCGCCCTCGGCCACTGGGGCCAGGCGCTGTACGTGATCCCGAGCGAAAAACTGCTGATCGTGCGCTACGCCGATGACCGCGACGGCAGTTATCGTCACAACGAATTGCTCAAGCGCGTGCTCGGGGCGGTGCGGCCATGAAAGTGTTCAGACGCATCCTGCTGGTGCTGTTGATCGTGCTGTTGGGCTGGGGCTGGCACGAGCGCGAAAACCTGTGGGCCTTCCCGGACATCATCAGCGCCTACACCGCCAAGGAATATTGCTCGTGCCGCTACGTCATGAACAACGACGCCGAGTATTGCCGGGGCTACGTGAAGCAGTGGCTGCCCAGCGAACTGACCGATGACCGCACGCAAAAAATCGTCACCGCCAGCGGCCTGGGACGCAGCAACAGCGCCCAATGGTTAGGCGAACGGCAGGGCTGTCGCCTGCAACCCTGATCCGGTTCCACCCTGTGGAACCACATTCGATTGTCCTCTCGCGTGTCTCGCGGTTATCTGGCGGTGAGCACGACCTGCCGTTCACGTGTCGTGAAACAACACCGAACAACAAGACCGGGAACACCCGCGCGAGGAGATCCGTCATGCCCCGACATCAGCACATTCTGGCCTGGCTCAACGATGTGGCCGGCGACCTGCACGCCACCCGCCAGGACATTCACGCCCACCCTGAACTCGGTTTCGAGGAAAGCCGCACCTCGGCGCTGGTCGCCAGGTCGCTGGAAGAGTGGGGTTATGAAGTTCACACCGGGGTCGGCAAGACCGGCGTGGTCGGCGTGCTGCGCAACGGCAGCAGCACACGCAGACTCGGGCTGCGGGCCGACATGGATGCGCTGCCGATCATCGAGAACACTGGCGTCGCCTACAGCAGCCGGCATCAAGGCTGCATGCACGCCTGCGGCCACGACGGGCACACCGCGATGCTGCTCGGCGCGGCGCGTTATCTGGCCGCGACCCGTCAGTTCGACGGCACCCTGACGCTGATTTTCCAGCCCGCCGAAGAGGGCCAGGGCGGGGCCGAAGCGATGCTTGCCGATGGCCTGCTCGAACGCTTCCCGTGTGATGCGCTGTTCGGCATGCACAACATGCCGGGCCTGCCGGCGGGACATCTGGGCTTTCGCGAAGGGCCAATGATGGCTTCGCAGGACTTGCTCACGGTGACCATCGAAGGCGTTGGCGGTCACGGCTCGATGCCGCATCTGGCGGTGGATCCGTTGGTGGCCGCAGCCAGTGTGGTGATGGCTTTGCAAACCGTGGTCGCGCGCAATATCGATGCGCAGCAGGCGGCGGTAGTGACAGTCGGCGCGCTACAGGCCGGCGAGGCTGCGAACGTGATCCCGCAACAGGCGATCCTGCGCCTGAGCCTGCGTGCGTTGAATGCCGAAGTCCGCGTTCAGACACTGGACCGCGTGCGCTCGATCATCGAGTCCCAGGCCGAAAGCTTCGGCTGCACCTCGACCATCGAACACCGCCCGGCCTACCCGGTGCTGGTCAACCACGCCGCCGAAACCGAGTTCGCTCGTCAGGTCGGCGTCGAACTGGTGGGCGCCGATGCCGTCGATGGCAACACTCCGAAACTGATGGGCAGCGAAGACTTCGCCTGGATGCTCCAGCGCTGCCCCGGCGCGTACCTGTTCATCGGCAACGGCGTGGCGCGGCCGATGGTGCATAACCCGGCGTACGATTTTAACGATGACATTCTGCTGACCGGCGCGGCGTATTGGGGCGCGCTCACCGAGAGCTGGCTCAAGCCGGCCTGATTTCTTCACTTTTTGCTGCCGCTGGAACGCAGGTGCGCACGCGCCTGCGTGGTCAACCCACAGCTTCTGGAGAGTCCCCATGCAGACTTCGAACGCAGGCGTTTCGCGCACCCGGCAAGTGGTCGCCGCCGTCATCGGCAACGCCCTGGAATGGTACGACTTCATCGTTTATGGCTTTCTGGCGAGCATCATCGCCCGGCAATTTTTCCCGTCCGACGACGACTACGCCTCGCTGCTGATGGCGCTGGCGACCTTCGGCGTCGGCTTTTTCATGCGCCCGGTGGGCGGCATCCTGCTCGGCATCTACTCCGACCGCAAAGGGCGCAAAGCCGCGATGCAGATGATCATCCGCCTGATGACCGTGTCCATCGCCCTGATCGCGTTCGCGCCGAACTACGCCGCCATCGGCATGGGCGCGCCGTTGCTGATCGTGGTGGCGCGGATGCTTCAGGGCTTTGCCACGGGAGGCGAATATGCGAGCGCCACGGCGTTTCTGGTGGAGAGCGCGCCGGCCCATCGCAAGGGTTTGTACGGTTCGTGGCAACTGGTCGGGCAATGCCTGGCGGTGTTCAGCGGCGCAGCGATGGTGGCGCTGGTCACGCACCTGTTTTCCCCAGAAGCGCTGGACAGTTGGGGCTGGCGGATTCCGTTCGTGCTCGGCCTGTTGATCGGCCCGGTGGGCTTGTGGATTCGCAAGCACATGGAAGAGCCGGAAGAATTTCTCGAAGCGCGCAAGAAAGCCAAAGGCGCAGCGCCGGGCCTGTGGCGGGTGCTGCGCGAACATCGCCGCAGCCTGTTGGTGTCAATGGGCCTGGCGTGCGGGGCGACGGTGTCGTTCTACGTGGTGCTGGTGAACATGCCGACCTTCGCCCACAAGAACCTCGGCCTGCCGCTGGATCAGGTGTTGCTGGTGCAAATGCTCGCGGTAGCGCTGATGACCGTGGTGATTCCATTGTCCGGCGCGCTGTCGGATCGCCTCGGTCGGCGGCCGGTGCTGATGGCCTTCACCCTGGCGTTTTTCGTCATGGTCTATCCGCTGTATGTGTGGGTGGCGGCGGCGCCTTCGATCGAGCGCCTGCTGGTGATGCAACTGCTGCTGTGCGCGGCGATTGGCGGGTTCTTCGGCCCGGCGCCGACGGTACTGGCCGAGCAATTCCCGATTGAAGTGCGCTCCACCGGCGTGTCGGTGGCCTACAACGTGGCGGTGATGGTGTTCGGTGGTTTCGCGCCGCTGATCGTCACCTGGCTGAGTAAAGTTCTGAACACCCCGGTGGCGCCGTCGTTCTATGTCTTGTTCGCTTGCCTGCTGACACTGCTCGGTACTTACTGTTTGCAGGAGGCACCACGCGCGAAGAAATCCGTTGCGCTCAACCTGGGAGTGAAACCGTGAGTCCGTTGGCCATTGATCCGATTGTCGCCCTCGATGCCGATGCGCTGTCCCGGGTGATCCATGCCCGCAAGGTGTCGTGCCGCGAGGTAATGCAGGCCTACCTGACGCACATTGATCGCTTCAATCCGGCGGTCAATGCGCTGGTTTCTCTGCGTCAGCAAGACGTGCTGCTGCGCGAGGCCGATGAGTGTGATCGGCAACTGGATCGCGGCGAATCCCGAGGCTGGATGCACGGCATGCCCCAGGCGATCAAGGACCTGGCGGCCACCGCCGGGTTGCGCACGACCCTCGGCTCGCCGCTGTTCGCCGAGCAAGTGCCGCAGCACGATGCGATCAGTGTGGCGCGGGTTCGCGACTGCGGCGCGATCATCATCGGCAAGAGCAACGTCCCGGAGTTCGGCCTCGGTTCGCAGACCTACAACAGCGTGTTCGGCACCACCACCAACGCCTACGATCCGAGCCTGATCGCCGGCGGCAGCAGCGGCGGGGCGGCAGTGGCGCTGGCCCTGCGCCTGCTACCGGTGGCCGACGGCAGCGACATGATGGGCTCGCTGCGCAACCCGGCGGCGTTCAACAACGTGTTCGGCTTCCGACCGTCCCAAGGCCGCGTGCCCCATGGGCCGATGCCGGAAGTGTTCGTCCAGCAACTGGCCACCGAAGGGCCGATGGGGCGCACGGTCACCGACGTCGCGCGATTGCTCTCGACCCAGGCCGGCTACGATCCGCGCGTGCCGCTGTCGCTGGCCGATGAACCACGGGACTTCAGCCTGGATCTGCAACAGGACTTCAGAGGCCTGCGTCTCGGCTGGCTCGGCGATTACAACGGCTATCTGCCGATGGACGACGGTGTGTTGAGCCTGTGCGAAGCGGCGCTGGCGGATTTCAGCACCCTGGGTTGTCACGTTGAGGCCTGTCAGCCGGACTTTTCCATGGAACGTTTGTGGCAGACCTGGCTCACGCACCGGCATTTTCTGGTTCAGGGCAGCCTCGGCGCGGCCTATGCCGACCCGCAAAAGCGCGCGCTGCTCAAACCCGAAGCGCAATGGGAAATCGAGGGCGGTCTGCGTCTGACCGCTGCCGAGGTCTATCAGGCGTCGGTCGCGCGCAGCGAGTGGTATCGCGCGTTGAGCGAGTTGTTCGAGCGTTACGATTTTCTGCTGCTGCCCACCGCCCAGGTGTTCCCTTTTGATGCACAGCAAGCGTGGCCGCGAGTCGTCGGCGGGCAGACCATGGACACCTATCACCGCTGGATGGAAGTGGTAATAGGCCCGACGTTGGCGGGGTTGCCGAGCATCAGCGTGCCGGTCGGTTTCAACCCGGCCGCGTTGCCGATGGGCCTGCAAATCATCGGCCCGGCCCAGGCGGATCGGGCGGTGCTGCAACTGGCCTATGCTCATGAACAGCTGACCCGCTGGGTCGAACGGCGACCGCCGGCATGCCTGCAATCGGCCTGAGCGGCCCGCATCTTGCTGCACGAAGTGATCTTTCATTCGTATCCATGGAGGTCGAACACATGGGCAGCAAGGCAGACACCGGCAGCGTGCGCTCGGTCGAACGGGCGCTGGCCATCGTCGAGTTGCTCGGCGAGCATCAGGCGTTGGGGCTGGAAGAGTTGCACTACCTGACGACTCTGCCCAAGGCCACGGTGTCGCGCATGCTCGCGACCTTGCAGGAGCAGGGCTGGATCTATCGCGGCCTCAGCGACCGCCGCTACCGGTTGTGCGCCAAACGGCTGTTCGGTGATCGACAGCAACGCTTCAAACGCCACCTGGTGGAAAGCGCCGCGCCGATGCTGCTGGAGCTGAGCGAGCGTACCGGGCTGGTGGCGGATCTGTCGTGCTTCGACGGCGAACGGGTTGAAGTGATGGAAAGTGCGATTCCGCAGATCTTGCGCAAACGCTATCCGAACAACTGTCAGATCGTTGGCCATCACGCCAGCCTGTTTCATTCGGCCATGGGCCGGGCCTGCCTTGGCGAACTCGACAGCCAGGACGTGAAACGTCTGGCCGAGCGCGAATTGGCGGATGACGGTGTATTGCAGGCCACCGAACAAGCCTTGCATCAGGGCTTCGGCCAGCGCACTGAAGGTTATTGGGAATACCCGGTGCGCCTGCCGTTCCTGATTCGCGCGGTGGCGTTGCCGATTCGTGCGCAAGGGCGGCTGGTCGGCAGTATGGCGCTGCACTGGCCAATGGATCAGGCGCCGGTGGAACGGGTGCTGAGCCTGCACCTCAACAGCCTCGCGTCGACCATCGGCGAGGTGCAGCAGGCATTGGCCTGAGTGTTTGCACAGACTGACAGTTTGCAATAACGCCAAGGCCAGTTAAGGTTCGTGCACGTTTATCGGCCCCACGAGTTTTCAATGTTCAACCGTTCTCTGTGCAACGCCTTCGCCGGCCTGCTGCTGGGCGCCGCTGCGCTGCCGGTCCAGGCCAATTGGTATCTGGACGGCGAGTCGTCGCGGCTGTCGTTCGTCAGCACGAAAAACGCCAACGTGTCCGAAGTGCAGCGTTTTCTGGTGCTGCACGGCAAGGTCGATCCCGATGGCCGCGCCGTGGTCGAAGTCGAACTGGACTCGATCAACAGCGGCATCCCGCTGCGCGACGAGCGCATGCGCAAGGAGTTGTTCCAGATCGAACAATTCCCCGAAGCGACCATCACCACCCAGATCGACCTGCGCCCGATCAACGATCTGGCCCCCGGCGCGCAGCTTGAATTGCGCCTGCCGCTGACCGTCAATCTGCACGGCAAACAGCACGAATACCCCGCCGAGCTGCTCGCCACGCGCCTCGATGACCGACGCTTTCAGGTGGTGACCCTGGAGCCGCTGGTGATCAGTGCCGAGGATTTCGATCTGCTGCCAGGGCTGGAAAGCCTGCGCAACATGGCCGGCCTGTCGGCCATCAGTCTGTCGGTGCCGGTGGGTGCGGTGCTGATCTTCACGGCGCGCTGACATGCGCGGCGCGGTGTTTCCGTGGCGTGATGGCAATCGCTTCGAGCTGTTGATCGACGGCCCGCAATTCTTCCCGCGCATGCTCGACGAGATTGCCCGCGCCCGCGAGCAGATCGAACTGGAGCTGTATCTGGTGGAGGCCGGTGCCTGTGCCGAAACCATCGTGCAGGCGCTGGTGCTGGCGGCGGAGCGGGGCGTGCGGGTGCGTTGCCTGTTCGACGACTACGGCAGCCTCGCCTTCACCCTCACGTTGCGCCGGCGGCTGACCGGAGCCGGGGTCGAGCTGCGTTTTTACAACCGGCTGAACTGGCGGCGCTGGGTCGGCAATTTCTATCGCGATCATCGCAAGCTGTTGCTGGTCGACCAGCGTCTGGCGGTGGTTGGCGGGACCGGGGTCACCGACGAGTTCTGGACGCCGGGCCACGACACCAGCGAATGGCACGAGGTCATGGTGCAGATCACCGGCCCGCTGGTGCTCGACTGGCAATTACTGTTCGACCGCCAATGGATCGCCAACCGCCATCGCCGGGCCTGGCGGCCCAACGCGCATTTTGGTCTGCCACGATTGCCGCGCGTGCCGGACACGGGGGAGGGCATGGGCCGCGTGGCCTACGCCGACGCCCGCCAGCATCGGGACATTCTGCAATCGCTGTTCCGCGCGCTGAACAGCGGCCAGCAGCGGATCTGGCTGGCCACGCCGTACTTCCTGCCGACCTGGAAGATCCGCCGTTCCCTGCGCAAGGCCGCCGCCCGTGGCCTCGATGTGCGTCTGCTGCTGACCGGGCCGCGTACCGATCACCCGTCGGTGCGTTATGCCGGGCATCGCTACTACCCGCGCCTGCTCAAGGCCGGGGTGAAAATCTACGAGTACCAGCCGTGTTTCCTGCACCTGAAAATGGTGCTGGTGGACGACTGGGTCAGCATCGGTTCGTGCAATTTCGATCACTGGAATCTGCGCTTCAATCTTGAGGCGAATCTGGAAGCGCTGGACCCGTCATTGACGGCAGCGGTGGCGGCGAGTTTCGAGAAGGACTTCGGCCTGAGTCAGCAGGTGAGCCTGGAGGAATGGCGGAAACGGCCACTGTGGCGGCGGGTGAAGCAGCGGATCTGGGGCTGGGTGGATCGGGTGGTGGTCAACTTGCTCGACAGGCGCGGATAACTCTGATTCCGAGCATTCCATAAGTCTAATGTGGGAGCGGGCTTGGTCCGGGCGGCTCCCACATTGTTTACGCAGTGTTACTTACAGCAACTCAAAGCTCTGCTGCGTCACGTCCTGGGAATCCAGGCCGATCTGCACGTTGAACTTGCCAGGCTCGGCCGCGTACTTGAGCTGGGCGTTGTAGAACTTCAGGTCATCTTCGGTGATGGTGAAGTGCACGACTTTCTGCTCGCCGGCCTTGAGCATGATTTTCTGGAAGTTCTTCAGCTCCTTGACCGGACGGATCATCGACCCGGTGACGTCCTGGATATACAGCTGCACTACGGTTTCGCCGTCACGCTTGCCGGTGTTCTTGACCATGACACTGGCGTCGAGCTTGCCGGTGGCGTTCAGGGTGGTCGAGGACAGCGCCATGTCGCTCAGGCTGAAATCGGTGTAGCTCAGACCGAAACCAAACGGGAACAGGGGACCGGTGGTGTCATCGAAATACTGCGAAGTGTAGTTGCCCGGTTTGCCCGGCGTGAACGGCCGGCCAATGCTCAGGTGGTTGTAGTAGGTCGGGATCTGGCCCACGGAACGCGGGAAGGTCACCGGCAGTTTGCCCGACGGGTTGTAGTCGCCGAACAGCACGTCGGCGATGGCGTTGCCGCCCTCGGTGCCGCTGAACCAGGTTTCCAGAATCGCGTCGGCCTGTTCCTTCTCCTCGAGGATGGTCAGCGGACGACCGTTCATCAGCACCAGCACCAGCGGCTTGCCGGTGGCTTTCAGGGCACGGATCAGCTCGCGCTGGTTTTCCGGGATGTTCAGGTCGGTGCGGCTCGACGATTCGTGGGACATGCCACGGGACTCGCCCACGGCCGCGACCACCACGTCAGCGTCCTTGGCGGCTTTCACCGCTTCGTCGATCAACACGTTGGCCGGGCGTGGGTCATCGACCACTTCCGGCGCGTCGAAATTGAGGAAGTTCAGGTAGTCGAGCACCTTCTTGTCGCTGGTGATGTTGGCGCCACGGGCGTAGATCAGGTTCGCCTTGTCGCCGATCACATTGCTCATGCCATCAAACAGGGTCACCGATTGCGCCGGACGACCGGCGGCCGCCCAGCTGCCCATCATGTCGATCGGGGCCTTGGCCAGCGGGCCGACCAGCGCGACTTTGGCGGTTTTCTTGAGCGGCAGGGTTTCGTTCCGGTTCTTCAGCAGCACCAGGCTGCGACGCGCCACTTCACGGGCGTCGGCGCGGTGCAGGCGACTTTCGGCGTAGGTGTCGGCCGGATCGTCTTCAGCCTTGCCGATGCGCAGGTACGGGTCCTTGAACAGGCCCATGTCGTACTTGGCGGCGAGGACTTCACGCACGGCGTTGTCGATGTCTTGCTGTTCGATCTCGCCGGACTTGAGCAGCCCCGGCAGCTCTTTGCCGTACAGGGTGTCGTTCATGCTCATGTCGATGCCGGCCTTGATCGCCAGCTTCGCCGCTTCCCGACCGTCGCGGGCCACGCCGTGCTTGATCAGTTCGAAGATCGCGCCGTGGTCGCTGACCGCCAGGCCCTTGAAGCCCCAGTCCTTGCGCAGCAGATCGTTCATCAGCCAGATGTTGGCGGTGGCCGGGATGCCGTTGATCGAGTTCAACGCCACCATCACGCCGCCGGCGCCAGCGTCGATGGCTGCGCGGTACGGTGGCAGGTAGTCCTGGTACATCTTCACCGGGCTCATGTCGACGGTGTTGTAGTCGCGACCGCCCTCGACCGCGCCGTACAGGGCGAAGTGCTTGACGCTGGCCATGATGCTGTCGGCCGCGCTCGGCGTGTCGCCCTGATAGGCCTTGACCATGACTTTGGCGATGCGTGAGGTCAGGTAGGTGTCTTCACCGAAACCTTCGGAACTGCGGCCCCAGCGCGGGTCGCGGGAGATGTCGACCATCGGCGCGAAGGTGATGTCGAGGCTGTCGGCGGCGGCTTCCTTGGCGGCAACGCGCCCGGACTGGCCGATGGCGTCCATGTCCCAGCTAGAGGCCAGCGCCAGCGGAATCGGGAAAATCGTACGGTGACCGTGGATCACGTCGTACGCGAAAAACATCGGAATCTTCAGCCGGCTGCGCATGGCCGCGTCCTGCATCGGACGGTTTTCCGGGCGGGTGATCGAATTGAAGGTGCCGCCGATGTTGCCGGCGGCGATCTCTTTGCGGATCAGCTCGCGGGGCATTTCCGGGCCGATGCTGATCAGGCGCAACTGGCCGATTTTCTCGTCGAGGGTCATCTGTTTCATCAGATTACTGATGAACGCATCCTTGTTTTCCAGGGGGACCGGGGTCGTGGCGGCCAGTACTTGATGACTGGCCAGGCTGACGAACAGGCCCAGCAAACACAGCTTCTTCATGAATAGTTTTCTCAAGGGCCTAAACGGCGTTACAACACCGGCCAGCCAAAATGTAGGGAGCGACTATTGTTGTTCGGGTGCTGATTCAGAAAACGACAGCCGAATGTACGTCGAACGTTTCGGCGACGTGATCGCGCAGGGCCTCTTTTTAGCCCATCGGCCCGCCGCAATCCAGTGGCGGGGGCGATTATGCCCCAACCGTCGGCTGAGAATGTTTCGCGATTCATTATTCATGAAATGTGCAAGGGAGCACCCGTCCGATGAATGTCAGTCCTGTCTACCGCTCGCGTTTGCAGGTCGCCACCCTGCTGGTGCTGGCCACGTTGTTGACCGCCTGCGGCATCAACAACATCCCCACCCTCGACGAACAGGCCAAGGCTGCCTGGGGCCAGGTGCAGAACCAGTATCAACGGCGTGCCGACCTGATCCCCAATCTGGTGGAAACCGTGAAGGGCTATGCCAAACACGAGGAAGCAACCCTGACCGCCGTGATCGAGGCCCGGGCCAAGGCGACGTCGATCCAGGTCGATGCCAGCACCCTCGACAACCCGGAAAAGCTCAAGCAGTTCCAGCAGGCCCAGGATCAGCTGACCGGTGCATTGAGCCGGTTGATGGTGGTGTCCGAACGTTATCCGGACCTGAAAGCCAACCAGAACTTCCTCGCCCTGCAATCGCAACTTGAGGGTACGGAAAACCGCATCGCCGTGGCGCGTCGGGATTTCATTCTGGCGGTGCAGAAATACAACACCGAGATCCGCACCTTTCCCGGTCGTCTGTGGCACAGCGTGATGTACAGCAATTTGCCGATACGCGAGACCTTCGAAGCCACCAGCCCCGGCGCGGACAAGGCCCCGGAAGTGAAGTTCTGAGCCGGGGATGCCCATGCGTGTGTTGAAGATGGGCCTGGTGCTGATGCTGTGGCTGTTTGCCGTCAGCGCCCGGGCCGAGTTGACCTTTCCGGCGCTGACCGGGCGGGTGGTGGACGATGCGCAGATGATCGAGCCGTCAGTGCGCGCGCAACTGAGTCAGCAGTTGCAAGCCCACGAACAGGCGACCGGCGAACAGTTGGTGGTGGTGACACTGCCGAACCTGCAAGGCGCCACCATCGAGGACTATGGCGTCGAACTCGGCCGGCATTGGGGCATCGGCCAGAAGGACAAGAACAACGGCGCCCTGTTGATCGTCGCCCGGGACGAGCGCAAATTACGCATCGAAGTCGGCTACGGGCTGGAGGACCGGCTGACCGACGCCCAGAGCTCGGTGATCATTCATCAGGTGATCACGCCGTCGTTCAAGGCCGGCAATTTCAGCAAGGGCATCAGCGACGGTGTCGCGGCGATGCTGGTGGTGCTGGGTGGCAATCCGCTGGACGAGCCGTCCACGGTGTATGAATCGGCCGGCGATCCTGCGGACGATTTCGTCTCGCGGCACCCGGCGTTGTTCGTATTTCTGGTGATGTTGTTCATCCTGACTGTTTTTGTCTGCCAGATGCTCGGTATCCTTCCCGCCGGCCGGGGCGGCTCCGGAGGAGGGGGCGGCTTTGGTGGCGGTGGATTTGGCGGCGGGGGCGGCGGCGGGGGCTTCAGCGGTGCCGGTGGCAGTT